>NZ_CP016282.1:2087250-2783000 GCF_001679725.1 Cryobacterium arcticum | reverse complement strand
GTTGGAGATGGCGTTGAGCTGGGCTACCTGTTCGTCGGTGAGCGGGTCGATCACGTTCTCCCGCACCGTGCGGATGTGCCCGGGGGCAGCCTCCTGCACGACGGCCCAGCCCTCCGCGGTGAGTGAGGCGTTCGTGGCCCGGCGGTCGGTCGGGCACGGGCTGCGCTGCACCAGGCCGCGCTCCTCGAGACGGCGCACCACGTGGGAGAGGCGCGGGAGGCTGGAGTTGGTCATCGACGAGAGCCCGGTCATCCGCAGGGTGCGGTTGGGCGCCTCGGAGAGCATCGCGAGCACGTAGTACTCGAAGTGGCTGAGGTCGGAGTCGCGCTGCAACTGGGAGTCCAGCAGACCGGGGACGAGTTCGACGACGGCGACAAAACGCATCCAGGCCTGCAATTGAGCCTGGTTGAGTCCCTGCACGGTGTCTGTCTCGTTCGTGTCCATGACTCCAGCTTAGCCAATGTCCACACTGTTTGGTTGACGCGACAAGTAATGTGCGGTACATTACTTGTATCAACAACTAATGAATCGCCGGAAGGCGAGAAGGAGCACCTCATGACGAGCGTCAGCATCATCGGAGCAGGCAACATGGGCACGGCCATCGCAGCGATCGCGGCCACGGGAGGAGCAACCGTGCAGCTTCTCGCGCAGGACGCCGAGAAGACCGCCGCAGCCGCGGCCAATGCTGGGTCCACCGTCGTGTCGGGCGCGGCCGGAGACGTCCTCACCGGCGACATCGTCGTCCTCGCCCTGCCCTATCCGGCCGTCGCCGGTGTGCTCGCCCAGTACGCGGGCCAGCTCGACGGCAAGATCGTCGTGGACATCACCAACCCGCTCGACTTCGCCACCTTCGACTCACTGGTCGTGCCGGCCGACGGCTCGGCCGCGCAGGTCATCGCCGAGACGGTTCCGGGCGCCCGCGTGCTCAAGGCGTTCAACACCACCTTCGCCGCGACCCTCGCCACCGGTTCCGTCGGCGGCGCCGTGCCCACCACGGTGCTGGTCGCCGGCGATGACGCATCCGCCAAGGAGGCCCTGATCGCCGTGATCACCGCCGGTGGCGTGGCCGCGATCGACGCCGGAGCCCTCAAGCGCGCCCGGGAGCTCGAGGCCCTCGGCTTCCTGCAGCTCACTCTCGCCGCCGGTGGCGCCATCAACTGGACCGGCGGCTTCGCCTTGGTCAAGTAGCCCTCCCCACCACCCGGGGGACTAGGGCTCGAGGAGGCCTCGGATGTCGTCGGCCGTGAGCGACTGCGCGAAAACTGCATCGTCGTCGAGCACGGCCTGCACGAGCTTGGCCTTGCTGTCCTTGAGCGCCATCACCTTCTCCTCGATGGTGTCGGCGGCCACGAGTCGGTACACCATCACGTTCTTGGTCTGGCCGATCCGGTGGGTGCGGTCGATGGCCTGGGACTCGCTGGCCGGGTTCCACCAGGGGTCGAGCAGGAACACGTAGTCGGCCTCGGTGAGGTTGAGACCGAAGCCGCCGGCCTTGAGGCTGATCAGGAACACCGGGGCGTCCCCGGTCTTGAACTCGTCGATGACGGCAGGGCGGTCGGTGGTGCCGCCGTCGAGGTAGCTGTACCGGATGCCTCGTTTCTCCAGCCGCGCCGCGGCCAGGGCCAGATACGAGGTGAACTGGCTGAATATGAGTGCCCGGTGGCCCTCGGCGACCACCTCGTCGAGCTGCTCGATCAGCGCGTCGAGCTTGCTCGAGGGCACGTCGGCGTACTCGTCGTCGACCAGCGATGCATCCAGGCTCAGCATGCGCAGCAGCGTGATCGACCGGAACACGATGAACCGGTTGGCCTCGAGGTCCTCCATGAGCCCGAGCAGCTTCTGGCGCTCCCGCTGCAGGAACGTGTCGTAGATCTCCCGGTGGCGCGGGTCGAGCTCCACGCGCAGCACCTGCTCCTGCTTCGCCGGCAGGTCGCGGGCCACGACATCCTTGGTTCGGCGCAGCATGAGCGGGCGGATGCGGCGCCGCAGCCGCTCGATCAGTTCGCCCTGGGAGCGCACCTTGCGCTCGGCCGGGCGCAGGTACTCCTCGGTGAACCGGCGGGCCGAGGGGAACAGGCCCGGCGCGACGATCGAGAACAGCGCCCAGAGCTCGAGCAGGTTGTTCTCCATGGGCGTGCCGGTCACGGCCAGCTTGAACGGCACGTCGAGGTCGCGGGCCGCGCGGTGCAGCTGCGAGGTGCGGTTCTTCACGAACTGCGCCTCGTCGAGGATCAGGCCCGCCCAGCCGTGGGCCTGGTAGGCCGGGGCGTCAAGCCGGAACAGGGCGTAGGACGTGACGAGCACGTCGAGCCCCTCCGCCTGCTCGGCCAGGGGACGTCCGCTGGTGGCCTGGGTGCTCGACACCGACCCGACCCGCAGGTTCGGAGTGAACCGGGCGGCCTCGGTGAGCCAGTTGGAGACCACCGAGGTGGGCGCCACGATGAGGAACGGACCGTGCGGTAGAGAGCCCGCGGACACTGAGGAGCCGGTCTGGGGGCCCGCCGACTGCTGCACGGCGTGGCTGAGCAGCGCGAGGGTCTGCAGGGTCTTGCCGAGTCCCATGTCGTCGGCCAGGATGCCGCCGAGTCCGTGGTCCCAGAGGAACGCCAGCCACTCGAATCCAGCCACCTGGTAGGGGCGCAGGGTGGCGTTCAGCCCGGCAGGCAGGGGCGTGGCGCCGGGCAGCGCCGCTGCATCAGCCGCATCAGCTTCACCCGCCGCCTCCGTGTCGGCGCGCTCGAGCCGCAGTAGCCCGCCCACGGCCGCCCGCCAGGAGACGGCCTGTTCGGTCTCGTCGGCGAGGTCCTCGAAGTCCGACCACAGACTGGCCTGGTGTCGGTTGATCCGCAGGCCGGTCTCCCATTCCTGCAGCGCCCTGGCCTCGTCGATGAGGTCGCGCAAGCGGTCGAACACGGGCTGGGTGAGCGAGAGGTAGCTGTTGTCGACCAGCAGCAGCTTCTTGCGGCCCTTGGCGAGGGCCCGAAAGATGGGGTCGAACGGGATGCTGCGGCCGTCGATCTTCACGAGCACGCCGAGGTCGAACCAGTCGCGTTTCTCGGTCTCCACAGTGGTCACGATCAGCTGCGGGGTGGCGGTGAGCTCGCGGTAGTCCGGCTTGGCGCCGACCAGGTCCACGCGCAGCCCGGCCACCTCGCCGAGCCTGGGGAGGGACTTGTCGGTGTACTCGGCGGCGGGCAGGCCGGTCAGCGTCACGGTGGGGGCGTCCGGGTCGGCCGGCGCCGGCAGGCCGGGAACGGCGTCGGCCACACGGCCCAGCAGTTCGGTCTCGGCTTCTTCGTCACGGTCGCCCTGCCACTGCCAGTCCAGGCGCACGGCCTGCTTGGGCTCGAAGCTCACGGTGTGCACAAGCACGGGCGGAGGCGGGGGCGGGAACTCGATGGAGGCATCCGTGCTCGTCACCGGCACGCCGCGGCGGAGGGTGGGGTAGTACCCGCGCAGGAACTCGTCGACCTCGCCGGCCGGCACGACCAGGCCGGAGGGCCCGGCGGATCCGAGCAGGGTGCGCTGTTCGGCGCTGAGCGGGGCCGCGCTGGGCGCAAGCACGATGGCCGGGTTGGCGCCGAGCGCATAGGTGTACACGCCGTGGGCGCCGATGCTGCCGGCGTCGCCCACCGGATGCGCCCGGCCGTCGATGGTGAGCACGGGGGAGAGGGTCAGGGCCGTGGAGGTCAGGGCGGCGTCGAGCTGCACCGTCGCGGTGGTGCCCACGGTGACCTGGGCGTCTTTGTGGCTGCCCGCCAGGCCGATGCCCAGGCGGACCGCCTCGGCCAGCAGGTGCCAGAGCAGCGGGCTCTCGAACTCGTCAAGGTAGAGCCACTCGGTGTCCTGGCCGTTGTAGACCGGACGGTCGACCCGGTGCAGCGGCACGAACTGGCAGAACCAGCGGTGCTGTTCCACGTTGAGGTTGAGCCGGTTGAGCTGGTAGCCCACGTTGCTCCACGTGATGGTGGACTTGACCCATTTGCCCGAGTCGCTGCGCAGCACCGGACGCACGCCGAGCCGGTAGGCGCCGGCGCGGGGCCGGGTGGCGGACGCTCGCACGGCCGTCGCGCCGCGCCAGCGGTCGGCGCTGCGCGGGGTCTGCTCCCGCAGCTCGAAGAGTAGGCCCATTGTCGTGCGGGCCTCGGGGGAGTCGGCGACGGTGTCGGGCGCCGGCGCGTCCGCGGTCAGGCCGCCGCTGAGGGCAGCGACGGCCGCCTTCCAGTCGGATGCGCCGGCCGCCCGGCGGGGAGGCTGGAGGGGCGGCGGCATGGCTCCATGTTCTCACGCAGCCGCCGACATCCCCGCGACGGCGAAGCCTCGCATCCGCTCAGGCGAGCGGCAGCACGATCCGGGTCTGCCAGGTGGCCGGGTCCGGGTCGGCGTCGGGTCCGGTCAGGTATTCCTCCCACATGTCGGCGCCCGTCGCCAGGTCGTGCTCGCGCAACCAGACGGCGATCTCGTCGTAGGTGCGGGTCATCCCGTCGTAGGGGCCGGTGTAGATGCTCGTGACGGCCTCGCCGACGGGCAGGTCCGTGACCACGACGTCGCCGGCGCCGTGGGCGGGCCCGGCCACCGGGAACCCGGCCGTGACGTCTACGGTGTCGGTCGGCATGCCGTGGTACAGCGCCAGCGGCGGCCCGGCCGGGGCGAGGCCTTGCTGGGCGAGCTCAGCGGCCGACGCCTCGAACGCTCGCATGAAATAGTCGGTGAGGTCGGCCATCTTGACCGTCTCGTGCAGGCCCAGCATGGTGCGTGGTTCAAGTTCGATGCGGTCGATCTGCATGATCTGCTCCTTCGCTTCGCGGTCACTCTATTCCGCCCGGCCCGGGCGGGATAGGCGGTCAGCGGCCGGCGGGAACGTCGATCGGGAGCACCGCGCGGTCGTCGAGCCAGCGCTCCAGCTGGTTCGCGGCGACCGGGCGCGACACGAAATAGCCCTGCGCCATGTCGCAGTCGAAGTGCGCCAGCTGGTCGAGAACCTCCGCGGTCTCCACGCCCTCCGCCACGATGCGCATGCCGAGGCTGTGGCCCAGGTGAATCGAGGAGGCCACCAGCGCTGAGGCTCGATCGTCGTCGAGCATCGGGATGACAAAGGACTGGTCGAGCTTGAGCTCGTCGATGGGCAGGTCACGCAGGTAGGCCAGCGAACTGTACCCGGTGCCGAAGTCGTCGACGGCGATGAGCACGCCCGCGCTGCGCAGGCGCATCAGGATGTTCCGGGCCCGGTCACGGTCCACGAGCAGGAACTCTTCGGTCACCTCGAGCATGAGCGCGGAGCCGGGCAGCCCCCTGGCCGTGAGCATCCGCGTGACCACCCCGGCGAGTTGGTAGTCGGCGAGAGACCGGGAGGATAGGTTCACCGCGACGGTCAGCTCGCGTCCCTGCGCCTGCCAGACGGCGGCCTGGTCGAGCGCGAGTTCGAGCACCACCCGGGTGAGCGTGCGCATGAGGCCGCCGTTCTCGGCAACGTCGAGGAAGTCGGCCGGGTACAGCAGGCCGCGGGTGGGATGGTTCCAGCGCACCAGGGCCTCCACGCCGGGCACCGTGTCCGTGGCCAGGTCCACCTTGGGCTGATAGTGCAGCACGAGCTGGTCGTCGGTCAGGGCGATGCGCAGCTCGTGCAGGGTGCGCAGCCGGGCCCCGTCGTTGCTGTCGTCGCCCTCGGAGTAGATGCGCTGGCCCATCCGGGTGGCTTTGGCGGAGTACATGGCCATGTCGGCCTTGCGCAGCAGCCCGCTGAGGTCGGAGCCGTGCTCGGGGGAAAGCGCGATGCCGATGCTCAGGCCGAGCTCCAGGCTCAGGCCGTCGATCACGATGGGACGGGCCGTGACCGCGCGGAGCCGGCGGGCCATGGCCGTGGCGCGCATTCGGTCGGCGTGGTGCAGGTGCACGGCGAACTCGTCGCCGCCGAGCCGGGCGAGCAGGTCGCCGGCCTGCAGGGCGCCGGTGAGGCGGGCGCTGATGCGTTCGATCAAGCGGTCGCCGGCCTCGTGGCCGAGGCTGTCGTTGACCTCCTTGAACCTGTCGAGGTCGAGCACCAGGAGGGCGCTGGGGCGCGCGTCGACGGCACGGAGCCGGGTGGCGACGTCCATCGCCAGGGCCCGGCGGTTGGGCAGGCCGGTGAGCTCGTCAGTGCGCGACAGGGAGTGCAGGAGGCGGTGCCGGAAGGCCAGCGGGATCGCGGCGAGGGCCAGCGCGCTGCCGGCCAGGCTCACGGCCAGAACCGAGACCTCGGTCTGGCTGGCGACGAGGAGCACGACCAGGCCGGCGGCGGTGGCCACGAGCGGGGCGGCGATGGCCGTGGCGGCGTAGGCCGAGGCGTCGGATGCGGAGGTCACCGTGGTGTGGTCCGGCCGGCGGCGGGTGCGGGCTGTCACGAGCACCCACACCGTGATGAGGGCGAAGCCCACGGCCCACGCGCCGTTCAGGGCGGTGCCGATGAGAACGGGGTCGAGCTGCACCCGCTGGGCGTAGACCACATCGGCCGTGGCGAAGAGAATCAGCCCCGCCACCAGCAGCAGGCCAGACCGGCCCAGCACCCGTACGGGCGTGGCGGCGATCCCGGCCAGAGCGGCGATGAGCAGCAGGTCGAGCACGGGGAAGGCGATGCTCAGCACGATGGGCGCCGAGAGCGGCGCGCCACTGGCGCCGTCCAGGGCCGGGCTGAGCAGCACAGCCAGCACCGAGGAGGCACCGAGGGCGCCGACGGCGCTGGTGAGGAGCACCGGCCAGGCCTGTTTCCGCAGTGACCGGTGGGCGAGCACCGCGACAACGCCGAGCATCAGGAGGTAGAAGGTCAGGTAGGCGCCGTCCGAGAGAGTCGGAACCACGTCGCCGGCGGAGGCTGCCGGGAGCAGCCGGTAGGCGGTGTCGCCCACGGCCAGCGCGGTCACAGCCGCGGCGGCGAGGACGACGTCCGCTCGCCTGGGCGTGCCGCGCTGCACGGCCAGCCAGACGAGAACGACGGCTGCCCAGTCGCTGAGCAGCGCCATCCAGCCGTCGACGATGATGTTGAAACCGTCGCCGTGCAGCGACAGGCCCACGAGGTTGGCCACGAGCACCAGGGCTATGCCGCACAGCACCACCACATCGGTGCGCGACAGGGCGGGGTGCCGTCCGGCGGTCAGGGAAGCGAGCTTCACACCCATGCTCCCCTCGGCACACTCTCCGTCGCGTCAGGTGAGCCTCTGGGAGCTCCCGCCATTCCAGCGGTGCTGGGCGATCAGCTCACTTTACTGGCAAGCTGACCGCCGTGAACCAGGGTCGATGGGCCCGTCGCCCCAACGAATAATTCGGGCTCCTACGCCTCGGTGCTGCCGTCAGCGCCGAGGGCGGCCAACTCGCCCTCTCCAGACGGATGCGCGCCCGCCGCGTCGACGATCCACGCGTAGTCGAACGCCCGCTCGCGCCAACCGGCGTAACGGCCGGATACGCCGCCATGGCCGGCCGACATTTCGGTCTTGAGCAGGGCATCCGCACCTACTTCACGCAGCCGGGCCACCCACTTGGCCGGTTCGACATAGAGCACTCGGGTGTCATTGAGGCTAGTGACGGCGAGGATGCGCGGGTAGTGCGTCTGGTGCACATTCTCGAGCGGGGAGTACGACTTCATGTAGGAGTACACCTCGGCGTCGTGCAGCGGGTCGCCCCACTCGTCCCACTCGATCACGGTGAGCGGCAGGCTCGGGTCGAGGATGGAGGTGAGTGGGTCCACGAACGGCACACCGGCCAGGATGCCGGAGAACAGGGCAGGGGCCAGGTTGGCGACGGCGCCCATCAGCAGGCCGCCGGCGCTGCGTCCCTCGGCGACGAGCCGGTCGGGGGAGGTGTAGCCGCAGTCGATGAGGTGCTCGGCGCAGGCGATGAAGTCGGTGAACGAGTTGCGCTTTCGGTGGGTCTTGCCGCTCTCGTACCACTTTCGGCCGAGCTCGCCGCCGCCGCGCACGTGGGCGACGGCGAAGACCATGCCCCGGTCGAGCAGGCTGAGCCTCGCGATGCTGAACGACGGGTCGATGCTGATCTCGTACGAGCCGTAGCCGTAGAGCAGGGTGGGCGCCGGGGTGCCGGGGGCGACGAGGTCGGTGCGGTAGACGATCGAGATGGGCACCCGGGTGCCGTCGGCTGCCACGGCCCATTCGCGCCGCTGCTCGAACAGGCTGGGGTCGTAGTGGCCGAGCACCGGCTGCTGCTTGAGCAGGCGCAGCTCTCCCGTGGCGACGACGTAGTCGTACACGGTGGACGGGGTCACGAAGCTCGTGTAGCCGAGCCGGATGGTCGGCTGGTTCCACTCCGGGTTGCTGCCGATACCCACCGAGTAGAGCGCCTCGTCGAAGCTCAGCTCGGTGAGTCCGCCGCCGCGCTTGGTGGCGTAGGCAACCTGGGTGAGGCCGTCCTTGCGGTACTCCACGACAACGAAGTCCCTGAACGCGTCGACGCTCTCGAGGCGGATGCGGTCGTTATGCGGCAGCACCACGCGCTTGTCGCCCTGCGGGTCGCCCGCGGCCACGCTGACGAGCTCGAAGTTCACGGCGTTGTCGTTGTGCACGATCAGCAGGCGGTCCTCGCCGTCGATGACGGCGTGCTCCACGTCGTACTCGACGTTGTCACGGCGTGGCCACACGACGGTGAACTCGCCGGTGGGGTCGGCGGCGTCGAGCAGGTAGGTCTCGCTGGTGACGCTGGAGCCTGCCTCGATCATGAGGTAGCGGTTGCTGCGTGAGCGGCCCACGCCCACCCAGAAGCGCTCGTCGGGCTCGGTGAAGACCTTCACATCGGTGTCGGCCGGGGTGCCGACCTCGTGACGCCACACGGTGTCGGGGCGCCACGCGTCGTCGACCGTCGTGTAGAAGACGTAGCGGCCGGTGGGATCGAAGAGCGCGCCGGCGCTGGTGTTGGGGATCTCGTCGGCGAGGTTCTCGCCGGTGGCGATGATGCGGATCCGCACGGTGTACCGCTCGTCGCCCTCCGCGTCGACGGCGTAGAGCAGCGCGGTACCGTCGTCGCTCACGTCGAAGGACCCCAGCGAGTAGAAGTCGAGCTCGGCGGCTTCGGCGTTGTCGTCGAGGAGTACCTGCTCACCGGGCAGGCCGGCGGCCTGGGCGGTCTGGCCCGAGGCGGCGTCCGCAGTGCCGGCGACAGGCTCGATCACCGGGGGAGCCCAGTCGTCCGGGCCGCTGATGGGCGCGCGGCAGTGGATGCCGTACTCCATGCCCTCGACCGAGCGGGTGTAGTGCCACCACTGCCCGCGGCGCACGGGAACGCTGAGGTCGGTCTCCTGGGTGCGGTCCTTGATCTCCTCGAAGATCTGCTCCTGCAGCAGCTCCAAGTGGGCGGTGCGGGCATCCGTGTAGGCGTTCTCGGCCTCGAGGTGGGCGATCACCTCGGGGGCCTCCTTGTCGCGCAGCCACTCGTAGTTATCGACGTACACATCGTTGTGGTGGATGCGCCGGGTGGGCTTCTGGGCGGCGAGGGGAGGAAGATTCATTCCTTCAGCGTAGCCATCCGGTGTGGGCATGTCCCGTGTGCCGGGACAGGTTCTGTACGCGGGCATGCGGGCCCTGTTCGGGGGGTACCGCTCGTCGGCCTGCGTCGGGGAGCGAGCCGTAGGGTGAAGTTGAAGCAACACCGGCAAGGGGGCAACGGGATGGATGCAGTGATGGGATACGTGCGGTGACCGGGGTGCGCGCGGTGGCCGAAGTGCGAGCGGTATCGGGGTGCGGGCAGTGAGGCAGGGGCGCCGGTTGCGGGCTCGAGCGACGGGGGTCGCGGCGATGCTGATGCTGCTGGCCGGATGCGCGGCAAGCCCGGTGGTCGGCCCCAGTGGGGTGGCGACAGCGGCGGCTGAAGCGACCTACAGTGCCGGTGTGGGCGATGAGGTCGTCCTCATCAATTGCGGCATGTACGTGCCTCTCGACGCCGCGGCGGGCGTTCTGGGCCTTCCGGTGGCCGAGGTCGTGGATCAGCAGGATCCACCCGTGACTGTCACTGCCTATCCTGGGGCTGTGGCCGGGGCCATGGCAGCGCCGGCTCTGCGCCTGGCTGGGGAGCAGCACTGCCGCTACATCGGGTCGGCCGCAGAAGAGGGTGGTCCTGAGGTGCGTGTGTCGGTGTTGCCGAACGGTGCATCCGAGTTCGGCCTGGTCGAGCCCGACGTGAACGACGGGTTGCGGAACATGCAGCCCGCCGCTCTCGGCGACGAGGCTTACTCCGCCTGCCGGGATGGCGAATGGGAGGGCTGCCGCGCAGAGGTGCTCATCGGCTCCTCGTGGATCTCCATCTCCGTCGCATCTCCCGATCTGGACCCGGACGCCTTCCTGCCCTACGCCGGCGGGGTCGTGGACTCGCTCCGCTCTCTGAAGTTCGAGCAGAAGGCTCCAACGTCCCGCCCGGAGTGCGGAGCGCTTCTCAGCCCGCACGACCTCAATGAGACGGGAGCGCTCGGCGATGCGACCGGCGGCGACCTGCTGGTGCTCGACGACCGGAAATCGCAGCACGTCGCTGCATGGGTACACGGCGGGCTCGTCAGTTGCGGGTGGTCGGGGGAGTCTGTTGCGAGTGGAGTCGCGCTCACAATCCTTCCCGGTGCGGGCGGACTCTGGGCGGCCACTCCGCCCGACGCAATCCCCTCCACCGTTCCGATGCAGTCAGTGGATCTCTCGGGGGAGCCGGATGCCGAATGGCCGGCATCCGGGGTTGAGGCGTTGGCAGGGTGCGGGGATGACCAGTGCCAGGTCACCCTGATGGCGGACGGCACCTGGCTCACCGTGACGTCACCGGTCGAGGCCGGCCTGTCCGGGGCCACGGCGCTCGCCGCAGCGGCGTACCAGCGCTACGCGGAGGCCACCTAGCCTTTCCCACACGTAGTTCCACCCGTGCCCGGTCGCCGGTCGACCCCGACGAGATCCCGCAACCTGCTGTCCACCGCACCCGTGTCGCTGAACGAGTCCGTCGCCCGTCGAGCTCCCGCGCCCTGCTGTCCACCGTGCCCCGATCGTCGATCGAGCCTGTCGAGATCCCGCGCCCTGCTGTCCGCCGCGCCCCGATCGCAGATCGAGCCTGTCGAGATCCCGCGCCCTGCTGTCCAGCGCCCCCGATCGCCGATCGAGCCTGTCGAGATCCCGCAACCTGCTGTCCACCGTGCACCGATCGTTGATCGAGCCTGTCGAGATCCCGCGCCCCGCTGTCCACCGTGCCCCGATCGTCGATCGAGCCTGTCGAGATCCCGCGACCTGCTGTCCACCGTGCCCCGATCGTTGATCGAGCCTGTCGAGATCCCGCGCCCTGCTGTCCGCCGCGCCCACGTCGTTGATCGAGCCTGTCGAGATCCCGTAACCTGCTGTCCACCGTGCCCCGATCGTTGATCGAGCCTGTCGAGATCCCGCGCCCTGCTGTCCACCGCGCCCGATCGCTGATCGAGCCTGTCGAGATCCCCTTAGAAACCTCTATGAACCTGCAATGACTCCGGCGCAAATATTCTCGAGATTCCCTTGTTGATAACTTGACATTTCCTCACAATATTCTCTGATTCGTGGGAGAATAGGGGTATGGACGAAGAGCTCGTAAACGGCTCCACCGCACCGCTGGGAGGCACTCCCACCGGCAGTACTCCGCAGGACTGGAACACCAGCCTGGCCGGTCCGGTTCCTGTCTCCTTCGACGTCGCCGCTGACTCGAGCGTAAACGCAGCCACCGACACGCCGGATGACTCGTCCTCAGCAGGCGACCCAGCCGTCGGAAGAGCAGCCAGGCGTGCCGCCGCCGAGTCGGCAGGCGCGGACGGCATCGAGAGTGATCAGTCGGAACCTGTGACTCCTCGCCCGGGTCGACGCGGTGCCCCGCAACCCACATGGCGGGACCCCGCAGACCTCCCCGCGGTGCAGCGCGCTCACACCGGTGAGTTCGGGGAGAAACTGCAGCTCCTGTCCGAAGCCGCCGCGGTGGTGCAGGAGGTGATGGGCTCGATCGATGTTGACGGGCTCAACGACGCGGAGCTGGTCGCCTTGACGCAGATGACCGAGAAGGTCGGCCGGCCGGCCGATCTGGCCCGGGTGACCACGGCGACGGTGGTGGATTACCGGGCTCGGACGGGGTTGGGCCGGGACTCGTTGGCGTGGAAGCTCGGCGCGTCGCACCACACGGATTTGTTGACCCGGTTGACCGGGGCGTCGGGGCAGGAGATGAAACGGCGGGTGCGGTTGGGCGAGAAGATCGCTCCACGCATGATGGGCGGCACCGTCCTGGACCCCGTGTTCCCGACCGTCGCCGCGGCCCTGGCCGACGGGGAACTCGGTCTGGACGCGGCGGAGGAGATCGTGAAGGGCCTGGCCGATTACAAGGTCCACGGTCGCTTCGACGCGAACCCGGCCGATGTTGAGGCGGCCGAGGCGGGCCTGGTCGAATCGGCCACCGGCTCCGTCTATGGCCGAACCCGGGCTGCCGGCGACGCCGACGACGTTGGTGAGGCGGCGATGACGGGCCCGATCGCCCCGTTGGGTGACTCGGACGGGTTCGCCTACCCCGCTGACGCGCTTCGCGACATGGCGCTGCAGTGGCAGGCGGCCCTGAACCCGGACGGTCTCGCCCCCAACGAGGAGGTCCTCGAGGCGAAGTCGACGTTCTCCTTCGGCGGGATCCGCAACGGCCTCTACCCCCTCCGCGGCGGCGTGACGCCGGAGCTCAAAGGCATCATCCAAACCCTCTTCAACACCTATCAGTCCGCCCGCACCGCACCCCGGTTCCCCTCCGCCGAGGAACAGGAACGCATCGAAGCCGGCGAACTCGTGCCCGGGGAGATCCTCGACGAACGCAGCGGCGGCGAGAAACGAGCCGACATCCTCCGCGGCATCCTCACCCAAGTCGCCCAAGACCCCCGCACCCCCACCCTGGGCGGGATGCCGCCAACGGTGATGGTGCACGTGAGTGCCGCAGACCTCCTCGCCGGCATCGGCGTCGGCTGGATCGACGGCGTCGACGCACCCCTGTCGATGAAAACAATCAATCAGATGGTCGACAACGGTGGCATCCGGCCCGTGTTCTTCGGCGGCAACGGCGCCGTCCTCGCCCTGGGCAACAAAGCCCGCTGCTTCAGCCCCCTGCAACGCCGCGCCATCACCGCCCGGGATGGCGGCTGCATCACCCCCGGCTGCACCTGCCCACCCCAATGGACCGAAATCCACCACGTCATCCCCTGGGAACAAGGCGGCCGCACCGACATCGACAACGGAGTGTTGCTCTGCTGGTACCACCACCACACCATCAACACCTCCGGGTGGAAGATCCGCATGGTCAACGGGATACCGCAGGTGAAAGCACCGCACTGGATCGACCCGACCGGAACATGGCGACGACCCAACCAACACCGCGCCCACGACCCCAACACCCGAAAACCACCGAACACGGAATGACCCACCGGGTCTCGACAAGCTCGACCACCGGGACTCGGGATGCGTCGCCAGCGGGTCTCGACAAGTTCGACCACCGGGACTCGGGATGCGTCGCCACCGGGTCTCGACAAGCTCGACCACCGGGACTCGGGATGCGTAGCCAGCGGGTCTCTACACGCTCGACCGCCGGTGCCGGCGTGCTCGACCAGCGGTGCCGGCGTGCTCGACCAGCGGTGCCGGCGTGCTCGACCAAGCGGATACCGCGTCGATTACCGGCTCGGGAATGGCTTCGTTAGGGTCGAATGAGGGGCATGTTCGCATCCGCGGGGTGCTGACCACAACCGTGCTCCGGAATCAGGATCACCATGTCGACCCCCGAGAGCGCACCGGCCACCAGCACTGAGACCTCGGGTGAAGCCGACATCGAGTCCGTTCTCCGTTCGGTGCTCAAGGCCGTCCCTCAGGCCGATCCTGCCTCTGACGCGGAAGCGGGAGCAGGCGCAGGCGCAGACCCCGACGCGGATCCCGATGCCATCGCAGACCCCCGCACGGTCCTGGGCCGCGTCTTCCAGGGCGTGTTGTTCGACATGGATGGCACCCTCGTCGACTCGACCAAGGCCGTGAACCGGTCATGGCAGCGCTGGGCCGACGAGATGGGCTTCGGCGCACTCTTCTCCGGCGTGCAGCACGGGCGTCCGGCCCGGGAGATGGTGGCCGACCTCGTGTCCGCCGACAAGGTTGAATCCTCCATCCGCCGGGTCACCGAGCTTGAGCTGAGCGACACCGACGACATCACCATCCTGCCCGGCGCCGCCGAACTGATGGCGAGCATCCCGGAAGGCCGGCGTGCCATCGTCACCTCGTGCAGCCGGGACCTCTGCCACGTGCGCCTGACCGCCACGGGCTTCAACACACCCGCCACCGTGGTCACGATCGATGACACCGTCAAGGGCAAGCCCGCCCCGGACCCCTTCCTGGAAGCGGCCGACCGGCTCGGCCTCGACGCCCGCCAGTGCGTGGTGATCGAAGACGCGCCGGCCGGCCTGGCCGCAGGTCGAGCTGCTGGATGCGCCACCATCGGAGTCGTCGGCACCCACTCGGCCGAGGAACTCGACGCCGACCTCGTCGTGCCGAGCCTTGACCGTCTGCGCATCGAGCTGCACGACCACGGAGTCGTCTTCTCGCTCGCCCCGCTGGAGGGTTAGGTCACCCCAAGACAGAGCTGAAGAGCTCTGCCGTGCGGCTGAGGGTGGCCACGAGTCCGATGACGGCCACACCCAGCCAGACCCAGATGGGCGTGAGCCCGCGTCCGATGCGGCGCTGGACGATGATCGACCGGCCGACGATGTAGACGGGCGGAGACAGGAACGACCAGGCCCAGTGGAACGGGCGCACGTATCCGGCACGCTCCAACGCTCGCCGGTCGGCGAACGCCAACCCCACGGATGCGGCGTAGATAGCCACGCTCAGAAGATTCCGAACAAGGCCCGACAGGTCCACCGGCGGCACGAACGGTTCAGCGGTGGGGTCGAAGTCGGCCGGGAACAACCGGAGCGGCATCGACAGCAACACCGCTGTCGCCAGCAGGGGCAGGAAGACGATCGCCCACAGACTCGCGGTATAGACCGGAGTTCCTTCCGGCAACGGCTGTTGCACCGGGGGACCCAGCTCGGCCGGGCCCATCACAGCCGACGTCCACTGGGTGCCGTCCCACCAGCGCAGGCCAGGTCCGCCTTGCGGATCGGCATGCCAGCGCGGCTCACCGATCTCTGGTTCTGTCGCCGTCATCGTGTCCCCCAATACGTGTCTGACACGGCGATGTTGCTCCGCCGTATCCATCCAAGGTAGTAGACAGTAATCATGACTGGGCGCGAACAGACCGAGATCGAACGCAAGTATGACGTCGTCGACGGCAGCCAGGTGCCTCCACTCCGGGGCATCCGCGGAGTCACGGCCGTCGAGACGCACGACCCGTTCACCCTGACGGCGGTGTACTACGACACCGACACCAGGGACCTCGCACGCCACCGCATTGTGCTGCGTCGCCGGGAGGGCGGCGGCGACGCCGGGTGGCATCTGAAGACCCCCGCCGACGAAGGTCGCACCGAAGTGCACTGGCCCCTCGACATCGGCGAGACCGGCCAGACCGGAGAGCCCGACGACGCCGGTACAGTGCCCGACGAGGTGCTCGAGCCGGTGCGCGCCATCGTGCGCGACCGGGCGCTCACGCCGTTGGCCCGCATCTCGACAGTGCGTACGACGACACACCTACTGGGCCCCGACGCCGAACCTCTCGCCGAGGTCGCCGACGACGAGGTCGCGGCCTCCGATGCCCGCGGCGGCACCTACCGCAAGTGGCGGGAGTGGGAGGTAGAGCTGCTGGCTGGTGCTCCCGACACCCGCAAGGAACGCACCCGCCTGCTCGACGCCATCGAGGCGACCCTGTCGGCGGCGGGTGCGCATCCGTCGGCCAGCGTGGCAAAGATCGCCCGTGCGGTGGGCGTCGACTCGCTCACAGACCTTGCCGTGAGCCCGGTGCTGCCGGGCCTGCTGCCCTCGCCCGCTCTGCTGGACCCCGAGTCCGCGGCCGTGATCGTCGTGGGAGCACTGCGCGACCTCACCGCCACCCTGATCGCCAACGATCCCCTGGCGCGAGCGGATGCGCCCGACGCCGTGCACAAGATGCGCACGACGGTGCGCCGGCTGCGCAGCGTGCTCGCGGTCTACGGCCGCCTGTTCGAGAAGACCGCCGTCACCGAGCTGCGCTTCGAACTCAAGCACCTCGGAATCGAGCTGGGCCGCGTGCGGGACGTCGAGGTTCGCGGCGCCAGGCTGGCCGCCGAGCTCGCCGCCGCCGCCCCGCACTCCACGACGGACGCCGACATTCGTCTCGTCGGGGGAGCGCGGCGGGAGCACGCGGAGGCCCTCGACGGCGTGCGCGGCTACCTGCTGAGCGCCCGGTACTACCGGACGCTGGATGCCCTGGACGCGTTTGCGGAGTGGCCGCCGTTCGGACCGAAGGCCGACCGCCCGGCCGCGGCCGAGATCCGGCGCGACCTCGCCGGGGCCGTGCGCACGCTCGCGAAGCGCGTCGATGCCGTGGCCG
This sequence comes from Cryobacterium arcticum, assembly GCF_001679725.1. NCBI lineage: Bacteria > Bacillati > Actinomycetota > Actinomycetes > Micrococcales > Microbacteriaceae > Cryobacterium > Cryobacterium arcticum. Next base: position 2,766,509 of record NZ_CP016282.1, on the reverse strand, counting down.
GGGCGGATGCGCCCGAACCTGCCCTGCACGAGGTGCGGAAGGCCGCGCGCCGCCTGCGCTACGCCGCCGAGGCCGTGGCCCAGGCGCAGCCGGTGCGCCTCGAGCCCGACAACCGGGCGAAAAAGAAAACAGGGAAGAAGGCCGCCAGGAAGAGCGCGAAGGCCTTCGACAAGGCCGCCGCGAGGTTCGACGAACTCCGCGGCCGGTACGACGACATCGCCGGGGTCGCCAAGCCCCTCGTGAAGCGGCTCGGCGACCGGCACGACAGGCAGCTGCTGCTCGACGAGGTGGAACGAGCGGGCCAGACCGCCCACGAGGCCGGTGAGAACACCCTGGTCTACGGGCTGCTGTTGGCGCGGGCCGAGGAGCCCGACGACACCGTCGACGTGGTGCTCGCCGATGCTCGGAAGACCTTGCGCCGGCTGGAGAAGATGGTCAAGGCGCTCTAGCGCCGGCGCCTCACCGAGTCGGTCTCACCAGCGCCGGGCCGATGACGCAGCGATGATCTGCAGCAGCGCGGCCCGCAGCTCGTCGGCGTTCTCGAGCGGCGGAAACACATCGGCCTCGAGCGTGCGGGCCTGCCGCCAGGCCGCGGTGCCGGCATCCGTGCGTGTCACCAGGTGGCGGCGGGCGTCGCGTTCGTCCCGGATGCGCGCGATGAGCCCCTCGCGCTCGAGCCTGTCGAGTGTGCGCGACATGGTCTGGGTCTGCACGCGCGCCTCCCGGGCCAGTTCGGTCTGACTGCGCGCGCCCGGGCCCAGCAGGTGCAGCACGATGAGGCCGGCATGGGTGAGACCGAGCGACGCGAGCGCCTCCACCCAGGCGTGCTCCACGAGCCGGGCCGCTGTGGAGAGCAGTCGGCCGTTGGGCCACTGCGCCATCGCCTCGCCGGCGGATGCGGCGTCCGGGGAATCGAATTCGGGAGTGGTCACCCCTTCACCGTACTGCTACCGTGGTTTAGTCAGCTAGCTGATCAATTGATCTGCTCGCGTCTGCACAAACGTCGGCATAAAGGAGATCCCCATGACAGTGTCCCGAGACCTGCTTCGCCAAGGCACCGTTCTGCTCAGCGCCATCCTCGCCCTGGTGGGATCGTTCATCGGCTCGGGAGCCGCGGGCGGCACGCCCATCCAGACCGCCTCCGGCGGCGCCCTGGCCGCCGACGCCACACCCATCGCCCCCGGCGGCCCGGCCTTCGCGATCTGGACTCCGATCTATGCGGGCCTCGTGCTCTACGCCATCTGGCAGTTCCTGCCCCGGCAGAAGACCGACCCGCGGCAGCGCCGACTCGGGTACGCCATCGCCGCGTCTCTCCTGCTCAACGCGGCCTGGATCCTCAGCGTGCAGTTCGACCTGCTCTGGCTCAGCGTTCCTGTGATCGTGCTGCTGCTGGCCGTGCTCGTCTGGATCTTCCTGATCGTCCTGGACACCCGGCCGCGCACCCTCATCGAGACCGTCCTCGTGGACGGCACCCTGGGCCTCTACCTCGGCTGGGTCTGCGTGGCCACGGCCGCGAACATCACCGCGGTGCTGGTCGCGGCCGGATTCACCGGGTTCGGCCTGTCGCCGGATGTCTGGGGTGTCGTGGTGATCGCCGTCGCCGGCCTGGTCGGCGTGCTGCTGGCCGTGGTCGGCCGGGGCCGGCTCACCCCCACCCTCGCCCTCTGCTGGGGTCTGGCCTGGGTGGCCGTCGCGCGGCTCACCGGGGACCTGCTCTCCACCCCCACGGCCGTCGCCGCCATCGTCGCGGTGGTCGCGGTCGTGGCCGTCACCGTGGTGCTGCGGGTTCCCGCTCCCCGCCGCCTCAGCGCAGCCGAGCCGGTGCGCGCATGACCGGCGCACGCCGCCGGTGGTTCGGCCTGGTCTTCATCAGCATCGCCGTTGCCCTGATCATCGTCGACTCCACCATCGTCAACGTCGCCATCCCCTCGATCGTCGATGACCTGGGCATCACCTCCACCCAGGTGCAGTGGGTGCAGGAGAGCTACACGCTGGTCTTCGCGGCGCTCCTGTTGGTCTTCGGGTCGCTGGCCGACCGCTACGGACGACGGCGCATCCTGCTCACCGGCGTCGTGATCTTCGCCGCCGCCTCGGTGCTCGCCGCCCTCGCCCAGACAGGCGACCTACTCATCGCCTCCCGGCTCGTGCAGGGCGTCGGTGGTGCCATGGTGCTGCCGACCACACTGTCGCTGATCAACGCCACCTTCCGGGGGCGAGACCGCGGCATCGCCTTCGCCATCTGGGGCTCCACCATCGGCGGCATGGTCGCGGTCGGCCCGCTCCTCGGCGGCTGGCTCACCACCTACTTCTCCTGGCGCTGGGCGTTCGGCATCAATGTGCCGCTGGGGCTGGTCATCATCGTCGGCGTGCTCATCTTCGTCTCCGAGTCCAAGGACGCCGGCGAACCCCGCCGCATCGACGTGGTCGGTGCCGTGCTGTCCGTGATCACCAGCGCATCCCTGGTCTTCGGCCTCATCGAGGGCCGCACCTACGGCTGGTGGCTCACCAAGACCGCGCCCACCATCGGCGACTGGACCTGGCCGTTCGAGCTGTCCATCATCCCGATCGCCTTCCTGATCACCCTCGTGTCCGGCGTCCTGTTCGTCTGGTGGGGCATCCGCCGCCAGCGCTTGGGCAAGAGCACCCTGCTGGCCTTCTCGCTGTTCAGGATCGCCTCGTTCCGCAACGGCAACATCGCCGCCTTGATCGTGTCGCTGGGTGAGTTCGGCATCATCCTCTCGCTGCCCCTCTGGCTGCAGAACGTGCTCGGCTACGACGCCCTGCAGACCGGCTTCGTGCTGCTGGCCTTGGCGATCGGCTCGTTCGTCGCCAGCGGCCTGGCCGGAGCCTTCGGCAACAAGGTCACTCCGTTGACCATCGTGCGCGTGGGCATTGTCGCCGAGATCATCGGCGTCGCGGGCCTGGGCACCGTCATCACGGCGGATGCGACGTGGCTCGTGATTGTGCCGTTCCTGTTCGTCTACGGACTGGGCGTGGGCCTGGCCACCGCGCAGCTCACCGGCGTGGTGCTCGGCGACGTGCCCGTGGAGCAGAGCGGTCAGGGGTCCGGCACCTCGAGCACGGCCCGGCAGATCGGTTCGGCCCTCGGCATCGCCGTTCTGGGCACTGTGCTGTTCACCTCGGTGGGCCTGTCGCTCGACGCCAAGCTGGCCGACCTCGACGTGCCCGCGGCCACGAGCACCCAGATCGTGGATGCCGTTGTCGACAGCGCCGGCGCGGCCATCCCGGCCCTGGAGGCCCAGAGCCCGGCCGTGGCCGAGGCCGCCAAGGAAGCCTTCAGCGAAGGTACCCGGTACTCCGCGTACGCGGCTGCCGGATTCCTGGTCATCGGCCTGGTCGCCACGTTGCGGCTCACGGCCCGGCGCCCGGAGGAGACCGAGCAGCCCGCGGTGCCGGCTGCGTCGGGCAGCTAGGTCAGCGCGGCTGCGCCCGGCGGTCCGGCTGGGGCTTCTGCACCGAGAGTTCCCCGCCGAGCCGGCCGCCGTAGGGCCGGCCATGGTCGGCGTATTCCTCCCGGAAGAAGCCCATGCGCCAGCGCCCCATCTCGATGCGGGCGCCGGTGCGCAGGATCAGCCCCTGCTCCGGCCGCATCGTGCTCGATCCACCGCCGACGCTGCCGTACGCGTAGAGAACGTACTCGTCGTTCTCGTCGTGCCGGATCTCGGCGTGCAGAAGGTCGAGCCCGTCCAGGCGCAGGTCGGCGTCGGTACCACTGCCGATGCGGGTGACGCCGGGCAGCAGGTTGAACTCGCGGGGAGGACGGCCGTCCCAATTCTCTGAACCGACGACGAAGATCAGACGGGGGCGCCCGGAACCCGGGGTGTAGTGGGTGGTCGTGACGCGTTTCCTGATCCGGCGGGAGACCGTCGGAACCAGGGGGAACGGGGTGGTGGGCGGCAGCTGCACCCGTTGCTCCGGTGGGAGAGGTTGACGCCAGTGCTTGAGCAGTGAGCTCACCGCCGCTGCGGTTCCCAGCATCAGATGCGGCGAGCGGGTCACCATCCGCTGGGCGAGCGGGGCCTGCACCGCCCCCATTCGGGCGATCACGCCGTCGGGCCCGGACACCGACAGCACCAGGGACTTTTCGGCCAGGCCCGCCGCCACGGTGCGCAGATCGCTCAGCGACGTCAGATGAGTGTGCAGGAAGCGCTCGGGGTTGCTCAGGAACACCTCGATCTCCAGGCCGGACGCGGTGACGGTGCCGACGAGCGGCTCGCGGTCCTCTCCCGGCTCGTCCAGCGAGAAGCGCAGATCGATGTCGAGGCGCGTTGTGGTGTCGGCCACGAGGCTAGTCGGTGCGGGAGGCGGCGGAGGCTGCGGCCCCGCCGGGAGCCTCGCTCGTGGTCACCCGCAGGGTGCCGTTGAGCTTCCAGGTGGCCCGCGGCGCATCCGGGCCGATGTCCCGCGGAACCTCCACGGTCATGTCGATGAAGCTGTAGTCGATCACCGCGCTCTTGCCGGTCAGATAGGACCACATCTCCTTGCCCAGGTCGGTCCAGTCCTGGATGCTGCGGGACGGCGGGCCTGAAAAGTCGGGTTCGGCGCTGGGCGGGGTGACATTGGAAATCTGGTCGGTCATGGTGTTCCTTACTCTCGCCATTGAGGGATAGTCGTCACCCTAGCTGCGGGGAGGGCCCCGTACCTGAAGATCACCTGAGGCTTGCAGAACTCGGCGCAAGACACAGAACAGCTCGCCCGTGGATCACGGGCGAGCTGTTCGGTGTTGAGCGGGTGGTGCCGAGGTTATTCGGCGTCGAGGTCCGTCTCGAGGATCTTGACGAGGCCTTCGAGAGCCTCGTCCGCTCCATCGCCCTCGGCGCGCAGCACGACGACCTGGCCGTTTGCGGCGCCCAGGCTCATCAGGCTGAGGATGCTCGAGGCATCCATGGCGTCGTCGGCCGGGTCACCCTCGAGTGCGATGGTGACCTCCATCGGCAGTGCGCCGACGGCCTCGGCGAAGATCGCCGCGGGGCGGGCGTGCAGGCCGACGCGGCTGGCGATGGTGGCGTTACGTTCTGACATGGTTCCTCCTGAAACGGTACGGATTACAACTGTATTGCCCGCCGGATGTGCTGTCGCCGTGAGCGGCAGCACATCCGGCAGATCGGCTAAAGGCCGAGTTCGGCCAGGGCCGGCAGCTCGGCGCGCACGAGGTCGCGGGCCGCGGTGGCGGTGGGTGCGGCCAGGGCGATGCCGGCCAGGCGCTGGGCCTCTTCGACGGTGACGGTCTTGAGCACCGCGGCGACGGCCGAGAGGGCCCGTGCGGTCATCGAGAGGGTGTTCACGCCCAGGCCCACGAGGACCACGGCGAGGGCCGGGTCGGCCGCGGCCTCGCCGCAGACGCCGACGGGCTTGTTGTTGCCCTCGGCGGCAGATCCGGCGACGGTGAGCTGGATCAGCCGGAGCACGGCGGGCTGCCACGGCGTGTTCAGCGCCGCGAGCGGGCCGAGCTGCCGGTCGGCGGCCATGGCGTACTGGGTGAGGTCGTTGGTGCCCAGGCTGGCGAACTGCACCTGGCCCAGGATGGTCTCGGCCGTCAACGCGGCGGAGGGAACCTCCACCATGACGCCGGGGGTCTTCAGCCCGGCGTCGCCGCACATGCGGGCGAAGTCGCCGGCTTCTTCGGCGGTGGAGATCATCGGCGCCATCACCCAGACATCCGCTTCGGTGCCCTCGGCAGCTGTCGCGATCGCGGCCAGCTGACGCTTGAGCACGCCGGGGGAGGTGAAGTCGGTGCGGTAGCCGCGCACGCCGAGCGCCGGGTTGGGCTCGGATGCGTCGGTGAGGAACGGGAGGGGCTTGTCGGCGCCGGCGTCGAGGGTGCGCACGACGACCTTCTTGCCCGGGAACGCGTCGAACACACCGCGGTACGCGGTGACCTGCTCGTCCAGGGTGGGTTCTTCGTCGCGGTCGAGGAAGCAGAACTCGGTGCGGAGCAAGCCCACACCCTGCGCGCCGGCCGCGGCGGCCTTGACCGCATCCGCGGCGCCGCCCACGTTCGCCAGCAACGGCACGAGGTGGCCGTCGGCGGTGACGCCTTCGCCGGAGAACACGGCGAGGGTCGCCGCAGTGGTGGCCCACGCTTCGGCGGCGGCGACCTGGTCGGCGTCGGGGTCGACGGAGATGCTGCCGGCCGCGCCGTCCACGTACACGGAGGTGCCGTCGGCGATGGTTTCGACACCGGCCGCGGCGACCACGGCAGGCAGGCCCAACGCACGGGCAATGATCGCGGTGTGCGACTGCGGGCCGCCACCGGAGGTCACCAGCGCGAGCACCAGAGCCGGGTTCAGCGTGGCCGTGTCGGCCGGGGCCAGGTCATCGGCCACGAGGATGAACGGGGTGTCCGACGCCGGGATACCCGGGGCCGGCACGCCGCGCAGCTCGGCCACGATACGGGACCGCACGTCGAGCACATCCGTGGACCGCTCAGCCATGTAGCCGCCGAGGTTGTGCAGCATCTCGGCCACGGATGCCGCGGACTCCCAGATGGCACGCTCGGCGGAGGTGCCGTTGTTGGTCATCAGCTTCACGGCGCCCTTGATGAGCATCGGGTCAGCCGCCATCAGCGCGGTTGCCTCGAGAACCGACTTACCCGCGCCGGTGGCGCTGACCGAGCGCTCTTTGAGCTCGGCCTGCACCACCTTCGCGGCCGTGCGAAGCGTGACGGCGGCATCCTCTGCCGTCGTCGACGAGGCCAGCTTTTCTCCTGCTGGCGGCTCGCTCACGGCCTTGGGCATCTGCCGGACGGATCCTACGATCCTGCCGGGGCTGACCCCTACTCCTGTGAAACTCTGCACGGAACTTCCTCAATTCTTCGGCTTTTAGGCGTTAATGGTGCCCCCTAATATTAGGCGTTCACCAGGGTGTTGTTCTGCTGGATGGACTCCGCAGTCGGGGCCTTTCGGACGTAGCGCTTGAGCGCGATTACCGCTAGGGCGGAGATGATCGTGCCGATCACGATGGCCAGAATGAAGCCCAGAACGTTCTCGATGGCGAAGAACACGAAGATTCCACCGTGCGGCGCCTTCGACGTGACACCCCAGGCCATGGTCAGCGCACCGGTGGTGGCCGCGCCGAGCATGCTTGCCGGGATCACGCGCAGCGGGTCAGCCGCGGCGAACGGGATGGCGCCTTCGGAGATGAACGACGCTCCGAGCAGCCAGGCCGCCTTGCCGTTCTCGCGTTCGACCGGGGTGAACAGCTTGCGGTCGAGCACGGTGGCGAGGGCCATAGCGAGCGGCGGAACCATGCCGGCGGCCATGACCGCGGCCATGATCTGCCACGGCGCCTGGTTGGCCAGGGTGGCCGCTCCGAGGCCGGCGACGGCGAAGGAGTAGGCAACCTTGTTGACCGGACCACCGAGGTCGAACGCCATCATGAGGCCGAGGATCAGGCCGAGGATGACTACGGACGCGCCGGTCATGCCGTTCAGCCAGTCGCTCAGGGCGACGGTGAGCCAGGCGATCGGTCCGCCGAGCACCAGGAACATCAGCCCGGAGGCGAAGATCGAGGCGAGGAGCGGGATGATCACGACGGGCATCAGGCTGCGCAGCCAGCGCGGCACGTTGAACGAGCCGATCCAGGCCGCAGCGACACCGGCGAGCAGGCCACCGACGATGCCGCCGAGGAAGCCGGCACCCATGAAGCCGGAAACCGCACCGGCGACGAAGCCGGGAGCGATGCCGGGGCGGTCGGCGATGCCGTAGGCGATGTAGCCCGCGAGCGCCGGAACCAGGAAGCCCATCGACAGGGCGCCGATCTTGAACAGGACGGCGCCCAGGTAGATGAGCATGCCGCCTTCGGGCAGGTTCCAGAGGCTGTTCTGCAGCACGACGGTGTCGGCGACCTCGGTGATCTTGTAGCCACCGAGCAGGAAGCCCAGCGCGATGAGGAGACCTCCACCGGCGACGAACGGGATCATGTAGCTGACACCGGTCAGCAGGGCCCGCTTGACCTTCTGGCCCAGGTGCTCGTTCTCGCTGACCGAGTCGGATGCCGCGGCGCCGGCACCGCTGACGCGGCGGGCGTTGGGGTTGTCGACGGCGGCGAGAGCCTCTTCGATCATCTTCTTGGGCTCGTCGATGCCGCGCTTGACGGGCGACTGCACGACGGGCTTGCCGGCGAACCGGGCCTTGTCACGCACGTCCACGTCGACCGCGAAGATCACGGCGTCGGCGGCGTCGATGACCGAGGCGGCCAGCGGGGTCGCCCCGGCGGAACCCTGGGTCTCGACCTGCAGGTCGATGCCCATCTCCTTGGCGGCTGCGACGAGCGCATCCGCTGCCATGTAGGTGTGCGCGATGCCGGTGGGGCAGGCGGTGACGGCCACGAGGCGGCGGGTGCCGGCGGTTGCCGTTCCCGTGGTGCCGGCTCCGGTCGGAGCGGCGGCGGGCGCTGCGGTGGTGGCCCCGGCGCTGGCGGCGGAGTGCGCCCCAGCGGCGGCGGTGACCGGCGCGACGATGTCGGTGACCAGGGTGACGATCTCCTCGGGGGTCTTCGCGGCGCGCAGGGCGGCGGTGAAGTCCGACTTCATCAGCGAGCGGGCCAGCTTGGAGAGGATCTTGAGGTGGTCCTGGTCGGCGCCTTCGGGGGCGGCGATCATGAAGATCAGGTCGGCGGGGCCGTCGGCGGAGCCGAAGTCGACCGGCTGGGACAGACGGGCGACGGCGAGCGTCGGCTCGGTGACCGCGGCGGACCGGCAGTGGGGGATCGCGAGACCGCCGGGGATGCCGGTGGAGGTCTTCGCTTCGCGGGCGAGGGCGTCTGCGTACAGGCCCTCGATCTCGGTGGCCCGTCCGGCGCCGGCCACGAGCTCGGCAAGGTGCCGGATCACGGTCGCCGGTGCGTCACCGAGGTTCTTGTCCAAAGCGACGAGCTCTGGGGTAATCAGTGCACTCACTGGTCATCCTCCTTTGGATGTGTAGCAAATGCCGTCACGGTGACGGCGGTGGGGTCGGTCTGGTTGAGGGCCGGCACGGTTGAGCCGGGCAGGGATGCGGCAGCTGCGCCGTGGGCGGCGGCCTGTCGCAGGCAGTCCGGAGCGGATGCCCCGGCCAGGTCGCTCAGCAGGAAACCTGCCAGCGAAGAATCTCCGGCGCCGACGGTGGAGACCGCGACGATCGGGGGACGGGTGGCGAGCCAGTAGCCGTCAGCGGTGACCAGCAGCGCGCCCTTGGCGCCGAGAGTGGCCAGCACGGCACCGACTCCGGCAGCGATCAGGGTCTGGCTCGCACGGGCGGCCAGGTGCGGATCGGCCTCGAGGCTGTCCGGGTCGGAGATGCCGGTGAGCTCGGCGAGTTCGTCGGCGTTGGGCTTGAGCAGGTCGGGGCCGGCGGCGACGGCCGCGGCCAGGGGAGCGCCGGAGGAGTCGATGGCGACCTTGGGGGCGTTGGCGCCGAAGCGCGTCTTGAGCTCCCGGGTGAGGTCGGCGTAGAACGCGTCGGGCACTCCGGGCGGCAGCGATCCGGCCAGGACCAGCCAGGAGGCGCCCTCGGCCTTCTCGAGGACCAGTTCGATCAGCGCTTTCTGCTGGTCGAGAGTGAGCGCCGGGCCCGGCTCGTTCACCTTGGTGGTGGTGCCGTCGGGTTCGGTGATGGCGATGTTGCTGCGCAGGGTGGCGTTGATCGGCAGGCCGAGGTGGGGGATGCCCTGGGCGGCGAGTGCGAGCAGCACCGGGTCTTCGGGGTCGCCGGGCAGGATCGCCAGGCTTTCGATACCGGAAGCTTCGAGGGCGCGGCAGATGTTGACGCCCTTGCCACCGGGTTCCTGGTGCGCGTCAACGGCCCGCTGCACGTCGCCGCGGGCGAGGGGGCCGGCAAGCTCGATGGTGCGATCCAGGCTGGGGTTGGGGGTGAGTGTGACGATCATGCGATTACGACCTCGACATCCGCCGCGGTCAGGGCTGCGGCAAGTTTGGGGGAAGGGGGAGCATCGGTGATGAGCGCGTCGATGTCGCTCAGAGCAGCGAACCTGACCAGGGTTTCCTGGTCGAGCTTCGAGGAGTCGGCGAGGGCGACGACGCGGCGGGCGGAGCGCACGATGGCGGTCTTCACGGCGGCCTCGACCGAGTCGGGGGTGCTGAAGCCGAAGTCGGCGGCCACACCGTTGGCGCCGACGAAGGCGATGTCGGGGCGCATGGCGTCGAGCTGCTGAGTGGTGCGGGTGCCCACGATGGCGCGGGTGAGGCCGCGTACCCGGCCGCCCAGGATCTGCAGCGAGATGGCCTCGTTGGCGGCGAGCTTGTAGGCGATGGGGAGCGCGTTGGTGATGACCAGGAGCTGGTCGCCGCCGTTGGCGGGGGTCCAGTCGAGCAGCCGGTCGGCCAGCAGCTCGGTGGTGGTGCCCGAGTCGAGGATGATCGACCCTGTGGTGCTCGCGGGGATCATGTCGAGGGCGGCGGCGGCGATGCGCGCCTTCTCGTCGTGGCGCTGGGTCTGGCGTTCCTCGAGGCTGGGCTCCGACATGCTCAGCCGGTCGATCGCCACGGCGCCGCCGTGCACCCGGCGCAGGTGCCGGCTGAGCTCGAGAACGGAGAGGTCGCGGCGCACGGTCTCCGGGGTGATGTCGAAGCGGGCGGCGAGTTCGTTGACGGTGACGCGGCTCAAGTCGGACACCATCTCGGCGATCATCGACTGACGCTCTTCGGCGAACATCGGGCCTCCTCGACGGTGAGAACTCAGGTGCGCGCGGCCGGGGGGAACCGCGCGAAAAGTTGTTATGCCTGACTTTAGACCCGTTTGTTTTTGAAAGTCAACCAAAACACAGACAAACAAAGATCCCTGGATGCGGGTCGACAGTTCCCGGGACCTCTCCTGCATCGTTTCGGTGCGTTTTAGCTCGCATCTGGCACTGACTTCGGAACTTTGCAGGGTGTGACGGCCCCGCAACTGTGCTTTCTTTCGAAATGAACCCGGAACGTGTGGAGAACTTCGGCGGGAGGACGATGATCTGAGGCACCCTCGACCGGTGACCGAACGCACACCACTCCCGAACGGCTGGGCGGACCGTGCCTTTCGGGTTGGTGACGCCCGCGAGGCCGGAGTGAGCCGTTCCCGATTGCGCAGCGGCGACCTCGACCGCCCCTTCTGGGGCATCCGTACCCCGGCGCTGCCCTCGCCGGACGAGCCGGGCGGTCAGGTTGGCGGTATCACGCAGCTGGAGAGGCTCTGCACGGCGCTCCTGGTGCGGATGCCTCCCGACGCTTTCTTCACCCATGGCACGGCCGCTCGCCTACTCCGACTGCCCGTGCCGTCCCGGTTTGCGCGAGTGCGTCCGGTTCATGTCGGCGTCCCTGCCCCGGCTCCGGCCATGGACAGGCGCGATGTCGTCGGCCACAGTCTGCGCATCGATCCGGACGATCTCGTCGACCGCGGTCCGCTGCGTCTCACCAGTCCGGCGCGCACCTGGCTGGATCTCGCGGCGCTGCTCACCCTGGCAGAGCTGGTGGCCGTCGGTGACCACCTGTTGTACTGGGAGTCTCCGATTCTCACCCGGGGTGAGCTCGCCGACGCGCTGGCGCGTTACCCCGGCCGCAGGGGCCTGGCCCGGGCCCGGGCCGCACTGCCGCTGCTGCGCACCCGCTCGGAGTCGCCGCGTGAGTCGGTGCTCCGCGTGATCATCGTGCTCGCCGGTCTGCCCGAACCCGAGTGCAACTACCGGGCGTTCGACCCCCAGGGCCGCTTCCTGGGCCGCGGAGACCTCGTCTATCCCGAGTACAAGCTGTTCCTCGAGTACCAGGGCGACCACCACCGCACCGATCGGGCGCAGTGGCGATCGGACATCCGCCGGGTCGGCCGCCTCGAAGACAACGGCTGGCAGGTACTGCAGTTCACCGACGACGACCTGCATGACCCGGCGGCCCTGGTGGCGCGCATTGCCCGTCGGTTGCGGGACCGCGGGTGGGCCCCGTGACGGCGCTACCCGTGACGGCTCTACTCGTAGTGGGCGAGGCCGCTCAGCTCGCCGCCGTCGGTGAGGAATTCGGCACCGGTGGAGAAACTCGACTCGTCGCTGGCCAGGAAGAGAACCAGGTTCGCCACCTCAACGGGCTGGCCCACCCGGTGCAGCGCTACGTGCTTCTGCGGCAGGTCGAGACCCTCGGTCATGGGGGTGGCGATGGCGCCCGGATGCACCGAGTTCACCCGCACGTTGTACTTGCCCAGATCCAGCGCCACGGCCTTGGTCAGCCCACGCACCCCGTACTTGGCGGCGACGTAGCCGGGCAGGGCCTCGTAGCCCTGCAGCCCGGCGGTCGACGAGACATTGATGATCGACCCCGCCGACGAGCGGATGATCGCCGGAACGGCGGCCTTGATGCCCAGGAACACTCCGGTGAGGTTGATCGCGATGATGCTGTTCCAGGATTCGAGGGTGTACTCCTCGATCGAAGCGAAGTTCACGATGCCGGCGTTGTTGACCAGCACGTCGAGACCGCCCCACTCGGACACCGCCGCCGCGACGGCGTTGTCCCAGTGCTGGGCGCGCGTGACGTCGAGGTGCACATACCGGCAGGCGTCGCCGAGCTCGGCGGCGAGGGCCCCGCCCTCTTCGTCGAGCACGTCGCCCACGACCACCCGCGCGCCCTCCTCCACGAGGCGCCGGGTCATGGCGGCTCCGAGCCCCCGTGCCCCACCACTGATGAGTGCGACTTTCCCGCTGACACGTGCCATGGTGCTGCCTCCCTGTTATCTCGGTCCTGTTTCTGTCGGTCTGTTCCTGTCGGTACTGTCCTGTTGCCGGGCAATGTACACGCGTCCCCGGCCACCCCGCCGTGCCGGACGGGCCGTGTCGGTGGCCGGCGGTAGCGTGGACGACATGAAGATCCTGCACACGAGTGACTGGCACATCGGGCGCACCTTCCACACGCACCAGACCCTCGACCACCTGCGCGTCGTTCTCGACGCCCTCGTCGAAATCGTGCGCGACCGGCACGTCGACGTGGTCGCGGTCGCCGGCGACATCTTCGACTCGGCGATGCCTTCGGCCGACAGCTACGCCCTGCTGGGCGGCACCCTCGCCAAGCTGCACGCCACCGGGGCCCGCGTCGTCATGACCAGCGGCAACCACGACTCCGCCACGCGTCTGGGCTTCCAGTCGGAGTGGACCGCGCTGGCCGGCATCCACGTGATCACCCGGTTCGACCAGTACCGCACGCCCGTCAGCATCGACGACGAGCACGGTCCGGTGCACTTCTACGGCATTCCGTTCCTCGAGCCGGCGCTGGTGCGCCACCACTACCCCGACGAACTCCTCAAGACCCACGAGCAGGTGCTGGGGCTGGCCATGCGCCAGGTACGGGCCGACCTGGCCGAACGGGGCGGCCGCTCCGTTGTGCTCTCGCACTGCTTCGCCGCCGGTGTGTCGGCCAGCGACGTGGAGCGCGACATCAGCGCCGGCGGCCTCGACCTGGTGCCCGCCGCGGTCTTCGACGGCCCCGACTACGTGGCACTCGGTCACATCCACGGCCGCGCCCGCATCACCGACCGGGTGCGCTATTCGGGCGCCCCGCTGCACTACTCCTTCGCCGAGGCCGACAAGCCCCGCGGCGGCTGGCTCGTCGACCTCGACGAGACCGGCCTGGCCGAGGTGGAATGGGTGGACCTGCCGGTGCCCCGCCGCCTGACCGTGCTCACCGGCGACCTCGAGGACCTTGTCACCGACGAGACCTTCGCCGCCGCCGAGCAGGACTGGGTCGCAGCGGTGCTCACCGACCGGGTGCGTCCCTTGGACGGCATGCGCACCCTGCAGAAGCGGTTCCCCTACTGCGTCACTCTCGAGCACCGGCCCACGGTGCAGGTGACGGCGGATGCGTCGAGCTACGCCGCGCGCGTGCACCAGAAGAGCGACCGGGACATCGTGGACGGGTTCCTGGAGTTCGTGCGGAATGGTGTGGGCCTGACCGAGTTCGAGCACGACCTCGTCGCCGACGTGCTGGCCGAGGTGGCGTCGCCGTGAAGATCACGCGGCTGCGCCTGGCCGGATTCGGGCCGTACAAGAACGAGCAACACGTGGACTTCACCACGTTCGACGCCGACGGCATCTTCCTCATCACCGGCAAGACCGGAGCGGGCAAGTCGAGCATCCTCGACGCCATCTGCTTCGCCCTCTACGGGTCGGTACCCCGCTTCGACGGCAGCGAACTGCGCCTGCGCAGCGACCACTGCGACCCCGACGACCCGAGCTTCGTGGAGGTCGAGTTCACCCTCGGCGCCCAGACCTACCGGCTCTACCGCACCCCGGCCTACGACAAGCCCAAGAAGCGCGGCACGGGCACCACACCGGCCAAACCCGAGGCCCGGCTCGAGCGGCTCGGCGCCGACGGCTGGGAGGGCCTGGCGGCCAAGCCCGTGGACGTCGCCCAGGAGCTCGACCTGATCCTGCCGCTTCGGAAGGATCAGTTCCTGCAGGTGATCCTGCTCGCGCAGAACCGGTTCCAGCGGTTCCTGCTGGCCAAGACCGACGACCGGCTGACGGTGCTCCGCACCCTGTTCGGCACGCTGCGGTTCCAACAGCTCGAGGCCGTGCTCATCTCGCGCCGTAAGGTGCTCGACGACGACCTGACCGCCGTGAACCGCGACATCGCCGCCCTCGTGGAGTCCGCGCTGCGCCAGCTCCACCGGGCGGATGACACGGCGGATGCCGACGCCCCCGATGCCGACGACGCTGATCTGTCCGGCCCCGATCGGCCCGACCTGGACTGGTTCGTGGCCGGACTGCACACCGTGGAGACCCGCCTCGCCGCGGCGACCCGGCGGGCCGAGACCGCCGCCGCCGCGCTGGCGACAGCCACGCTCGACTGCGCGGACGCCGAGGACCGACGCCGCCGCCAGGACCGCCGGGACACCGCCGAGCGCACCCTGACCGCCCTCGAGGAACGCGCCGGCGAGATCGCCGCCGTGCGCGAGACCCTGCGCCTGGCCGAGCGGGCCGCCCGCGTCTGGCCGCAGGTGCGCGCCCTCGCGGATGCGCGGGAGCAGGTCACCGCGGCCGACGGCATCGAGGCCACAGCACGGGCGGCCTGGCAGCGACTTCTCGCGGATGCTGATGGCGATGTGGATGCCGATTCTGCTGGCGATGCCGCCGCCCTGACTCTGGTGATCGACGACAGGCTCCGCCAGCTCGGCGGCCTCGCCGACGTACTCGCCGACGAGATTCGGCTGCCGCAGCTCGAAGCGCAGATCAGCGCCCTCGAGCAGCAGGCGGCCGAGCAGTCCGAAGCCCTTGAGCAGGCCCGGTTGTCACTCCTGGCCCTGCCGGAACGCATCGTGGCCGCCACCGACGCCCTCGCCGTGGCCAGCCTCGGCGGCGCCCAGGTCGCCACCGCGGAGGTCGCCGCGGCGCGGGCGAAGGAGGCCCTCGCCGCGGCCGAGGACATGCAGAGGCTCAACACCGAGCTCGTGGGCGTGCACCGGGCCGAGCGTGAAGCCGTGGCCGCGAACACCGCCGCCGCCCAGGCCTACCAGGATCTCGTGGACCGCCGGTTGGGCGGCTTCGCCGTCGAGCTGGCCGCCGGACTCGTCGACGGCGAACCGTGCACGGTCTGCGGGTCGACGGAACACCCCGCGCCGAAGCCGCAGGAAACCGAGCCGGTCACCGAGGCCGACCTGGCCGCCGCCCGGCGCCTGATGACCCAGCGCCAGGCCGCCGTCGACGACGCCCGCGCAGCCTCCCAGACCGTGGCGACCCTGCTCACCGAGGCGCAGACGCGCGCCGGAAACCGCGACTCCGACGACCTCGACGGCGCGCTCCGCACCGCGCAGGAGGCGTTGGCCACGGCCGCCGGCCACCGCGACCGCATCCCCGGACTCGAAGCCGAACTCGCCCGGCTCCGCGCCGACCAGGACGAGGCCCAGTCCGCCCTGGCCCCGCTGCAGCTGGCGCGGGACGAGACCACGGTGCACCTGGCCGGGCAGCGCAGCGAGCGGGACGCCCTGGCCGCCCGGGTGCGCCTGCACCGGGCCGGCTTCGACAGCGTCACCGACCGGTCCGACCGGCTGCAGGCCGAACTCGACGCCGCCCGGGCACTGGCCGACGCCCTGGCCGCCGCCACCACGGCCCGCGGCGCCGAACGAGCCGCCACCGACGCCCTGGGCCGCCAGCTCGGCGAGGAGGGCTTCACCGATGAGGCCGAGGCCGTGGCCGCGCGCCTGGCACCCGCAGCGGTCGAGCGGCACGAGCGCAGCATCCGGGCCTACGACGACGAGCTCGCCGCCACCCGCGGTGTGCTCGCCGAACCCGATCTCGCCGGACTGCCCGACGACCCCATCGACCTGGAGCCGTTGCGGAACGTCCGGGACGCAGCCGCCGTCGCACGCGACGAGGCCCTGACCCGGCGCGAGTCGCTGCGGGAGCGCCGCACGGCGCTCACCGTTCTGGTGGCGGATGCGCGCGCCCGCCTGGAGAGGGCCGCCGACCTGCTGGCCACGCAGGCGCAGGTGCGCCAGCTCGCGGCCGTGGTGCACGGCGACGACCCCAACACCAAGCGCATGAAGCTCGAGACCTACGTGCTCGCGGCCCAGCTCGAAGAGATCATCGCGGCAGCCAACAACCGGCTACGCACCATGACCGGCGGCCGCTACGCCCTCGAACACGACGACGCCCTGCAGTACCGGGGCAGCCAGGCCGGGCTGGGCCTGGCGATCCGCGACGAACACACCGGACGCGCGCGGGCCACGCACTCCCTATCCGGCGGCGAGACCTTCCTGGCCTCGCTCGCCCTGGCCCTCGGACTGGCCGAGGTGGTCTCCAACCAGGCCGGCGGCATCACCCTGGACACCCTTTTCGTGGACGAGGGATTCGGCTCCCTCGACGCCGAAACGCTCGAGACGGCCATGAGCACCCTCGACAGTCTGCGGGCCGGCGGGCGCACCATCGGCCTGATCAGCCACGTCGAGTCGATGAAAGAGCAGATCCCGGCGAAGCTGCAGATCCGGGTGACGCCCCAGGGCTACAGCGAGATCGACAGGAGCTCCGTGGCTCTGTCATAGCTCCTCCATAGCTTCGACGGCTTGTCTGATTCCAGACGCGAACGGTTCCCGGTCGCCCCAGGAAAGGACACAGTCATGAGCGAGCCCGGCACGGCACCCGAGAGCCACCCGGCACCTGAGACCCACCACCGTCCGCGGTGGCGCACCGGCGACATCGTCGCCATGGGCCTGGCGGCGGCGCTCGTGGTGGGCGCCACGGGAACCGGCCTGTACTCGGCCGCCCGCGCGATCGAGCGCAGCGCCGCGGCGGCCGAGACGACCACCCGGTCGGAGACCACCGCCACCACCCAGGACCCCACTGCTCAGGTCTACGGTGGCCAGGGATACGGTGCCCAGGGGTACGGCGCCCAGGGCTCCGGCGCCCCGTCGGTCCGCTCCGGCGGGGGAGGGTCCACCACTCTCGACACCACCGCGGCCACGGCCGCGCAGTCCGTGGGTGTCGTCGTCATCGACACCGTGCTCGGCTACGAGAGCTCCGAGGCCGCCGGCACCGGGCTCATCCTCACCTCGGACGGCCGCATCCTCACCAACAACCACGTCGTGGAGGGCGCCACCAGCATCACCGTCACCGTGGTCTCCACGGGCACCGAATACACCGCAGAGGTCGTCGGCACCGACGCCACCGAAGACATCGCCGTGCTCGAACTCGTCGACGCGAGCGGCCTCGCCACGGCCGACCTCGACACCTCCGGCGAGGTCGCCGTCGGCGACGCGGTCACGGGCGTGGGCAACGCCGGCGGCACCGGAACCCTCACGGCCGCCGCGGGAACCGTGCTCAGCCTCGAGCAGTCCATCACCGCACAGGACTCCGACGGCACGAACGCCGAAGACCTCACCGGCCTCATCGAGGTGGATGCCGACATCGAGTCGGGTGAGTCCGGCGGGCCGCTCTATGACGCCGACGGCGAGGTGGTCGGCATCGACACCGCCGCCTCCTCGGGCAGCACCACCATCACCGGCTACGCCATCCCGATCGAGGACGTCCTCGAGATCGTGGACACCATCGACGCCGCGGTGGCCAGCGGGATCAACACCGACACCATCACCGTCGGTTACCCCGCCTTCCTCGGCATCGGCCTGAGCTCGACCGGCTCAACCAGGACCACCACCAGCACCGGCGCGGGCGTCGCGGGCGTCATCGCCGACACCCCGGCCGCCACGATCGGCCTCGCCGCCGGCGACACCATCACGGCCGTCGACGGAACCGCCGTCGCCACGGCCACGGCGCTGTCCGAGCTGCTCGCCGCCCACAGCCCGGGCGACACCGTGACCATCGACTGGGTGGATGCCTCGGGCGTCACGCACAGCGCCGCCGCCGCGCTCATCGCCGGCCCGGCGGCCTGACTCAGATCACGGCACACTGTGTTCATGACCAGCCCACACACAGAGCCCACCGCCCGACCAGCCAGCGCGGGCTGGACCACCCTCGTCTTCGTCTACCTGGCACTGGCCATCGTGGGCCTGATCGGCACCTGGACCTGGAACATCCAGGCGATCGCCGAGGCCAGCGACTTCATCGGCGACTGGACCATGAGCGGACCGGCCGTTTCGTCGCTCACCACCGATCTGCTGGTCACGGCCATCGCCGGCAGCATCCTGGTCATCGTCGAGGCCCGCCGCCTGGGCATGCGGGCAGGCTGGGCCTACGTCGTGCTCGGCCTGGTGACGGCCTTCGCCTTCGTCTTCCCGCTGTTCCTCGCGTTGAGGGAACGCCGGCTGGTGCTCGGCCGGTAGCCCTCAGCTCACATCCCCCGCCGCGAAACCGGCGTCGTCGCCCGCGAAACGCTCGCGGAGGGCGAGGAAAAGGGTCACCGTGAGCCCGTTCCGCAACAGGTACGGCTCTACGCCGCCGAGTGCGGCGACATCGGCCAGGGCCTGGCGGAGCGCAGCCGGATGCGGTTCGGCGGTGAGCGCCGCCGCCACGGCCTCGTCTTCGGGTACGCCGGCGGCCAGGAAGGCCAGGGCGAGCACCAGCCCGGTGTGGTGCTCGGCGCCGGGGCCGTGCACCACGAGCGGCCCGTCGCCGGCGGCTATCACCGCGACGGCTCCGGCGAGTAGGTGGCCGTCGTGGGCGATGAGGTCGGCGTATGCGCCGCCGGCGCCGATGCGGCCGGAGTCTGTGACTGGACTGGTCATGGTGCCCTCCCGAAGTTCACGAACGTGCGAATCGGGACAGTCTGCGCCATCGGGGTGAACGGGAGGTGAAGACCGACCGGATCAGGCCGACCGGATCAGGCCAGGTCGGGGGCCAACCGGGTGCCTTCGCGGCGCCCCAGCCGGCTCAGGCCGATCGCGCCGGCCGAGATGCCGATGATGACGGCGGCGATCACCAGGATGTAGAGCAGCACGGACGGCCAGCCGCCGGGTTCGCCGGGGTTGAGGAACGGGTAGGTCCACCAGTCGGTGAACGTGCCGCGCAGCAGCGCGTAGGCCAGCCAGGTGAGCGGGTAGATGAGCGCGAACCAGATGCGCTTCCAGGCCAGGGCCGGGCGCCCGGGAGCCAACAGCCAGTCCAGCAGGATCAGGGCGGGCGCCCAGACGTGCAGCACCTCGTTGGGCCAGCTGATGCCCACGTAGCTGCCGTCCGCCGGCAGGTTGCGCAGCAACAGGTTGTAGACGACGCCGGTGATCACGGCGTAGCTGAGCGTGGACATCCGCACCCGGGCCAGCAGCTCGGGCTCGGCGGCCAGGCGGAGGGCGAGGACGCCGCCGACCGCGAGGACGACCACGTTCATCAGGCTGGACTGGATGGTGAAGTAGCCGAAGTAGGCGGCCGGGTCGAAGGCGTCGTGCAGGAGCTCGTCGCTGATCTGGGTGACGATCGCCGCCAGCACCACCAGGGCCAGGACGATCCGCAGGACTCCCACGGTGCGTCGTACGGGGGTCGGACGGTCCGTCTGGCGGGCGGTCAGGCTGTCGATCGGTGCCTCGGCGGGGGCTGCAGAACTCATCTGATCAGGTTAGGGCACCGCCCCCGGCCCGCCCGGTTGGACAGGCTGGAGCTGACGAGGCTAGAAAGGGAACAGCAGCCGGTGCAGGAACTGGCGGGTGCGTTCGTGCTGCGGGTTGCGCAGCATCTGGCGCGGGTCGCCGTGCTCGACGATGGTGCCGCCGTCGACGAAGGCGACCTCGCTGGCCACCTCCCGGGCGAATTCGAGTTCGTGGGTCACGATGACCATGGTCCAGCCCTCGGCGGCCAGCTCCTTGATCAGGCGCAGGACGTCGCCCACAAGCTCGGGGTCCAGGGCGCTGGTGGGTTCGTCGAAGAGCAGCAGGGCCGGGCGCAGCGCCAGGGCCCGCACGATGCCGACCCGCTGCTGCTGGCCACCGGAGAGCTCGAACGGGTAGCTGTCCTTCTTGTCGATCAGTCCCACCCGGGTGAGCAGCTGGAGGGCTTCGGCCTCGACCTCGGCGCGCGGGCGCCGCTGCACGATGACGGGACCCTCCATCACGTTCTCCAGCACGGTCTTGTGCGGGAACAGGTTGTAGTGCTGGAAGACCATGGCCGACTGGTCGCGCAGGGCGCCGAGGGCCTTTCGGGGCACGGGCTTGCCAGCGGCGGTCGCCGCGTCGAAGTCGATGGCCGTGGCCGCCGCATCCGCCCCGACGATCTCGATGCGGCCGCCGTCGGCGACCTCGAGCCCGTTCAGGCAGCGCAGCACCGTGGTCTTGCCCGAACCGGACGGCCCGATCAGGGCAAGCACCTGGCCCCGAGCCACCGTGAGGTCGATCGAGGTGAGTACCCGGTTGGCGCCGAAGCTCTTCTGCAGGCCGCGGACGGTCAGGAGATTCTGGTCGGTGGGTGGGTCAGTGGGCGACATAGCGGTCCAATCGCTTCTCGAGCACTCCCTGGCCACTGGAGAGCACCAGGCAGATCACCCAGTAGAGCAGAGCGGCCTCCAGGTACAGGGCCATGAACTGCTGGCTGAACGCGGCCACCTGCTGCGCCTCACGGAACAGCTCGGTGACCAGGATCAGGGAGGCCAGGGAGGTGTCCTTGACCAGGCTGATGAAGGTGTTCGACAGGGGAGGCACCGACACCCGGGCGGCCTGCGGCAGGATGATCCGGGTGAGGGCGCGCCGGTGCGACATGCCGATCATGTACGCCGCCTCCCACTGCCCCTTGGGCACCGAGAGGATCGCGGCGCGGATGACCTCGGCCGCGTAACCGCCCACGTTGATCGAGAAGGCCACGATGGCGCTGGGCCACGGGTCGATCACGATGCCGAGCGACGGCAGGCCGTAGAAGATCACGAACAGCTGCACGAGCAGCGGTGTGCCGCGCACCACCGAGATGTAGACGCGGGCGATCGAGGAGAGCCAACGCCGTCGCGACAGGCGCATGAGCGCCAGCCCGAGGGCGAGCACCAGCCCGATCGCGAACGACGACAGTGCCAGCGGGATGGTTCCCGTGATGGCGCCGTGGAGCAATGGCCACAGCGAATCGAGCATCAACTGCCAGGTGGACTGGCTCACTTCGAGACGTCGGCCCCGAAGTAGGTGTCCGAGATCGCGGCCAGGGTGCCGTCGGCGCTCAGGGTGGCGAGAGCATCCGTCACGGCGTCGGCCAGGGCCGTGCCGCCCTGGGCGAAGGCGAAGGCGCTCTCCGACCGGTCGGTGGTCTCGGCGGCGATCTTGAGGCCGGATGCGCCGGTCTGCTTCTTGTAGTCGAGGTAGGTGAGCTTGTCGTTCACGGTGGCGTCCACGCGGCCCTGCTCGACGAGGGCGACCGACTGGGCCCAGCCCTCCACGGACTGCACGGTGGCGCCGCTCTCGGTGGCCAGGGTGTACCAGTTGCTCGTGAGCGACTGGGCCGTGGTCTTTCCGTTCAGGCTGTCGAAGGAGGTGATCGAGGTGTTGTCGGACGGCACCACGATGACGCCCGTGGAGTAGGTGTACGGGGCGGAGAAGGCGTAGGCCGCCTCACGCTCGGGGGTGATCGAGACCTGGTTGGCGATGGTGTCGAACCGGCCGGCCTCGAGGCCGGCGAAGATGGCGTCCCACTGGGTCTCTTCGAACTTCGCTTTGACGCCCAGCTGGTCGGCGACGGCCGTGGCCACCTCGACGTCGTAGCCGGTGAGGTCGCCGGAGCCGTCCGCGTGGTACGAGAAGGGCCGGTAGGTGCCTTCGGTGCCGATCGTGAGCGTGCCGGACTCGAGTACCGAACTCAGCGAGTCGTCCGTGCCGGTCGTGGAGCCGGCGGCGCCGCTGGAGTCGCTCGCGGAGGCGCTGCAGCCGGCCAGGGCCACCGCGGCGGCGAGGGTGAGGACGGTGGCGGAGACGAGGTGGCGCTTCATGTGAATGTTCATCCAATTGCTGATCGCTGGCTTGTGGCCGTGCTGGTGGCTGTGCTGGTGGCTGTGGTGCTGACGCTGGTCGAGAGGCTGCTTCCGGCGCTGTACTGGCCGGAAAGGCATACTCCGAGGTTAACAAGTCCGGCGGCCCCGGTGATATTCCGATGTCGCCACATGACGGCTCTGGCCCCCGTTCTGGCGCGGCCCGGCACCTGTCGGGGGATCGGCTTTCGGCATATGCTGCCGCGGTCGCACTCAACCCGAAGGAGTACGCATGAAACTGTCGATCCACCAACACGATCGTTCGTCAGCGGTCCTGCTCGGCATGGCCTGCGGCGATGCACTGGGCGCCGGGTACGACTTCGCCGGGCCGATGCCGCCCACCGCGGCGGTGGGAATGCGCGGCGGTGGCGGTGCGCACTGGGCGCGCGGGGAGTGGACCGACTACACCGCATTGGCGGTCCCCGTGGCCCGGGCAGCGGCCGACGGCCTCGACCTGCGTGACGAGTCCACCCTCGACCTCATCGTGGCCGAGTGGGTGGACTGGTCCACGACCGCGCCGTTCGCCGGCACCCAGTTGGCGGCCGCCCTGTCGGCCGAATCAGGGCGCCCGGACTCGGGGCGCCGGAACTCGGAGCCGACCGCCGCGGCGGTGCGCCGGGCCGCTCGCGACCAGCACGAACGCATCGGCCGCAGCGCCGGGAACGGGTGCCTGCTGCGCACCGCCCCGGTGGCTCTGGCCTACCTGCACGACGCCGACGCCCTCGCCGACGCCGCCCGCGGGCTGAGCGAACTCACACACTGTGAGACGGATGCCGGGGACGCCTGCGTGCTCTGGGGCCTCGCGATCCGCCACGCCGTGCTCGAGGGCGAACTCGACCTGCGCGTGGGCCTCGGCACGTTGTCGCCGGGCCGGCGGGAGCTCTGGTCGGCGCGGATCGGACACGCCGAACGCCGCGAGCCGCGCGATTTCACCCGCAACGGCTGGGTCGTGCAGGCGCTGCAGGGCGCCTGGTCGGCCATCGTGCACACCGACGCCTCGGATGCCGGCCACTACCGCCGGGGCGTCGAGGCCGCGGTGCGTGGAGGCGGCAACACCGATGCCGTGGCGGGCGTCGCCGGCGCCCTGCTGGCCGCCCGGTGGGGCCTGGCGGCGGTGCCGAGCGAGTGGCGGCGCCTTGTGCAGGGCTGGCCGGGGCTGCGCGGGGCCGACCTCGTGCGGCTGTCGGTGCTCGCCGCGCACGGCCACGACACCAACGACGCGGGCGAACGGGAGAGCTTTCGGCTCCACGTCGTGAGGTGAGGCGCCTGCGCGTCTGACCCGCCTTACGACCGCAGTGCCAGCGTGAACGGGAGCACGCCGGGTGCCCCAGCGCGCCGCAGCAGCCGCCCGGCCACCGTGAGCGTCCAGCGGCTGTCGGCGAGGTCGTCGACCAGCAGCACCGGACCGGTGGCCCCGGCGAGGCTCGCGGCGAGCTCTGCGCCCACCTCGAAGCCTCCCCAGACGCTGGAGAGCCGGTAGGCGCTGTTGCCGCCCGAGTCGCCCGTCGGCCCCGTCCCGACCAGGTCGAGGGAGCCCAGGAGGGGCAGCCGGCCCACCCGGCTGAGTTCGGCGGCCACCGAGGCCACGAGCTGCGGATGCGAGCGCGACGGCATGGCCACCACGCCGACGGGCCGCTCGGCCCAGCCCCATTCGGCGAGGACCCGGACGCAGGCGGCCTTGAGCGCCGCCGAGGCGGGCGCATCCGGGGTGCCGGGCGCGAACACGTCGCGCAGGGTGTTGCCCCAGCCCAGGTCGGTGAGCCGGGCGAGCGAACGGCCGCCGAGGAGCCGGTCGCCAGGGTCGATGCGGCCCTTGGCGCTCACGCCCAGCCGGTCGGCGCCGGTGGGCCACTGGGCGCGGGGGTCGAGGGCCACGCCCACCCGGTCGAGGGCCGACCCGGCGGTGCTCGCGGCCGAGGCCGACACGTCGGTGGGATACCAGGGCGCTGTGCAGTTGTCGCAGCGGCCGCAGGGTACGGCGGTGTCGTCGTCGAGGGCGCGCTGCAGGAACTCCATGCGGCAACCGGTGATGCGTTCGTAGTCGAGCATGGCGTTCTGCTCGGCGAGGCGGGCCGCGCCGATGCGCTCGTACCGGTCCCGGTCGTAGACCCACGGTTGCCCGGTGGCCACCCAGCCGCCGCTGACCCGGCGCACGGCGCCGTCCACGTCGAGCACCTTGAGCAGCAGCTCCAGCGGGGAACGGCGCAGGTCCACCCGGGCCTCGAGGGCCGGGGTCGACAGCGGGGCGCCGCCGTTGGCGTGCAGCGCGGCCAGGACGGCCTCGGCCTGGTTCTGGCTGGGCATCGACGAGGTCGCGAAGTACTGCCAGATCGCCTCGTCTTCCACACCGGGCAGCAACAGCACGTCGGCGTTCTCGGTGGCGCGGCCGGCACGACCCACCTGCTGGTAGTAGGCGACGGGGGAGCTGGGGGCGCCCAGGTGCAGCACGAAGCCCAGGTCGGGCTTGTCGAATCCCATGCCCAGTGCGCTCGTGGCCACGAGCGCTTTCACCTGGTTGGCCTTGAGCAGCCCCTCCGACTCCTCGCGTTCGGTCGTGTCGGTCTGGCCGGTGTAGGCCCGCACGGCGTGCCCGGCCTCCCTCAGCAGCCGCGCGGTGTCTTCGGCGGCGGAGACCGTGAGGGTATAAATGATGCCGCTGCCCGGCAGCTCGGCCAGGTGGCTGAGCAGCCAGGCCAGCCGGGCCCGGGAGTCGGGCAGCCGCAGCACGCCGAGGCGCAGCGACGCGCGGGCGAGCGGGCCACGGATGGTGACGACATCGTCGGTCGAGCCTGTCGAGACCCCCCTCGCAACCTGCTCAGCCACATCCGTCACCACCCGGCTGTTGGCCGTGGCCGTGGTGGCGAGCACGGGGACCCCGGCCGGCATGGCCGCGATGAGGTCGCGCAGCCGCCGGTAGTCAGGCCGGAAGTCGTGGCCCCAGTCGGAGATGCAGTGCGCTTCGTCGACCACGAGCAGGCCGGCCCGCTCGAGCAGGGCGGGCAGCTGCTCGTCGCGGAAGGACGGGTTGTTGAGCCTCTCGGGGGAGACCAGCAGCACGTCGACCTCGTCGGCGCGAAGCGCGGCGAGCACGTCGGTCCACTCGTGCGCATTGGCGGAGTTGATCGACACGGCGCGCACGCCGGCCCGGGCGGCGGCGGCCACCTGGTCGCGCATGAGCGCCAGCAGCGGCGACACCAGGATGGTGGGGCCGGTGCCCTGACGGCGGAGCAGCAGGGTGGCCACGAAGTAGACCGCCGACTTGCCCCAACCGGTGCGCTGCACCACGAGGGCGCGGCGCCGGTGGTCGACGAGAGTTTCGATGGCCTCGTACTGGCCCTCGTGGAAGTCGGCGTCCGGCCGGCCGACGAGGGTGCGCAGGATCTCGAGGGCGGCGGTCCTGGTGGCCGTCACGGAGCTGCTGGTCACAGTGCGTCGAGCCGGGCGGCGACGTCGGCCGGGAAGCCGCCCGTGGCAATCGGGCTCCACCTGGTGGGGGTGATGCGGATGAGCGATTTGTCCTGCAGCGTCATGGCCTCCCGGTACTCGTCCCAGTTCGGGTGCTCGCCGGCTACGCAGCGGAAGTAGTCGACCAGGCCGTCGCCGGCCTCGGGCATGTGCAGGATCTCGGCCGTGCCGTCCACCTGCACCCAGGCGCCGTCCCACTCGTCCGAGAGCACCAGCACCGAGGTCTGCGGGTCGCGTTCGGCGTTGCGGGTCTTCGCCCGAGACGGATACGAGGAGATCACGATGCGGCCCTCGTCGTCGACGCCGCCGGAGACCGGCGACATCTGCGGCCGGCCGTCGGTGCGGGTGGTGGCCAGGAGCATCCGGTGCCGGGGGCGCACGAACGCGAGCATCTCGGACAGGGGGACGGTGGTGGAGGTCGCGATGTTTCTGGCCATGCCCTCAGGCTAACGGTGGCCGCTGACAGTGCCTTCGCCTGCCGGGCTCGCCGGCGGGCTGCTCTCCGGCGGGCTCAGCAGGAAGTCGTGGGTCTGGCCCGGGTAGAGCTGCGCCTCCCGGCCCTCGACCCGCACCCGGATCGGCCGCGCCCCACCACTGGGCAGCTGCAACCGCAGGTTGCCCGGAGTGACCTCCAGTCGGATCGGCTGCTCCCGGTAGTTGATGCTGAAGGCGATCTTGTCCAACTGGGTGGGCAGCACCGGGTGCAACCAGAGCATGTCGTCCCGGATCTCCAGCCCCGTGTAGCAGCGCACGACCATGTCGACGGAGCCGGCCATGGCGCCCAGGTGGATGCCCTCGTGGGTGGTGCCGCCCTGGATGTCGCCGATGTCGCTGTCCAGTGCCGCACAGAGCGAGGTCCAGGACCGTTCCCGGTCGGCGCGGGCGTCCACCCAGGAATGCACGACGTTGCTCAGCGTCGACCCGTGCGTGGACCGCTGACGGTAGAAGTCCACGGTGCGCCGGATCAGGTCGGGGGAGAGTGAGTAGCCGAGTTCCTCGATCAGCTCCCGCAGCTCCTCGGCGGAGAACAGGTAGAGCAGCATGAGCACATCGGCCTGCTTGGCGACCCGGTAGTTGTTGGTGCTGTCACCCTCGGCGTTGAGGATCAGGTCCAGGCGCCCGAGCGACCCGTCGTGGGCGCCGTACTGGGCCCGGTAGCGGTCCCAATCCAGTTCGGGGAGGTTCTCGTAGCCCTCGAACTGGCTGATCACCCCGTCGGCGTGGAAGGGCACCCGCAGCCGGCGGCCGATGGTCTCCCAGGTGTCCACCTCGTCCGGGCGCAACCGCAGCCGGTTCCAGAGCGGCCGGCAGGAGCGGCCCTCGAGCAGGGCGACGGTGTCCACGGCCCGGCGCAGCACCCACGCGGCGAAGATGTTCGTGTACGCGTTGTTCCGCAGGCCCTCGCCGGGGTGCCCGGGCAGGCCGTCGTGGAACTCGTCGGGCCCCATGGTGCCGCCGATGTCGTAGCGGTCGTCGGTCTCGTCGTACTCGGTGAGGCTCGCGAAGAACCGGGCGATCTCCAGCAGAAGCTCGGCGCCCTGCTCGATGAGGTAGTCCACGTCCCCGGTGGCCTGGTAGTAGCCCCAGACGCTGTAGGCCAGGGCAAGGCCGACGTGGTGCTGCAGGCCGGAGTGGTCGGGCATCCACCGGTTGGTGCGCGGGTTGAACAGTTCGGTGGGGGTGACGTCGCGCCCGTCGATGCCGCTCTGCCAGGGGAAGCGCGCGCCCTCGTGCCCGGCCGCTCTGGCTGCAGCCCGGGCCTCGCCGAGCCGCCGGTACCGGTACCCGAGCAGCGCCCGGCTGAGGTCGGGCCGGCGCAGGGTGAGTACGGGGTAGACGAACACCTCGTCCCAGAACACGTGCCCGCGGTAGCCCTCGCCGTGCAGGCCCCTGGCAGGAACGCCCGCGTCGAGGTCGGCGTCCACAGCGGCCACGGTCTGCAGCACGTGGAAGGTGTTCAGGTTCAGCGCGAGCGACTGGTGCGCCCCGCTGTGCAGGTGCACCGCGAACTCGTCCCAGAGGATCTGCCACTCGCGCTCGTGCGCGGCCAGCAGGGACAGCGGTTCGTCGATGCGGGCCAGCCAGGTGGCCACTGCCGTGGGCGCCGAGACCACGGCCCGGTCCCGGGAGGTGCTGACCACCACGACCTTCTCGACCCGCAGCGGAACGCCGCGTTCGAGGGCGAGGTCGAACTCGTGCGCGACCCAGCGGCTGGAGTCGGTGAGGAACCGGCGGGCGGGTTCCAGGCGCACCTGCCCGGCACCGGTGCCGGCGTAGGCCCGGGTGCGGGCGGCCATGGCGATGTGGATGCCCGACCGGGTCGTCTCGACCTCGAGGAGCACCGAGTCCTCGTTGAGCTCGCGGGCCGTGCGCGGCATCAGGTGCAGGTGGGCCAGCAGCCTGTCGGCGGCCACATTGCGGTTGGCGACCCGCCCGTCGATGGCCGAGCGCACGGTGAGCGGCCCCGACCAGTCCTCCGCCGTGAAGGTGGTCTCGAGCACGGCGACGTGCGGGGAGGCCTGGGAGACGAAGCGGCGGCTCTGCACCCGGGTGACGTGGCCGCGGGTATCCCGGTAGCGCAGCACGCGGGAGAGCAGGCCCCGGCGCAGGTCCAGTTCCTGGCGGTACTCGAGGAGCTCGGCGGTCTCCGGATGGAACCAGCCCGTGTCGGGGGCGGAGAAGTCGCCCACGCTGCTGCTGCCGGGACCGCCGCCGGTGCGGAACCAGAGCGGGAGCCAGTTCGGCGCGTTCACCATGTGTTCGTCGTTCCGCACGTGGGCGGCCCGTCCGCCCGGCGCCGGGCCCTCGGCCGGAGGTTCGAACGGGGTGCGGATGCCCGGTCCGCCGGCCGTGCCGAGCGTGTCGCCGAGCACGTCGCCGACGGCCTCGCCCAGGTGCACCTCGGTGCTGAGCGGGTTGTAGACGCCGGCGAGGTAGGTGCCGGGGTAGTGCACGGCATCGGTGCGGGCCTCCGGCGCGGCACCCCGGGTGCCCCAGTAGCCGTTGCCCAGCGTGCAGAGGGCCTCGCGGTGGCCCTCGGCGGCGGGGTCGAACCCGTCGAAGCGCAGCACCCACGGGTCCGTTTCGTACACGTCAGCCTCCAGTCATACCCTCACGCTCCTGAGAGTTGCACCGCACGGGCACCTTGTCGAGGTGCGGCCGGCCAAGCTGCGAGAGGATGGAGGAATGACTTCGCTTTCGGCATATATCGACGACCTCGCGGGCTTCATCACGGCGTCGCCCTCGTCCTACCATGCGGCCGCAGAGGCGGCCAGCCGGCTGGCCGCCGCCGGGTTCGTGCGGCGCGACGAGGCCGACGACTGGTCGGAGGTCGACCCGGGCCGGGGCCCCGGCCGCGCCGGCCGGTACTACGTGGTGCGGGACGGCGCCATCGTCGCGTGGGTGCAGCCCACCGGGGCGCAGCCCACCACGCCGTTCCGCATCCTCGGCGCACACACCGACTCGCCCGGGTTCAAGCTCAAGCCCAAGCCCACCACCGGCTCCTACGGCTGGCTGCAGGCCGGCGTGGAGGTCTACGGCGGGCCGCTGGCCAACTCCTGGCTCGACCGGGAACTCGAACTCGCCGGCCGCCTGGTCACCACCGACGGGGTCGAGCACCTCGTGCGCACCGGCCCGTTCCTGCGCATCCCGCAGCTGGCCGTGCACCTGGACCGCACCGCCAACGAGGCGCTCAGCCTCGACCGGCAGCGGCACCTCAACCCGGTCTTCGGCGTGGGGGACCTGCGTCAGGCCGACCTGATCGGGCACCTCGCCGCGCTCGCCGGGGTGGACGGTGCCGATGTCGCCGGCTACGACATCCTCACCGCCGACACCAACCCGCCGGCCCGGTTCGGGCTCGACAACGAGCTGTTCGCCGCCGGCCGGATGGACAACCTCACCTCGGTGCACGCCGGCCTCACCGCCCTGCTCGAGGTCTCCGAGAACGACGAGGCGATCAGCGTGCTGGCGGCCTTCGACCACGAGGAGCTCGGGTCGCAGTCCCGCTCCGGCGCGAGCGGGCCGATGCTCGAGGACATCCTCAGCCGTATCGGCGACGACCTCGGCGCCACGGTGTCCGAGCGGCTGCGCGCCTTCGCCGACTCCTGGTGCGTCTCGGCCGACGCCGGCCACTCGGTGCACCCCAACTACCCGGAGCGGCACGACCCGGCGAACCTGCCCCTGGCCGGGCGTGGCCCGCTGTTGAAGATCAACGGCAACCAGCGTTACGCCACGGATGCGGCGGGCGCGGCCCTCTGGGCGCGCTGCAGCGCCGCCGCCGGCGTGCCGTACCAGGAGTTCGTGTCGAACAACACCGTGCCCTGCGGCTCCACCATCGGGCCGCTCACCGCCACCCGGCTGGGCATCCGTACCGTGGACGTGGGTGTGCCGCTGCTGTCGATGCACTCGGCCCGGGAGCTGGCGCACGTGAACGACCCGTTCTCGCTCTCTGCGGCGATCACGGCCTTCTTCGCCGGGGCGTAGCCGCTCTCCCTACAGCTGTCCCGTGAGCCGGCCGTGCATGGCCCGGCTGCGCTCGTCGAGGCCGTGGAAGGTGACGGTGGCGCCGTGTTGGCGGTACTTGGTCTCCACCGAGTCGAGCACGGCCACGGTCGAGGCGTCCCAGATCTGCGCCTGGGCGAGGTCGACGTCGACCACCGCGGGGTCGACACCGTAGGAGAACTGCTCGACGAGGTCGTTGCTGCTGCCGAAGAAAAGCGGGCCGCTCACCGCGTAACGCACCGACAGGCCGTCGCCGGCCAGAACCCGCTCCACCTTCACCACGTGCGCCACCCGCCGGGCGAAGAGCACCATGGCCAGCACCACGCCCGCCACGATGCCGATGGCCAGGTTGTGGGTGGCCACGACAACGGCGACCGTGGTGAGCATCACGACGGTCTCGGGCACGGGCATCCGCTTGAGCGTCGCCGGGCGCACGCTGTGCCAGTTGACGGTGGTGATGGCCACTATCATCATCACGGCCGCAAGGGCCACCATGGGGATCTGCTCCATGAGGCCGCTGAGTGCGGTGACCAGCAGCAGCAGGAAGACCCCGGCGACGAAGGTGGAGATGCGGGTGCGGGCCCGGCCGAGCTTCACATTCACGACGGTCTGGCCGATCATGGCGCAGCCGGCGATGCCGCCGTACAGCCCCGCGAGCATGTTCGCGATGCCGAGCGCCCAGGCCTCCCGGCCCTTGGCTGAGCGGGTGTCGGTGATGTCGTCGACGAGCTTGGCGGTGAGCAGGGTCTCCACCAAGCCCACGAACGCCACGCTCAGGGCGGTGGGCCAGATGATCTGCAGGGTCTCCAGGTTCAGCGGCACGAGGAGCGGCGTGATGCCGGGCAGGCCGCCGGAGACGTCGCCCTGGTCGCCCACGGTGGGCACGGCGAGGTGGGCGAGCATGGCGATCGCGGTGACGACCACGATGGCCACGAGGGGCGCGGGCACAACCTTGGTGAACCGGGGGAGGCCGAGCACGATCAGCACCGTGAGGGCGAACAGCGGGTAGACCAGCCAGGGCACGTCCACGAGGTGCGGCACCTGGGCGACGAAGATCAGGATGCCCAGCGCGTTGACGAAGCCGATCATCACCGACCGGGGGATGAAGCGCATCAGCCGGGCCAGGCCCGTGACGCCGAAGAGGATCTGCACGAGTCCGGCCAGCAGCACCGCGGGCAGCAGGTACTCCACGCCGTGGTCCTTCACGAGCGGGGCGACCACGAGGGCGACGGCGCCGGCAGCGGCCGTGATCATGGCCGACCGGCCGCCGAGGAACGACATCGACACGGCCAGCACCACGGAGGCGATGAGGCTGACCTTGGGGTCGACTCCGGCGATGATCGAGAACGAGATCACCTCGGGGATGAGCGCCAGGGTGGTCACGACGCCGGCGAGCACCTCGACGCTGAGCGCCTTCGGGCTGCGCAACGTGGCACGCACGGTGGGCGGGGTGGGGATGGACGCGGCGGCGGAGCTGGTGGCAATGGTGGGGCGTTGGGGCACTGTGCAACTGTAATCGGCGGGACGGAATGTGCGGAGTCGCCGGCATCAGGTATAGACAGTGACGCTATCCGATAGTTACACTATCCGTATGAGAATGGCTGAGCTGAGCGCCACGAGCGGAATTCCCGTGGCAACCATCAAGTACTACCTCCGCGAGGGTCTGCTGCCGGCGGGGGAAAGAAGCGGCCCGAACCAGTCACTGTACGGGCCCGAGCACCTGCGCCGGTTGCGCGTCATCCGGGGGCTGCTGGAGGTGGGCGGCCTCAGCGTCGCCGCCGCCCATCAGGTGATCGATGCCATCGACTCCGACCTGGGCCTCGCGCACACCTTCGACATCGCCCAGCGCACGGTGTCGCCGCTGATCGACCCGGCTACTCTCTCGGCCGACGCCGTGGCCCAGGTCGACGAGGCGCTGAGCGGATGGCACGTGTCACCGGAGAACCCCGGCCGTCTGGCCGCGGCCCGGGTGCTGCAGACCTTCGCCGAGCTCGGCCAGCCCGACCTCAGCGGCTGGGTGCCCGGTTATGCGGCCGCGGCGCTCGCCGTGGCCGAGGCCGACCTCGACGAGATCGACGTCCGGGACGACCGTGAGTCGAAGACCGAGATGGTGGTCATCGGCACCGTGCTCGGCGACGCCCTCTTCGCCGGGCTGCGCCGGGCCGCCCAGGAGCACGTCACCTCGACGCGATACGCGGGAGGCGCACGATGACTGCCGCTATGAACCCCGCGCCCCCGGCTATCCGCTGGCATCGCCCACTGCTGTGGTTGGCCGTGGCCATGGCCGGCCTCGCTGTCGTCGCGCTCATCGGCCTCTTCATCGATCCACGCACGGTCACGGGCGCGCCGCTCTGGGCCAAGCCTCTCAAGTTCGCGCTCTCGGTGGGCATCTATGCGGTGACCCTGTCCTGGCTGATCGGACTGCTGCCCGGCGGGGTCGCCGGCCACCGCCGCCTATCCGCCCGTCGAGTGGCCTGGTGGGCCGGCACCGTCGCGGCGGTCTTCCTGGTCGTGGAGATGGTCATCATCGTCGGGGCGGCCGTGGCCGGCGTCACCAGCCACTTCAACGTGTCCGACGGCTTTCACGCCGCCCTCTGGGCGATCATGGCCGTGTCGATCGTGATCGTATGGCTGGCCGCGGTTCCCATCGCCATCGTGCTGCTCCGCACCGCGCTGGGCGATCCGGCGCGCGCCCTCGCCATCCGCTCCGGCCTGATCATCGCCCTCGTCGGAATGGGCCTGGCGTTCCTGATGACCGGGCCCACCGCGGCCCAGCTCGACGACTACCAGGGCATCGTGGGCGCGCACACCGTGGGGGTCGCCGACGGCGGGCCCGGCCTGCCGGTGCTCGGCTGGAGCACGGTGGCCGGCGACCTGCGGATCCCGCACTTCGTGGGCATGCACGCCCTGCAGGTGCTGCCGCTGGCGGCCCTGCTGCTGGAGCTGCTGGGCAGACGGATCACCCTGCTGGCGCATCCGCTCGCCCGCCGCGGTGTGCTGCGCGTACTGGTGGGTCTCTACCTGGGGGTGTTGGCGCTGGTGACCGGGCAGGCCCTCGCCGGTGAGTCGATCGTGCGGCCGAGCGCGCTGGTCTTGTCTCTCGGGGCCGCCCTGGTGGTCGCCGCGGCCCTCGCCACCGCTCTCACGCTCCGGTCGAACCTGCAACCGAACCGGCGGACTCCAGTCGGCTGATCCGGGCGCGGGCGGCGTCTTCGGAGGTCGACGAGGCGCCGAGTAGAACGCGCACCAGGCCGAGCACGGCGCCCGTGGCCCACACCACCGGGAACGGGCTGCGGCGCAGGCCCAGCATCCGCCGGTACTCCACCGGGATCGAGGCCACGGCGCCGGCGAACATGATGCGGTAGAACGGCAGCATGCCACGTCGGAGCGGCGGCTTGCGGATGAATCGCACGGCCTCGGCGACACGGTCGCCGCCCATCAGCACCCCGGCGTCGGAAAAGGCCTTCAGCTGCGCGGACAGCTCGGCGTCCGATCGGGGCGCGCCCTGCACCCCCACGAGCTCGCCGGCCGTGGCCCACTCCCGCACGTAGGCGTCGGCGCCGCCGGGGATCGGGCCGCCCCAGAGCCGGTGGCTGGCCAGGAAGGCGTCGGTGAAGACCACGTGCACCCAGGACAGCAGCTCGGGGTCGCCGGCCGAGTACTCCCGTTCGACGCCGCGGGCATCGACATAGCGGCCCGCGACCCTGGCATGGAACTTCCCCACCCGCCCCGACTCCTGCTCGGCCTGCTCGGTGGCGGCGAAAGTCACGGTGACCAGCCACTGGATGGTGCCGCTGAGCCGGCCGAGCGGGTCCTCCCGGTAACGCGACCAGTCGTGCACACCCGCCATGGCGCCAGGGTGCAGGGTCTGCATGAGCAGCGCGCGGATGCCGGCGACCATGGTGGCCATGCCGCCGTGCACGGCCCAGGAGGCCGACCCCGGTCCGAAGAAGCCGGCGTCGTCGCCCTTCTCCATCGTGCCCACCCAGGCCGGCCGGCCCTCGTCATTGCCCGAGAGGGTGACCAGCAGGTGCGACCGCCAACTGTTCACGAAGCCCCGGGCCACCCTGCTCTCTGCAAAACGGCTCATCCTCCGAACCCTAATCGACGCATCCGGGCGGATGGCTGGGGATGCGCCCCCAAATTCCGTCTGGCTAGACTCCGCTCATGAGAATCGAGAACATCGAGCTGCGCCGCGTGAGCCTGCCGCTGGTGCGGCCGTTCCGCACCTCGTTCGGCACCATCACCGAACGCGAGATCACCCTGGTGCACGTGTCGACGGCCGATGCGGAGGGCTGGGCCGAGTGCGCAGCCGAGGTGCGGCCGCTCTACAGCTCCGAGTTCATCGACGCGAGCGACCTGGTCATTCGCGACCACCTGATACCCCGGCTGCAGGCCGCGGGCGACGCTCTCACGGCCGAGCTCGTTGGCCGCACCCTCGCCCCGGTGAAGGGCCACCAGATGTCCAAGGCCGTGCTCGAGGCCGCGATCCTGGATGCGCAGCTGCGCACGGCCGGGCAGTCCTTCGGCGGCTACCTCGGCGCCGTGCACGACAGGGTGCCGGCCGGCGTCTCGGTGGGCATCATGGACTCGCTCCATGAGCTGCTGGAGGCCGTGGCCGGCTACCTCGCGCAGGGCTACCTGCGCATCAAGCTCAAGATCGAGCCGGGTTGGGACCTCGCCCCCGTGCGCGCCGTGCGGGAGATGTTCGGCCCCGGGCTGCTGCTGCAGGTGGACGCCAACACCGCCTACACCCTCGCGGATGCCCGGCACCTCGCCAGGCTGGACCCGTTCGACCTGCTCCTGATCGAGCAGCCCCTGGGCGAACGCGACCTGCTCGGCCACGCGGCCCTGGCCCGGATCATCCAGACCCCGGTCTGCCTGGACGAATCGATCGAGTCGGCGGCGGATGCCGCGGCGGCCATCAGCCTCGGCGCCTGCAGCATCATCAACGTCAAGCCGTCGCGGGTGGGCGGCTACCTGGAGGCCCGGCGCATCCATGACGTCGCGGCCGCGCACGGCGTGCCGGTCTGGTGCGGCGGGATGCTCGAGACGGGCATCGGCCGCGCCGCGAATGTGGCGCTGGCGGGCCTGCCGAACTTCGTGCTGCCCGGCGACACCTCGGCATCCGACCGGTACTACGCCCAGGACCTCACGGCCCCGTTCGTGCTCGAGGACGGGCACCTGCGGGTGCCCACCGGACCGGGCACCGGGGTCGAGGTGCTGCCCGACGTCCTGGCGACGGTGACCCGGTCCCGGCAGGACATCCGCTTCTAGCTGGCAGCGCCTCGCGGGCATCCGGCGCCGGCCCTACGCTGGGCTGATGCCGTCGTATCGCGTGACCATGACCATCGGGGCCCTGCAGCCGGGGGTGCGGCCGGATGCCGTGCTGCCCGCTGCCGCTGCCGCCGCCGCGGAACTCACGACAGTGGAGGCCTCCGACCTGGCCGTGGTGGCCGGCTCGGCCCGTGCCACCGTGCGGTTCACCGCCGACGACGGCGAGCTGGCACTGGCCATCGGTGAGCACGTCGTGGCGACGACCCGGCAGGTGGCCGCCCCGGTGACCTGGCTGGTCACCGAACGGGTGAAGGGGCGCTGGCTGCCGGTGCGCTGACACCTATGGTCGCTGCCAGCGCGCTCGCCCGCTCCCGGTCCGCGCCGCGGCGCTGCTCCGGCCGGGCCGGCGCGATGATGGTGCCCCGGCGGCCGTCGACCACCAGAGGGTCGGCCGCGCCGAGCACCTGGCTGCGCGCCACACCGTGCCGGTGCCAGAGCGAGGCCGTCCAGGCGCTCAGCAGGGCGTCGATGAGATCCTCGCGGTGCTTGTACGCCGCATCGGCCAGCGGCGTCGGCTCGGTCACCAACCGGTCGGTGGCCTCGTGCGTGCTCAGGTCCAGCGGGGGAGTGGCCGTGCCGAGCCGCCACATCCGTTCGATGAGGTCGTCGCAGACGACGGCCCGGGCGGCTCGGCGTTCGACGATCGGCAACGACGACCCCATGCGCTTGTACCTCGGCCGCACGGCGTCGTAGCCGAACTCGGCGGCGCCCACCAGGGTCGTGTACGGATAGCACTCGAAGAAACTCGACGTGGGGGCGGCGACCGGGTCGAGCCCGTCGGTGTAGGTCCAGCCGAGCTGTTCGAGCCGGCCGCGCAGGGTGACGCCGCCCAGTCGCGGCAGCGCCTGGTTCGAGGCGTTGGCCGACACCTTCCAGCGGCCGTACCGGGAGCCGGTCTCCTTCTCGCAGTCCCGCATGCCGGTCGGGTTGTTCACCACCAACGGTGCATCCACCGCCAGCACCGACCCGGGTTCGGCCACGGACTGCACCCAGTGAACGACCTCGTCGATCCCGCGCGCCCACCCCGCGTCGAGCACCCGGCCGGTCTCGTCGATGCAGGCCAGCCCGCTCTCGTTCGCCGGTTTCGTCGCCGTGCCTTCCGCCCAAGCCAGATCCACCCCGAGGAATCGCGTCATGGCTCATAGATAGCATGCGGCGATGACCACGGGAAGAGCAGGCGTAGGCTCGTCAGGTTGCCCACACGGCAGAACCACCAGCGAACACGGGAGATTTGGCAATGAGCAAGACGACGAAACCGTCTGGAAACGGGCCGTCAACAGGTAGTCTTCCCGGGGTCGCCCCCGGCACGAACCGGAAGGTCATCGCGCTGGCCATCGCCGGCGCGTTCGGCGGCTTCCTCTTCGGATTCGATTCCTCCGTGATCAACGGCGCGGTCGAAGCCATCAAGGGCCAATTCGGCCTCACCGAGGCCATCACCGGTTTCGCCGTGGCCAGCGCCCTGCTCGGCGCCGCGACCGGCGCCTTCCTCGGCGGACGCCTGGCCGACCGGTTCGGGCGCATCCCCGTGATGCTCGTGGGCGCGATCGTCTTCTTCGCCAGTTCGGTAGGCTCCGGGCTCGCCTTCGGCGTCGTCGACCTCATCGTCTGGCGGGTGCTCGGCGGTGTCGGCATTGGGCTGGCCTCCGTGGTCGCCCCGGCCTACATCGCCGAGATCTCGCCCCGGCAGATGCGCGGCCGCCTCGGCTCGCTGCAGCAGCTGGCGATCACCATCGGCATCTTCGCCGCCCTGCTCTCCGACGCCGTGTTCGCCACGACGGCCGGCGGGGCGAGCGAGATGTTCTGGTGGGGTCTGGAGGCCTGGCGCTGGATGTTCCTGGTCAGCGCCATCCCGGCGCTCATCTACGGCGTGATCGCGCTGCTGCTGCCGGAGTCGCCGCGGTACCTGGTGCTGCACGACAAGGAGCCGAAGGCCCGCGAGGTGCTCGCCAAGGTCTGGCCGAACGGCGACGTGGACCGGGAGATCCGCGACATGAAGAAGTCGATCGACGAGGACCTCAAGGCCAAGCGCACCGGCACGCTGCGCGGACCGGTCTTCGGCCTCAAGCCCATCGTCTGGATCGGCATCACCCTGTCGGTGTTCCAGCAGTTCGTGGGCATCAACGTGATCTTCTACTACTCGACCACCCTGTGGAGCGCCGTGGGCTTCGAGGAGTCCAGCTCGCTGGCCATCTCGGTGGCCACCTCGGTCACGAATATCCTGGTCACCCTGGTGGCCATCGCCCTGGTCGACCGGATCGGCCGCCGGCCCATCCTTCTCACGGGGTCCATCGGCATGACCGTGTCACTGGCCACCATGGCCATCGCGTTCAGTCAGTCGGTCATGACAGACGGCGAACTCGCCCTGCCCGGCGCCTGGGGCCCGATCGCCCTCGTCGCCGCGAACGTCTTCGTGATCTCCTTCGGCGCCTCCTGGGGCCCCGTCGTCTGGGTGCTGCTGGGCGAGATCTTCCCCAACACCATCCGCGCCAAGGCGCTCGGCCTGGCCGCTGCCGCCCAGTGGATCGCGAACTTCCTGATCACGGTCACGTTCCCGCCCATGGCGGCGCTGTCCCTGCCGCTCACCTACGGCATGTACGCACTCTTCGCCGGACTGTCGTTCCTCTTCGTGCTCACCAAGGTTCCCGAGACCAACGGCATGTCGCTCGACGAGGCCAACACCCTGCTGCCGCACAAGAACGCGGCCAAGAAGAAGGCGGCCAAGAAGAACACCGCCCGCGCCTGATTCTCAGATCAGGTCGCGGAGCAGTTCCTCGGGGCTGACGCCGCGGGTGCTCGCCCGGCGCTTGAGCCGGGCGAGTTCCTCGGCGCTGAGCGCCACCTGCACCGAATGCGGCCGGTCGACCTCCAGGTCGAACAGGCCCAGATCGGCGGATGCCCGGGGTGCGGTCTTCGCCGCCGGTGCCGTCTTCGCCGGTGCGGTCTTCGTCACGGGAGCGGCCGTCGCCCGTGCGGCCGGTGCCGGTCCGCCCGCCACAAAGCCGGGCCCGGTGGGGATCGGGGCGTTCCGCTGGTACGCCTCCGACACCGCCCGGGCGCGGGAGTCCGCGGCCTCGTTGAGCGGGTGGTTGGCGTGGCCCTTCACCCA
Organism: Cryobacterium arcticum; assembly: GCF_001679725.1. NCBI lineage: Bacteria > Bacillati > Actinomycetota > Actinomycetes > Micrococcales > Microbacteriaceae > Cryobacterium > Cryobacterium arcticum. The sequence continues at coordinate 2,727,759 of NZ_CP016282.1, read as the reverse complement.
TTCGAAGCGGTACCGGCGGCCCACGAGGGCCTCGTCGATCTCCTGCAACAGCTCGAGGTTCATCACGGCCTTGCCGTCGGCCTTGCGCCAGCCCTTGGCCTTCCAGCCGCGCATCCACTTGGTCACCGAGTTGATCACGTACTGGCTGTCGCAGAGCACGAGCAGGTCGTCGTCAACGTGCGCGGTGGCGCGGAACAGTTCGAGGACGGCCTTGAGCTCGCCCTGGTTGTTGGTGGCGTGCTTCCAGCCGCCGGCGGCCCAGTTGTTGTCGTCGATGTACCAGGCCCACCCGGCCGGTCCGGGGTTTCCGAGGGCGGATCCGTCTGCGGCGGCGGTGATAGTCATGGATCCAGTCTGTCAGGCCGTGGCTGCCGTCACTCCCGCTCGGCGGCCGTGACCTGGGCCAGCGCCCGGGCGACGGCGTCGACGGAGACGGCCACATCGGCGGCATCCGTCGTCCAATTGCTCACCGAGATGCGCAGCACCGCCCGACCGGACCAGGCCGACCCGCTCATCCACACCGTGCCGTCCTGGATGAGGGCCTGCGTCACCCGGCGGGTGCGGTCGTCGGAGCCGAATGCGACCGACACCTGGGTGAACACGACGTCGTTGAGCACCTCGACGCCGGGCAGCGCGGCCAGAGCGTCGGCGAGTGCCCTGGCGTTGTCGGCGAGGCCCTCGACGAGCGCCACGGTGCCGCTGCGGCCGAGCGACCGGAGGGCCGCCCACACCGGAACGCCGCGTGCGCGCCTGGACAGTTCGGGCACCAGCTCCATGGGGTCGGCGGCACCGGCGTCATCCTGCACGAAGTAGCTGGTTTGCGCGCCGAACGCCGATCGTAGGGCGGCCGGGTCGGCCACCACGGCGATGCCGCAGTCGTAGGGCACGTTGAGGGTCTTGTGCGCATCCGTTGCCCAGGAATCGGCGGTCTCCAGGCCCTCCAGCGCCGCCGTCCAGCGCGGGCTCGCTGCCGCCCACAGGCCGAAGGCGCCGTCGACGTGCACCCAGGCCCCCGCGTCGTGGGCCAGGCGGATGCACTGGCGCATCGGGTCGAACGCGCCGGAGTGCAGGTTGCCCGCCTGCAGCACCACCAGGCAGGGTCCGGTGACCGCCGCCAGCGCCTCCGCCAGGGCGTCGGGGCGGATGCGTCCCTGCGCATCGGCGGCGACGAGGGTCGGTTCGCCCAGGCCCAGGTAGCGCAGCGCGAGGAGTACCGAGATGTGCACCTCGGCGCCGGCGAGCACCGTCACCCGGGGCGCGCCGGTGAGGCCGTCGCTGTTGACGTCCCAGCCGGCCGCGCGCAGCACCGCACCCCGGCCGGCGGCGAGGCCGACAAAATTGGCCATCGTGCCGCCGGTGGCGAAACCGACCGCGCTCGAGGGCGGCAGGTGCAGCAGGTCGAGGATCCACCTGCCCGCGCGTTCCTCGATGGCCGCGGTGGCCGGAGTCGCGTAGCGCAGCCCGCCGTTCTGGTCCCACGCGCTCACCAGCCAGTCGGCGGAGAGCGCGGCCGGCAGCGTGCCGCCCATCACCCAGCCGAAGAAGCGGCCGGAGCCGATGGCCATGAGCCCGGGTTCGGCCAGCGTGGCAAGTTCGGTGACCACCGCTGCAGGATCGGCGGGCCCGTCGGGCAGGGGCCGGTCGAAGGCCGCCGCCAGTTTCTCGACGGGCAGTGCGGGTTTCACGGGCCGGGTCGGCAGCGAGCCCAGCCACTCCTGTGCCGACCGGACCGCCTGCTCGAGGGGCGCCCGGTACTCGTCCGGCCGGAATGTCATGCGGTCACCATACCCCCGCCTGCGCGCCCGGCGCCCGACCGGTTCAGCCCTGGATGCAGGCGCCGGAGCTGACCGCGGCAGACAGGCTGCCGGCCTGGTCGACGACCGGGGTGACCTCGTCCATCGCCAGGGCGTAGCCCACGTTGGCGGTGTTGGCGGCCTTGGCGAAGATCACGCCGGCCACCTGGCCGCCGTCGCTGAGCAGGGGCCCACCCGATTCGCCCTGCTGCACATCGGCGGCGAGGGTGTACACGGAGCGCTCAGTGGGGGACTGGCCGTAGATGTCGGCGACGAGCACCGAGGCCACCGAGATCACCCGGGCCGGGTCGGAGTCGAACGGTCCGCCGAACGGGTAGCCGAGACTGACGGCCTCGGCGTCCACCGGGAGGTTGCCCTGCAGGGTCAGCGGAGCGGCGGTGAGTCCGGGCACATTGATGAGTGCCAGGTCGTCCACCGGGTCGAAGTAGACGATCTCACCGGTCAGCGCACCCGCCCCCGGTACCTCGACGACGGCCTCGGTGACACCGGCGACGACGTGAGCATTGGTGAGCACGCGCTCGGGCGCGACGACGAACCCGGAGCCGGACTGGCTCTGCCCGCAGGCCACCGCGTTGCCCGTGATGCGCAGCACCGACTGGGCCGCCGTGTCGAGGGCGGCGTTGTCCAGCTGGGCTTCCGGCAGGGTGGGGCTCTGCCCGCCGAACGCGTCCGTGATGCGGGGCAGACCGTCGTCGACGACGGTGGAACGCAGTTGCGCGAGGAAGCTCTTGACCGGATCCGGTGTGACCGAGTCGATGGTGCGCACCACGCCGGAGGAGGCGATGGCGGAAGTGAGAACCGGGATGCCGAGGGCGCCCACGCTGAAGGCGACCATCGACATCACCGCGGCAGCGGCGGCGACGCCGATGACGGCGCCGAAGAGCCTGTCGACGCCGCGCAGCTTGCGGGGCGTGCGACGGCGCAGGGCCAGCCCGATGGACTCGCCGACCGTGAGCCCGACGATCACGAGCACCAGCGCAGCGGCGATGGACGCCGGCGTGCGCCACTCGGCGGCGGGCACCCAGGTGGGCACGAGGGGCACGACGAAGTAGGCGGCCACGGCGCCGGCCACCAGGCCCAGGATGCCGCTGATGCTGCCGATGAGTCCGCTGCGGTACCCGGCCACCAGGCTGGAGACGAGAAGGATCACCAGGATCACGTCGAGGATGGCCGAGCCCTGCATGCACGCTCCACTTGTCGGGCCTCGCGGGACGGTGCCGGGCCGGAGCCGGGTGCGAGGGCTGTGTGACGAGCCTAGGCGGACAATCTGCGCATTCGCCGCTAGGGGCGCGTGAGCGTGAGGAAGCTGACACCATGCAGGTCGAGTCGCAGCTGCCCGTCGGTCTCCACCAGCCGCAACAGGATGCCCGAACAACCCGGGCAGCACAGCAGCAGGCCGTGCGAGTGGGGGTAGCACCGCGCCGTGGCCATCGCCGCCGTACGTCCGCAGTGCGCGCACCGCCCCACCGCGCTGGTGACGTCGCCGACGAAGACCTCGCTCAGCGGGCCGGCGGCCGCGTTGCCGTCGACGTACGCGCCGTCCGGGGCTCCGCCGTCTGGGGCTCCGCCGTCTGGGGCTGGGCCGTCCGGGGCTCCGCCGTCCGGGACTGGGCCGGTGATCTCGTCGCTGGTCACGGCGTGATCCCGGTGCCGCCGTAACGTTCGGTCTTGATCCGGTCGGCCGGGTAGCCGGCCTGCACGAGCCAGTCGGCCACGGTTTCGACGAAGGCGGTGGCTCCGCAGACGAAGAACGCCGGGGTGTCCGAGACCGGCGGAATCGCGTCGAGGAGGGTCGGCGCATCCAGCCGGCGGGGCCTCGTGCCGCTGCCGGCGGGAGCCTCGCGGGTGTACACGCAGGTCACGGTGAGCAGCGGCGACCGGGCGAGGTCGTCGAGTTCGGCGCCGTAGTAGGCCGAGGCGGGGCTGCGCACCGAGTAGAGCAGGCGGAACGGTGCGGCGAACCCGGGTGCGCCATCCGTCGCGCCGGCCGCGTGCGACCGGATCATGGCCATCAGCGGCACCACCCCTGAGCCGCCGGCGATGAGCTGCACCGGGGCGGGATCGGCGGGGTTCCAGACGAACCAGCCGCCCACGGGGCCGCGCACCTCAAGCTGGTCGCCGGCGGCCACCTGGTGCACGAGGTACGGCGAGACCTCGCCGTCAGAGAGTTCCTCCACGGTGAGCTCGAGCTCGTCGCCCGGCAGCGCGGACGCCACCGAGTAGGAGCGCACCGCCGTGTAGCCATCCGGGGCGGTGAGACGCACGTCCACGTGCTGGCCGGGCCGGTGCCCGGTGAGGCCGGGCAGTCGCAGCCGCAGCGTGCGCGCCGTGTCGGTCTCCTGCCTCACCTCGATCACCTCCGCGACATTCCAACCGGTTCTCACCAGTAGCGCTGTTCTTGCCAGGGGTCGCCGTACATGTGGTACCCGTTGCTCTCCCAGAAACCGGGCTCGTCCTGCTGGAGCAGCTCCAGTCCGCGCACCCACTTGGCGCTCTTCCAGAAGTACAGGTGCGGCACCAACAGGCGGGCGGGGCCGCCGTGGGCGGGCTCCAGGTCCTCGCCGTCGAACTGGTGGGCGATCCAGGCCTTGCCGCCCAGCAGATCGTCGAGGGGAACGTTGGTGGTGTAGCCGCCGTAGGAGTGCGCCATGGTGAACTCGGCGTCGGATTCGACGGATTCGAAGAGTGTGTCGATCGAGACGCCCCGCCAGCTGGTGCCCAGTTTGGACCAGCTCGTGACGCAGTGGATGTCGTGGGTCACGTCATCCTGTTTGAGGGCGAGGAACTGCTCCCAGTTCCACCGGTGCACCTGGCCCGTCTCGGTCGTGATGGTGAACTCCCACTCTTGCGGTGTGATGCGCGGGGTGGGGCCGGCGGAGAGGACCGGGAAGCTCTCGGTGAGGTACTGGCCAGGCGGCAGCGCCGGATCGTCGCGGCGGCGGCGACCGAAGAAGCCGGGGGAGACGATTCCCATGGGGATTCCTTTCGGTCCGTGACGGTGGTAGTCCGTGAAGGTGGTAGTCGGCAGCCTATTGGCCGGGCGGCGTGTGGTCTAGGGCAGGGCCGGTCGGGGGCGCCTCGACTTCGGTCTCGTTTTCGGCGTCCTGGGCCTGGTCCATCCACCACTCGGTGAAGTCGTTCGCGCGGCCGTCCGGTGCGAAACGGATCACCCAGAGGTTGCTGTACACCGGACCGGTCGCGTATCGGGTGGTGCCCTGCACCACGCTGACCTCGTCGGTCACGGCCAGTGGATGCCACTCGAAGGTGAAGCTGCCGGGAGCATCGGCGAGGTGCAGCCAGCCGTCGACGATCTTCTCGGGCCCGACCCAGGGCTCGGCGTAGGGCTCGGTGCGATAGCGGGCATCGTCGGAGAAGAGCGCCCGGATCTCCTCGGGTTCGTTGGATGCCCAGGCCGTCACGTAGGCGTTCATCCAGTCGGAGATCCGGGCGGTCAGCTCTGCTCGGGTGCCGGGCGTGTTCGGAACGGTCATGCCTCAAGTTTTAGTCGCTTCGCGCCGGTCCGGCCAGCGTCGGAGTGCGATTCTCGGGGCGGTGCCGGGACCGTCAGCTCTGTTCCCGGGCGCAGTCGATGCACAGTTCGGCGGCCGGGCGGGCCTGAAGGCGCTCCCGCCCGATCGGCTCGCCGCGGCGGAGGCAGGTCCCATAGCTGCCGTCGTCGATGCGGGCGAGGGCCGCGTCGATGGCGGCCAGGGCTACGGTCAGTTCGGCGTGCACGCCGGCCCGCAGGGACCACTCGTCTGAGAGTGTCGGGCCCTCCGGATCGTGCTCGTCGTCGGCATCCGCCCCGCTGCGTGCCGCGCGCACATCGGCCAGGCTCGCACCCTGCCGGGCCAGCTCACCCTCCAGCTCGGCGCGGCGCTGCCGCAGCAGCCCGGCGAAGTGGGCCAAATCGGCCGGGCTGAGCACCGGTTCGGGGTGCCGATCGGGGGCGCTCATCGTCAGGACACCGAGACGCTGATCTGGTGCAACCCGGTGGCGCCGTCCGGCACCACATCGGCGGTCTTGCTGGTCTGCACCTCGCCGTTCGTGTCGGTGGCGCGCACCCGCAGGGTGTGCGAACCCGCGGTGGCCGGCCAGTCCCAGCGCCACTGGCGCCAGGTGTCCACCGAGATCGCGTCGGCCAGCGTGGCCGCGTTCCAGTCGCCGTCGTCAACCTGCACGTCCACGGCCGAGATGCCCACGTGCTGGCTCCACGCCACCCCGGCGACCGTGACGGTCCCCGCGGAGACTGTCGCGTTGTCCCGGGGCACGTCGACCCGTGAGGACAGCTTCACCGGACCCTTCTCCGACCAGCCGCGGCTGGTCCAGTAGGCCGTCTCCTTGTCGAACCGGGTCACCACGAGCTCGGTGACCCACTTGGTGGCCGACACGTACCCGTAGAGACCGGGCACGACCATCCGCACCGGGTAGCCGTGCTCGAGTGGAAGCGGGTCGCCGTTCATGCCCACCGCGAGAATCGCGTTGCGGTCGTCGGTGAGAGCCTCGATCGGAGTGCTTGCCGTCCAGCCGTCCTGGCTGCGGGAGAGCACCATATCGGCCTCGGCGAGCGGTGCGGCCCGTGCGAGCAGCTCACGGATCGGGTAGCCGAGCCAGACCGCGTTGCCGATCAGGTCGCCGCCCACGTAGTTCGATACGCAGGTGAGCGTGGTCGTGCTCTCCTCCAGCGGCAGGGCCAGCAGTTCGGCGAAGTCGATCTGCACCTCGTTCTCGACCAGGCCGCTGATCTTCAGCGTCCAGGTGGACGGGTCGATGCGCGGCACCGCCAGGGCGGTGTCGATGCGGTAGAAGTCCGCGTTGGGGGTGATGATCGGCGAGAGACCGTCGATGTCGAATGACGCCCCTGCCGGAACAGGCGTGCCGGGCACGGCCGCCGTCGGCAGGGTGAACAGCGCCCGCGCGGCATCCGCGGCTCGGGTGCCAGCGGTCATCAGCTGCCCGGCGATCGCCGAGATCACGCCGATCCCGGCGCCGGCGCCCGTGTAGGCCAGGAACCGGCGCCGGTCCATGGCGGCGCGCGACGCGGCCGCCGGGGTGACGGATGCCGGGCGGCCGGTGGCTGCCGCCGCAGCTTCAGCGGCAGCGGCGGGCGCCTCGCTGGCGTGCAGACGGGTGATGAGCATGGTCAGCAGCGTGGCGGCGACACCCGCGGCCACCACCGGCGGCACGGCGTCGAGCGGTGCGGCTCCTGCACGGGTGAGGGCGGCGGCCAACGCCACCAGCCCCACAGCGATCACCAGGAACCGGCCCAACGGCGGCCGGCGGTATTCGAGCAGCCCGGCCAGAGCGGCCAGCACGACGGCGACCACGGCGATGCAGACGATCAGGACGACCTTGTCTGCCGTGCCGAACAGGCTGATGACCAGCTCTTTGAGCCAGGCCGGTGCGAGGTCGATGAGAAGCGAGCCCACCACGATCACGGGACTGGCGCCGGGGGCGAGCAGGGCGGCGGCGAACTCCGCCAGCCCGAAACCGGCCACGACGGCCGCAAGCCCGGCCACGGGCGGCAACCACCGGCCACCCGGGCCGAGGGCGCCCTGGCGTGCGCGGGCCGCAGGCGCCCCTGTGGAGGGCGGCACAGGGGTGGGCGCGTGCGGGCTGGACATGGGGTCAGCTTAGATTCGTAGCCTGTGAGCCGGGCAGGCTCGCGCTTACGAATCTCTTACGGAAATGCCCGGCCATCCGGCGATCCCCGCCGTGCCGGTGGCCGGGCGTCGCCGAATGCCCCGGGCGGGCTTGCCAGATCCTGTGTGGTCGTTTTATGGTTGTGATTCGTCACCATGACTGAGGAATCCTCACGAACCCTGCAGTCACCGCCGTACCGTCGCGGCACCGCCCCTGTCCGCATCCCGATCGTCCCCCCCTCGATCCGCTCGATCCATTCACCCAGCTGGATCCCGCCGATGACGCCGACAGCCTCGCCAGCGCGCACCTCTGCGCCACCCCGCCGCGGCACGCCCCGGTTGCCCGCGCGCACGGGCGAGGTTGGTCTTCCCCCACACCCGAAAAGAGAGACGGATGACTGCCCTCGATCCCCGCCCGCCCGCGCCGGCGCTCCAGCAAGCACAGCCTGCTGCGCCCATACGCCCCCGGGCGGACGCGCCGTTGCAGCGCGGCCGTCCCGACATCCGGCCCGACGTGGAGTCGCCGCGCCCGGCGGCGCCCGGTCACGTGCACTCGCCGTCGTTGGTGATGCTGGTGCTCATCGCCACGATCGGGATCCTGGCCTACGCGAACTTCCTGCTGAACCCGGCCAGCCGCGGCGACTGGCTGCCCTACTCGCTGGTCATTCTGGCCGAGTCGATCCTGATCTTCCAGGCGCTGCTGTCGATGTGGACGATCCTCTCCGGCTCGCACGACCCACGTGATTTCAACTTCCACCAGGCCCAGTCCACGCTCTTCCACCGCCGCACCATCGTGCGGGACGCCCTGGACGCCAGCCCGGAGCGGTGGCCGCTGCACCTGAACGACCGGCGGGTCTCGGTGGACGTCTTCATCACCACCTACGGTGAAGACCTCGACGTGATCAAGGACACCGTCGCCGCGGCGGTCGCCATGCACGGCGCGCACCTCACCTGGGTGCTCGACGACGGCCGCTCCGACGAGGTGCGCGACCTCGCGGCCCGGCTCGGCGCCCGCTACGTGCGCCGGCTGAGCTCCAGCGGCGCCAAGGCCGGCAACGTCAACCACGCGCTCAGCCTCAGCTCGGCGGAGTACTTCGTCATCTTCGACGCCGACTTCGTGCCGGAGCCGTCGTTCCTGATCGAGACGGTGCCGTTCTTCGTCGACGGCGGTGTGGCCTTCGTGCAGACCCCCCAGGCTTACCGCAACCTGCACAACGTGATCTCTCGCGGTGCCGGCTACATGCAGGCCGTCTTCTACAGGTTCATCCAGCCGGGCCGGAACCGGTTCAACGCGGCCTTCTGCGTGGGTACCAACGTCATCTTCCGCCGGTCGGCGATCGACGAGATCGGCGGCATGTACACCGACTCCAAATCCGAAGACGTCTGGACGTCGCTCAAGCTGCACGAGCGCGGCTGGAAGACCATCTACATCCCGCTGGTGCTGGCCACCGGCCACGCGCCCGACACCGTCGAGGCGTACACGAAGCAGCAGCTGCGCTGGGCGACGGGCGGGTTCGAGATCCTGCTGACCAGCAGCCCGCTGAGCCCGCGCAGCAGGCTCACCTTCGACCAGCGTGTGCAATACCTGGTCACGGCATCCTTCTACCTCACCGGCATCGCGCCGCTGTTGCTGCTGCTCGTTCCCCCTCTCGAGATCTACCTGGACCTGCGCCCGATGAACCTGTCGACCACCGTGGTCACCTGGGTCGTCTACTACGCCGGTTTCTACCTCATGCAGGTGCTCCTGGCGTTCTACACGATGGGGTCGTTCCGTTGGGAGACCCTGATGCTGGCCACCGCGTCGTTCCCCATCTACGTCGCCGCACTGGTGAACGTGCTGGTCGGCCGGGAGCAGCACTGGAGCGCGACGGGCAACCGGTCGAAAGCCTCGTCCCCGTTCAACTTCATGGTCCCGCAGGTTCTGTTCTTCGTCTTCCTGCTGCTGACCTCGGTCGTGGGCGTCTGGCGTGACCTCGGCATCGGCACCCCCACTCTGGCCACCGCCTGGAACGTCACCAACACCCTGATCCTCGGCAGCTTCGTGGTGGCTGCCCTGCACGAGAGCCGCGCCACCCGGCGCAGCCTGGCCGTTCTCGGCCCGAACACCCGTCGCGGGCGTCAGAGCGCCCGCCGACAGGATGCCCGAACCGGAAAGGTGGCACCCGCATGACCTGGACCAACCGATTCAAACTGTTCTTCGGACTCATCGGTGTTGTCGGCGTCGTGGCGGTGCTGACCCTGGTGTTCAACCAGCGGCAGGCCCAGGTGATGAGCGATTCCGCGTCGATCGAAGCCGCCGAATTCCCGGTCGGCAGCGACTACGGCGGCACCGTCGTCGATCGGCTCGTCACCGAGGGCGACCGGGTCACGGCCGGTCAGGCTCTGTTCACCGTGCAGAGCCCGATCCTGCAGGCCGACCTGGCCCAGGGCCTGGTGACCCCCGAGAGCCCCGCGTACACCGTGGGCGACGACGGGATGCTCACCATCACCGCCTCAGTCGACGGCACCCTGGCCGACGTCACGGCCGAGCGGGGCTCGTTCGTGCAGCCCGGCCAGGTGCTGGCCACTGTCAACCAGGCCGGATCGCTCTTCGTCTCGGCCGAATTCATGCTGACCAGCGGCGATTACGCCCGTATCGAGCCCGGCGCCGCCGTGGACATCGTGCTGCCCAACCAGACCCGGCTGGCGGGAACCCTGGATACCGTCGACGTGCAGACCGCGGACGGCCAGGCCGAGACCACCGCCCGGGTCGTGAGTTCCGGCCTCGTCGACGACGCCGCCAACGGCCTCGTCGCGCCCGGCACCCCCGTGAGCGCCACCCTCGAGCTCCGTGACGACGGTCCGCTCGCCGGTGTCGGCGACGGCCTGTTCACCTTCCTGCGGACGATCGGCCTGTGACTGTGACCCGGCGCCGCCACCGCTCCCGCCCGTTGACCGTGACCCTCGCTGTGGCCCTCGCCGCTGCCGTCGGACTGACCGCCTGCACGGCGGGCCCACCTGACGCCGCGCCCGACGCCGGCGTCAGCCGGTCCGGCCCGGCCATCTTCCCCGCCACGCAGGTCGAGCCGCTCGTATCCGCGCTGCCGCAGGAGAGCCTCAAGGCGTTGCCGACCGCGCGGCTGGCCGACGGCCTGATACCGCCGACCAACCGGTGGTTCTCCGGACTGGTGTTCGGCGACGAGCCGATGCCCGTGTTCCCGCTGCCCCTCTCGTTCGGTCTGACCGAGAACGGATTCGCCCTGGGGCTGCCCGATGTGTCCGCCGATTCTGCAGTGATCACGGGCGGCTTCACCGGCCAGGTGAGCGTGGACGTGGGCGCCGACGAACAGGTCGTCACCGCCTATGACGAGGCGTCGGTGACCATCGGCCAGCGCGCGGACGGCCGGGACCTCGGCTCCACCGTGATCGCCGAGGGCTCACCGTTCGTGTCGTTCACGGCCGCGGACGACCTCACGCTGCAGCTGGCCACGGCCTTCCGCCCCGCCACGGATGCCGGTGACGGAGTCTGGACGGCCGAGCTGGCCGGCACCACCTACGGCCTGGTCTCCGACGGAACCCTGTCCGGCACCGGCCTCGACCTGTCCGTGGGCGGCACGGCCACCTGGTTCGCGCTGCCCGAGAACGGGACGATCGACACGCTCGCCGAGGCCGCCCGGCACCCGGTCACGGGTACCCATCTCGCCTACGGCTCCGGTCCCGACGCGGCGACAACGACCATCCGGTACGACACGGCGGATGGCGGCGACACCCTCATCGCGGCGCTGCCACACCACAGCGCCGGGCTCGCGGCGGGCATGGACTGCGACGCGGGGGAGTACCCGAGCATCTTCGGCACCCTCACCCTGTGCCGCGGCCCCGAACTGAGCTGGACGGTGGCCACCGTGGCGCCCAGCGGGGCGCTGGACCTCTCCGGGCTCGGCGACGACGACCGGCAGCGCCTGGCCGATCAGGTGCGGGCGGATGTGACGGCCACGCCGACCTTCGCGGCCGACACCTACTTCGGCGGCAAGTCGCTGTACCGGGCGGCCAACCTGCTCGAGGTGGCCCGGCAGGTGGGCGCCGACGACGCCGCGGCCGAGCTGACCGGCCGGCTCACCGACGCCCTCGACGAGTGGACCGAACCGGATGGCTGCTCGGACCGCGCCGAACGCTGCTTCGTGTACGACCCCGAGACCAAGGGCGTGGTGGGTCAGGCGGCGTCGTTCGGCTCCGACGAGTTCAACGACCACCACTTCCACTACGGGTACTTCCTCTACGCCGCCGCCGTCGTGGCGGCCCAGGACCCGGGCGCCGTGGACCGTTGGGCTCCCGTGCTCAACCTCCTGGCCGCCGACCTGGCCTCCAGCGGCGGCAACGGGCTCTTCCCCGACCGCCGGGTGTTCGACGCCTATGCCGGGCATTCCTGGGCCAGCGGCACCTCGCCGTTCGGTGACGGCAACAACCAGGAGTCCAGCTCGGAGGCCGTGAGCGCGTGGAACGGGCTGGCCCTCTGGGCCGCCGTGAGCGACCAGGCGGAATTACAGACTCAGGCCGAGTGGATGCTCTCCGCCGAGGCCGCCTCTGCCCGGGCCTACTGGACCGACTTCGACCTGGAGGACCCCGTCTACCAGGGCTTCGACCACACCGTGACCTCCCTGGTCTGGGGCGGCAAACGCGACTACGCCACCTGGTTCAGCGCGGAACCGAGCGCCATGCTCGGCATCCTGGTGCTGCCGATGAGCCCCGTCGCCGGGTACCTCGGTCAGAACCCCGAGCGCGTGACGGCCAACCTCGCCGACGCCCTGCCCGGGCCACCGGACGAGGCCGGAAGCTACGACGTGATGTTCGGTGACTACCTGTTGATGTACGCGGCTCTGCAGGGCCCGGATGCCGCATCCGCCGCCCTCGAGGCAGCCAAGGGACTGCCGGAAGACCGCATCGACGACGGCAACAGCCGTGCCTACCTTCTGGCCTGGCTCATGCAGCACGCCTCCGGATAGGGGAGTATTGGGGGATCATGGCAACCCTCACCGCCCTTCCGCACGTCACCGATCCGGACCTGCTTTTCGAGGCCTTCGAACTCTGGGCGGCGGACGCGGGCCTCCGTCTCTATCCGGCGCAGGAGGAGGCGGTCATCGAGATCGTGTCGGGGCAGAACCTGATCCTCTCCACGCCCACCGGAACCGGCAAGTCGCTCGTGGCCGTCGGTGCGCACTTCGCCGCCCTCTCGGCCGGCAAGCGCAGCTTCTACACCGCCCCGATCAAGGCGCTCGTGAGCGAGAAGTTCTTCGCGCTGGTGGAGATCTTCGGCGCCGAGAACGTGGGCATGATGACGGGCGACTCGTCGGTCAACTCCGACGCCCCGATCATCTGCTGCACCGCCGAGATCCTCGCCAACCTGGCGCTCCGCAACGGCGAGGACACCCCGGTCGACCAGGTCGTCATGGACGAGTTCCACTTCTACTCCGACCCCGACCGCGGTTGGGCCTGGCAGGTGCCGCTGCTGCTGCTGCCGCGCGTGCAGTTCATCCTCATGTCGGCCACCCTGGGCGACGTCACCGACATCGCCGCCGACCTGTCCCGGCGCACCAACCGCGACACCGCCGTCGTCACCGGTGTCGAGCGGCCCGTGCCGCTGCACTACTTCTACGAGACCACCCCAGTGCACGAGACCGTGGAGGACCTGCTCAAGACCGGGCAGGCGCCCGTGTACATCGTGCACTTCGCGCAGGCCGCCGCCCTCGAGCGCGCCCAGGCGCTCTCCAGCGTGAAGGTGGTCACCAAGGAGCAGAAGGAGGCCATCGCCGAGCTCATCGGCGAGTTCAGGTTCACCACGAGCTTCGGCAAGACCCTCTCCCGGCTGATCCGGATGGGCATCGGCGTGCACCACGCCGGCATGCTGCCCAAGTATCGCCGCCTGGTGGAGCAGCTCGCCCAGCGCGGCCTGCTGCGCGTGATCTGCGGCACCGACACCCTCGGCGTGGGTATCAACGTGCCCATCCGCACCGTGCTGTTCACCGCCCTGACCAAGTACGACGGCGTCAAGATGCGCCAGCTCAACGCCCGGGAGTTCCACCAGATCGCCGGCCGCGCCGGCCGGGCCGGCTACGACACCGCCGGCACCGTGATGGTGCAGGCGCCCGACCACGAGACCGAGAACCTCAAGGCCATCGAGAAGGCCGGCGACGATCCCAAGAAGAAGCGCAAGATCGTGCGCAAGCGCGCGCCTGAGGGCTTCGTCTCCTGGGGTGAGCCGTCGTTCAGGCGCCTGGTCGACGCCGAACCGGAGACCCTCACCTCGAGCATGCAGATGACCAGCGCCATGCTGATCAACGTCATCGCCCGCGGCGGCGACGCCTACGCCAACGTCTACTCGCTGGTGTTCGACAACCACGAGCCTTGGAAGCGCCAGCTCGCCCACGCCCGCCGCGCCCTGGGCATCTACAAGACTTTGCGCGCGGCCGGCATCGTCGAGCAGGGGGCGGACGGCAGCATCCGCTTGACCGTCGACCTGCAAGCCAACTTCGCGCTCAACCAGCCCCTGTCACCGTTCGCGCTGGCTGCCTTCGACCTGCTCGATATCGAGGCGCCCACCTACGCCCTCGACATGATCTCGATCCTCGAGTCCACGCTCGACGACCCGCGCCCGGTACTGATGGGCCAGCAGTTCGCGGCCCGCGGCGAGGCCGTGAACGCCATGAAGCAGGAGGGTATCGAGTACGACCAGCGCATGGAGCTGCTCGAGGAGATCACCTGGCCCAAGCCCCTGGACGAGCTGCTCAGCTACGCGTTCGAGACCTACAAGCAGTCCCAGCCCTGGATCGCGGACTTCCCCCTGCGCCCCAAGACCGTGGTGCGCGACATGTACGAACGGGCCATGTCGTTCGGCGAGTTCGTGGCGTACTACAAGCTCGCCCGCAGCGAGGGCGTGGTGCTGCGCTACCTCTCGGATGCCTACCGGGCCGCCCGGCAGACCATCCCGGACGAGGCCAAGACCGAGGACCTGCTCGACCTGATCGAGTGGCTCGGTGAGCTTGTGCGGCAGGTGGACTCCAGCCTGCTCGACGAGTGGGAGGAACTCATCCACCCCGACCTGGCCGCTCACGAGGCCACCGCACACGCCGTCGTGCCGCCCGCGCCGCACCGGCTCACCACCAACACCCGGGCCTTCCGCATCCTCGTGCGCAACGAACTCTTCCGGCGGGTGCAGCTGGCCGCGCTGGAGAACTACGACGCGCTCGGCGACCTCGACCGTGAACACGGCTTCGGGGCGGATGCCTGGGCCGACGCCATGGACGGCTACTACGCCGAGCACGAGGAGCTGCTGGCCGGGGCGAACGCCCGCGGCGCCGGGCTCCTCATCCTCGACGAGGGCGCTTCGGTGTGGACGGCCCGGCAGATCTTCGATGACCCGGCCGGCGACCATGACTGGGGAATCAGCGCCGAGATTGACCTGGCCGAGTCCGACGAGCTGGGCGTGCCGGCTCTGAAAGTGACGGGCATCAACCGGCTCTAGCCCGGGATCGTCGGTCTCACCGCTGTTCGGTCGAATATATTGGAACCGTTCGGCGGTCCTGCCGAGCACCCTTCGGCAGCGAGGAACCCCATGGTCGCATCCAACCGCGTGGCCGTGTCCACCGACACCCTCGACGCCGTCGACCTGGGCCTGCTCGGACTGCTCCGCACCAACGCCCGGCTGTCGAACTCCGCCCTGGCCGCCTCGGTGGGCATCGCGGCGTCCACCTGCCTCGAACGGGTGCGCTCGCTGGTGAGCCGCGGGGTCATCCGCCGGTTCACGGTGGATGTCAACCCGGCCGCGCTGGGCCTCGGCGTGCAGGCGCTGATCAGCATCAACATCCACTCGGGGGCGCGGTCCCAGATCACCCCGTTCGCCACGCGCATCCGGGAACTGCCCGAGGTCGTGCAGTTCTTCTTCGTGGGTGGCAACGAGGACTTCCTCGTGCACGTGGCCGTGCGTGACACCGACGGGCTGCGCCGTTTTGTCGTCGACAACCTCTCGGCCGACCCGGTGGTGGCGGCCACCCGCACGAGCATCATCTTCGACCACGTGTCGCCGCCGCTCTAGCCGGAAGGGCGTAACCTCGGGCCATGGCCTCTTCAGACATCCAGCCGGAATCCCCGATCAACCCGCCGAAGCCCGCCCCCCGGCCTGGGCCGCGCCCCGGACCTGGGCCTCAGCACGGCACGACGCCCGGCGCCGCGCCCACGACCGGCACCCGGGCGCCGCTGACCGGGCCGATCCGCGCGGCGGTCATCGGCTACGGCCTGTCCGGTCGGGTCTTCCATGCGCCGTTCCTCGCGGCCAACCCCGACTTCACCCTCGCCGCCATTGTGACCGGTGATGCGGAGCGGGCCGCGCGGGCCACGGAGAGCTACCCGGGCGTGCGCATCGTGCCCAGCAGCGAGGCCCTGTTCGGTCAGGCCCACGACCTCGATCTCGTGGTCATCGGCACCCCGCCGGAGACCCACGTGGCCCTGGCGAACGCCGCCCTCGACGCCGGCCTCGCCGTTGTCATCGACAAGCCGTTCTCGGTCGATTCCGAAGAGGGCTGGGCCCTGGTGAACCGGGCCGACAGCCTGGGCCTGCCGCTCACCGTGTTCCAGAACCGGCGCTGGGACGGTGACTTCCTCACCCTGCGGGCTCTGCTGGGCACCGGGGCGCTCGGCGACGTGTACACGTTCGAGTCGCGCTTCGAGTTCTTCAAGCCCGGCCCGCCCCGCAGCTGGAAGGCCGCGGCCACCCCGGCGGCCGGCGGCGGCGTGTTGTTCGACCTCGGCGCGCACCTGATCGACCAGGCGGTGCAGCTGTTCGGACCGGTCGACGACGTCACAGCCGAGCTGAACATCCGCCGCCCCGACGGCGTCGCCGACGACGACACCTTCGTGTCGCTGCACCACGGCTCCGGGGTGCGATCACACCTGTGGATGAGCTCGTTCACGGCCCAGGCGGGCCCGCGCTACCGGGTGCTCGGATCCGCCGCGGCCTACGTGAAGTGGGGCCTCGACGGCCAGGAGGCGGCCATCCAGGCGGGCAACCTGCCCGGCGACCCCGGCTTCGGGATCGAACCCGAGAGCACTTGGGGCCGGCTCGGAGCGGACGGCGCGACGCAGGCCGTGCCCGCGCTGCCGGGCCAGTACGCCGCGTTCTACGGCACGCTGGCCGATGCGCTGCTTCGGGGCGGGCCGCTTCCGGTCGAGCCGGGCGATGCCGTGCGCACCATCGAGCTCATCGAACGCATCCACAACGCGGCTCGCTGACCCAGGCGGGTTGACCCGCAGACGGGCGGCGGCGGATCAGCCCGTCGTCGTCCAGTCCAGGTTGATCACCTGGCGCAGGCGGATGTTCTCGCCGAGCCCAGACACCGACGGGTTCATGCGGAGCAGCTGCTGCATCGGCAGGTCGAAGCGCTGGGCGATGTCGAAGAACGTGTCACCGTCGATGACCGTGTAGCTCGTGAGGTTGCCCGCGCCGTCCCGCACCGGGGCGGCCTGGGCGCCGGGGATGGCGCCGTTGTCGTAGGCGGGGCCCTCTGGCAGTGGAACCTCAGGAACCTCGGGGTTGGCCACCAAAGGGTCCGGTTCCGCCTCAGCGACCGGCGGCGTGGTGGCCACGGGCGTCGGCGTGGCGGTGGGTGTCGGTGTCGGGGTGGGCGTCGGCGTCGGCGTGATGACGATGGTCTGGGTCACCACGGGGGCCGGCGCCGGGGCGCAGCCGCTCAGCGCCGCAGCGGCGACCGCGAGCACGGCAACGGTGAACGCACGTCGTGCGGTGAACAGCGATTCGGTCATGGTGTACCCCCGAGAAGACAGCTTAGGTCAGGGATTACGTTCGTGGGACCGTGGCAGGTGCCCACTTCGGGTGCGGTCTCAGCACTCGATGACGTTGACGGCCAGGCCGCCCTCGCTGGTCTCCTTGTACTTGGTCATCATGTCCAGGCCGGTCTGACGCATGGTCTCGATCACCGTGTCCAGCGACACCAGGTGGGTGCCGTCGCCGTGCAGGGCGAGCCGGGCCGCCGAGACCGCGGTGGAGGCGGCGATCGCGTTGCGTTCGATGCAGGGCACCTGCACGAGTCCGCCAACGGGATCGCAGGTGAGTCCGAGGTGATGTTCCATGGCGATCTCCGCCGCGTTCTCCACCTGGCGCGGGGTGCCGCCGAGCACGGCGCAGAGCGCACCGGCGGCCATCGCACAGGCAGAGCCCACCTCGGCCTGGCAGCCGCCCTCCGCACCGGAGATCGACGCGTTCGCCTTGACGAGCGACCCGATGGCCACGGCGGTGAGCAGGAACCGGCGGATCCCGGCGGCCCCGGCCCCGGGCACGAAGCGCAGGTAGTAGTGGGCGACGGCGGGGATGATGCCCGCGGCGCCGTTGGTCGGCGCGGTGACGACCCGGCCTCCGGAGGCGTTCTCCTCGTTCACAGCGAGGGCGAAGGCGTGCAGCCACTCGGTCGAGGTGTCCCGTTCCCGCAGCGTCAGACCGTCATATTCTTCCAATTGCATACGTATGGCCGAGGCTCGCCGCTTGACCCCGAGTCCGCCGGGAAGGGTGCCGTCTACGTGCAGGCCGGCCTCGACGCAGGCGTGCATGGCCGCCCAGATGGCGTCGAGTCCGGCGTCGAGGCGGTCCGCGCCGTGCACGGCCTCCTCGTTGGCCCTGGCCACGTCGCAGATGCCGATTCCGTGGCTGTCACAGAGCTCGAGCAGAGCCGCGCTCGACGCGTACGGCATCGGCTGCGCCACGGTGGCCGCCGGGCGCACCGGGTCGCCGTCGCGGCGGATGAAGCCGCCGCCGATCGAGTAGTAGGTCTCCTCGAGAACGGCCGGCGCCGACTCGTCGGAGCCGTAGGCCGTGAGCGTCATCGCATTCGGGTGCCCGGGGAGCCGGGTGCGCGGCTCGAACACCACGTCGCTCTTCCGCACGGCCACCGGATGGCTGCCGTTCAGTCGCAGCGTGGCGCCGTCGGCGAGGTGCGCCCAGAGGTTCCGCACCTCATCGGGGTCGCAGACCTCGGGGCGGAGGCCCGCGAGACCGGCCAGCACGGCATCCGGGGTGCCGTGGCCGAGGCCCGTGGACCCGAGCGAGCCGAACAGCGAACAGCGGATGCGCGCCACCTCGCCGAGCCGGCCGCCGGCGGCCAGGTTTTCGGCGAAGGCGCGGGCGGCCCGCATCGGGCCGACGGTGTGGGAACTGGATGGACCGATTCCGATGGAGAAGAGGTCGAGGGCCGATACGTACGCAGTCACCCGCTCCATCGTACGCGGGCGGCGTCGGCGGGCGGCTACCGGATGGTCTTGCGGGCCGTGATCTGCCCGGTGTCGAAGCCGAGCAGGTGCAGGCCGCCGTGGAAGCGGGCGTGCTCGATCTTGATGCAGCGGTCCATCACGATGGTGAGGCCCTTCGACTCGCCGTACTCGGCGGCCTCCTGGTTCCAGATGCCCAGCTGCACCCACACGGTCTTCGCGCCGACCGCGAGGGCGTCGTCCAACACCTGCGGGATGTCGGAGGCCTTGCGGAACACGTCGACGATGTCGGGCACCTCCGGGAGCGAGGCCAGGTCGGGGTAGGCCTTCTGACCGAGGATGGTGTCGGCGCGCGGGTTGACGAAGTAGACCCGGTAATCGCTCGACTGCTGCAGGTAGGTGCCGACGAAGTAGCTCGAGCGGGCCGGGTTGGGGGAGGCGCCCACGATGGCGACCGATTTGGCCGAGCGCAGGATGCCCAGCCGCGCCTTGGCGTCCGGTCCCTCCCAAGTGCGCTGGGTGCGCAGCAGTTTCGCCAGGGGGGAGTCGGAGGGCACGCTGCAGCTGAGTCCGTTGGTGAGCTGCACGGTCTCGGAATCTGGCACGGTCTCGGTGCTCATTCGGTTCCTCCTGCGGCGGCGGCGCGGGTCAGCGCCTGGTCGAGATCGTAAATGATGTCGTCGACGTCCTCAATGCCCACGCTGATGCGCACCAGCCCGGCGAGCACGCCGGCGTCCACGAGCTGCTGCTCGCTGAGCTGGGCATGCGTGGTGGAGGCCGGGTGGATCACCAGGGTCTTGGCGTCGCCGATGTTGGCCAGGTGGCTGGCCAGGTCGACCGATTCGATGAAGGTGCGGCCGGCGTCGCGGCCGCCCTTGACGCCGAAGCTGAAGACCGAGCCAGGGCCCTTGGGCAGGTACTTGAGACCGCGTTCGTAGTGCGGGTGGCCGGGCAGGCCGGCCCAGTTGACGAAGTCGACCCGGGGATCGGCATCCAGCCATTCGGCCACGGTGCGGGCGTTGTTCACGTGCGCCTGCAGCCGGTAGGGCAGCGTCTCGACGCCCTGGGCGAGCAGGAACGCGGAGTGCGGTGCGAGCACCGGACCGATGTCGCGCAGCTGTTCGGCGCGGAGGCGGGTGAGGAAGGCGTATTCGCCGAAGTTGCCCGACCACTCCAGACCGCCGTAGCTGGGAACCGGTTCGGTGAACAGCGGGAACTTCTCGCTGTTCCAGTTGAACCGGCCGCTCTCCACGACGATGCCACCGAGGGTGGTGCCGTGGCCGCCGAGGAACTTGGTGGCGGAGTGGATGACGATGTCGGCGCCCCATTCGATGGGCCGGCAGAGGTACGGCGTGGCGATGGTGGAGTCGATGATGAGGGGGATCCCGGCAGCGTGGGCGACGGCGGCGAGCCCCTCGATGTCGGCGACCTCGCCGGACGGGTTGGCCACGGTCTCGGCGAAGATCAGCTTGGTCTTGGGGGTGATCGCCGCGGCGTAGTCGGCCGGCTCGGCGGACTGCACGAAGGTGGTCTCCACACCGAACCGGCGCAGCGTCACGTCGAGTTGGGTGATCGAGCCGCCGTAGAGGTTGGCGCTGGAGACGATGTGATCGCCGGCGCCGGCGAGGCTGGCGAAGGTGATGTACTGCGCGGCCAGGCCCGATGCGGTGGCGACGGCGCCCAGACCGCCCTCCAGGCTGGCGATGCGTTCTTCGAACGCGGCCACGGTGGGGTTGGACAACCGGGAGTACACATTGCCGTACTTCTGCAGGGCGAAGCGGGCGGCGGCATCCGCGGTGTCGTCGAAGACGAACGCGCTGGTTTGGTAGATCGGCAGCGCCCGTGCCCCGGTGACGGCGTCGGGGATGTTCCCGGCGTGGATTGCCCTGGTCGTGAAGCCGTACTCGCGATCTGCCATGGAGGTACGCTACCGGGCGCCGCCGGGCGGACGCGGGTCGCGGCGTAACAGAGTGAAACCCGGGCGGCTCAGCTGATCAGCACGGCGCCCAGCGCGAGAACCGCGATGAGCAGCCAGGAGGCCAAGCCCACGCCCAGGGCCCGTCCGCCGGTGCGCAGCAGCGAGCCGAGGCGCACGGCCGTGCCCAGCCCGAACAGGGCCATGGCCAGCAGCACGGTCTGGGCGAGGTCGGCGGCGACCAGGACCGCCGGGGGAAGCGGAACCAGGGTGCGCACGAGCACCAGGGCCAGGAAGCCGGCCACGAACAGCGGCAGCACCGGGGGGCGCCGGGCGCCGGTCGTCGCGGCGGCGGTGGCGGTGTCGTCGGACTGCGGCAGGCCGGACCCGACCGGGGACACCGCGACGGCCTGGCGGCGACGTTCGTACACCGCGACGCTCGCCACGATGGGGGCCAGCATGAGCACCCGGGTGAGCTTGATGACCACGGCCACGGCGAGGGCGGCGGTTCCGGCGATCTGGGCGGTGGCCACGACCTGGCCCACGTCGTGCACGCCCGCGCCCACCCAGTGGCCGAACTGCAGGTCGGTCAGGCCCAGCGGATGCCAGAGCAGCGGCAGCACGCCGATCGCGAGCGTTCCGCACAGGGTGACGAGCGCCACCGGGGTCGCGGTCTCCTCGTCCTTGGCCTTGACCACGCCGCTCATGGCGCCGATGGCGGAGGCGCCGCAGATGGCGAAGCCCGTGGCGATCAGCAGCGGCTGGTGCCCGGGCAGGCCCATCGTGCGGCCGAGCCAGAGCGTGCCGAAAAAGGTGAGGATGACGATGAGCACGGTGGTCGTGATGGTGAGCCAGCCCAGGCCCGCGATGTCGACGAGGCTGAGCTTGAGCCCGAGCAACACCACGCCGAGCCGCATCAGGCGCTTGGCCGCCACGGAGAGGCCGGGTTTCAGTGCGCCGGTGACGGCGGGGCGCAGCACGGGCAGCTGCCCCACGATGATCCCGAGGACCACGGCGACGGTGAGTAGCGGCACGGCGGGCACGATGCTGTGCACGGCCCACGCCACGAGCGTGGCCCCGGCGGCCGCCGCAATTCCCCAGATCCACACCCGCTCAACCCTACCCATCCGGCCGCGACCCACGAGAACAGCCCCAAGAATCCGGCGGGGATTCTTGGGGCTGTGTTCGCGAGCCGGTTCTGCGCTAGCGGTGGTGGAAGCGCTGCACCATCGGGCAGTCGAACGGGTCACGTGCGGCCAGGCCCACCTTGTTGAGGTAGGCGATCACGATGCCGTACGACTCGAACAGGCCCGTCTCGGTGTAGAGGATCTTGTTCGACTCGCAGTATTCCTTGGTGATCTCCTGCGCCTTCTTGAGGTGCGGGCGGGCCATGTTCGGGAACAGGTGGTGCTCGACCTGATAGTTCAGGCCGCCCATGAAGGTGTCCATGACGGTGCCGCCGCGGATGTTGCGCGAGGTGAGCACCTGACGGCGCAGGAAGTCGACCTTGCTCTCGTGCGGCAGCTGCGGCATGCCCTTGTGGTTGGGCGCGAAGGACGCACCCATGTACACGCCGAAGACGGCCATCTGCACGCCGATGAACGCGAACGCCATGCCGAGCGGGAGGAAGTAGAAGATGACGGCGAAGTACAGCACGATGCGGCTGGTGAGCATGGTGATCTCGAGCCAGCGCTTGTCGACCTTGCCCTTGCCGAAGACGGTCTTGAACCCCTGGATGTGCAGGTTGATGCCCTCGAGGGTGAGCAGCGGGAAGAACAGGTAGCCCTGCTTGCGGGTCATGAAGGAGGTGATCCAGTTGACCTTCGCGGCGTCTTCCTCGCGGAACACGATGAAGTCGGGGTCGATGTCGGGGTCCTTGCCGACCACGTTCGGGTTGGCGTGGTGACGGCTGTGCTTGGTCATCCACCAGGCGTAGCTGATGCCGACGAAGAGGTTGGCGAGGATGCGGCCGGCCCGGTCATTGGCGGGGCCGGACTCGAACACCTGGCGGTGCGAGGCCTCGTGGGCCAGGAAAGCGAACTGGGTGAGGATCAGGCCGAGCACGCCGGCGATGATGAGCTGGTACCAGGAGTCACCGAGCAGGACGAAGCCCACGCCCAGGCCGGCTGTGATCAGCACCAGGGCGGCGAACATACCCCAGTAGAAGCCCGTGCGGCGCTGCAGCAGGCCGAGGTTGCGCACGGTGTGCAGGAGGGAGGAGTACTCGGTGGTGGGATTCTTGGAGTCGCCACCCTTGCGAGTGCGGACAATACGCACCGTGGGTGCGGCAGATGCTTCCGACATGAGGCCTTTGGTTTGTATCTGGACTTCTCAGTCGGTTGTAGAGCAAACACTCGTCAATCAGATACCGGCCATCCTACGGGTCGATTCCCCCAAAACGCCCGCAATTCACACGCCTTTAACAGGGGATGTATTCCAATTCTGGCATACGTCGCCTTGCATGCAGAGACTGCAATAAACCCGTTTGTGCCGGTCAGCGCCAGCTCGGCAGCCAGATGTGCAGTTGCCAGAAGCCGAACGGGACCTGCGCACCGGTCCAGAGCGGGAAGAAGAATGCGCTCACCAGGGTGGCAAGGACCAGGAAGACGATCACGATCGTGCGCCCGGCGCCGGACTTGATCAGCATGCCGATGACGAAGGTGAGACCGAGCAGCAGGTAGGGCTCGAACGCGATCGTGTAGAACTGGAAGACCGTGCGGTTCAGGTACATCAGCCAGGGCAGGTAGCCGGCGACCATGCCCATCAGGACCAGGCCGACGCGCCACTCGCGATACCGCGCCAGTCGGTAGACCAGGTACAGGATCGCGGCGCTGGCAGCCCACCAGATCAGCGGATTGGCGATGCCGGTGATGGCCTCCGAGCACGTCGTGTACCCGCAGCCGCTCTCGCCCAGGCTGCTGCCCTGGTAGTACATGCTCGTGGGGCGGGTCATCGCCAGCCAGGTGAGCGGGTTCGCCTGGTACGGATGCGGCGTGACCAGGCCCACGTGATACGCGTACGCGGCGCTCTGGTAGTGCCAGAAACTCTGCACGGAGTGCGGCACCCAGGCCAGCGCGCCGGTCCAGGCCTGCCCGGCCTGGTCTGCCCAGTCGCGGTAGTACCCGCCCCGGGTGACGAACCAGCCGGTCCAGGAGATCAGGAACGTGACGACGGCCACCGGCACCATCAACAGGAACGTCACCGGGCCCTGCTTGAGGATCGCCCCGCTGATCCAGAACGGCAGGCCGGCCCGGCGCCGGGCCAGGGCGTCGACGACGACGAGATAGATGCCGAACGCGGCGAGGAAGTAGACCCCGGACCATTTCACCGAGCAGGCCAGCCCGAAGGCGAGCCCGGCGGCGAACACCCAGGGGCGCCACCAGAGCGCGGGGCCCCAGGTGGGCTCGACCTCGTTGTCCCGCCGTTCGTTCAGCCAGGCGCCCAGGCGCGCCCGATGGTGGTCACGGTCCATCAGCACCGCACCGAAGCCGAGCAAGGCGAAGAACATCACGTAGTTGTCGAGCAGCGCCACCCGGCTCATCACGATGGCGTTGCCGTCGATGGCGAAGAGGAAACCGGCGATCGTGGCCAGCAGAACCGAGCCGAACAGTTTCTTCGCGATGAGCATCAGCAGGGCAACGGCCAGCACCCCGATGAGCGCCGTGACGATGCGCCAGGCCCACGGGTTGTCGGCGCCGAAGGCCGCCATGCCCAGCGCGATGAGCCACTTGCCGAGCGGCGGATGCACCACGAACGACGGTGCGGTGCCGAAGATGTTGCTCTGCCCGGCGGCGAACAGGGCATCCGCTTCAGCGGGCCAGGTCGACTCGTAGCCGTTATTGAACAGGCTCCAGGCATCCTTCACATAGAAGGTCTCGTCGAACACGAGGGCGCCGGGGTGACCGAGGTTGACGAACCTCAGGACGGCGGCGAGCAACAGCACCAGCGCGGGGCCCGCCAGACGCACCCACCGGTGGGTCCACAGGGCGGGCCAACGGTCGGTCGATCGCAGGGTGAGCAGCACCTGACCATCGTAGTGAGCCGCCACGTCCACGGGCCGTGGGGAACGGGCCCCGGGGGAGGGGGATGCGAGACTGTGACCATGATCATTCTGGCTGCCACCCCCATCGGAAACCTCGGGGACGCCTCGACCCGCCTCATCGAGGCGCTGCGCACGAGCACCGTGATCGCCGCTGAGGACACCCGGGTGACCGTGCACCTGCTCAAGGCCCTCGGGGTGGAGAACCGGCCCCGGCTGATCGCGCTGCACGACCACAACGAGCGCGGCAAGGCCGCCGAGCTCGTCGAGCTGGCCCGCGACACCGACCTGCTCGTGCTCAGCGACGCGGGCATGCCCACGGTCTCCGACCCCGGCTTCCACCTGGTGGATGCCGCCATCGCTGCCGGCGTCACCGTCACGGCGCTGCCCGGCCCGTCGGCCGTGCTCACCGCACTGGCCGTGTCGGGGCTGCCCACCGACCGCTTCACCTTCGAGGGCTTCCTGCCCCGCAAGCACGGTGAACGGATGCAGGCCCTCCGCGAGGTGGCCACCGAGCGTCGCACCATGGTCTTCTTCGAATCGCCCAACCGACTGGCCGCGTCGCTGACCGACCTCGCCGCCGTGCTCGGCGCCGGCCGGCGTGTGGTGGTCTGCCGGGAGCTGACCAAGTTCTATGAAGAGGTCAAGCGCGGCACCGCCGCCGAACTGGCCGAGTGGGCCGAGGCGGGCGTGCGCGGGGAGATCTGCGTGGTCGTCGCGGGCGCCGAAGCCCGGGTGCTCGACCTGGCCACGGGCGTCGAAGAGGTCCTCGCCCTCGTCGCCGCGGGAGCCCGGCTCAAGGACGCCGCGGCCGACGTGTCCGCCGCCTCGGGGCTCGGCAAGCGCGACCTCTACGAGGCCGCCCTCACGGGCCGCTCCGCTGAGGCCGGGTCGACCCGTCGGAAGGCCGAGCCGCAGCCCGATTTCCCGCTCTCCTGAGCGGGCACCGAGCCTGCCGCACGGCGTAACGGGGTCGGACTTCTCCGTGGCTCCCCATAAGATGTGAGCATGTCCGACGGCAATTCTTTCTACATCACCACGCCTATTTTCTATGTGAATGATGTCCCGCACATCGGGCACGCCTACACGGAGGTGGCCGCGGACGTTCTCGCGCGCTGGCACCGCCAGCGTGGGGAGGACACCTGGCTGCTCACCGGCACCGACGAGCACGGCCAGAAGATCCTGCGCACCGCCACCGCCAACGGCGTCACCCCCAAGCAGTGGGCCGACCGGCTGGTGGAGACCGCGTGGAAGCCGCTGCTGAAGACCGTCGACATCCGGAACGACGACTTCATCCGCACCACCGACGAGCGCCACGAGGTGAACGCGCAGAAGTTCCTGCAGCACCTCTTCGACGCCGGCCACATCTACACGGGCGAGTACGAGGGCTTCTACTGTGTGGGCTGTGAGGAGTACAAGCAGCCCGGCGACCTGGTCGACGGCACCGGCGAATACACCGGCCAGCAGGTCTGCGCCATCCACTCCATCCCCGTGGAGCTGCTGCACGAGAAGAACTACTTCTTCCGGATGAGCACCTTCACCGACCAGCTGCTGGCCCTCTACGAGGCCAACCCCACCTTCATCCAGCCCGAGTCCGCCCGCAACGAGGTCATCTCCTTCGTCAAGCAGGGCCTGAGTGACCTGTCGATCTCGCGCTCGAGCTTCGACTGGGGCATCAAGGTGCCGTGGGACGACAGTCACGTCGTCTACGTGTGGTTCGACGCGCTGCTCAACTACATCACCGCCGCCGGCTACGGCCAGGACGATGCGAAGTTCAGCCGCCTCTGGCCGGCCACGCACATCGTCGGCAAGGACATCCTGCGCTTCCACGCCGTCATCTGGCCCGCCATGCTGCTGGCCGCCGGCCTGCCGGTGCCCACCCAGGTGTTCGGCCACGGCTGGCTCCTGGTGGGCGGCGAGAAGATGAGCAAGTCCAAGCTCACCGGCATCGCCCCGAACCAGATCACCGACGTCTTCGGATCCGACACGTTCCGGTACTACTTCATGCGCGCCATCAGCTTCGGCCAGGACGGGTCGTTCTCCTGGGAGGACCTGTCCGCCCGGTACCAGTCCGAGCTGGCCAACGGCTTCGGCAACCTGGCCTCCCGCGTCATCGCCATGGTCGTGCGCTACTGCGACGGCGAGATCCCGGCCGGCGGCGAGCCCACGGACGCGGATGCCGCCATCCACGCCACGGCCATCCGGGTCACCCAGACCGCCAACGAGGCCATCGACAGGCTCGCCCTGCACGACGCCCTCGCTGCCGTGTGGGAACTCGTCGACGAACTCAACGGCTACATCACCCTGCAGGAGCCGTGGGCGCTGGCCAAGAACCCCGACGACCGGGAACGCCTCGAAACCGTGCTGCACACCGTGGTGCGGGGGCTCGGCACCCTCGCCGTGCTGCTGTCCCCGGTGACCCCGCAGGCCACCGCCACGCTGTGGAGCGCCCTGGGCGGCGCCGGAGACGTGCAGGACGCCCGCATCGACCGGGCCTGGGAATGGACCGGCGGCACCCACGTGTCACCGCTGGCGGCCCTGTTCCCGCGCATCGAGGCCGCCGTTGGCTAACGAGCCCGCCGAAACCACCCACATCCGGGCGCGAGAGGCGGGCACCGGACGAGACCTGGTCTACCCGCCCGCCCCCGAGCCGCTGGTCGTGGGCGTCTACGACAACCACACCCACCTGGAGATCTCCGACGGCATCACCCCCTTGTCGGTCACCGAACAGCTCGACCGGGCCTCGAGCGTGGGCGTGCGCGGCGTGATCCAGGTGGGCACCGATGTGGCCACCTCGCGCTGGTCCGCCGAGGCGGCCTCCCGCGAGCCGCGGATGCTCGCCGCCGTCGCCATCCACCCCAACGACGCGCCGGAGCTCGAAGCGGCCGGCACCCTCGACGAGGGCCTCGCCGTGATCGACGAGCTCGCCGCCCGGCCCCGCGTGGTCGCGATCGGCGAGACCGGACTGGACTTCTTCCGCACCGCCCCCGACGGCCGGGCCGCGCAGTTCCGCTCCTTCGAGGCCCACATCGCGATCGCCAAACGGCACGGCCTGGCGCTGCAGATCCACGACCGCGACGCCCACGACGAGGTCGTCGAGACCCTGCTGCGCGTCGGCGCGCCCGAGCGCACCGTGTTCCACTGCTTCTCCGGCGGCGCGAAGCTGGCCCGGCTCTGCGCGGACCAGGGCTGGTACATGTCGTTCGCCGGCCCGGTGAGCTTCAAGAACGCCGCCACCCTGCGCGAGGCCCTCGAGGTGGCCCCGCGCGCGCTGCTCCTGGTCGAGACCGACGCCCCCTACCTCACCCCCACGCCCCACCGCGGCCGGCCCAACGCCCCGTACCTGCTGCCGCACACCCTGCGCGCCATGGCGGCGCATCTGCAGACGGATGTCTCGGTGCTCGCCGCGCAGATCACCTCGAACACCGAACTCGTCTACGGCCGCTGGGATGCGGAACCCGTGGTGTTGACCGACACCCGCCGAAACCCCAGCACCAGCCCGGCCGGAGGCCTCGCATGACCGACTCTGCCCCCACACCCGCCCACGAGCCGGCGCACGCACCGGCCGCACCGACGCTGCTCGGCCCGGCCGAGATCCGCGACCTCGCCGAGATGCTCGGCGTGAACCCCACCAAGAAGCTCGGCCAGAACTTCGTCATCGACGGCAACACCGTGCGGCGCATCGTCAAGGTCGCCGCCGTGCAGCCCGGCGAGACCGTCGTTGAGGTCGGCCCGGGGCTCGGCTCGCTCACCCTGGGCATCCTCGAAGCCGGCGCGGAGGTCGTGGCCGTGGAGATCGACGACCGCCTCGCCGAGCAGCTGCCGCTCACCGTGCGGCTCATGCAGCCCGCCGCCCGGCTCACCGTCATCCGTGCCGACGCGCTGAAGATCGCCGAGCTGCCGGGGGAGCCGACCCGGCTGGTCGCCAACCTGCCCTACAACGTGTCGGTCCCGGTGCTGCTGCACCTGCTCGAGCACTTCCCGTCCATCCGAGCCGGTGTGGTGATGGTGCAGGCCGAGGTGGGCGAACGGCTCGCCGCGGCCCCCGGATCCAAGATCTACGGCAGCCCCAGCGTGAAGGCCGCCTGGTACGGCCGGTTCCGCACGGCCGGCAAGGTGAGCCGGCAGGTGTTCTGGCCGGTCCCCAACGTCGATTCCATCCTCATCGCGTTCGAGCGCCGCACCGAGGAGCTGGAATCCGAGGAGCTGCGCCTGGCCACGTTCGCGCTCGTCGACGGCGCGTTCCAGCAGCGCCGGAAGATGCTGCGTCAGTCGCTGTCGACGGTGCTGGGCGACTCGAACCAGGCCACCGCCGTGCTCACCAAGGCGGGGATCGACCCCACCGAACGTGGCGAGCAGCTCACGGTGGACGACTTCCTCACCATCGCCCGGGCCTGGACCTCCTCCTGAGCGGGTGCGGCACTGGCGTGTGCGCCGAGCGCCTCGCGCCGCTGGGCTAGGTTAGATCCATGACCAACACGGCGACCTCACCGGTTGTGCATGCGAGGGCACCGGGCAAAATCAACGTCTTCCTCAAGGTGGGGGCCGTGATGGACGACGGCTACCACGACCTCGCGACGGCGTTCCAGGCCGTCTCGCTCTACGAAGACGTGCGCGCCAGGGCGGCCGACGATTTCAGCGTCGAGTTCACCGGCTCCGTCGACACCTCCGGCCTGGCCGTGGACGACAGCAACCTCGCGATCAAGGCGGCGCGTGCGCTGGCCGCGGCCACCGGATTCCGCGGCGGCGTGCGCCTGCAGATCGACAAGAACGTGCCCATCGCCGGCGGCATGGGCGGCGGCTCAGCGGATGCGGCGGCCACGTTGCTGGCCTGCGACGCGCTCTGGGGAACCGACCTGGGCAAGGACGAATTGCTCAAGATCGCGGCGACCCTGGGCGCCGACGTGCCGTTCGCGTTCACGGGCGGCACCGCCATCGGCACGGGCCGCGGAGACCAGCTCAGCCCGGCGCTGGCCAAGGGCCAGTTCCACTGGGTGCTCGCCCTGGCCGAGTTCGGCATGTCCACCCCCTCGGTGTACAGCGAGCTCGACCGGCACCGCACCCGGCACGCCCAGGACATCTTTCCCGCCCAGGTTCAGCCCACCGTCGACGCCGACGTTCTGCAGGCCCTGCGCGCCGGCGACCCGGCCATGCTCGCCGAGTCGATGCACAACGACCTGCAGGCCCCCGCGCTCCAGCTCGCGCCGGGCCTGGGCCGGGTGCTCGAGCTCGGCGAGGCGAACGGCGCACTGGCGGGCATCCTCTCCGGCTCCGGTCCCACGGTCGCGTTCCTCGTGCCCGACACCGACGCCGCCCTCGAGCTGCAGGTGGCGCTGAGCGCCGCCCGGCTGCACGTGGTGCGCGCCACCGGCCCGGTACACGGAGCCCGCATCCTGACCAGCTAGCCGCGCTCTCCAGCTCGTCGGTCGAGCGTGCCGAGTCCCGGCGACCCGACCTGCGGATGGTTCCCGCTTCGTCGGTCGAGCTTGTCGAGACCTGGTGACCCGGTCTGCGGATCGGCTCGCGGGATCTCGACAGGCTCGATCAACGTTGGGGTCGCGACCGTTTGTCGGCTCGCGGAGGCGCTGCGCCGAGGAGCGGATGGTGACTCGGCCTGCGGATGGTTCCCGTCTCGTCGGTCGAGCTTGTCGAGACCTGGTGACTCGTCCTGCGGAACGGCTCGCGGGATCTCGACAGGCTCGATCGGCGTGTGGGTCGCGAACGCGGTTCGGCTCGCGGGATCTCGACAGGCTCGATCAGCGTTGGGGTCGCGACCGTTTGTCGGCTCGCGGAGGCGCTGCGCCGAGGAGCGGATGGTGACCCGGTCTACGGATGGTTCCCGTCTCGTCGGTCGAGCTTGTCGAGACCTGGTGACCCGGTCTGCAGATGGTTCCCGCCTCGTCGGTCGAGCTTGTCGAGACCTGGTGACCCGGCCTGCGGATCGGCTCGCGGGATCTCGACAGGCTCGATCAACGTGTGGGTCGCGACCGTTTGTCGGCTCGCGGAGGCGCTGCGCCGAGGAGCGGATGGTGACCCGGTCTGCGGATGGTTCCCGCCTCGTCGGTCGAGCTTGTCGAGACCTGGTGACCCGGTCTGCGGATGGTTCCCCGTCTCGTCGGTCGAGCTTGTCGAGACCTGGTGACTCGTCCTGCGGAACGGCTCGCGGGATCTCGACAGGCTCGATCGGCGTTGGGGTCGCGACCGTTTGTCGGCTCGCGGATGCGGTGCGTCGAGGAGCGGATGGTGACCCGGTCTGCGGATGGTTCCCGTCTCGTCGGTCGAGCTTGTCGAGACCCGGTGACCCGGTCTGCGGATCGGCTCGCGGGATCTCGACAGGCTCGATCGGCGTTGGGGTCGCGACCGTTTGTCGGCTCGCGGATGCGGTGCGTCGAGGAGCGGATGGTCACCCGGCCTGCGGATGGTTCCCGTCTCGTCGGTCGAGCTCGTCGAGACCTGGTGACCCGGTCTGCGGATGGTTCCCCGCCTCGTCGGTCGGGCTTGTCGAGACCTGGTGACTCGTTCTGCGGAACGGCTCGCGGGATCTCGACAGGCTCGATCGGCGTGTGGGTCGCGACCGCGGAACGGCTCGCGGGATCTCGACAGGCTCGATCAACGTGTGGGTCGCGACCGTTTGTCGGCTCGCGGAGGCGCTGCGCCGAGGAGCGGATGGTGACCCGGTCTGCGGATGGTTCCCGCCTCGTCGGTCGAGCTTGTCGAGACCTGGTGACCCGGCCTGCGGATCGGCTCGCGGGATCTCGACAGGCTCGATCAACGTTGGGGTCGCGATTGCTTGTCGGCTCGCGGGATCTCGACAGGCTCGATTGGCGTGGGTGCGCGGGTGTCGGGCGGCTCGCGGGGCTGTGACCGCGGTCCGGGCACTCAGCTGCGACGGCTAGGCTCGAACCCTATGGCACATTTGCTCGGGGCCGAGTCCCTGCACCTTGAATTTCCCACCCGCGTCATCTTCGACAGCGTCACCGCCGGACTGAACGAGGGCGACCGCATTGGCATCGTCGGACGTAACGGCGACGGCAAGTCCACCCTCCTGCGCCTGCTCGCCGGCCGCATGGAGCCCGATTCCGGCCGGGTGACCCGAAGGCGCGGCGTCACCATCGGCGTGCTCGACCAGTCCGACGACCTCGTCAACGGCCAGACCGTCGGCCACACCATCGTGGGCGGCATCGACGAGCACGTCTGGGCCGGCGACGCGAAGGTACGCGACGTGATCGCGGGCCTCGTCCGCGACATCCCCTGGGACACCCTCGTCGACGACCTCTCCGGTGGCCAGCGCCGCCGGGTGGCCCTCGCCCAGGTGCTCATCGGCGACCACGACGTGGTCTTCCTCGACGAGCCCACCAACCACCTCGACGTGGAGGGCATCTCCTGGCTCGCCGGGCACCTCAAGAACCGCTGGGCCCAGAACTCCGGCGGCCTCGTGGTCGTCACGCACGACCGGTGGTTCCTCGACGAGGTCTGCAACATGACCTGGGAGGTGCACGACCGCCTGATCGAACCGTTCGAGGGTGGTTACGCCGCCTACATCCTGCAGCGCGTCGAGCGCGACCGGATGAGCGCCGTCATGGAAGGCAAGCGCCAGAACCTGATGAAGAAGGAGCTGGCGTGGCTGCGCCGCGGAGCCCCGGCCCGCACGGCCAAGCCCAAGTTCCGCATTGACGCCGCCAACGAACTGATCGAGAACGAGCCGCCGCCCCGCGACACCGTGTCGATGCAGTCGATGGCCATGCAGCGCCTCGGCAAGGATGTGGTCGACCTCGTCGACGTCTCCGTGAGCTTCGGCGAGAAGACCGTGCTCAACAACATCACCTGGCTGATCGCGCCGGGCGAGCGCACCGGCATCCTGGGCGTCAACGGCGCCGGAAAGTCGACTCTGCTCAACCTGGTCGCCGGCACCCTCGCCCCCGACACCGGCAAGGTCAAGCGCGGACAGACCATCAAGGTCGCCGTGCTCACCCAGCAGCTGTTCGAGCTCGACGACATCCGCAACGACCGGGTCAGCGACGTCATCGCCCGCCAGCGCACCTCGTACATGGCCGGCGGCAAGGAGATCACGCCCGGCCAGATGCTCGAGCGCATGGGCTTCATGAGCGCGCAGCTGTCCACCCAGGTCAAGGACCTCTCCGGTGGGCAGAAGCGTCGCCTGCAGCTGCTGCTGATCGTCCTGGACGAGCCGAACGTGCTCATCCTCGACGAGCCCACCAACGACCTGGACACCGACATGCTCGCGGCCATGGAAGACCTGCTCGACTCCTTCCCCGGCACGCTGCTCGTCGTCTCGCACGACCGGTACCTCATCGAACGGGTCACCGACAACCAGTACGCGGTCTCCGACGGCGGGTTCCACCACCTGCCCGGCGGTGTCGACCAGTACCTGGAGCTGCGCAAGCGCCAGGTCGCCGGCGGTTCGTTCACGGCGGATGCCGCGTCGCCCACCTCGGCCAACGTCAAGGCCTCCGGCAAGCCGGCTCTCGGCGGCGCCGAGCTGCGGAACGCCCAGAAGGAACTCGCCTCGATCGACCGCAAGGTGGCCAAGCAGCAGGCGAAGATCAAGGAGCTGCACAACGCTCTGGCCGCGCATGACCAGAGCGACTACACGGGTCTCGGTGCACTTCAGGCCGAGGTCGCCGCGGCCGAAGACGCCGTCGCGGGCTTCGAGACCCGCTGGGTGGAACTGTCGGTCCTGCTCGAGAAGTGATCCACTTGTTTCACCCGCACGGCGACCCGGTTCGCTGAACCGCCGCCCAGCTCGCAGATCCTGTGACTGGGCGGCGTTTGTCGCAGCATCTGTGACGAAGTGTGTCCGCGCGGTTCAGTCGTCGAGTGTCCTGCGGTTAACGTAGAAGAGTGCCACGCGACGTTGCGGCACAGATTCCCCACGCGAGTACCCCGTGGATGCCCTGTGCCAACATTCGCTTCGTCGTGCGTGGCGCACACAGCCACACAGACACACAGACACAGCGACCGAGACGTGGAGATCACCAGAGTGAAAAAGAACAGTGCGACCAGAAGCATCCTGAGCGTCCTGGCCATCGGGGCCAGCCTGACCCTGCTCGCCGGCTGCGCCGGTGCTGCCGGAGGCAGTGACGACGAGACCGTGAAGATCGGCGTCGTCGGGGCCAGCGACCCGTACTGGGCCGACTACACCGAGGCCGCCGCCGCCGAGGGCATCACCGTGGAGATCGTCGACTTCGCCGAGTACAACCAGCCCAACCCGGCGCTGACCAACGGTGACATCGACCTGAACCAGTTCCAGCACCTGGCGTTCCTGGCCGACTACAACGTCTCCGCCGGCGAAGACCTCACGCCCATCGGCGCCACGGCCATCTACCCGCTCGGCCTCTACTCGAGCAAGGTCACCGACGTGACCGACATCAAGAAGGGCGACACCGTCGCCGTGCCCAACGACTCCAGCAACCTGGGCCGCGCGCTGCTGCTGCTGCAGAGCGCCGACCTCATCACGCTGAAGGACGGCGGCACGATCTTCTCCACCCTCGACGACGTCGACACCGACGCCTCCAAGGTGACCGTCACGGCGCTCGAGCCCTCCCTCACCGCCACGTCGCTGCCCGACGTGGCCGCGGCCGTGGTCAACAACGACTTCGTGGAGAAGGCCGGTCTCTCCTTCGACGACGCGCTCGTCAAGGACGACCCCTCCGATGACACCGCGCTGCCCTACGTGAACGTCTTCGCCGCGCGCGCCGAGGACAAGGACAACGAGACCTACACCAAGCTCGTCGAGCTTTACCAGAACACCAAGGCCGTCACCGACGGCGTGCTCGAGGTGTCGGGCGGTTCTGCCGTTCTGGCGACCACGCCGGCTGCGGACCTGCAGGCCACCCTGGCCACGGTCGAGAAGGAAACCGCGGCTCAGAAGTAGGCTCCACCCGGCCGGCCGGCCCCGCTGAGAGCGGGCCGGCCGGTTTTCCCGTTCCAACCGAAGGATCGTACATGTCCGCACCAACCCCCCTGGTCGAATTGAAGAACGTGAGCAAGGTGTATCCGGCCACCGTCAAGGGCGCACCCGATGTCACGGCGATCGACGACGTCAGCCTCCGCATCGACGCGGGCGACGTCTACGGCATCATCGGCTACTCCGGGGCGGGTAAGAGCACCCTGGTGCGCCTGGTGAACGTGCTCGAACGTTCCACCGCCGGGCAGATCCTCATCGACGGCCGGGACGTGGCCGGCCTGCCGGAGCGGGAACTCCGCCCGGTTCGGCTCGGCATCGGCATGATCTTCCAGCAGTTCAACCTGCTGAACTCCCGTTCGGTGGCGCGCAACGTGGAGTACCCGCTCGAGGTCGCCGGCCGGGACAAGGCCACCCGCGCCGCTCGCGTCGCCGAGATGCTCGACTTCGTGGGCCTCGGCGACAAGGCGGGGGCCTACCCCGACCAGCTCTCCGGGGGTCAGAAGCAGCGAGTGGGCATCGCCCGCGCTCTGGCGACATCGCCGGCCCTGCTGTTGGCCGATGAAGCCACCAGCGCGCTCGACCCGGAGACCACCCACGAGGTGCTCGAACTGCTGAAGCGGGTGAACCAGGAGTTCGGCGTCACCATCATCGTCATCACCCACGAGATGGACGTCATCCAGACGCTGGCGACCAAGGTCGCCGTGATGGACCAGGGCCGGATCATCGAGCGCGGTGACGTGTTCGACGTGTTCTCCAACCCGCAGCAGGCCGCATCGGCGCGGTTCGTCTCCACCGTCGTGAAGGGAGTGCCGTCTGCGGCCGAGCTCGCCGTGCTGCGCGACCGGCACACCGGCCGGATCGTGACGCTCGCGTTCCGCACGGATGCGGTGGACCAGACACGGGTCTTCGGCGAGCTGTCCCGCGACGGCGTCGGGTTCCAGGTGGTCTACGGCGGTATCAACGAAATCCAGGGGCGCCCGTTCGGGCACCTCACCCTCGCGCTGACCGGCGATGACGCGACCATCGATTCCGCGCTCGACCGTGTCCGCGCGCTCACGACCGTCACCGAGGTGCGCTGACCATGGATTCCCTCATCGACCTGCAGCCCGAGTTCTGGAAAGCCGCGGGGGAGACCCTCTACATCGTCGGGTTCACCCTGCTGTTCGGCGGTCTCGGCGGCCTGCTCATCGGTCTCGGCCTCTACCTCAGCCGCGCCGGCAGCATCCTGGCCAACCGGCCGGTCTTCGCGGTGCTCAACGTGCTGGTCAACACGGTGCGGCCCATTCCCTTCATCATCTTCCTCGCCGCGGCGCAGCCCCTGGCCCGAGCGGTCGTGGGCACCGGAATCGGCAACAACGCGATCATCTTCACCATCGCGCTGGCCGCATCGTTCGCCATGGGACGCATCGTGGAACAGAACCTGCTCACGGTGTCACCCGGCGTGATCGAAGCGGCCCGCAGCGTGGGCGCCGGTCCCGTGCGCATCATCTTCACGGTGCTGCTGCCCGAGGCGCTCGGCCCCCTGATCCTCGGCTACACGTTCATCTTCGTGGCGCTCGTGGACATGTCCGCCGTGGCCGGTTATGTCGGTGGTGGCGGGCTGGGCGCCTTCGCGCTGCTCTACGGCTACCGGCAGTACAACCCGATCGTCACCTGGGCGGCCGTGCTGCTGATCATCGTGCTCGTTCAACTCGTGCAGTTCCTCGGCAACTGGCTGGCCAGGAAGGCCCTGCGCCGCTGATCGGCCCTGCTCCTCGGCGTTCCTTCAGCGACCGTACACCCCCCGTTCAGCCGAGCGGGTCCTGGCGGACACCTCATGCCACGAATGTTCTCGCTGAGGTACGAAGCGAAGTCCTCAAACCGAGTTTCACCAGGTTTCGAGGAGCAGCGTGTCGACGAGCGCCAGCGTGGTCTTTTCCGCCTTCACCTCTGCCGCCGACCCGCGGTTGCAGGGCTGGTTGTCGTTCCGCGGACACCTGCAGGCCGACGACGTCGCGACGGCCCGGCCGGCGCGCGCCGTGCGTCGCGGTGACTCCCGGGGCGAGACGGCCACCGACGGTGCCTGGTCCGCCAGGTCGGGAATCTGGCGCCTGCTGGCCTCGAACAGCCGGGAGCTCGGCCGCAGCTCCTCCGTGTACGCGACGTTCGGCCTGGCGCGCGCGCATGTGATCGACCTGCAGGCCGGCGTGGACCGGATGATCGCGACGACCGTGACAGGGCCGACCTCCGGCACGCACGGCTGGGTGGTGACCGTCGACGAGGTCGCCGTGATGACGAGCGGGCGCTGGTACGGCACGACGTCCACCACCCGGGATGCGTGCGCGGGCGCCCTGGCGGCGTTCCGGAACGCGCTGGTGACCCAGGACCCCCGCCGGATGGTGGAACCCGGCGCCCGCCGCCCCCGCCGGACGAGCGGCGACACCGAGCTGGCGGGGTCCTGGTGAGCGGGCTCCCGGTGACCGGGCGGATCCGCTGGCTGGAGTGGCTTCCGCTGGGCCTCTTCCTGGGCGTGGCCGCCTGGTTCCTCGTGGCCGCCCTGCCCGGTGGGGGATCCGGAGCCGCGCCCGATCAGGCGGCGGTCTACGCCGAGGCCCCGGTCCCCGCGGTGCTCCTCCCGGAGACCGCACCGGAGGCGCCCGCCGGATCGCCGGCTGACACGCAGGACAGCGCTCCCGCCGGAATCGGCCCGGACACGGCCGTGGTCTCGGCGGACTGGGCGCGCGCGGCCTCGGGGGCCACCGGCATCCCGCAGCGGGCGCTGCTCGGCTATGCCGGTGCCGCGCTCCGGGTGGCCGGCGAACAACCGGGCTGCGGGCTGGGCTGGACCACCCTGGCGGCGCTGGGCGCCATCGAGTCCGACCACGGCCGGCACGGCGCCTCCGCCATCGGGGCCGACGGCCAGACCGCGCCGGGCATCCTCGGGCCGCTCTTGGACGGCACGGTCTACGACGCCTTCCCCGACACCGACGCCGGGCTCTGGGACGGCGACGCGCAGTGGGACCGTGCCGTGGGCCCGCTGCAGTTCATCCCGGCGACGTGGTCGGACTGGGGCGCCGACGGCAACGGTGACGGCGTGGCCGACCCGCAACAGATCGACGATGCCGCCCTGACGACCGCGCGGTACCTCTGCGACACCGGCGACCTCACGACTCCGGCGGCCTGGCGCGCGGCCGTGTACTCGTACAACCACGTCGACAGCTACGTCGACCTCGTCGCAGCGACGGCGAACGGCTACGCCGCGCGGATGCCGTGACGGGCGCGGCTGCCGGCCTCGTCTCCGGGCGGTACCGGCTCGGACCGCTGCTGGGCAGCGGGGGATCCGCGTCGGTCTTCGCCGCCGTCGACACCCGCACCGGCGACGCCCTGGCGCTCAAGATCCTGCACCCGGAGCTGTCGCGCAGCCCGCGGCTGCGGGAGGCGTTCTTCCGGGAGGCACGCGAGGCCGGCCGGGTGCGGCATCCCAACGTCGTGGCCGTGCTGGACGTCGGGGTGCACGACGACGAGACCGACCCGCTCGCCTGGATCGCCCTGGAACTGGCCCCCGGCCAGACCCTCGCCGAGTACGTCGAGAGAACCGGCCCGCTGCCGGTTCCGGACGCCCTCACTCTCGCGCTGGCGGTGCTGCGGGGGCTCGCTGCCGTGCACGGTGCCGGTCTGATCCACCGCGACGTCTCGCCGGCGAACATCATGATCGCCCCGGAGGCCGACGGCTTCCTGCCGATCGGCGCCGTGCGGCTGCTCGACTTCGGCCTGGCCGACGTCACCGATCGTGCCGCGACGGGCTCCGACCTGCTGCGCAGCGAGCCCGAACCGGCAGAGGACCGGCCGGATCGGCAGCTGGGCGTGCTCGGGAGCGTCAACTACATGTCTCCGGAGCAGGCGGCCGGCGGGAGCGTCGACGAGCGCGGTGACCTCTACCAACTCGGCGGTGTGCTCTACTTCGCGCTGACCGGCTCCCCGCCCTTCCCGCGCGACACCGTCGACGCCGTGCGGCGCGCGCACGCTCTCACCCCGCCGCCGGTGCCCTCGGTGGTGCGTCCCGGCATCCGGCGCGGCGTGGACCGGATCGTGGTGCGGGCGCTGCTCAAGGACCGTGCCGACCGGTTCGCCTCGGCCGACGAGATGCGCCGGGCGATCCTGGCCCTCGAGCCGTCCGCGACCGCCGAGGCCGCCGCGACCGGACAGTCCGGAGACGACCACACCCGCCGGTTCGGCAGGCCGCTCGACTCCTCGCCGGCTCCCGAAACGGAACGCACCGCCGTGCTCCCGCGTAGGCCCACGCCGAGACCCGCGCCGACCCGCTCAGGGCCCGCTGACCTCCTGCCGCCTCCCGCCGTCCGCCGCACGGGCGCGGGGCGGGCCGCCGGCTGGCTGGCGCTGGTCCTCGTCGCCGGGGTGATCGCGGCCGGCTGGGTGGCCGCGGCCGCCGACGGGGCCCGCACCAGCGTGGCCGTCAGCAGCACCCCGTCGGCCACGGAGACCACCTCAGCGGCCCCGACGGCGACGCCTCCACCCCAGACGCCGGCCCCCGCCGAAGCTGAACGCACCTCGGTGCGGGTCCCCGAGCTCACCACCATGCCGCTGGGCGAGGCCCGGGCCGCCCTCGAGGCGGCGGGGCTGCGGGTCGGCCTGCTCAGCACCCAGGATTCGGTGCGGACCGGCGACACCGTGCTCACCCTGAACCCGGCACCGGGGACCTGGCTGGCGGAGGGCGACCCCGTCGACCTCCTGGTGGCCTCGGGGTCCAACAGCGTGCCGGCGACGGTCGGCCTGGCCCAGGCGGATGCCGTGGCGGCGCTGCAGAACGCCGGCTTCACGGCCGTCGTCGTCGTGCGGGCCGAGGCGGCGGCGCCGACGGGCACCGTGCTGGCCAGCCAACCGATGGACGCCACCGTGCTCCGCCTGGGCACCACGGTCACACTCACCGTGGCCGCCGCCGTCGTCACTCCGACGTCCAGCCCGCCGCCGCAGACTCCCGCGCCGACCGCCACTCCGGCCGGCACGGCGACGCCCGCGCCCTGACCCGGGAACCGTCGCCAAGTCCACACACCACGTCCACATCCAGGTGGTCGGATCGACGCCGGGAATTCACCTGGCAACCCAAACATGTGTTTCGCAGCTGTTGCCGCTTACCCCGGCCCCGCTCGAATCCCACCCCACGTCTCACCCGAGGACACCCATGCCACGCTCGACCCTGCTGCCTGCGCGCACCGCGCCGGCCGGCGCACCGGACAGCGCACCGGACACCGAGGCGTTCCCCTTCGAGAAGGAACGCCGCCGGGCCCTGGTCTCCCGCCCGTCGGTCTCCGACTCGGTGTTCCGGTCGGTGGCGTTCACGGCCGGCGGCATCACCGTGGCGATCATGCTCGCGGTGGGCGTGTTCCTCTCCATCCGCGCCTCCGACGCCCTGGGCGTGGCCGGCTTCTCCTTCCTGACCGAACAGGTCTGGTCGCCGGAATCCCGCACCTTCGGCATCGCGTCGGTGCTGTTCGGCACCGTCACGATCGCCCTGATCGCCATGTGCGTGGCCGTGCCGCTGGCTCTGGGAACCGCCCTGCTCATCTCCGAGGTCGCCCAGGGCCGGCTGCGGTCCACCCTGGTCACCCTGGTCGACCTGATGGCCGCCGTGCCCAGCGTGGTCTTCGGGCTCTGGGGCGTCTTCTTCCTCCAGGCCAACGTCATCCCGGTGGCCAGCTGGATCTCCACCTACTTCGGCTGGATCCCGTTCTTCAGGGTCTCGGATGCCTCCGGCGCGGCCCTGAGCGACGCCAGCGCCTTCACCTCCTCGGCGTTCACCGCCGGGGTCGTGGTCGGGCTCATGGTGGTCCCCACGACGACCTCGGTCATGCGGGAGGCGTTCTCCCAGGCGCCCATCGGTGAACGGGAGGCGGCCTTCGCCCTCGGCTCCACCCGCTGGGGCATGATCCGCGCCGTCGTGCTCCCGTTCGGGCGCGGCGGCATCATCGGCGGCACCATGCTGGGCCTGGGCCGGGCCCTGGGCGAGACCATCGCGGTGTACATGATCATCTCCCCGATCTTCACCATCAACTGGCAGGTGCTCAAGACCGGCAGCAACTCCGTCTCGGCGCTCATCGCCCTTCGCTACGGGGAATCCAGCGAGTTCGGCCTGTCCGCGCTGATGGCCGCCGGCCTCGTCCTGTTCCTGATGACCCTGGTCATCAACTTCACGGCCTCGTCCATCGTGGCCCGGTCCCGATCCGGGGCAGAGAGCAACTGACCATGACCTTCATCCCCTCTCCGGACAGCGCCCCGATCGGCCCGCGCCGTCGCGTGCGCGCCGCCCGCCTCGACGACAGGTTCAACCTGCTCGGCGCGGCCGCCGCCGGCATCGCCCTGTCCACCCTGATCTTCGGCTGGTTCACCCCGCTGTCCGGCGGGGTGGGCTGGACCCTGGTGGCGTTCGTGTCGTTCATCGGCTTCTACGCCCTCCTGGTGAGCAACACCTCCGACTTCCAGGAGGTCAAGGACCGGGTGATGTCGGTTCTGCTCGCCAGCGCCGGGATCGTGCTCTTCGGCGCCCTCGTGTTCGTCGTGGCCTTCACCCTGGTGCGCGGGCAGGAGGCCCTGCCGCACCTCAACTTCTTCACCGAGAGCATGGAGAAGGCCGGCCCCCTCGACGGCCTGGAGATGGGCGGCATCCTGCACGCCATTCTCGGCACGCTCATGCAGATCGGTATGGCCCTCGTGATCACGGTGCCGCTGGGCATTCTCACCGCCCTGTTCCTCAACGAGGTCGGCGGCCGCTTCGCCCGGTTCGTGCGCACCATCTCGGATGCCATGACGGCGCTGCCCTCGATCGTGGCCGGCCTGTTCGTGTACTCGGCGATCATCGTGCTGATCACGCACCAACGCTCCGGGTTCGCCGCGTCGATGGCCATCACGGTCATGATGCTGCCCATCGTGATCAGGGCCTCCGACATCGTGTTGCGTCTTGTGGCCGGCAACCTGCGCGAGGCCGC
The DNA here is from genome assembly GCF_001679725.1 of Cryobacterium arcticum. Lineage (NCBI taxonomy): Bacteria > Bacillati > Actinomycetota > Actinomycetes > Micrococcales > Microbacteriaceae > Cryobacterium > Cryobacterium arcticum. Next base: position 2,686,197 of record NZ_CP016282.1, on the reverse strand, counting down.
CTACGCCCTGGGGTCGACCCGGTGGCGCACCATCTGGCACGTCGTGCTGCCCACCGCCCGGCCGGGACTGGCCACGGCCGTGATCCTCGGCACCGCGCGGGGGATCGGCGAGACCAGCCCGGTGCTGCTCACCTCGGGGGTGACGGCCGTGGTCAACACGAACCCGTTCGAGGGCCCGATGATCTCGCTGCCGCTGCAGGTGTTTGACTTCGTCAAATCGCCGGAGCCCAACATGATCGCGCGCGGTTTCGGCGCTGCGGCCGTGCTGATCCTGCTGGTCCTGGCGCTGTTCGCCATCGCCAGGCTGATCGGCGGCCGGGCACCCGGCGACCTCACCGCTCGTCAGCAGCGACGGGTCGGGGCGGCGTCGCTGCGAGACCTGCAGCGCATCACCCTGCAGCACCTGAACGCCCCGAACGTCATCACCCAGACCGCCACCGACCCCCACCAGAAGGAGTCGTCCTCGTGACGCCACAGACCCGGTGGATCCGACGGATCCGCGCCATCGTCGCCCTGCTCGCCATCGCCCTGGTCACCGTGACGGGCGTGATCCCCGCGCAGGCCGCCAGCTACGACCCGATCACCGGCACCGGTTCCACCTGGTCGCAGAACGCCCTCGACCAGTGGCGCAAGAACGTCGCGAACAACTACGGCATGACCGTGAACTACTCCGGGGTCGGCTCCTCGGCCGGGCGGCGCGACTTCGCCGCGGGCAACGTCGACTTCGCCGTGAGCGAGATCCCGTTCCAGCTCGCCCCCGAAGACGGCTCAGCGCCGGAGCAACCTCCTCGCGGTTACGCCTACATGCCCATCGTGGCCGGCGGCACCTCGTTCATGTACAACCTCAAGATCAACGGCGTGCGGGTGTCCAACCTGCGGCTGAGCGGCGACGTCATCACCAAGATCTTCACGGGCGGCATCACCAACTGGAACGACCCCGCCATCCAGGCCGACAACCCCGGCCTGGCCATGCCGGACAAGGGCATCGTCCCGGTCGTCCGCTCCGACGGCTCCGGCTCCACCGCCCAGTTCAGCCTGTGGATGTCCAAACAGCACCCGGCCCTGTGGGACGCGTTCTGCGCTTCCGTCGGACGCGCCACACCCTGCGGCCTGACCTCGCAGTACCCCACCTTCGGCAACGCCAAGGCGCAGAGCGGATCCTCCGGCGTGGCCGGCTACGTCAGCCAGGACTACGGCGAAGGCGCCATCACCTACGTCGAGTACTCCTACGCCCTGGAGTCGGGTTTCCCCGTGGCCAAGGTGCTCAACCAGGCCGGGTACTACGTCGAACCCACCGCGAACTCGGTGGCGGTGGCGCTGCTGACCGCGCAGATCGACCAGACCCCCGGGCCCAACTACCTCACCCAGGTGCTGGACGGCGTGTACAACAGCGCCGACCCGCGCACCTACGCGCTCTCCAGCTACTCCTACATGATCGTGCCCACCGAAGTGGGCGGGGTGTTCACCGCCAAGAAGGGCACCACGCTCGGCGCCTTCGCCAACTACATGCTCTGCGAGGGCCAGCAGCAGGCCGCCGACCTCGGCTACTCGCCGCTGCCGATGAACCTCGTGCTCGCCGGGTTCGACCAGATCAAACGGGTCCCCGGCGCCGACACCACCGGTGTCGACATCAACAAGTGCAACAACCCGACCTTCAAGGCCGGGGATTCCCCGTCGAGCAACCAGCTCGCGCTCACCGCGGCCCAGCCGCAGGACTGTGACAAGGTGGGCCCGAACCAGTGCACCACCGGCACGGCAGGCGCCCCGGCCGAGACTCCGATCACGGGCAGCGGAACCGGCGGGAGCGCCACGGGCGGCACGGCGGAGGAGACCGCCGCCGCAGCGGCAGCCGCGGCAGCTACGACATCGGCCGGCGGGGCAGCCGCCACCGGCACGACGGTGGGGGCGGCGGCGGTCTACGACGCCAACGGCGCCCTCGTCTCCGGCGGCGCCGTCGGCTCATCCGTGGCCGGGGCGGCCGTGGCCACCCCGTTCACCCTCGCCGAGGACGGCTGGGGGCTGCAGCAGTCGCTGATGCTCCTGGCCGCGACACTGCTCGTCGCCGCCGCGGTGCTGCCGCCGGTGTTCTGGCGCAGACTGACGCCCCGCGACCGCACGGGCGGCGTCAAATGAGCCGGCACGCCGCACCGACCCCCGTGCGCACCTCGCCCTGGACCCGGGCCGGGGCCAGCGGCATCATCGTCGGCCTCCTCGTGGGCGTCAGCGTGGCCGCGCTCACGTCGCTGGCCCCCACCGCGGCCGTGGCGGATGCCTCCAGCGCCGTCACCGTGCGAAGTGCGGACTACGAGCTCGCACCGGCCACGGCGCCGTTCCCCGACCTCACCGTCACCGTGTCCCAGACCACCGACCTCGTGTCGGAGGGCATCCTGGTCAGCTGGACCGGCGGCAAGAAGTCGGTGCGGCCGCAGGGCAACGTCGGCGGCGAGAACTTCCTGCAGATCGCGCAGTGCTGGGGCGAGGACCCGAAGAACCCCGGCCACCCCGACCGCACGACCTGCCAGTACGGCGCCTTCCCCAACGTGGGCCGGGACGCCAACGTGCAGGCCAACGTCCCGCCAGACCCCGAGAAGCCGGACCGCGCCCCGAACATCGCCACGCAGGACGAGCAGTACACCACAGCCGGCGCCGGGTTCGCCGTGCCGCCGTACACGTCGATCCCGTTCCAGCCGCGCAACGGCGCCCTCGTAACATCCGTCGTGAAGAACGCGAAGGGCGTGCTCGTGCACGACACCACCGTCGACGTGAACAAGAACGAGTACTTCACTGAGTACACCTCGAACGAGATCAAATGGGCCGGCTCCGACGACACCGGTGCCGGAGCGGTCAAGTTCGAGGTGCAGACCAGCATGCAATCGCCGGGGCTCGGCTGTGGCGAGCCCGTGGTGAAGAACGGCGTCACGACGGGCGCATCCTGCTGGCTCGTCGTCATTCCGCGGCCGGTGGGCGACTCCGGCACGAACGAGATCACCCAGCCTGGCCTGTTCTGGGACGCCTGGCAGCACCACGTGGCGGTCAAACTCGACTTCAAGCCCGTGGGAGTGCGCTGCGACATCGGCAGCGCGGAGTCCCAGCTCGGCGGCAGCGAACTCATCGCCGGCGCCATCTCCTCCTGGCAGCCCAACCTGTGCGCGGGCACCAGCGGCTCGGCGTTCGTGCTCAGCACCGGCAACGAGGCGGATGTGCTGACCAAGGCCGCCGGCACCACCCCGAGCCCGCTGGCGCTCACCTCCTACCCTCTCCAGACGACCGCCCCCGACCCGCTGCAGTACGCACCCGTCGGCATCTCCGGGGTCACGGTGTCCTTCGCGATCGACAGGCGGGTCACCCCCGTCGACGGCATCGACCAGGCCTACAAGGACCGCGAAACCCAGGCGTTCACCTCACTGAACCTCACCCCACGGCTGGTGGCCAAACTGCTCACGGCGTCCTACATCTCAGCGCTGCCACCCGGGGCAGACCTCAAGCACATCAACTACACCGACAACGCCCATCAGGGCCACAACGCCCGCAACCTCACCCGGGACCCTGACTTCCTGGCCGTGAACGATGCGGAGTGGGCCGCGCAGGACCTCAACAGCGCATCGTTGTCCGACATGCTGGCGCCGTCGGGACGCTCGGACCTCGCCACGGCGCTCTGGCGCTACGTGATGGCCGATTCCGAGGCCGTCGCCTTCCTGAACGGCACCCCCGACGAGTGGGGCATGATCGTCAACCCGTGGTACTCCACCAACGCGGGCGTCAACCCCACCGGCGCGGCCTTCACCCTGCCCCGCGACACCTTCCCCAAGGCCGACCCCGTCGAGAAGCCGGCGACAACGGGCTCGAACGGTGTGGGGCCGGTGAACCTGGTGACCTGGCGGCCGTACACCTCCGACTTCGAGAACGGCGCCTACCTCACCCTCCGCGGCGACGGTCAGCTGCTCGGCGGCTGGGACTCCACCAGCACCCCGCCCAAGTACCTCAAGACGGCCAGGAGCCTGGCCGGGGACCAGGGCGTGATCGGCCTGAGCACGGCGGGGTCCGCCGCGCGCTACCAGAACGTCACCGCGTCGCTGCGGAACCCGGCGGGCAGCTTCGTCGCGCCCACCTCCGACGCCATGCTCGCCGCTGCGGCGGCCATGACACCCACCGAGATGCAGACCGCCGTGCTGGAGTTCGATCCGTCGTCGAGCGCGGCGGCGGGCGCCAGCACCGCCTATCCCGTCACCCTGCCGGTCTACGCCGCGCTGAACCCGCTGCAGACGGATGCGAAGCAGCGCGCGAAGTTCGCCAACCTGATCCGCTACGCGGCCACCGACGGGCAGAAGCCGGGCACCGAGCTCGGCCAGCTGCCGGCGGGGTACGCGAGCATGCCCACCAGTTGGAGCGCGCAGGCCCTCGTCGCGGCGACCGCCATCGAGCAGGGCATCAGCCCGCAGGCGAAGCCCGCAGCGACGCCGACCCCGACAGCGGCGGCAGCGAAACCGGCCGCGGCGTCCGTCGCGGCCCCCGCCGCGGCAACGGTTCCCGCCAGCGGGTCCGCGGCGGTCGCGGCGGCGGCGGCGACCGTGGCCGCAGCCACGGCGGCCACCGACCCCACGGCCACCGGCACCGTGGCCGGACCCCTGATCGGGGCCAAGACCCCCGATGACCCCGAGGTCGGCCCGGTCGGCATGGCCGTGCCCGTCGGGCTCCTCTCCGGACTGGCCGCAGCCGCTGCGGTCCCCATGATCTCGCGCCTCAGACGACAGCGCTTCTGATGCGTCACAGCTTGGCGGTCAGTCCGGGGCATCCGCCCCGGCGGGAACACGTCGGGACGGCGGATCCAACCGGATTCCGTTACTTGCACCACATCCGAAAGGCATCACAGTGATTTCGAAGAAGGCTATTGCGCTCTGCGCGACTGTCGGCGTCACCCTGTCTGGCATTGCCCTGGCGGTACCGGCCCACGCCGAGCCCGTCTCCAACAGCTACTCCATCGTCGGATCCGACACCCTTGAAGACGTCGTCGGCGCCCTCGCCAACGGCAGCCGCATCACCGGATCCACCGTGCGAATCACCACGTCAGGCTCCACCCTCGGATCCTTCGACGCCACCGGTTCGCCGTACATCACGACCAAGGCATCCGGTGTGCGTTTCGGCCGGCCCAACGGCTCCGGCGACGGCGTCAAGGCGCTCAGCCGGTCGATCGACGGAGCGGCGTACACATCCGGAACCGTGGGCGGCCCGGCCAACGTGACCATCACCGGCCAGGTCGACATCGCCCGCTCGTCCAGCGCGGGAACGAGCAACACGAACGGCGAGCTGCTCTACGTGCCTTTCGCCCGTGACGCCATCGCCTACGCCTACAAGGGCTCGGCCAGCGGCATCGGCGCCATCACGCCCACCCAGATGAAGAGCCTGTACGAGTGCTCCGCCGGCTTCCAGATCGGCGGCGTCACCGTCACGCCCATCATCCCGCAGGCCGGCTCCGGCACCCGCAAGGACTTCATCAGCAAGATCGGCGTCACCGAGGCGAGCATGCTCACCGTCGCCGAGGGCGGCTGTGTCGTCGAAGGCCAGGAGCACGACGCGACCACCCTCACGAACGAGTCGGTCATGCCGATGGCCGTGTCCCGCTGGGTCGCCATGAACACCGGCGCCAGCTACGACAAGCGCGGAACCGGCACCCTCGGGTCGCTCGTCTCCGGCGTCGCACCGGTGACCGGAACGGGAACGGCCATGGTTCCCAACGCCGCGTACTACAGCAACGGCACCTGGGGCCGCGACACCTACCTCGTCGTCGAATTCGCGCGGGTCGACCCCACCAACGCGAAGTACGACGCGAAGCTCGCCGCCCTCGTCGACCCGGCCAAGGTCACCAGCCTCACCACCTCGGCCTCGGTCCTCGGCAGCCAGCCCGGCGCCGTGAAGAAGAAGTTCGGCATGCTCGCTCCCTCCAGCACCACCCCCTTCCGCGTTCTCAAGACCGCCTAGCCTCCCGCCCCGCGCATCCCCAGAGAAGGAACAAGACCATGAAGCTCAGCAGAAAAACCAGTTTCGCCGCCGCGGGACTGATGTCCCTGGCCCTCGTCGCCACCGCTGCCACGGCCGCCCAGGCCGCCCCGCAGTCCAACGGGTCCGACGGACCCATGTACATCTACGACGGAACCACCGCGGAGATCATTCCCGCCGACGCACCGTTCGCCTGGGACGAAGCCGCCGTGTCGTCCAACTCGCCCACCGACCCCAGTGACCCGCTGTTCTGCCCGGTCGGCTCCGAAGGCGCCGTGCAGTTCCTCTCCGCTCCCGGCGAAGAGCGCAACCCGCTGAACTGGATGGCGTACTCGCCGGGCGGCTTCGACCCGTCCCTCGACCTGTCTGTGCTGCTGGCCCCGATGATGCCGGAAGGCCTGTACAACGGCCTGCCCGGACAGGCCGCGGTCAAGGCCGCCGGCGGCACCTACAGCCTCGGTGTCGCGTGCACGATCTACAACGACGTGAAGGTCGTCGGAGCGTTCTACCGCACCATCACCGTTGAGGCCGGAACCGGCATCTGGCGTGCCGCCGCCGTGCAGGACACGACCACGCCCGTCGACCCGACCGATCCCACCGACCCCGGGACCCCGGCCGACAGCACCGGCACGATCGCCCTGGCGCCGACCGTCGTCGGCGCCACCAACGGTGTGCTCGCCCTGACGGTACCGGCGGGCGCCGCGGCGACCTTCGGCACCCCGACCCTGGTGAACAACAAGTCGACCACCACCGGCACCCTGGGCGCCGTCACGGTGAACGACGGCCGGGTTCTCACGCTCAACGGCTGGGACCTGACCGCCAACGTCGCCGACTTCGTCAACGCGGCCGACACGACCAGCATCATCGGCAAGGCCCAGCTCGGCCTCGCGCCGCAGGTCACGACGGCCGGCACCACCGCGACCGGCGTCACCGCCGCCGCAGCCCAGGTCGCCGGTTCGGCCAGCTACCCGGCGGCGTTCGCGTCCGCCGCGGCCGGCAGCACGGTCGGAGCCAGCGTGCTGGACGCCGGCCTCACCTTCGTCGCCCCGCAGTCCAAGGCGGCCGGAACCTACAACTCGACCCTGACCCTCACGGTCGTCTCGAAGTAGTCAGCAGCAGCTGAGGGGGAGGGGCGGCGCCTGCCGTCCTTCCCCTGCAGCCGCAGCGTCCTCCCGCAGTTCACCCCGTCTGGAAAGAGACCGTCGCCCGTGATCATCCGTCGCCCCGCACCCGCAGCCCACCATCGCAGCCAGGTCGCCACCTCGCTGCTGGTCACCCTGGGCCTCACCCTGGGTCTGACCCTCGGTGTCGGCGCCACCGGCGCCCGGGCCGACGACTCCGACGGCATCGCCGGGTCCCCGGCCGCCAACGGGAGCGTCGACCAGTCCCGCTCCCGGTACAGCTACCAGGTCGACCCCGGCCAGCAGGTCGCCGACGAATACCTGGTGCAGAACACCGGCACCACCTCGCAGGCCGTCACGGTGTACGCCACCGACGCCTTCAACGCCGACGACGGCAGCTTCTCCCTGCTCGACGGGGGCGTGCCCAGCGTGGACGTGGGCCACTGGGTCAGCTTCACCGACGGCGCCGACAAGGTCGAGGTGACCCTGGAGCCCGGCGGCTCCCAGGTGATCCCGTTCACCGTCTCCGTGCCCGCCGACGCCCGGCCCGGCGACCACGCCGGCGGCATCATCGTCTCCGCCCTCACCCCGGCCGGCCAGGTCTCGGTCGACCGGCGTGTCGCCATCCGCCTCTACACCCGCGTGAAGGGGGAGCTGCAGCCCGGGCTCACCATCAGCAGCATCTCGTCGTCGTACCGCGGCGAACTCAACCCGTTCTCGGGGGAGACCTCGCTGACCGTGAGCCTGCAGAACACCGGCAACGTCTCCCTCGGGGCCAGCACGGTCGCCCAGGTGAAGGGTGTCTTCGGGATCGCCCTGTCGGAGCTGACCCGCACACCCATCCCCGAGATGCTGCCCGGCAGCTCCCGCACCGTCACCATCGTCGTGCCGGGAGTGGGCCCGTGGGTCTACCTCAACCCGCACGTCTCGCTCGCCGCCACCGTGGACGCCGACGCGCTGCCGCCGGGGTTGCTGCCCACCGCCGAGCGCAGCAGCGACATGTTCGTCGTGCCCTGGGCTCTGGTGATCGTGCTGCTGTTGGCCGGGTTCGCCTGGTTGCTGGTGCGCCTCTCCCGCACCCGCGACGCCGCCAGGGCCCGCGCCTGGATCGAGTACACCGAGGCTGAAGCCCGTCGCAAGGCCCTCGGCGAATCGACCGCCTGACCCTGTGCGCGCCCCGACCCTTCCCGGCGCGTTTGCCCGTCGTTTGCCTGCACGCCAGCTTTCAGAGAACCGGACCCGACTAACTTGACTGTGCTCACCTCCCTCCCCGCACGACGACCGCTCCTGGCGGTCCTCAGTGCCCTGCTGTCGACCGTCGTGCTGTCGACCGTCGCCCTGTCGGGTGCCGCCGTCGGCGCCCACGCGACGGAGGACCCCGACGGCGTGGGACTCACGGTGGGTGTGGTCGGATCGACCCCCACGCCGACGCCAACGGCGAGTTCGGCCGCGCCGGCCCGGGCGACGAACCGCCCGGTCACCCCGGCGCTCGTCTCGACCATCCGCCCCGTCACCCAGACGACTCCCACCGGCAGGGCGGCGACGGCTGCGCTCGGCGGTAACCCGGTCACCCTCGCCGGCGTGCTGGCGGTGAGCGGGCTCACCGCCCACGCACAGCAGAACGTGGGTCCGGGCGGCGGCGACATCGTGCTCGGCTTCACCGTGAAGAACCTCACCGACCAGCCGTTCGATTCCACGGCGCGGTTCTGGGTCGACAACGCCCTCGGGCTGCAGATCCACGCGGTCGACGACGTCGCCCTGGACGACCTGGCCGGCGGCGAGACCCGCACCGTCACCGTCACCCTGACCGATATGGGTCAGTGGAGCGCCTACAACACGCATGTGACGCTGACCCCGCCGGAAACCGTCGGCGAGACGAGCCTGAGCCCGGTCACCCGGGATGCGCTGCTGCTGGTGCCGCCGTACTTCCTGCTGGGGGTGCTCGCCCTCCTGGGCGCGATCTCCGTCGTGGCCCGCTATGCGCTGCTGACCCGGCGGTTCTTCCCGGCCGGCACCGCGGAGCCCGTGTCGTGACGCTCACCGCACCACCCCGCGGCTGGCGTCCGCGCCAACCGCCCCGGCCGCCCCGCCGGCCACCGGCCCCGCCCGTCGTGATCGTGCTCAGCCCGCAGGACCAACTCGTCCGCACGATCTTCGCCATCGCCGCGGCGCTGATCTTCGGGTTCCTGGCCAACCTCACGGTGCTGGGCGGGTTGCAGCACATGGTCGCCCAGCAGCAGCTCACAGACACCCTGCGCATCGAGCTGGCGCAGGGCACCGCACCGGTCAGCGAGGGGACCGTGGACAAGGTGCTCCTGGCTGACGGCGCACCGCTGGGCATCATCGACATCCCCTCCATCGGGGTGCACGAGGTCTTCGTCGAGGGCTCGGATTCGGGCACCACCCGCACCGGCCCCGGACACCGGCGTGACACCGTGCTGCCCGGCCAGGCGGGCATCAGCGTGGTGATGGGCCGGGCCGCGGCGTACGGCGGGCCGTTCGCGCGGATCCAGGAACTGGCCCCCGGCCAGGAGTTCACCGTGCTCACCGGCCAGGGCGAGCAGACCTTCGCCGTGATCGGGGTGCGCTACGCCGGCGACCCGTCCCCGATGGCCCTCGCGGCGGGGGAGAGCCGGCTCATCCTCGAGACCGCTCGCGGGCCCGCGTTCATCCCGGGCGGCGTCGCCCGGGTGGACGCCAAGCTCACCAGCGCCACCCAACCTGCCGGCGCCCGCCAGACCAGCTACAGCACCCTGGCGCCGTCGCACCGGGAACTGGCCACGGACACCACCACGGTGTGGGCGCTGGCCTTCGCCCTGCAGTTCTTCCTACTGATCGAGGCCGCGGCCATCTGGTCCTTCCGCCGGGTGGGCGTGCGGAAGACCTGGACCGTCTTCGTACCGGTCGTGACCGTGGGCGGATTGTTCGTGGCCGACCAGGCCGTGCGCCTCCTGCCCAACCTGCTCTGACCCGTCTTCTGCTCCGCCCCATCTTTTCTTCCGCCCCGACCGTCGACGCCCCACGAAATGAGTGCTCATGACCCCGTCCACCCAGGATGACGAGCTGACCCAGGTTCTGCCGGCCCTGCGCGTCAGCCCCGCGGCCGAGCCGAGCGGCGCCGACCTGCCACCGGCCCTGCGCGCCCGCCGCAACCGCGGCCTGGCCCTCCCGTTCCGGTCCGCTGCCCGGGCTGCCGCCCGGCCGGTCGCCCCCGTGGCCCCGGCCGAGCCGGTGCCACTGGCCACCCTCGAGGGCCGTAACGTGTCGGCCTGGTTCGGCGAACGCCAGGTGCTCGACCGGGTGAGCCTGACCATGCCCGCCGGCGTCATCACCTCCCTGATCGGCCCGTCCGGCTGCGGCAAGTCCACGTTCCTCCGCATCCTGAACCGGATGCACGAACTGGTGCCGTCGGCCAGCCTGGCCGGCGAGGTGCTGCTGGACGGCGAGGACATCTACGACCCGGAGCGCAAGCTCGTCGACGCGCGCAAGCACATCGGCATGGTGTTCCAGAAGCCCAACCCGTTCCCGGCCATGTCGATCTACGACAACGTCATCGCCGGGCTCACCCTCACCGGCCGCCGCGTCTCCGGCGACGAGAAGGACGCCCTGGTGGAGAGCTGCCTGAGCAAGGCGGGCCTGTGGACCGAGGTGCGCGACCGGCTGCGCTCACCGGGCGGCGGGCTCTCCGGCGGCCAGCAGCAGCGCCTGTGCATCGCCCGCTCGCTCGCCGTGACGCCGCGGATCCTGCTGATGGACGAACCCTGCTCGGCTCTTGACCCCACCTCAACGCGCGTGATCGAGGAGACCATGCTCGAGCTCGCGCAGGAGGTCACCATCGTGATCGTCACGCACAACATGCAGCAGGCCCAGCGGGTCTCGCAGAACTGCGCCTTCTTCCTCGCGGCGCAGGGCACCCCGGGCGGCATCGTCGAGCACGGCCCGACCGAACTGATGTTCGGCGACCCGATCGACCGCCGCACCGCCGACTACGTCAACGGCCGTTTCGGCTGATCTTGCTGCCCCTGGGCGTCAGTCGAAGTCGAGGCTGAGCCGGCGCAGCAGCGCCGCGAGGCGTTCCTGGTCGGCGACGGGCAGGCTCGCCAGCAGGGCGGCCTCCGCGTCGACCAGCCGGGTGATGGCGGCATCCACCCGGGTGAGGCCGGCCGGTGTCATGCCCACGAAGATGCCGCGGCCGTCGTTGGGGTCGGTGCGCCGGGTGACCAGACCACGTTCGACCAGCCGGTCGATGCGGTTGGTCATCGTGCCGCTGGAGACCAGGGTCTGCTGGAGCAGAAGTTTGGGGCTCAGCTCGTACGGGGCGCCGGCCCGTCGGAGGGCGGAGAGCACGTCGAATTCCCAGGAGTCCAGCTCCGACCGGGAGAACGCGGTGCGGCGTGCGCGGTCCAGGTGCTTGCTGAGCCTGGCGACCCGGGAAAAGACCTGCAGGGGCGCAAAATCCAGGTCGGGGCGCTCGCGAAGCCAGGCATCAACGATCCGGTCGACTTCGTCATTCGCAGGCATCCCTCCATTATCCGGCTTTCCGGGCACCGGATACGGCGGATGACGCCGAGGCGCCTGCGGATCTGGCAGACTTGACTCCGTTGCCCGGCACCCACCGGCGCAATCCGCCGTGGTGTAATGGCAGCACGACAGCCTTTGGAGCTGTTAGGTCTAGGTTCGAGTCCTGGCGGCGGAGCTCATGTGTGAGAACACAGTTGAGAGGATCCACGTGACCGATTCCCGCCTCGCCATCATCGTCCTGGCCGCAGGGCAGGGCACCCGCATGAAGTCCAGCTTGCCCAAGCTCATGCATCCGCTCGCCGGCCTGCCGATCATCAGCCACGTGCTGGCGACCGCACGGGCACTGGACGCCGCACACGTCATCACGGTGCTGCGTCACGAGAGGGAGCGCCTGGCCGAGCTGGTGGCGCTCGACCTGCCCGAGAGCCTGCTCGTGGACCAGGACGAGGTTCCCGGAACCGGTCGCGCCGTCGAGCAGGCCGTCGCGGCGTTGCCGGCGGACTTCGACGGCGATGTGCTCGTGATCAGCGGGGACGTGCCGCTGCTGAACGCGGCCACCCTGGCCAACTTCATCGAGGCGCACCGGGAACGTGCTGCCGCGGCCACCGTGCTCTCCGCCTTCCCCGGCGACGTCAACGGATACGGCCGCATCATCCGCTCGGAGGACGGCACCTTCGACCGGATCGTGGAGCACAAGGACGCCACCGACGACGAGCGCGCCGTCGACGAGATCAACGCGGGCGTCTACCTCTTCGGGCTCGGTGAGCTGCGCGATCAGCTGGCCCGCCTCACCACCGACAACGTGCAGGGCGAGAAGTACCTCACCGATGTGATCGGGCTGCTCCGCTCGGCCGGCTCAGAGGTGCGCGCGGTTCCCGTCGCGGATGCCTGGCTGGTCGCCGGCATCAACGACCGGGCCCAGCTCAGCGACACCGCCGCCAAGCTCAACGCCGTCATCGTGCGTGGCTGGCAGCTGGCCGGCGTAACCGTGCAGGACCCGGCCACCACCTGGATCGACCTCAAGGCGACCCTGGCCAGCGACGTGACGCTGCTGCCCGGCACCCAGATCCTCGGCTCCACCACGGTGGCCACCGGCGCGATCATCGGCCCGGACACCACACTGCTGGACTGCGAGATCGGCGAGGGCGCCACCGTCAAGCGGAGCGACGCGACGCTCGCGGTGATCGGCGACGGTGCCACCGTCGGCCCGTTCTCCTACCTTCGACCGGGCACCTGGCTCGGCGCCGACGGCAAGATCGGCACCTTCGTCGAGACCAAGAACGCGGTCATCGGCGAGGGCAGCAAGGTGCCGCACCTGAGCTACGTCGGCGACGCGACGATCGGCGTGCACTCCAACATCGGAGCCGGCACGATCTTCGCCAACTACGACGGCGTGAACAAGAACCCGTCCGTGATCGGGTCGCATGTGCGCACCGGATCGCACAACGTGTTCGTGGCGCCGATTAGAATCGGTGACGGAGCCTACACGGGCGCAGGAACGGTGGTCCGCAAGGACGTGCCGGCCGGTGCCCTGTCCATCAACGTGGCTCCGCAGAGAAATATGGTCGGTTGGGTAGAGACCAACCGGCCGGGAACAGACGCGGCGACAGCCGCGTCACAGAGCGGAGACTAGGTGCCTGGAATCAAGAGCAGCGGCGAGAAGAAATTGGTGCTCATCTCGGGGCGAGCGCACCCTCAGCTCGCGATCGACATCGCCGCAGAACTTGGTTCGGAGTTGATCCCCACCGACGCGCGCACCTTCGCCAACGGCGAGATCTACGCCCGGTTCGACGAGAGCGTGCGCGGCGCGGATGCGTTCGTCATCCAGTCGCACACCAACCCGATCAACGAATGGCTGATGGAACAGCTCATCATGGTCGACGCCCTCAAGCGCGCCTCCGCCAAGCGCATCACCGTCGTGGCCCCGTTCTACCCGTACGCCCGCCAGGACAAGAAGGGCCGCGGCCGCGAGCCGATCTCCGCCCGCCTCGTCGCCGACCTGTTCAAGGTTGCCGGTGCCGATCGCATCATGTCGGTCGACCTGCACGCCGCACAGATCCAGGGCTTCTTCGACGGCCCCGTCGACCACCTCTTCGCCATGCCGGTGCTGCTCGAGCACTTCCGCGCCAAGCTCGACCCGTCGACGCTCACGATCGTGTCGCCCGACATGGGCCGCGTGCGCGTCGCCGACATCTGGAGCGACAAGCTCGGCGCACCGCTGGCCATCATCCACAAGCGCCGCGACCCGCTGGTGCCCAACCAGATCACCGTCCACGAGATCGTCGGTGAGGTCAAGGGTCGCGTCTGCCTGATCGTCGACGACCTGATCGACACCGGCCGCACCATCGTGCAGGCCGCGGAGGCCCTCATGGCCGCCGGTGCCACCGGTGTCGTCGTGGCCGCGACGCACGCCGTGTTCAGCCCGCCCGCACTGGACCTGCTGCAGAACCCGGCCATCCAGGAGGTCGTCGTCACCGACACCCTCCCGATCCCCGAGGACAAGCGCTTCCCCACGCTGACCGTGCTGCCGATCGCGCCCCTGCTGGCGCGCGCCATCCACGAGGTCTTCGACGAGGGATCCGTCACGTCGATGTTCGAGGGCGCCGCGTAGGCATCCGCTTCACCGTCGCAGGCCGGTCCCGGTATCGAGGCCGGCCTGCGGTCTGTCCGGGGGCTAGGTGGCCGTGCCGGCCGGCACGCGGAACGGGCCGGGGATGATGCCCAACGGCACCACGAAGGTCTGGCGCTCATTGAGGTCGATCGCGTAACACTGCCAGCCGAATCCGCCGGCGCCCGACAGCTCGAACCGGGCATCCAGGCCGACGGCCTGCGGGTAGTACCGCGCCACGGCGGCCGCGCAGGAGCGGGCAGCCGTGGCCGACGCGATGCTGAGGGTGGTGAGCACGCCGGGCACGATGAGCGCCACCAGGCCGAGCACGACCGTGACCCGCATGAGCAGCACCATCCGCCGGCCGCGCAGGGGCCGGGAGGAGTCCGCCGGCTCGTAGCCGGAGAGTTCGGGGTGTTCGCTGCTCATGGGCATCCAGTAAACCATTCCCGGCGCCGATTGCGGATGCCTGCCGTTCACCTGGCCTGCCTAGGCTGGTCGGATGAATGCAACTGCCGGGCCGGACGGCCAGGGGGCGCTGCGGCGCCAGCTCGGTGTCGGCGGGGCCATCGTGGTGGGCCTGGCGGCCATGATCGGCGCCGGTGTCTTCTACGTCTGGGCGCCCGCCGCCGCGGCCGCCGGCTCCGGCCTGCTCATCGGTCTTGTCATCGCCGGCGTCATCGCCTCGCTCAACGCCCTGAGCTCGGCCCAACTGGCCATGAGCCATCCGGTCTCCGGCGGCGCCTACGCGTTCGGCCGGGCCACCCTCGGGCCGTGGTGGGGATTCAGCGCGGGCTGGCTGTTCCTGGCCGGCAAGACGGCGTCGGCCGGCGCCATCGCGCTGATCCTGGGCGGGTATCTCTGGCCGGAGCAGGCGAGACTCGTGGCGGTACTGGGCGTTCTCGTGCTGGGCGCCGTGAACCTGGTCGGCATCCGCAGCACCGCCCGGCTCAGCGCCGTGGTGGTCTTCCTGGTGCTGGGCGGTCTGCTCGCGCTGGTGCTCGTGGTGGGGGCCGGCACCGCCGACGGCAGCAGGGGCGTCTCGGTCGACGTCGGCTCGCTGCTGGACTCCGGCTGGCTGGGCATCCTGCAGTCGGCCGGCCTGCTGTTCTTCGCGTTCGCCGGCTACGCCCGCATGGCCACGCTGGGGGAGGAGGTGCGCGATCCGCGCCGCACCCTGCCGCGGGCCATCGTGACCGCCCTGGGGTTGACGCTGGTGATCTACGGGGTGGTCGGTCTGCTCTGCGTGCTGGTGCTCGGCCCCGCCGTCCTGGCCGGCTCGGCATCGCCGCTGGCCGAGCTGGTCGGCGGCGCCGAACCGTGGACCGGCGTCGCCCGGCTGCTGGCCGCCATCGCCTGCCTGGGCTCGCTGGCGGGAATCCTGGCGGGCCTCAGCCGCACCGGGCTGGCGATGGCCAGGGAGGGCGACCTGCCCGGCCGGCTCAGCCGCATCTCGCCGACCCGGCACACCCCGGTGGTAGCCGAGGTGACGATCGGGCTCGTGGCGATCGCCGGGGTGCTGTTGCTCGACCCGGCCCGGCTGGTCGGTTTCTCGGCCTGCGCGGTGCTGGTCTACTACGCGATCGCGCATCTGGCCGCGCTGCGCCAGCCGCGCGAGCAGCGCTGGCTGCCTCGTGGGGTGCAATACCTCGGCGTCGCCGGATGCCTGCTCCTGGCCGGCACCGTGCCCTGGCCCGGCGTGCTCGCCGCAGCCGCCTGGCTGGCGCTCGGCCTGCTCGGCCGCGCCGTGCGCCTCGCCGCCGCGCGCCGCCCCTGACCCGCCGGCACAGACAACTGTTGCCCGTGCGGACAACTGGACCCGGCGTACCGGGTGCAGATGTCGCACGGGCAACAGTTGCCGTGCAGATGGTGCTGGAGACCTAGTGCGAGGAGCCCTCGGTCTCGATCTCGCTGCGGTCGCCGGACCACAGCGTGTGGAAGGTGCCTTCCATGTCGACGCGCTTGTACGTGTGCGCACCGAAGAAGTCACGCTGGCCCTGGGTGAGGGCCGCGGGGAGACGGTCGGCACGCAGGCTGTCGTAGTACGCCAGCGACGACGCGAACACCGGCGCGGGGATGCCGGCGTGGGCGGCGTCGGCGACGACGTTGCGCCAGGAGTCCTGCGCCTTCGCGACGACATCCGTGAAGAACGGGGCGGTGACGAGCGACACGAGCCCGGGGTTCTCGGCGTAGGCCTCGGTGATGCGGTTCAGGAAGCGGGCGCGGATGATGCAACCGCCGCGCCAGATCTTGGCGATGTCGCCCTTCTTGATGTCCCAGTTGTAGTGCTCGGCGCCGGCGACGATGGCGTCGAAGCCCTGCGAGTACGCGATGATCTTCGACGCGTAGAGCGCCTGGCGGACACCCTCGATGAAGCCGTCCACGTCTTCGACCGGGTTCGCCGTCGGGCCGGGAAGGGCCGCGGCGGCGGCGCGCTGCGCGGGCTTGGAGGAGACGGAGCGGGCGAACACGGCCTCGGCGATGCCGGAGACGGGGATTCCGAGGTCCAGTGCGGTCTGCACGGTCCAGACGCCGGTGCCCTTGCTGCCGGCCTGGTCGAGGATGACGTCGACGAGAGGCTGGCCGGTCTTGGCGTCGACCTGCTTGAGGACCTCCGCGGTGATCTCGATGAGGTAGCTCTCGAGGTCGCCCTTGTTCCACTCGGTGAAGATCTCGGAGATCTCGGCCGGGGTCTTGCCGGTCCCACGACGGATGAGGTCGTAGGCCTCGCCGATGAGCTGCATGTCGGCGTATTCGATGCCGTTGTGGATCATCTTGACGAAGTGGCCGGCGCCGTCGGTGCCGACGTGGGTGACGCAGGGCTCGCCGTCGACGACAGCGGCGATGGACTCGAGGATCGGGCCGAGGGTGACGTAGGCCTCCGCGGAGCCGCCCGGCATGATGCTCGGGCCCTTGAGGGCGCCTTCTTCGCCGCCGGAGATGCCGGCGCCGACGAAGTTGATGCCGGTCTCGCGAACCGCCTTCTCGCGGCGGAGGGTGTCGGTGAACAGCGCGTTGCCGCCGTCGACGATGATGTCGCCGGGTTCGAACAGCTCGGTCAGCTGGCTGATCACGGCGTCGGTGCCGCGGCCGGCCTGCACCATGATGATCGCGGTGCGCGGGGTCGCAAGCGACGCGACGAAGTCTTCGATCGCCTCGGAGGCGACGAATCCGGCCTCGGGGTGCTCGTCCAGGAGCAGTCGGGTGCGTTCGGGGGAGCGGTTGTAGACCGCGACGGTGTTGCCCTCGCGGCTGGCGAGGTTGCGGGCGAGGTTGGAGCCCATCACCGCCAGTCCGACGACGCCAATGTTTGCTGAACCGGTTACTGACACGTGTTCTCCTTCGGGTCTGTGAGCTTCGACCAATCCAAGATTAGTGGCTCGCCTCGTCAATGTAATCATATTTATTCGTCCAGGTGGGCTTCACCTCCGCATAGGTGCGCCGCATGATGAGCTCCATCGCCGCCCGGGCGTCCCCGGCCCGGCCCGCCTGAATCGCCTCGGCGACATCGGCGTGCAACTGCAGGGTGTTCTGATGCGGGTGATCGGGCATCAGGCCCAGGTCGGTGCGGCCGGACAGCACCGCCGCGACGGCCTCGTCGAGCTTGGCGAACATCTCATTGCCCGAGCCGTGCAGTACCAACTGGTGAAACCGGATGTCCAGCTCGAGGAACTGGGACAGGTCGCCGGACTGCCCCGCGCTACGCATCAGCGCGGCCACGTGCAGCAGCTCGGCCGTCACCTCCGCACCGGCATGCCGGGCGGCCAGCTCGGCGGCCATCGGCTCCACGGCCGAGCGCAGCTCGGTCAGCGAACGCAGCTGTTCGCCCTTGCCCGGGCCGAGCAGCCGCCAGCGGATGATGGTGGGATCGTACGCATTCCAGCGCGCGGCCGGCAGCACCCGGATGCCGACCCGCTTGACGGACTCCACCAGCCCCATCGATCCGAGCACCCGCACGGCCTCCCGGATCACCGACCGGCTCACGCCCTGGCGGCGTTCGATCTCTTCCGCGAGGAGAACGCTGCCGGCCGGGACGGTGCCGTCGACGATGGACCGTCCGACGTCTTCGGTCACTCGGGTGTGCAGGCTGGGCGACATGGTCGTCACTTTATCGTCTAGACTCATGAGTTGAACTTCGGCGAGGGATTCGCCCGGCGTCCGGGAAACCGGCACCGGCGCATCCGTAATCGACGCGGCGAAAAGTCCCCCAAGGCCTTTCCTCACGCTGACATGCGTTCGAGTTGAACCAGCATCCGTACCGCGGGCTCCGTGCCCGCGACATCAATACGGGCACACGAGGCCCGCAAGGAGACACCATGGCTGAGGCCACGAACAACAACAACAAGATTTCCGCTGACGCCCGCGTCAGCTTCGGCAAGGGCGCTGCCCGCAAGCTGCGCGTGCTGGGCAAGATCCCCGCCGTCATCTACGGCCACGGCACCGACCCCGTGCACGTCGCCCTGCCGGCCCACGAGATCGGCCTGCTGCTGCGCCGCGCGAACGCCGTGCTCGAGCTCGACGTCGAGGGCACCACCCACCTGACCCTGGTCAAGGATGTGCAGAAGGACCCGGTTCGTCAGATCATCGAGCACCTCGACCTCATCGTCATCCGCAAGGGTGAGAAGGTCCAGGTCGAGGTCGCCGTGCACGTCACCGGTGAGCCCGCCCCCGGAACCACCGCGGACCTCGACGCCAAGACCCTGCTCCTCGAGGTCGAAGCCACGAACATCCCGCAGAGCGTCAGCGTCGATGTCGAGGGCCTCGAAGACGGCACCCTCATCCACGCCAGCGAGATCAAGCTGCCCGCCGGTGCGTCGCTCATCTCCGACCCCGAGATGGTCGTCATCGGCGTGCACCTGCCCGCCGAGGAAGAGGAAGAGGAGACCACCTCCGAGGAGGCTCCCGCCGAGGAAGCTGCCGCAGAGTAGCGTTCCCCTGTTGACAACCGGACAGAAGACTGCGTAAAGGAACCCCCTGGACGAGAATCTCTGGCTCGTAGTCGGGCTCGGTAACCCCGGGCCCGGCTACGCCGGTAATCGCCACAACGTCGGTCACATGGTGACCATGGTGCTCGCCGACCGGATGCGGGCGAACTTCAAGAACCACAAGGCCAACGCCTCCGTCGCCGAGGGACGCAGTTTTCCCGGCGGCCCCAAGCTGATCCTGGCCAAGCCGAACAGCTTCATGAACCTCTCCGGCGGCCCCGTCGCGGGCCTGCTGCGCTTCTACTCGCTCGACGTGTCCCGGCTGATCGTCGTGCACGACGAGCTCGACCTGCCGTTCGACACCCTGAAGATCAAGGTGGGCGGCGGCCACGGCGGCCACAACGGGGTGCGCGACATCATCGCCGCCACCGGGAGCAACGACTTCATCCGCATCCGGATGGGCATCGGCCGCCCGCCCGGCCGGCAGAACGCCGCCGACTTCGTGCTGCACGACTACACCAGCACCGAGCGCACCACCCTGCCGATCATGCTCGAGGATGCCGCGGACGCCATCGAACTCATCGCCACAGAGGGCGTCACCGCCGCCCAGCAGAAGTTCCACGCCCCGCCCGCCTAGACCGTCGGCGGGAACCCGTAGACTTGTGCGGTGATTCTTCAGGGCTTGATTCCGGCGCTTTCCCGCGCCTCCACGTTCGACAACGCCCTCGCCTTCGCGGCCCGTGACGCCGACTTCTCGCTCACCGAGGGGCTGCGGGCGCCGCTCCTCGCCGCGCTGATGGAGCAACGCTCCCGCCTCGACAAGGGCCGGGCCCTGCTCGTCATCACCGCCACCGGGCGCGAATCCGAGGCGCTCCGGGAGAACCTCGGCTGCTTCTCCGACGACGCCGAGATCGTCGAGTTCCCCGCCTGGGAGACCCTGCCGCACGAGCGGCTCAGCCCGAGCGCCGAGATCGTGGGTCGCCGGCTCTACGCGCTCCGCCGGATGCGCGACTGGGAGAACGCGGATGCCGCCACCAGGCGCCCCCTCATCGTCGTCGCCTCGGTGCGTGCCGCCCTGCAGCCCGTGGCCGACAACCTCACCGACTACGACCCCCTCGAGTTGACCGCCGGCGGCCGCGGCCACGACCTGGCCGCCATCTCGGTGGACCTGGTGAACGTGGCGTACGCCCGCGTGGACATGGTCACCCGCCGCGGCGAGTTCGCCGTGCGCGGCGGCATCCTCGACGTGTTCCCGCCCATGGCCGCGCACCCCTACCGGATCGAGTTCTTCGGCGACGAGGTCGAGCAGATCCGCGAGTTCGCGGTCTCCGACCAGCGTTCGATGCCCGAGCCGATCACCTCGGTCACCCTGCCGCCGAGCCGCGAACTGCTGCTCAGCCCCGCCGTGCGCCAGCGCGCCCGGGAGATGCAGCACGAGTTCCCCAGCCTCGCGGGCCTCCTCGCCAAGGTGGCCGAGGGCATCCCGGTCGAGGGCATGGAAAGCCTGGCGCCCGCCCTCGTGGACCGGCTCGTGCCCGTCACGCACTACCTGCCCCGGCAGGCCGCCGTCGCCGTGATCTCACCGGAACGCGTCGCCTCTCGCGCCATCAGCCTGGCCGAGACCAACCGGGAGTTCCTCTCCGCAGCCTGGAACGCCGCCACAGCGGGCGCCGAAGCCCCGATCGACCTGGCCAGCGGTGACTTCCTCACCCTGGGCACCCTGCGGGACGCCGTGCGCTACAGCGCCCCCGGCGCCGGCGCCTCCGAGCGGGTCTGGTGGACGATGAGCTCCTTCCAGGCCGCGCCCACCGACATTCCCGTACTGCCGGAGCACCGCGAGATCGACGAGCTGCTCACCATCCGCGTCGAGGGTGACGCCGTGCCGAGTTTCCAGGGCAACGTCGAGGGCGCCGTCGGGCACCTCTCCAGCCGGCTCAAGGACGGCTGGACCGTCGCCGTCGTCGCCCAGGGCGCCGGCCTCGTCGACCGGGCCGCCGACGTGCTCGCCGGCGCCGAACTGCCCGCCCGCATCGTGACGGAATTCCCGGCGGAACCTGAGCCCGGCATCGCCTACCTGATCAAAGCCTCCATCGCGCACGGATTCGAGATCCCGGAGACCAAGCTCACCCTGGTCAGCGAGAGCGAGTTCTACGGCCGCACCGTCGGCTACGACGCCCGGCAGATCAAGAAGCTCGCGAGCCGACGGAAGAACGTCGTCGACCCGCTGCAGCTCAAGACCGGCGACCACGTCGTGCACCAGACCCACGGCATCGGCAAGTTCCTGGAACTCACCCAGCGCGAGGTCTCCAGCGGCGGCCGCAACCCGGTCAAGACCACCCGCGAATACCTCGTGCTCGAATACGCGCCGTCCAAGCGCGGCCACGGCGGCGACAAGCTCTACGTTCCCACCGACCAGCTCGACCTGGTCTCCCGCTATGTCGGCGGCGAGGCCCCCGCGCTGTCGAAGATGGGCGGAAGCGACTGGTCGGCCGCCAAGACCAAGGCCCGCCGTGCGGTGCGCGACATCGCCGTGGAACTGGTCAAGCTCTACTCCGCGCGGATGGCCAGCAAGGGTCACGCGTTCGGCCCGGACACCCCCTGGCAGCGCGAGCTCGAGGAGGCGTTCCCGTTCGCGGAGACGCCCGACCAGCTCACCACCATCGAGGAGGTCAAGGCCGACATGGAACGGCCCATCCCGATGGACCGGCTGCTCTCCGGCGACGTGGGCTTCGGCAAGACCGAGGTCGCCGTGCGCGCCGCGTTCAAGGCCATCCAGGACGGCAAGCAGGTGGCCATGCTCGTGCCGACCACGCTGCTCGTGCGCCAGCACATGGAGACCTTCCAGGAACGCTTCGCCGGCTTCCCGATCCACCTGCGCGCCCTCAGCCGGTTCCAGACTGACAAGGAATCCCGCGAGACCGTGGCCGGCATGCTGGACGGTACCGTCGACATGGTCATCGGCACGCACCGGCTTTTGTCCGAGAACACCATCTTCAAGGACCTCGGCCTGGTCATCATCGACGAGGAACAGCGCTTCGGCGTGGAGCACAAGGACGCGCTGAAGAAGCTCAAGACCAACGTCGACATCCTCGCCATGAGCGCCACGCCCATCCCGCGCACCCTGGAAATGGCCGTCACGGGCATCCGGGAGATGTCCACCCTGGCCACCCCGCCCGAGGACCGGCACCCGATCCTCACCTTCGTCGGCCCGTACTCCGACCGCCAGGTGGCCGCCGCCATCCGCCGCGAGCTGCTGCGTGAAGGGCAGATCTTCTTCGTGCACAACCGGGTCTCCAGCATCAACCGGGTGGCCGCGCAGCTGGCCGAGCTGGTGCCGGAGGCCAGGGTCGCCGTGGCGCACGGGCAGCTGCCCGAGGCCCAGCTGGAACAGGTGGTGGTGGACTTCTGGGAGAACAAGTTCGACATCCTGGTCTCCACGACCATCATCGAGACCGGCCTGGACATCGCCAACGCGAACACCATCATCATCGACCGCGCCGACAAGTACGGACTCAGCCAGCTGCACCAGCTGCGCGGCCGGGTCGGCCGGGCCAGGGAACGGGCCTACGCCTACTTCCTCTACGACGAGAACAAGCCGCTCAGCGAGATCGCGCACGACCGTCTGGCAACCATCGCGGCCAACAACGAGCTCGGCGCCGGCATGCAGGTGGCCCTGAAAGACCTGGAGATCCGCGGAGCGGGCAACCTGCTCGGCGGCGAGCAGGCCGGCCACATCGCGGGGGTGGGCTTCGACCTGTACCTGCGGATGATCGGTGAGGCCGTGTCGACCTTCCGCGGCGACGTCGCCGAGGGTCAGACGGAGCTGCGGCTCGAGCTGCCCGTCGACGCGCATATCCCCGAGGAGTACGTCGACAGCGAGCGGCTGCGGCTGGAGGCCTATCAGAAGCTCTCCGGCGCGAGCGGGCTCGCGGCCGCCGACGACCAGATCGGCCTCGTGCTCGAGGAACTCACCGACCGCTACGGCGAACCGCCCGAGGCCGTCACCAACCTCATCGCCGTCTCCCGGCTCCGCCGCCACGCGCAGCAGGCCGGCCTCGGCGAGGTCGTCGCGATGGGCTCCAACCTGCGGGTGGCCCCGGTCGACCTGGCCGATTCGATGCAGGTGCGCCTGCAACGGATGTACCCGGGCTCGAAGTACTCGGCCGCGGCCGGCACCATGATCGTGCCGTTGCCGCGCGTGAACGGTGAGCCGCCGGCCGACGCCGCGCTTATCGCGTGGACGGGCTCACTGCTGGATGCAGTTTTTCCGCGGCCCGTCGATACTGCCGTGCCCGCACACTGACCACGACCGCCGAGACCAGGATCGCGAAGCCCGACCCGAGCAGAACGGCGAGGGTGGCCTCGTCGACCACCTCGGTGTTGCCGGCGAAGGCGAGCGCGCCCATCAACAGCGACACCGTGAAGCCGATGCCGCCCAGGCACGCGACCATGACGATGTCGGCGAACTTGAGCCCGGACCTGGAGCCGTTCGGGCGTCGGGAGATCATGCTGCCCAGCGTGCCCGCCAGGGTGATGCCCAGCAGCTTGCCCACCGGCAGGGCCACCAGGATGCCCCAGAACGCCGGGCTGAGCTCGGCCAGGCTCACCTGGGGGATCGCCACGAGAGCGGCGGAGAAGGCGAACAACGGCAGGATCACCGCGTTCGAGTAGGGCTCGAGCACGTGATGCGCGCGCCCCCCTGGCACCCGCGCCATCACGAGGCCGAGGATCACGCCGGCGATGGTGGCGTGCACGCCGGAGAGGTAGGTGAAGTACCAGGTCGCCAGGCCCAGCACAGTCAGGGCGGTCACGATCGGCCAGACGGGCTTCCGGCCCAGCACCCAGGCTGAACGGGGCTTGAGCATCCGGCTGGTGACGCCGAAGAGGGTTGCGGTGATGGCGGCGAAGCCGATGTATTGCAGCTGCGGGTCCTGGGTGAAGAAGAACGCGATGATCAGGATGGCGACCAGGTCGTCGAGCACCGCCAGGGCGAGCAGGAACACGCGCACCCGGGTGGGGATGCCGCGGCCGAAGACCGCGAGCACACCCAGCGCGAATGCGATGTCGGTCGCCGTGGGCACCGGCCAGCCTGCCGCGAGCCCGGAGCCCTGGGTGAGCAACAGGTAGATGCCGGCGGGCACGAGCACCCCGCCGAATGCCGCGAGGGCCGGCAGCGCCGCCTTGCCCACGCTGTTGAGGTCGCCGATCACGAGCTCGCGCTTGAGCTCGATGGCGATGAGGAAGAAGAACACCGCCAGCAGCCCGTCGCTGATCCAGTGCTTGGTGGACAGGTCCAGCCCGAACAGGCCGGTGTGCAGGTGCTCGTTGAGGGCGTCGATCAGCGCCGGGCCGAACGACAGGTTGGCCATCAGCAGGCCGAGGATCCCGGCGATCAGGAGGAACCCGGCGGCGTAGCGCTCGGAACGGATGAAGGTCATGGGGAGTCCTGTTCACCCGCAGAAAAACGGGTCGGTCGTGAGTCGGAGCGAAACGCTTCGCCCGCCGACCAGACTTCCCGGCACACCTGCGTTCAGTTTAGCCGGGCCGCCTACGATGGAGTGTGACCGAATCCAGCCAGCCCCGCCCAACCGGTAGCCCGACCCCCGGCCAGTCCGGCCTCGACGAACTCGTGGCCACCGTCGCCCGGCTGCGCGCGCCCGGCGGCTGCCCGTGGGATGCCGAGCAGACCCACGAGTCGCTCGTGCAGTACCTCACCGAGGAGACCCACGAGCTGATCGAGGCCATCGAGAGCGGCGACCGCGAGGACCTGCTCGAGGAGCTCGGCGACGTGCTCTACCAGGTCGTCTTCCACGCGTCGATCGCCGCCGAGACACCCGGTGAGGAGTTCGACATCCAGGATGTCGCCGCGCGGATGACCCGCAAGATGGTCGGCCGGCATCCGCACGTCTTCGGCGACGGCGCCGAACAGAGCCTCGAGGCGGTCGTCGCCGGCTGGGACGACGTGAAGGCGGCCGAGAAGCCGCACCGCACCAGCGTGCTCGACGGCATCCCGCAGGGCATGCCCGCGCTCGCCCTGGCCGACAAGGTGCTCGGCCGGGCCCAGAAGATCGGGCTGCTCGAAACGGATGCGCCCGGCCTGCTGCCCATCGACAGTGAGGCCGAGCTCGGCCCGATCCTGCTCGCCATCGTGTCGGCGGCCAAGGCGCAGGGACTCGACTCCGAGCGGGCGCTCCGCACGGCGCTCCGCGACCTGCAGGACGAGATCCGCGCCGCCGAGCAGGAGGGTGACCCTGAGGACGCCGGGATCATCGGCCTGCCCAGCAGCAGCTAGGCGAGCAGCCGCTAGGCGATCCGGCTGCCCGTCGGCAACCGGCGGGCGGGCGTGTTCGTGCGCCGCCAGGCCCACAGCAGGGCGCCGGCGCCGAGCAGCAGGTGGATGCCGAGCCCGACGAACCAGGACGGCAGAGCGCCGTCGTAGGTCTCCTGCGCAGTGACATACTCCTGGTCCACGTAGCCGCCGGTAGTGCAGTAATTGTTCTCCGTGGACAGGTCCGGCGCGGCCTGGGCACTACGCACGCCGACAGCGATGCTGCCGAACAGGTCGACGGGTTCGCCGCCGGCACCGAACTCGCCCGGGGCAGCATCCGCCACGACCACGTAGGGGTTCGCCGCCAGGATCCACCAGTAGTAGTCGAACCGGGGGACCTGGTAGGTGTTGGTGGTCGGCGGCGAGCAGACGATGTCGGTGTCCGTCCCGGTCTCGTCGTCATAGGTCGACGACAGCACCGTGCGATCCACCGACGTCAGGGTGGACTGGGTCGCGGTGCCGAGCAGGGCGAAGGAGATCAGCGTGCCCAGGCTGAGCACCGCGACCATGAGGTAGGTCACCACGATCGAGAACAACGGCCGGGTGAGGATGCCGGAGAGCCCCACACCGATCGCGGCGATGACGCCGAGTTCGACGGCGAGGACCAGCATCGAGACCACGATGGTACTCACCGCCACCTCGCCGAGCAGAACCGCAGCAGCAAGGAACGGCACCGCGGCGGCCAGGAAGGCCAGCGCCGTGATCCACGCCGCGAGGAACTTGCCGAGGATCAGCTGACCCGTACCGATCAGGGTGACCTGGGTGGTCGCCAGTGTGCCGGCCTCCCGGTCGCCGTTGATGGCATTGCCGCTGAGGGCGGGGGAGACCAGCGTGGCCAGCAGGAGGACGAAGAACACCACGGCGGAGAAGACCAGGCTGCCGCCGGCCTGCCAGGTGCCGGCCGCCAGCCAGACCAGCAGGGTCACCAGGCCCACCAGTACCACGAACACGCCCAGGAGCACGTACCAGGCCACCCCGCGCACACGCTGGCGCAGCTCGAGGGTGACGATCAGCCAGACCCCGGAGAGGTACTCGGCGCTCATCGGGTGACCTCCGGCCGGTTCAGTTCGAGGAAGGTGTGCTCGAGGGTGCCGACGGCAGGGCCGAACTCGGTGACGGCGACGCCGGCGCCCACCAGGCGCGCCAGCAGCGCTGCGGCGTCCTCGGGGGTCGCCACCTGCACGAGTGTGCCGAGGTTGTCGACGGTGACGGCTGCGGCCGGCTCGGCGGATACCGCGAGCGCGCGCGCCAAGACGTCGGGGTCGAGTGCCCGGATGCGCCAGGAGCGGTGCCTGGCGGCGGAGGTGGCGACTGCCGCGGCGCTGGCGGTGCGGCCGGCAGCGAGGTACACGGCAGCATCGGCCATCTCGTCGAGCTCGGCCAGGACGTGGCTGGAGATGAGCACGGCGACACCGTCCCCGGCCAGACGGCGGATCAGGTCCCTCAGGTCACGACGCGCGGCCGGGTCCAGACCGGAGGCCGGTTCGTCGAGCAACAGCACCCGCGGGGAGTGTACGAGGGCCCTGGCCAGGCTGAGCCGTTGTTTCTGGCCGCGGGAGAGCACCCGGGAGGGCCGGTCGGCCAGTTCGCCGAGGTCGGCGAGCAGCAGGAGTTCCTCGGCCCGGGCCGCGGCGGCGGCCGGGCTCATCCGGTACATCTGTCCGGTGACGGTCAGGGCGGCCCGGGGGCTCAGGGTGGGCCAGGAGCCGAGGGCGTCCGGCATCCAGCCCATTCGAGCGCGCACGGCGGCCGGGTCGGTGACCGGGTCGTGGCCCGCGATGCGGATCTGGCCGGCGTCCGGAGCGAGCAGGGTCGCGAGCATGAGCATCAGGGTGGTCTTGCCGGAGCCGTTGGGCCCGATGAGCGCGGTGACCGACCCGGGCGGCACGCTCAGGCTCGCGTCCGCCACGGCGTGCACACTGCCGAAGGTGCGGCGCACACCGCTGACGGTGATGCCCCCGTGTTCTGCGTGGTCGGTGATCGGTTCGTCCATCGTTGCCCCCTCCGGCGGAATGACACCGAGTCTAGGGGCAGGCCCTCCACGGTGGCCCACTGGGCGGCGGAGCGCTAACGTCGGCTCATGACCGAAACCTCCTTCAACGCGCTCCTGACCCAGCAAATCGGCAACGAGTTCGCCGCGTCCCAGCAGTACATCGCCATCGCCACCTGGTTCGACAGCCAGGACCTGCCGCAGCTGGCCGCCCACTTCTACCGCCAGTCGGTGGAGGAGCGCAACCACGCCATGATGCTCGTGCAGTACCGGCTCGACCGCGGCCTCGAGGTCGTGATCCCCGGTATCCCCGCCGTGATCAACGGGTTCGCGAACATCGTCGAGCCGATCGCTCTCGCGCTCGCCCAGGAACAGCAGGTCACCGGTCAGATCGAGGCACTCTTCCGGGCCGCCCGCGCCGACGGCGACGCCCTCGGCGAGCAGGCCATGCTCTGGTTCCTCAAGGAGCAGGTCGAGGAGGTCGCGTCCATGTCCACGCTGCTGACCATCGCCCGGCGCGCCAAGGACAACCTCTTCGACATCGAGAACTTCATCGCCCGCGAGCAGGTCGGCGACGCCGGCGGCGACACCGACGCTCCCGGAGCCGCCGGCGGAGCCCTCTAACCGCTGACGGAACGGGGCCGGCCGGGGGACCTGACAGAATTGGGGGCATGGCAACAGCAGTGACCCCTCCTCGCGGCATGCGCGATTTCCTCCCGGCCGACAAGGCCACCCGCGAGAGGGCGCTGGGCATCATCCGCTCCAGTTTCGCCGCACACGGGTTCGACGAGATCGAAACGCCGGTCATGGAGGACACTGCCAGGCTGCACTCCGGGCTCGGCGGCGACAACGAGAAGCTCGGCTTCGCGGTGCTCAAGCGCGGCCTCGCGCCGGCCGACCTCACGGCCGCGGCCGAGGCCGACGACCTGCTCTCCCTGGCCGACCTGGGCCTGCGCTTCGACCTCACCGTGCCGCTGGCCCGGTTCTACGCCAGCCACCGCGCCGACCTGCCCACCGTGTTCCGCTCCATCCAGATCGCCCCGGTCTGGCGGGCCGAGCGCCCGCAGAAGGGGCGCTACCGCCAGTTCATGCAGTGCGACATCGACATCATCGGCGAGGCCGGCCCGCTGGCCGAGATCGAGCTGATCACCGCCACCGTCGCGGCGCTCGACAACCTGGGGCTGACCGGCTGCTCGATCCGCATCAACGACCGGCGCATCCTGAGCACCATGCTCGCCACCTGGGGGGTCGATACGGCCCTCACCGAACGCGCCCTCATCACACTCGACAAGCTCGACAAGATCGGCGTCGACGGCGTCGTGACCGAGCTGGCCGGCCTCGGCGTGAACACGACGGGCCTCGCCGACACGCTCGCCGGCTTCGCCGACGCCGGCTGGCCCGACCAGGCGGATGCGCCGGCTTGGCTCGACCAGGCAGCGTACGCCGACCTCACCGCGCTGCGCGCCGCGCTGCCCGGAGTGACCCTGGTCTTCGACCCCACCCTGGTGCGCGGTATGGGCTACTACACCGGCACGATCTTCGAGATCGCCCACCCCGACCTGGGCTATTCGCTGGGCGGCGGCGGCCGCTACGACGGCATGATCGGCCGGTTCCTCGGCTCCGACGTGCCCGCCTGCGGCTTCTCGATCGGGTTCGAACGCATCGTCGACCTCCTGGCCGGCGACGACGGAACGGCCGAGAACGCCGTGGTCCTCGTGCACGAGAAGGACGCAGACCCGGCCGCCCTGGTGCGCCTGAAGACGGCGCTCGTCGCCGGGGGGCTGCGGGTGCGGCTGGAGAAGCGCACCAAGAACCTCAAGGCCCTGCTCGAGCGCGCGGGCGCCGCCGGCTATGGCCGGTTCGCCGTCGTGGCCGACGAGACCGTGACCGCCGACGAGCTGGTCTTCAAACCGCTGGGCGACTGAACGGTCCGTGAACGCTCGGGCGACGGGACTTCAGTCCTCCTCGCGCCCGCGCCCCGATCACTAGACTGTCCTCGGACTGGAACACAGCGGCGTCTTCCTCGAAATCCACTCGGACTTACATCCAAAAATAGATAGACAGACAGACACAGGAGATAGTTGTGGCTCTTATTGACGCAGTTGTTGCACGCGAAATCCTCGACTCCCGGGGTAACCCGACCGTCGAGGTCGAGGTTCTGCTCGAGGATGGCACGCTCAGCCGTGCCGCCGTTCCGTCCGGCGCCTCGACCGGCGCCTTCGAGGCTTACGAGCTGCACGACGGTGACAAGAAGCGTTACCTCGGCAAGGGCGTGCTCAAGGCCGTCGGCTCCGTCACCGACGAGCTCGGCCCGGCCGTCGAGGACCTCGACGCCGCCGACCAGCGCATCATCGACATGGTCCTCAACGAGACCGATGGCACCGTCAACAAGGAGCGCGTGGGCGCGAACGCCATCCTCGGCGTGAGCCTGGCCGTCGCCAAGGCCGCCGCCAGCTCGGCCGACCTGCCCCTCTTCCGCTACCTCGGCGGCCCGAACGCACACACCCTGCCGGTGCCGATGATGAACATCATCAACGGTGGCTCGCACGCTGACAACGACGTCGACATCCAGGAATTCATGGTTGTCCCGCTCGGCGCCCCTACCTTCAGCGAGGGCCTGCGCTGGGGCGTTGAGGTCTACCACGCCCTCAAGGGCCTGCTGAAGAGCAAGGGCCTGGCCACCGGCCTCGGCGACGAGGGTGGCTTCGCCCCCAACCTGCCCAGCAACCGTGCCGCGCTCGACCTCATCGTCGAAGCCATCACGCTGGCCGGCTACACGCCCGGCACCGACATCGGCCTGGCGCTCGACTGTGCAGCCACCGAGTTCTTCAAGGACGGCGTCTACCACTTCGAGGGCAAGGAACTTTCTTCCACCGAGATCGTCGCGTACTACGCCGAGCTCCTCGAGGCGTACCCGCTCGTCTCCATCGAAGACCCGCTCGAGGAGGAGGACTGGGAAGGCTACGTCCACCTCACCGCTCAGCTCGGCGACAAGGTACAGATCGTCGGAGACGACCTGTTCGTCACCAACCCGATCCGCCTGGCCAAGGGCCTCGAGCTCGGCGCCGCCAACTCGATCCTCATCAAGGTCAACCAGATCGGCACCCTGACGGAGACGATGGACGCCGTCGCCCTCGCCCAGCGCGCCGGCTACACGACCGTCATCTCGCACCGCTCCGGTGAGACCGAAGACACCTTCATCGCCGACCTCGCCGTCGCCACGGATGCCGGCCAGATCAAGACCGGTGCCCCGGCCCGCAGCGAGCGCGTTGCCAAGTACAACCAGCTCCTGCGCATCGAAGAAGAGCTCGGCGAGGCCGCGGTCTACGCCGGTCGCTCCGCGTTCCCCCGCTTCAAGGGCTGATACCCCTCCAGCGACACGCTTGACCTGAAGGACCCCGGCCACCGGCCGGGGTCCTTTTCGGTTGCGTGCGAGCGAGCCTGCGGGTTTCCTCAGGATCGGTGCGCCCGGCCCGTGTCGACCGATGCGGCGCCAAACATCTGGCACTCTAGAAGAGGGGCATGTTCTGCGCCCCGGTCTGCGCGCCGCAATCGGAGGGAGTCGTCGTGACCACGAACGGTTCGGGCATGACCCCGCCCCGCCTCCCCGGCCCGCGCCGGCCTGCGCCGAGCGCGGAGAAGCCCCGCACTGAAAAGCCGCGCACCGAAAAGCCGCGCGCTGAGAAGTCCCGCACCGAGAAGTCCCGCACCGAGAAGTCCCGCACCGAGAAGTCCCGCACCGAAAAGCGCCCGATGCAGCTCGCCACCGACGAGACCGCGGTGGGCAGCTGGCTGCGCGGCCTCCGATTGTCGGGCTTCTCCTTCGTGATGATGGGCATCCTGGTGCTCGCCGTGGTGGCGCTGGCCCCCAACGTGCGCACCTACGCCGAACAGCGCCAACAGATCGACGCCCTCAGCGCCAGCGTCGCCGACCAGCAGGCCGCCGTGGACAAGCTCAAGGACGAGCGCGAACGCTGGAACGACCGCACCTATGTCACCACCCAGGCCAGGGCCCGGCTCTCCTACGTAATGCCAGGCGACATCAGCTTCCTGGTGATCAACGACACCGGGCAGAGCGTGGCCGGGGCCGCCGACACCGCCCCCGTCAGCACCGCCATCCAGGACACCGACGTCGACTGGGTCGACTCCGTCTTCCGCTCGGTGATGACCGCCGGACTCGCCCCTCAGGAGGCAGCACAATGACCAGACCGCCCTTCGATCCCGCCACCGAGGCGGACATCAGCACGGTCTCCGCGCAGCTCGGCCGCCCTGCACGCAACGTGATCGGCATCGCCGCGCGCTGCGTCTGTGGTGCCCCCACCGTCGTGGCGACGGCCCCGCGCCTCGCGGACGGCACCCCGTTCCCCACCCTCTACTACCTGTCGCACCCCGCCGCGACGGCGGCGCTGTCCTTCCTCGAGGCCACCCAGGTGATGAACGAGTACAACCAGATGCTCGCCGACGACGACGAGCTGCGCGAGCACTACCGGTCCGCGCACGAGAGCTTCCTCGCCGACCGAGAGATGATCGGCTCCGTGCCCGAGATCGCCGGGATCTCTTCCGGGGGCATGCCCGAACGCGTCAAGTGCCTGCACGCCCTCGGCGCCCACGCGCTGGCCGCCGGCCCCGGCGTCAACCCCATCGGCGACCTCGCCCTGCTCCGTGCGGCGTGGTCGCCCGAGGTGTGCGAATGCCTCGACTACGCCCCGCCGGCGGTTCCCCCGGCCGACGCGTGAGCACCCGCCGACTGACGCGTGGCCTGGCGGTCGTCCTCGCGGCGTCGGTGGTCTTCGTCGGCGTCGTCGGCGCCGCACCGGCGGCCAGGGCCGACCAGGTGCGCGACCTCGAATACTGGTTGAACGACTACGGCTTCAGCCAGGCCTGGAACACCAGCAAGGGCGCCGGCGTGACCGTCGCCGTCGTCGACACCGGGGTGGACGGGAGCGTCGCCGAACTCAACGGAGCCGTCGTCGGCGGCACGGATGTGTCCGGCATCGGCTCGTCCAACGGCCAGACGCCGGTCGGCGACGACAGCAACCACGGCACCCTCGTGGCGTCGCTGATGGCCGGCCGCGGCACGGCCACCGGCGGCGGCCTCATCGGGGTGGCACCCGAGGCCTCCATCCTCAGCGTGTCCGTGGCGTTCGGCACCAGCGACGCCACGCTCAGCAACGACGACCAGATCGCCGAGGGCATCCGGTGGGCCGTGGACAACGGCGCCGACGTGATCAACATGTCGCTCACCCGCAACACCCTGGACTGGCCGACCAGCTGGGATGACGCGTTCCTCTACGCGTTCGACAACGACGTCGTGGTCGTGGCGGCCGCCGGCAACCGGGGCAGCGGCACCACCGAGGTGGGCGCCCCGGCCACCATCCCGGGCGTTCTCACCGTCGCCGGCGTCGACCAGTCCAAGGACGCCAGCTTCGACGCCTCTTCCCAGGGCATCACCATCGCCGTCGCCGCTCCCAGTGAGAAGCTAGTCGGCGTCGCGCCGGGCGGCGGCTACATGCTGTGGGACGGCACGAGTGCCGCCGCGCCGATCGTGTCGGGGCTCGTCGCCCTGGTGCGCTCGGCGTATCCGAAACTGGATGCCGCGCAGGTGATCAACCGGGTCATCGCGACCGCGAACGCCAACGGCCACACCGTGCCGAGCCCCATCTACGGCAACGGCCTCATCGACGCCGCCGCCGCGGTCTCCGCCTCCGTGCCCAAGTCCACCTCCGCCACCCCCTCTGAGCTGCTCACGCAGTGGATCACGCTGCACCGCCGCGCCGACAGCGCGCCCATCACACCCACCGAGCCGAGCACGGCCGTGCCCGTCCCCCCGCAGGCCGACCCGGCGTTGCCGGAGCGGAATGTGGCCGCCGCGTGGTTGCCGAGCCCGCTCACCCTCACCTACGTGAGCGTGCCGCTCGCCGTGCTGGTGGGGTTTGGTATCCTAGTAACGCTGTTCGGCATTGGGGCCACGCGGCATTTCAAGCGAATTCGTTCCAAGCTCTAAAATTTCGCGTATCCAATCCTGTAGGAGGCCTTCTAATCGTGCCCAAAATTCTCATCGTCGGTGGCGGCTACGCGGGGTTCTATACCGCCTGGAAGCTCGAGAAGTGGCTGCGACCCGGCGAGGCCGAGGTCACCATGGTCGATCCGCTGCCGTACATGACGTACCAGCCGTTCCTCCCGGAGGTGGCCGCCGGATCGATCGACCCGCGCCACTCCGTCGTCGCGCACCGTCGTCACCTCAAGAAGACCAACGTCCTCACCGCCAAGGTCACCAATGTGAACCACGCGGAGAAGAAGGCCACCATCACGCCGCCCGTTGGCGAGCCGTGGGTGTTCGACTAC
Organism: Cryobacterium arcticum; assembly: GCF_001679725.1. Lineage (NCBI taxonomy): Bacteria > Bacillati > Actinomycetota > Actinomycetes > Micrococcales > Microbacteriaceae > Cryobacterium > Cryobacterium arcticum. Next base: position 2,652,365 of record NZ_CP016282.1, on the reverse strand, counting down.
GACATCGTCGTGGTCACCGCCGGTGCCGTCTCCCGCACCTTCCCGATCCCGGGCGTCGCCGACCAGGCCATCGGCCTGAAGACGGTCGAAGAGGCCGTCGCCATCCGTGACAAGGTGCTCACCAACTTCGACAAGGCAGCCCAGCTGCCCGCCGGCCCCGAGCGCGACCGCCTGCTGACCTTCGTGGTCATCGGCGGCGGCTTCGCCGGTATCGAGGTCTTCGCAGAGCTCCGTTCCTTCGCCAGCTCGCTGCTGACCAAGTACCCGCAGATCGCGTTCGAGGACACCCACTTCCACCTCATCGAGGCCATGGGACGCATCATGCCCGAGGTGTCGGAGAAGACCGCCCTCTGGGTGATCAAGAACCTGGCCGAGCGTGGCGCAGAGGTGCACCTGAACACCCAGCTCACCTCCGCCGTCGACGGCAAGATCGAGCTCTCCACCGGCGAGTCCTTCGAGTCCGACCTCATCGTCTGGACTGCCGGCGTGATGGCCAACCCGGGCGTCGTGCGCAACACCGACCTCCCGATCGAAGAACGCGGCCGCCTCCGGGTGCGCCCCGACCTGCGCGTCGGCACCGAGGACGAGATCATCGAAGGCGCCTGGGGCGCCGGTGACATCACCGCCGTTCCCGACCTCAGCGGTGGCGGCGTCGGCGGGTTCTGCGTGCCGAACGCCCAGCACGCCGTGCGTCAGGGCAAGCTCATGGCCAAGAACATCGTCGCGGTCCTCCGCGGCGAGGGCCCGGCCGAGTACAACCACAAGAACCTCGGCGCCGTCGCGGGCCTGGGTGTGGGCGTCGGAGCATTCCAGTCCGGCAAGTTCGCCATCACCGGGTTCCCGGCCTGGGTAGCCCACCGCGGGTACCACGGCCTGGCCATGCCGAGCTGGGAGCGCAAGATCCGCGTTGTCGCCGGCTGGGTCCTGAACGTGTTCCTCGGCCGCGACATCGTGTCGCTCGAGGCCGTGCAGACCCCGCGCGCCGTGTTCGAAGAGTTCGCCTCCCGCCCGAAGCCGCCGGCGGCAGCCCCCGCGGCCGCTCCGGCAGCAGCCGTGAAGGCTCCGCGCGCGCCGCGCAAGGCTCCCGTCAAGAAGCCCGTCGAGGTCGCCGCAGCCGAGTCCGGCACGGAGACCGTCGCCGCCCCGTAAAGCACCAGTGGATGCCGCGCCAGCGCGGCATCCACTCGTGATGCCCGGCTCGTCCGGGCGTGCCCCCGTAGCCCAACCGGCAGAGGCAGGCGACTTAAAATCGTCACAGTCTGGGTTCGAATCCCAGCGGGGGCACTCTCAGCAGAACTGGCGCAGTTCTTATTGGCGCAGCGCCGGCAGCACGAACCGCTGCCAGGCCCACGCGGTCACGCTCAGCACCGCGAAGACCAACGCCGCCCACACCAGCACGGTGGGGCCCTGTCCCTGCCACAGCGACAGTCCCGGTGAGAGCAACGTGAACAGGGCCAGCCAGGCCGGCACCGTCAGGGCCGCCCAGATCGGCGGCGACCAGGCCAGGATGCTGCGCCCGCTCGTGCTGCCCAGCGGGATGAGCACCAGCACGGCCGAGCCGATCGACACGAGCACCACGGTGTTGGCGAACTCGGCCGCGAGGGCGCCGATGAAACCGCTGGGTTCCGGCAGCACGCCCACCACGAGCAGGGCCACCAGGCCGAGCACCAGCAGGGTACCGGCGCGCATCGCGGCGAGCTGGCCGCGCTGGGCCAACACCGGTCCTGAGCGCACGACCACGCTGCCCAGAAGACCGAACAGCAGGGCGGGGTGCAGGTCGAGCAGCCGGGACGCGAGGGCGGTGACGGCGATCACGGCGAGATAGCGCGGCAGGATGGTCAGGGCCACATCGACGTGCAGGGCACGCGCTCCCCACCACTGCGGCACCAGCGCTGCCGCGGCGTTCACCACGGCGAGCGCCAGGGCCACGGCGAGCAGCAGCCGCAGGTACGACGGGGTCGCGGCCACCGGGCCCGAAAGCAGGACGAACACCGCCGCGGCCGTGATGGCCGCTCCCACACCGACCCAGCGGTTGACCCGCACGGTCGGGGCCACCTCGAATTCCTCCCTGGCCCGGTTGCGCCCGGCGAACCGGTGGGTCTGGAAGAGCGGGCGTCCGTTCCTCGCCCGCGACACGGTGCCGGCCAATAGACGCGCCGGCACGACCAGCAGCAGCAGTGCGCCCAGGGTGAGCAAGCCGGCTTGCAGCCAGGGGAAACTGGCGACGGTCCAGGGCGGGATGACGGCGGTGCTGAACTGGGTGGGGTCGTTCCAGCCGCCGGGCACGGTCAGGGTGGGCGGAAGGTCTCCGGCCTGGTCGTCCGGTGCGCCGGGGGCCGGCGTGGCCGAGGGGGTGCCGGGCGGCACCGCGGGTGCCGGCGTCGGTACCGGTGTGGCCGTGGGCGCCGGGGTGGGGGCCGTCGTCGGCTGCGGCGCCGTGGTCGGGGCCGGCACGGGCTCGGCCGGGGGAGTGGGTGTGGCCGGGGCCGTGCCGTAGCTGACCCGGATCGGGGCGCTTCCGGCGCTGACATTGCCCGCGGCATCCTGCTGCACGGCGCGCAGGTCGTAGGAGCCGTCGGCGATACCGGATTCGAACTCGGTGCACGACCAGGTGCCGCCGGAGACGGCGGCGCTGCAGAGGGAGTAGGCGCCGGCGAAGACCGTGACGGTCGCGCCGTTCTCGCCCTGGCCGAAGTAGGTGGCACCGGGCGGCACCGTGGAGCCGGCCGCCGGGCCCGCGACGGTGGGCGGCGCCGGGGCGTCGACGTCGAATTGCAGCGTGACCGGGTCGCTGGCCGGGGAGGAGTCTGGGGCGCTGAAGCCGGTCTGCTGCGACGCCGTGACCTGCTCGGTGCCGCTGATCAGGCCCTGCATCAGGCAGGCCCAGGCGCCGGATCCGTCGACGGTGAAGGAGCAGCGCTGGCCGCTGCCGAGGACGGCGGTGACGGTGGCGCCGGGGTAGCCGGTACCGCGCACCAGGCCGTTCGAGGAGGACGTTCCGGTGGGCCCACCCGTGACGGTCGGTGGCTGCAGCACCCGCACCGAGATGGTCGCGGCGAGACCGGAGTCGCCCTCGACGACGGCCCGCAACGTCACATCGGGTCCGCTCGGCAGCCGGACGCCGGGGCACTGCCAGGTGGAGCTACCGTCCGCCTCGATGATGCACAGCGGGTCGCCGCCGGCGGGCGAGAGCAGTTGGATCTTCTGGCCCGGGTCGCGGCTGCCGCCGACGCTGACGCTGCCGCCCACGAAGCTGCCCGGCGCGGGGGTGTCGATCGTCGGTGCGGCGGGCGCCGGACTGGGAGACGGGGTGCTGGATTCCAGCGGAGCCAGGGACGGCGTGGGGGTCGTGCTGTCCTGCGGGGTCGGTTCGGTCGTTTCGGTGGGTTCGACGACCTCGGCCCGGGTCAGTGCCGCGGCGGGGGAGACCGCACCGGCGAGGGGCACAGCGACGAGGGCGGCCAGGAAGACCGCGACGACGAGCATCGGGGCGCACCGGACACGCCGCCGGGATCGATCGAGCGACCCGTGCGCGCTGGAACGGCGTGACGTGATCATGGACCCCCTCAGACCATTTCAGGGGGCCGCGCCGCGATTGTCAATGTGGCGCGCCCACGCGGGGCGATCGCAGCCCACTTGTTACGCGCGCCGGTTCTCCGCGCCGCTCTGTCCCTGCGGGCGGTCGGTACGCCATACTGTCGACTGGGTCAGCTGCCCCAGTGCAGTCCGCCCGTGGACGACGATGTTCCCGACAGCTCCAGTGAGGTGGTCAGATGACGATGACGCGGATTCCCGCCGTCGAAAGGCGCAGCATCCTGGTGGATGCCGCCCTGCGGGTGGTCGCCGAGCGCGGCGTGGCCCAGGCCACCACCCGCGCCATCGTGGCGGAGGCCGGTATGTCGCTGGCGAGTTTCCACTACGCCTTCGCGAGTCGCGACGAGTTGATGGCCGAACTCATCCGCCGGGTCGTCGCCCAGGAGGGCGCCGCCGTCCTGCCGGATCCGGCGGACCAGACCCACCCGATAGACCCGACAGGGCAGGCCGGGCCCGCGCCCCTCCGCCAGATCCTGCGCGAGGGCCTGCAGCGCTACGTCGACCACCTGGCGGCCGCCCCGCTGCGGGAGAAGGCGATGCTGGAGCTCACCCAGTGGGCACTGCGCTCCCCGTCGATGCAGCCCCTGGCCCGCCTGCAATACGAGCGCTACCACGCCCTGGCCGCCGAGGCACTGGACTCGGCCGCGGCGCGCAGCGGAACGCTCTGGGCGCATCCGCTTCCCGACCTCGCCCGCCTGCTCGTGTCGCTCACCGACGGCCTCACGATCGCCTGGCTGGTCGACCGCGACGAACGCGCCACGAGCGCGTTGATCGACCTGGCCGCCGACACCCTCGCCGCGTTGGGCCGACCGGCGGGAGTGTCCCCGCAATGACCTGTATGACCCGTATGACCCGTATGACAGCACTGACCAGAACGAAAGCGGTACGCCGATGAGCCTGGACCTGTCCCTCGACCCGAACGCCCCGGCCGCCGCGCCGTGGCTCACCCCGGCGAGCTATTGGCCGGACCTCACCGAGGCCACCCGTGACCTGGACGCCCCCGTCGGGGCCCTGCACCTCGGGGCGCTCCGCTACAACACCCACGACATGCTGGACCGCGCAGCCGGCTCGCCGATCCGGGTGGCCAGCAAGTCGTTGCGGGTGCGCGGCGTGCTCGAGGCGGTGCTCGCGCTGCCGGGCTACCGCGGCGTCCTCGCCTACACGCTCGCCGAGGCCCTGTGGCTGGCGGAGACCCTCGACGACATCGTGGTCGGCTACCCGAGCGTCGACCTCACCGCCATCCGGCGGCTCGGCCGGTCGGCCGACCTGGCCGGACGGGTGACCCTGATGGTCGATTCGATCGACCACCTCGACGTGATCGATTCCGTGCTGCCGCCGGCGCAGCGCGAGCGCATCCGCGTCTGCCTCGAGCTGGATGCCTCCTGGAACGCACCGGTGCTCGGCCACCTGGGCGTGTGGCGGTCGCCCGTGCACACCCCGGAGGACGCCAGGGCGCTGGCGGTCGCGATCGTGTCCCGGCCCGGCTTCGACCTGGTGGGCCTGATGGCCTACGAGGCGCAGATCGCCGGGCTCGGCGACCGGCCGGAGGGCCACCCCGTGCAGGGCCGCCTGAACGGCTGGGTGCGCAACCGGTCGATCGTGGACATCACCGCCCGCCGGGCCGCGGCCGTCGCGGCCGTGCGCCAGGTGGCCGACCTCGAGTTCGTCAATGGCGGCGGCACCGGGTCGCTCGAGAGCACCCACGCCGACAGGTCGGTGACCGACATCGCCGCCGGCAGCGGGTTCTTCGGCGGCCACCTGTTCGACAACTACTCCGGCTTCCGCCCGGCGCCGGCGGCCGCGTTCGCGCTCTCCGTCGTGCGGAAGCCCACCGCGGCATCCGCCACCCTGCTCGGCGGCGGCTGGATCGCGTCGGGCCCACCCGGTGCGGACCGCACGCCCCGCCTGGTCTGGCCGGAGGGACTCAGCCTGGTTCCGCGCGAGATGGCCGGGGAGGTGCAGTCGCCCGTCACCGGCTCGGCCGCCGGCCGGCTGCGGGTGGGCGACCGGGTCTGGCTACGGCACACCAAATCCGGCGAACTCAGCGAGCACGTCAACGAGTTCGCGCTCGTCGACGACGGTATGGTGATCGACATGTTGCCCACCTACCGCGGCGAAGGCAAGGCCTTCCTGTGACCGCCACCGGCGCCACCTGGCGCAACTGGTCGCGCAGCCAGGCCGTGGTTCCGGCCCGGGTGGAGCGGCCCACCAGCACCGGCGCCGTGCAACGCGCCGTGCTCGCCGCCGCCCGGTCCGGCACCCGGATCAAGGCCGTGGGCGCCGGGCACAGCTTCTCGGGCATCGCCGTGGCCCCCGGGGTGCAGCTCGACCTGGCCTTCTCCGGCGTGCTGCACGTCGACGAGGCCGCCGGCCGGGTGACGCTGGCCGCCGGCACCCACCTGCACGAGCTGCCCGCCCTGCTGAAACCGTACGGACTCGCCCTGGAGAACATGGGCGACGTCGACCGGCAGACCCTCGCCGGGGCCACCTCCACCGGCACGCACGGCACCGGTGCCCGGTTCCGCGGCCTGGCCGCCCAGATCGTGGCGGTGACCCTCGTCGTCGGCGACGGCTCACTGCTGCACGTCAGCGAGACCGAGAACCCCGAGCTGCTCCCGGCGGTGCGGCTGGGCCTCGGCGCCCTCGGCATCCTCGTCGACCTCACCGTGCAGTGCGTGCCGGCCTACCTGCTGCACGCCGTCGAAACCCCCGAACCCTTCGAGGCCGTGGTCGATGCCTTCGCCGACCGCAGCGGCGCGGCCGACCATTTCGAGTTCTACTGGTTTCCGCACACCGAGACGGTGCTCACCAAGACCAACACCCGGCGGCCGCTGTCCGCGGGCCGGGCGCCGCTCGGCCGGGTACGCCGCTGGATCGACGACGAACTGATCGCCAACGGCGTGTACCGCGCCACCTGCGCGGCCGGCGTGATCGTGCCGCCCCTGGTTCCCCGGGTGAACCGGCTCGCGGACCGGCTCACGGGACACCGGGACTTCACCGACCTCTCCCACCGGGTGTTCATCACCCACCGGTCGGTGCGCTTCCACGAGATGGAATACGCCGTGCCGCTGGAGCAGGTGCCCGAGGTGCTGCGCGAGGTGCGGGCCCTCATCCAGAAGCGCGGCTGGCGCATCTCCTTCCCCCTCGAGGTGCGCACCGCCGCGGCCGACGACATCTGGCTCTCCACCGCTCACGACCGGACCACCGGCTACATCGCGGTGCACCGCTACTTCCGGGAGAACCCCGGGAAATACTTCGCGGATGTCGAGGCGATTATGCAGGCGCACGGCGGACGCCCACACTGGGGGAAGATGCACGACCTCGACGCGGATGCCCTCCGCGCGGTCTACCCCCGCTTCGACGACTTCCTCGCCGTGCGGGACCGGCTCGATCCGGAGCGTCGATTCAGCAACCGCTACCTGGAAAGAGTCCTCGGCCGATGAGCAGCAACACCCCAGCGTCCCGCGCCTGGCAACACCGGGCGGGGGAGCTGGGAGACCGGCTGCCCACCGGATTCCAGATCGGCGCGTCGTCCTCCGCCTTCCAGATCGAGGGCGGCGCCCGCGACGGCGGCCGGGGCGAGTCCAGCTGGGACGCTTTCACCCGGCAGGGCGGGCGCATCCTCGACGGTCAGAACGCGTCGGTGTCGGCCGACCACATCGGCAAGCTCAGCGAGGACATCACGCTGCTCAGCGAACTCGGCGCCGACGTCTACAGGTTCTCCTTCGCCTGGCCGCGCCTGCAGCCCGACGGCCGGGGTTCGCTCCACCGCGCCGGGGTGGCCTTCTACGACCGGCTGCTGGACGAACTGCTCGCCACCGGCATCAGCCCGATGGCCGCCCTGTCGCACTGGGACATCCCGCTGGCCCTCGCCGGCGGGTGGTTGAACCGGGACACCGCCTGGCGGTTCGGCGACTACGCCTACCAGATGGGCGAGCTGTTCGGCGATCGGATCGACGCCTGGGTCACCATCACCGAACCGGCGACCGTGATGTTCAACGGGTACACGATCGGCGTGCACGCGCCGGGGGAGACCCTGCTCTTCGACGCGCTGCCGGCCGCCCACCACCAGCTCCTCGGCCACGGCCTCGCCGTGCAGGGCCTGCGCGCCGCCGACGTGCGCGGCCGCATCGGCATTGTCAACGCGCACACCCCCGTGCAGAGCGCCACCGACCGGGAGGCCGACCGCACGGCCGCGACGCTCTACGACCTGCTGCAGAACCGGCTCGTCGCCGACCCCGTGCTGCTCGGCCGCTACCCCGACCCGGCCGGCGAGTTCGAGACCGAGCTGCGGATGCTGCACGAGATCGAACCGGACGACCTCCGCACCATCCATCAGCCGTTGGACTTCTACGGCGTGAGCTACTCCCAGCCCACCCGCATCGCTGCCGGAGCGCGCGGTCCGGTGAGCCCGGACGGGACCGGCCCCGCCCTGAACCGGCTCCCGTTCCACACCGAGGCGTTCCGCGAGCATCCGGCCACCGGTTTCGGCGTGCCCATCGCGCCGGAGTACCTCGCCGTGGCCCTGACCGAACTGCGGGACCGCTACGACGAGGCCCTGCCGCCCGTCTATGTCACCGCCGGGGCCGGGTTCCCCGACCGTGCCGACGTGCGCGGCGAGGTCACCGACCCGGCCCGCATCGACTACCTGGCCGAGCACCTGCTCGCGGCCGTGGAGGCCGTGGCGCCCGGCGGGCCGGCCGAGGGCGTCGACCTGCGCGGCTACCTGGTGCGGTCGCTGCTGGACGGCTTCGAGTGGGAAGCGGGCTACACTCAGCGCTTCGGCCTGGTGTACGTGGACGTCACCGACCCCGCGCGGCCACGCACCCCCAAGCTCTCCTACACCTGGCTGCAGCACGTCCTGAGCTCCCGCTAGTGGCGAACTAGGGGGTGCGGCGGCGCAGGGTGACCGAGCCCAGCACTACCGCGCCGACGATCCAGGCCAGGATCACGAGCAGTTCGCCGAGCACATGGCCGGTGTCCTCGCTGCCGGAGGCCACGGCCTCGAGCGCGTCGATGGCGTGCGAGAGCGGCAGGGCGTCGCCGATCGCCTGCAGCACATCCGGCAGCTGGTCGCGCGGCAGGAAGATCCCGCCGAGCAGGATCTGCGGGAACACCAGCACCGGCATGAACTGCACCACCTGGAACTCGGTGCGCGCGAACGCGCTGGCCAGCAGGCCCAGGGTCGTGCCCAGCACGGCATCCGCCACGGCGACGAGCAGCAGCAACCAGATCGACCCCGAGATGGTCAGCCCGCACACCAGCACGGCGTAGAGGCCCGCGATGCTCGACTGCAGCACCGCGAGCAGCCCGAAGGCCAGCGCGTACCCCACGATGAAGTCGCCGCGGCCGAGCGGCATCGACAGCAGCCGCTCCAGCGTGCCGGTGCGCCGTTCCCGCAGGGTGGTGATGCTGGTGACCAGGAACATCACGATGAACGGGAACAGCGCGATCATGGCCGGCCCGACGGACTCGAACACCGGGGTGTCCGAGAAGATCCAGGCCACCAGGCCGATCAACAGGCTCGGCACCACCAGCAGCAGCACGATGGTGCGCGGATCGTGCCGGATCTGGGTGAGCACCCGGCCGGCGGTCGCGAGGGTGCGGGACGGCGTCATGACCGTTCCCCGCGCTGGATCAGGGCCAGGAAGGCCGCCTCGATGTCGGTGGTCGCCGTGGCGGTGAGCAGCCCGGCCGGGGTGTCGTCGGCCAGGAGCGCGCCGTCCCGCATCAGCAGCAGCCGGTCGCACCGGGCGGCCTCGTCCATCACATGGCTGGACACCAACAGGCTCGTGCCGGCGGCGGCGAGCCGGTGGAACAGCTCCCACAGGTCGCGGCGGAGCACCGGGTCCAGGCCCACCGTGGGTTCGTCGAGCACCAGGAGCTCGGGCGAGCCGAGCAGCGCCACCGCGAGGGACACCCGGCTGCGCTGTCCGCCGGAGAGCGACCCGGCCAGCTGGCTGGAGGTCGCGCCCAGGTCCGTCGCTTCGATGACCCGGGCCACGTCGCCCCGGCCCGCGCCCAGCACGGCCCGGAAGTAGTCCAGGTTCTGCCGCACCGTGAGGTCGTCGTAGACACTCGCGTCCTGGGTCACGTAGCCCACCCGGCGGCGCAGGGTCGCGGTGCCGGCCGGTCGGCCGAGCACGGTCACGGTGCCGGACTGCACGATCTGCACCCCCACGATGGCCCGCATCAGCGTGGTCTTGCCCGACCCGCTCGGGCCGATCAGACCCACCACCAGGCCGGCCGGGATGGTGACGTCCAGGCCACGCAGGACCGGCTTTGAGCCCCGTCGGGTGCGAAGCCCGCGCACCTCGATCGCCGCTGGGCGTTCCGACTGCTCCATACCTGGATTATTCGCCGGTCAGGGCATTAAGTCACGCGTCGGCGGCGGGATTCCTTGGAGTGTCATGGGAAGCACATGGGAGCCCCAGCGAGCTTCGTTATGATTGTGCTGCATCGCACACATGCTGCAGCGGTCCGCCCCCGGCGCACGGCTGAAACGCACGTTCAATCGCAAGGAGACGCTGCCATGGAATGGCTCATTCCGGTCCTCATCGTTGTCGTACTCGTGGTCATCGCGGGTATCTACCTGTGGGCCACCTACAACTCGCTCATCACGCTCAAGGTGCGGGTGGACGAAGCGTGGAGCGACATCACCGTGCAGCTCAAGCGTCGTGCCGACCTGATCCCCAACCTGATCGAAACGGTCAAGGGGTATGCGGCGCACGAGAAGTCCGTCTTCGAGAACGTGACGAAGGCCCGCGCCGAGACGCTGTCCGCGCAGGGCCCGGTCGACGCCGCCGCAGCCGAGAACCACATGCAGACCGCCCTGAAGAGCATCTTCGCGGTGGCCGAGGCCTACCCGCAGCTGCAGGCCAGCCAGAACTACCTCCAGCTCCAGGGCGAACTGGTCGACACCGAGGACAAGATCCAGGCCTCCCGCCGGTTCTACAACGGCGGCGTGCGCGAGCTGAACACGAAGATCCAGGTCTTCCCGAACCACCTGTTCGCGAAGAACCTCGGCTTCACCCAGCGTGAGTTCTTCGAGGTCAGCGACTCGGCTGCCATCGCCGAGCCGCCCCGCGTCCAGTTCTAGTCCTGCCGAAGAGGATCCATGTATAGCGCGATCGCGCGGAACAAGCGCAACACCGTCTTCATCATCGTGCTCTTCCTGGTGATCATCACCGGGCTCGGCTGGCTCGCGAACGCCGTGTACGGCAACGGCGGCTACGGCATCCTGATCCTGACGATCGTGGTCGCCGGCGGCTACGCCCTGGTGCAGTACTTCGCCGCCGGTCGGCAGGCCATCTCGATGAGCGGCGGCATCCGGGTGAACAGCGTCACCGACCACCCCCGGCTCTGGCGCATCGTGGAGAACCTGTCGATCACCACCGGCACGCCGATGCCCGAGGTGTACATCATCAACGACCCGGCGCCCAACGCCTTCGCCACCGGGCGGGACCCGCAGCACGCGATCGTGGCCGCGACCACGGGTCTGCTCGACATCATGGACGACGCCGAACTCGAGGGCGTCATGGCCCACGAGATCGGGCACGTGCGCAACTACGACATCCGCGTGTCGATGATCGTCTTCGGCCTGGTCGTCGCCGTGGGCTTCATCTCCGACATGTTCCTGCGGATGGCGTTCTTCGGCCGCAACAACAACAGCAACGGCAACCCCGTGGTGCTGGTGTTCGGGCTGGTCGCCATGATCGTGGCCCCGCTGATCGCGTCGATCGTGCAGCTGGCCGTCTCCCGGCAGCGCGAATACCTGGCGGATGCCACGGGCGCGCTCACCACCCGGCAGCCGGATGCGCTCGCCAGCGCCCTCGCCAAGCTCGGCGAGTACGGCCGGCCGATGCGCAAGCAGAACACCTCGATGGCGCACCTGTGGATCGCCGACCCGCTCAAGCCCGGCGTGATGGACAAGCTCTTCGCCACCCACCCGCCGCTGAACGAGCGCATCGAGCGTCTGCACGCTATGGGCAGCAAGTTCTGAGGAACTAGGCCAGCTCGGCGGCCAGCCCGGCCGCCAGGGTGCCGCGTGGCACCACCTCGATCTCGGCCAGGCCCTGCCAGGCCGCGGTGCTCCGCAGCACCTCGGCCAGGCGGGCGGCGGTGTCGGCCGGGGCTCCCGGCTCCGCCCAACTGGCCTGTACGCGCAGCACGCCGGCCTGCCGGTCGTTCTTGAGGTCCACCCGGCCCACCACGGTGTCACCCAGCAGCACCGGCAGCACGTAGTAGCCGAACTTCCGCTGCTCCTTGGGCGTGTAGATCTCGATCCGGTAGTGGAAGCCGAACAGCCGCAGGGCCCTCGCGCGTTCCCACACCACGGGATCGAACGGGCTCAGCACGGCCGCGGCGTCCATCCGGCGCGGCAGCCGGGCATCCCGGTGCAGCCAGGCGGCGCCCGGGGTCCCACCGCGGCCCCAGCCGGGAACCTGCACGGCAATGAGCTCCCCGGCGTCCTCGAGCTCGGCGATGGCCGCACGGGTGGGTTCGGTGCGCAGCCGGAAGTAGTCGGCCAGGTCGCTCACCGTGCCGATGCCGTGCGCCCGGGCGGCCTGTGCCACGAGGGAGCGGTGCGCGTCGGCTGCGGAGACCTCACGATCCAGAAGGGCCGTACTGAAGACCCGCTCGGGCAGCGCGTAGACCCGCTCGAACCGCTCCCGGCCGCCGCTGACGACGTCACCCCAGCGAAACAGCGTCTCCAGGCCGATCTTCACATCGGACCAGCCCCACCAGGGCCCGGTGCGGGTGTTGGCGTCGTGCTCGATGGCGCTGGCGCGCATGGGGCCGTTCGCCGCCAGCTCGCCCAGCAGCCAGGCCAGCATCGGGGCGTTGTCCCGCGACCAGTGCGCATCGTCCGCGGCCGCCTTCTCCCGGTAGGCCTGCATCCGCCAACGGAACAGCGGCCAGTCGTCGACCGGGATCAGCGAAGCCTCGTGCACCCAGTACTCGGTGAGCCGGGGCGCGGCGCCGGCGCTCAGCCTGTCGAGCTGAGCCTTGTCGTACGGGCCGAGCCGGCTGAACGCGGGCACGTAATGGCTGCGCTCGAAGACGTTGACCGAGTCGATTTGCAGCAGGCCGAGGCGCTCCACGAGGGCGCCGAGCTGACGGATGCCGACGGCGGCCGGAGCCGGCTTGCCGAAGCCCTGGGCGGCGAGGGCCACACGGCGGGCGAGAGCGGGGGAGATCGTCTGGAGCACGCCTCGACACTACCGGCGGCCGACGACATCCGACGTTCACGCTGTGTTCAGCACCAGGGCGCATCGGGTCCACCCGACGCTCCTAGTCTCCTCAGCGACCGGTAAGCCAGCACCCTGGCCGGTCGAGACGCCCCCACACCCTGCTCACAACGGAGGAACCGTGCTTACCACCCGAACCCTGGCCGCCACCATCGCGGCGACCGCCATCGTCGCCCTCACCCTCACCGGCTGCGCGAGCGGCACGGCCGAGGCGACTGGCACCGACGGCTCCGTCGACGCCGCCACCGCGACGAGCGTCTCCGCCTTCGGCGACCTGGCCGCCCTCGAGGACGCTGCCAACGCCGAGGGCGCCCTGAACGTCATCGCCCTGCCGCGGGACTGGGCCAACTACGGCGCGGTCCTCGACCTCTTCGCCGAGAAGTACCCCGACATCACCATCACCGAGTCCGCCCCCGACGGCTCCAGCGCCGAGGAGATCCAGGCGGCCCAGAACCTGGCCGGCCAGGACACCGCCCCCGACGTCTTCGACCTCGGCCTGGCCGTCGCCCTGGCGAACACCGACCAGTTCGCGCCCTACCAGGTGGCCACCTGGTCGGACATCCCCGACGCCCTCAAGGAGGAAAGCGGCCTGTACGTGGGCGACTACGGCGGATACATGGCCGTGGGCTACGACCCCGACTCCGTTCCGGCGCCCACCAAGCTCAGCGACCTGCTCGGTGCGGACTACAAGGGAAAGGTCGCCATCAACGGCGACCCCACCCAGGCCGGTGCGGCCTTCGCCGCCGTCGGCATGGCCGCCGTGCAGAACAAGGGTTCGGTGGACGACTTCCAGGCCGGCATCGACTTCTTCGGCGACCTCAACGCGGCCGGCAACCTCGTGAAGATCGACCCGACCCCCGCCACCATCGCGTCGGGCGAAACCCCCGTCGTCTTCGACTGGGACTACCTCAACGTGGGCTACGGCACCCAGCTGGCCGGTGAGCGCAACTGGGAGGTCGTGGTCTTCCCCGGCACCGGATACGCCGGCTACTACAACCAGGCGATCAACAAGGATGCGCCGCACCCGGCCGCCGCGCGTCTCTGGCAGGAATTCCTCTACAGCGACGACGCCCAGAACCTGTGGCTCGCCGGCGGCGCCCGCCCGGCCCGCGCCGATGCCATGGCCGACGCCGGAACCATCGACACGAAGCTCTTCGATGCGCTCCCGACCGTTCCGGACACCACCGTGGTGCCCACGGCCGCCCAGAGCGAGGCCGCAGCGACGCTTCTCGGCGAGAAGTGGGCAGCGGCTGTCCAGTAGGTTCCGTGCACCGGCAGCAGCCCTCGGGCTGCTGCCGTTCGCGGTGTATGTGCTGCTCTTCCTCGCGCTGCCGACCCTGATCGCGGTCGTCACCGGGTTCATCGGCGCCGACGGCGGCTTCACGCTCGACACCCTCGCGGCACTCGGCAACCCGATCGTGCTCAACGCCTTCGGCAGCTCGGTCTGGTTGTCCGCGCTCACCGCCGTGATCGGTGCGGTGCTGGGCGCGCTCGTCTGTTACGCGCTGCTCGGCGCCCGCCCGGACGGCGCGCTGCGCTCCACCGTCGATTCGCTCAGCAGCGTGATCGCCCAGTTCGGTGGCGCGATGCTGGCCTTCGCGTTCACCGCGACCATCGGCATCCAGGGCATGGTCACCGTGCTGCTGCGCGACACGTTCGGCATCGACATCTTCGCGGATGGAGTGTGGCTGTACGAACTGCCCGGCCTGGTGCTGCCCTACATCTACTTCCAGGTGCCCCTCATGGTGATCACGTTCATGCCCGCGCTCGCGTCGCTCAAGGTGACCTGGGCGGAAGCCAACGCCACACTCGGCGGCACGGCACGCAGCTACTGGCTCCGGATCGCGCTGCCGGTGCTCGCACCGTCGTTCCTGGGCAGCCTGCTGCTCCTGTTCGCCAACGCGTTCTCCTCGTACGCGACGGCAGCCACCCTGATCAGCCAGGGCGCGCAGATCGTCCCGCTGCAGATCCGCTCGGCGTTGACGAGCGAAACGATGCTCGGCCGGGAGAACCTGGCCGGGGCCCTGGCGCTCGGAATGATCATCGTCATGAGCGTCGTCATGACCGGTTACGCACGGCTGGCGTCCCGCGCGGCCCGGTGGCAGCGATGAGTCGGCGGGACGGGCGGGGCCTGAACACGGCCGGCGGGGTGGCGCACGCGCCCACCCGGCTCATGCGCACCGTGATCCTCGTCTCCGTCGGCCTGGTCTTCGCCATCCCCATCCTCGCCATGGTCGAGTTCACCCTCCGCCGGGGCCTTGCGGGCGGCTACGACCTGCACCGCTGGACGGACCTGTTCCAGGGCGGCCTCACCGGCGCGTACCGCCCCGTGCTGGCCGCGCTCGGCAACTCCCTCGGCCTGGCCGTGGGCACCGTGGCCATCGTGCTCGTGCTGCTGGTGCCGACCATGCTGCTCGTGCACATCCGGTTCCCCCAGCTGCGCCGAGTGCTGGAGATCATCTGCATCCTGCCGATCTCCATCCCGGCCATCGTTCTCGTCGTGGGCCTCGCCCCGGTCTTCTCGGTCGTGGCCCGGCTCGCCGGTAGCGGCGTCTGGACGCTGGCGTTCGCCTACGGCATCACGGTGCTGCCGTTCGCGTACCGGGCCATCCAGGCCAACCTCGACGGCGTCGACGTGCGCACGCTCAGCGAAGCGGCGCGCACCCTCGGCGCCGGCTGGGCCAGCGTGCTGCTGCGGGTTCTGGTGCCGAACCTCCGCCGCGGCATCCTGGCCGGGTCGTTCATCGCCGTGGCCGTGGTGCTGGGCGAATTCACCATCGCATCGCTGCTCAGCCGGGTGAACCTGCAGACCGCACTCGTTGTGGTCGGCAAGAACGATCCGTACAGCGCCGTGATCCTCTCGCTCCTGGCACTGCTGGCGGCCTTCGTGCTGCTGCTGGCCATCGGCCGGCTCGGCAGCGAGCGACGCCGGAGCACGGCCGCGCCCGCCCCGACACCACTCACCCGAAGCGGAGACACCCCATGACCACACCCCGCCTGACGACGGTGCCGACCAACACCGGGCAGACCCGCACCGGTTCGGTCGTCGAATTCACCGGGGTGACCAAACGCTACGGCACCCACCTCGCCCTGACCGATTTCGACCTCACCCTCGCGGCCGGCGAACTCGTCGCGCTGCTCGGCCCCAGCGGCAGCGGCAAGACCACGGCCCTGCGGGTGCTGGCCGGGCTGGAGTCGACCGACGCCGGACGCATCCTGATCAACGGCGACGACGTCTCCGGCGTGGCCACCAGCCGGCGCGACATGGGCATGGTGTTCCAGTCCTACTCGCTGTTCCCGCACCTGAGCGCGGGCGAGAACGTCGAGTTCGGCCTGCGGATGCGCCGGGTGCCGGCCGTCGAGCGCCGCGAGCGCGCCGCCGCCGCGCTGGCCCTGGTGGGCCTGGACGCCCACTACGACAGGTTCGCCCACCAGCTCTCCGGCGGTCAGCAGCAGCGGGTGGCCCTGGCCAGGGCGCTCGTCACACAGCCCAGGGTGCTGCTGCTGGACGAACCCCTGTCGGCCCTGGACGCCAAGGTGCGGGTGGGGCTGCGCGAGCAGATCCGGCGCATCCAGACGGAACTGGGCATCACGACGCTCTTCGTGACCCACGACCAGGATGAGGCCCTCGCCGTGGCCGACAGGGTCGCGGTCATGCGTGACGGCAGGCTGGAACAGGTCGGCACGCCGGAGGAGCTCTACACCCGGCCCGCGACAGCGTTCATCGCCGACTTCGTGGGGTTGAGCAACCGGCTCGCCGGCGTGGTGCGGCACGGCTTCGCCGAGGTGCACGGCATCACCCTGCCGCTGCTCGACCCGTCCCAGGCGGATGGCCCGGTGCAGGTCTTCGTGCGGCCGGAAGACCTCACGCTGGCCGCGGCCGGGCTGCCCGGCGACAGCCTCGCCGGCACCGTGCTGCTCTCCAGCTTCCTCGGCTCGTTGCGGCGCACGAGCGTGCTGCTCGAGCAGGGCGGCACCGTCGTCGTGCAGCACGACGTGCGCGAGCGCCCGGAGCCGGGGGAACGGGTGGTCGTGCGCTTCTCCGGCGCCCCGGTGCCGGTCGAGCCGGACGGTGCCGACACGACCGGTGCGAGGCCGACGCCGTCTTAGACTGTTTCGGTGAACACATCGTCGGGAAAGACCGGTTGGTTCGGGCGCCGAAACGGACGCCCGCGTGGGGCTGCACGCGGAGTCGTTCCCGCCGTGGGGGTGGCGGTGCAGCCGGTGCCCACACACGGTGCCGCCGCCGACGTGCCCAACGGGGTCGACGAGAACATCCCAACGGGCCTTCGCCTCGCGGGCGCCTGGTCCTGGCGGTTGCTCGTGATCGCCGGCGCCATCGCCGTGCTGCTCTTCCTGGTGGTCCAGCTGCGCTTCATCGTGATCCCGCTCCTGGTGGCGGTGCTGGTGTCGGCCCTGCTGGTTCCCCTGGTGTCCTTCCTCACCCGGCACCGCTGGCCCAAGGGCATCGCCGTGGCCGTGGCCCTGGTCGGCACCCTCGCCGTGATCGCGGGTCTGGTCACCCTGGCCGTGACGCAGATCGCCTCGGGCTCGGCCGGGCTGAGCGAACGGTTCGCCGCCTCCTACGCGAACCTCACCCAGGCCCTGGCGACCTCACCGCTGCAGCTGAGCAACGCCGAGATCACCGGCTACCTCAACCAGGCCGTCACGGCCCTGCAGGCGGATAGCCAGATCTTCATCAGCGGCGCCCTCTCGCTCGGTTCCTCGCTGGGGCACCTGGCCACGGGCCTGCTGCTGACCCTGTTCAGCCTGCTCTTCATCCTTATCGACGGCGCCGGGATCTGGAACTGGATCGTGCGGATCTTCCCGCGCCGGGCCCGGGCCGCCGTGGCCGGCGCCGGTGCCGCCGGCTGGACCACTCTCGGCAACTTCGCCCGGGTGCAGATCCTGGTGGCCACGATCGACGCCATCGGTATCGGCGCGGGCGCCGCGATCCTCGGAGTGCCCATGGCCATCCCGATCGGGGTCCTGGTCTTCCTCGGCTCGTTCATCCCGATCGTCGGCGCCGTCGCGACGGGCGCCGTCGCGGTGCTCATCGCGCTGGTGTTCAACGACTGGTTCGTCGCACTGCTCATGCTCGGCGTGGTGCTGCTCGTGCAGCAGATCGAGGGGCACGTGCTGCAGCCGCTCATCATGGGAACGGCCGTGAAGGTGCATCCGCTCGGCGTCGTTCTCGTCGTCGCGGCCGGCGCGCTGCTGGCCGGCATCCCCGGCGCCCTGTTCGCGGTGCCCGTGGCGGCCGTGCTGAACGTTATGATCAGCTACATCCATAGCGGCGCCTGGCGCGGGGGAGTGCCCCAGGCCGGCGCACCAGCCGGGTCGGTGCTGTGGCAGACCGTTCCGCAGCGGCCGGGTTTCCGGCAGCCGCGTGCGCTGCCCGCCGCTTCGAACAACCGAGGACAAGAGACCCGTTCATGACAGACACCCCCGCTGACCTGCTGATCGGTCCGACCCTGGCCGACTTCGAGGCCGCCCGCATCGTGGTGGCCCGCGTGGCCGACGTCACGCCGATGGAAAGCTCAAGGTACCTCTCCACGATTCTGGGCTCGCCGGTGTACCTCAAGTGCGAGAACCTGCAGCGCACCGGGTCGTACAAGATCCGCGGCGCCTACAACCGGCTCTCCAAGCTCACCGACGAAGAGAAGTCCCGCGGCGTCGTCGCCGCCTCCGCCGGCAACCACGCCCAGGGGGTCGCCTTCGCGGCCCGGGAACTCGGCATCGAGGCCACCATCTTCATGCCCGTCGGTGTGGCCCTGCCCAAGCTGCAGGCCACCCGGGACTATGGCGCCCAGGTGATCCTCCGCGGCCACACCGTCACCGAACCGCTCCTGGCCGCCGCCGAATACGCCCGGGAGACCGGCGCGATCCTCATCCCGCCGTTCGATCACCCGGATGTCGTCGCCGGCGCCGGCACCCTCGGCCTGGAGATCCTCGACCAGGTGCCCGACCTCGAGACGGTCATCGTGCCGATCGGCGGCGGTGGCCTGACGGCCGGCATGGCCAGCGTGCTCAAGCAGTACGCGGCCCGGCACGGCCGCACCATCCGCGTGATCGGGGTGCAGTCCGAGAATGCGGCCGCCTACCCGCCGTCGCTCGCGGCCGGCGAAGCCCTCGCGATCGACATCAACCCGACCATGGCCGACGGCATCGCCGTGGCCAAGCCGGGACTGCTGAACTTCGACATCATCCGCGACGCCGTCGACGAGATCGTCACCGTGAGCGAAGACGACATGGCCCGGGCCCTGCTGGTGCTGCTCGAGCGCGCCAAGCTCGTCGTCGAACCCGCCGGCGCCGTCTCGGTGGCCGCCATCCTGGCCGGCAAGATCACCGGATCAGGTCCCACCGTGGCGATGCTCTCCGGTGGCAACATCGACCCGCTGCTCATGCAGCGCGTGATCAGCCACGGCCTGTCCGCCTCCGGCCGGTACCTCACCCTGCGCATCATGCTGCCGGACCGCCCGGGCCAGCTCGCGCGCATCTCCGAGCTGCTGGCCGAGGCACGGGCCAACGTCATCGAGGTGCTGCACACCCGGCACGGCGTTGGCATCCAGATCAGCGAGGTCGAGATCGACATCAGCGTGGAGACCCGCGGTCCTGAGCACCGCCAGCACGTCGTCGACACGCTGCGCGCAGCCGGGTACGACCCGCGCACGGACTGAGGGCGTGAAAAAACGGCCGGCTGCTCACGCATCCGGCCGTTTCACGTTCGTGTGCGGCAATCAGCCGGTGAAGGTCTCCACGAGGTGGATCTCGACGGCGATCTGCTTGCCGTTGGGGGTCTCGTAGCTCGTCTTCGCGCCGACCTTGAGACCGATGATGGCCTCGCCCAGGGGGCTCTTCTCGCTGTACACGTCGAGGTCGCTGTCACCGGCGATCTCGCGGCTGCCGATGAGGAAGCGGCTCTCGTCGCCCGCGATCGTGGCGGTGATGATGGTGCCGGGCTCGACGACGCCCTTGCTCTCGGGGGCGTGGCCCACCTCGGCGGTACGCAGCAGCAGCGTGAGGGTGCGGATGCGGGCCTCCATCTTGCCCTGCTCCTCCTTGGCCGCGTGGTAGCCGGCGTTCTCCTTGAGGTCGCCCTCCGACCGGGCGGACTCGATCTTGTTGGCGATGTCCACCCGCGCGACGGTGCTGAGAGTGTCCAACTCCGCAGCGAGGCGGTCGTAGGCCTCCTGGGTCAGCCAGGTGACCGAAGTTTCGGTAGTCATGGTTCTCTCCTTCTCGTGCGGATCGGTGAAGCGCCGGCAGATAGTGCGCCGATGGTGCCGCCGCATGGCGACAACAGTCGGTGTGGCGGCCCTGGGCTGTGGCGGCCGTAGGCCGGGTTCAGCTGGAATACAACTGACGCCCCGACAGCTGTCAGGGCGAATACATCAGTCTAGGTCAACCAGCAGCGGTAAATCAATCCGGTATTGCTCAGTTCGGTGGTGTGCAGTACCTCGGTGAACGACCGGGTGTACTGGTCCGACGGCGGCACGTCGATGACCTTCCACCCCACGACAGTGAAGCTCTCGTTGAGGGCCTGCACCGCGCAGCTGGAGGGGGTGCCGCTGGGCACCGACACCTCGAAGGTGACACTGATGGTGTTCTCGTCGATGATGCTGTGCCGGGTGTCCCTGGCCTCGATCGAGGGCCCGGCGCCGTCCAGACCGGCCCAGACCACCCAGGCCGTGAGGATCACCGCGAACGCGCCGGCGACGATCCACAACACCCGCCGGTCACGAAGCCGGGTGCCGGGGGTTCGCCCATAGCGTTTGTCGAGATTGCTGCTCACGGCCACTCAGACTCCACACTCACTCTTCAACGATTAGGCTTGTACCCAAGGTTAGCTGGCATTTCTGAGGAGTTTCATGACGCTGCGGCTCTTGGCAGTGCACGCCCATCCCGACGACGAGTCGAGCAAGGGCGCCGCAACATACGCGTACTACCGGAGCCTCGGAGCCGAGGTGCTCGTGGTGAGTTGCACCGGTGGCGAGCGGGGCAGCATCCTCAACGAGGACCTGACCCACCTGGCCATGGCGGAACGGGACCTGTCCGGTCTCCGGCGCCTGGAGATGGCGGCCGCGCAGAAGGCGCTGGGCATCCAGCACCGCTGGCTCGGCTACCAGGACTCCGGCATGCAGGACGACGGCGGGGTGCCCAAGAACTCCTTCGCGGACGTGCCGCTGGAGGTCTCGGCCGAGCCGTTGGTGCGCATCGTCCGTGAGTTCCGCCCGCAGGTGCTGATCACCTACGACGAGAACGGCGGCTACCCGCACCCCGACCACATCCGTACCCACGAGGTGTCGCTGGAGGCCTTCCGCGCCGCAGCGGACCCTGACCGGTACCCGGACGCCGGTCCGGCGTGGCAGATCGAGAAGCTCTACTACGACCGGATCTTCAACCTCGAACGCATGGACGCCATGTACCTCGAGCTGAGCGTCACCGAGCCGGATTCCGACCTGCTCGAGCCGCTCGCCAGCGCCAGGGAGCGCATGAGCGAGTACCCGAACCTGGCGACCACGCACGTGCCCATCGGCGATTTCCTCGAGGTGCGCGATGAGGCCCTCAAGGCGCACGCCAGCCAGGTCTCGCCCACGAGCAGCTTCTTCTTCTGGCCGAATGACATGGTGCGCAAGGCCTGGCCCTATGAGGACTTCCAGCTCATCGAATCGAAAGTTGACACCGTCATGCCCGAATCCGATCTCTTCGCGGGCGTCACCGACACGGTCGACGCATGAGTGTCATGCCCGCCCTGTCCCCGGTGCTCGACTTCATCCTCTCGAACACCCCTCCGCCGGAGTTCAACCCCGACACCGTCACACCGGGCCCGTGGGGCTTCTTCGCGATCTTCTTCGTCGCGGCGGTGACGCTGCTGCTGGGCATGGACCTGGCCCGGCGCATCCGGCGAACCAACTATCGTGCCGAGATGCAGGAGCGCCTGGCGGCCGAGGTCGCCGAGCGTGACGCCGCAGCGGGCGACGAGAAGAAGGCCGACGACCGCTAGAGCCCTACGGGTAGAGCGGATGCGTCGCGATGATCAGGATCGCGACCCAGTGGCAGAGGAACGCCACCACGGTCAGTGCGTGGAAGATCTCGTGGAATCCGAAGACCCCGGGGATCGGGTTGGGCTTCTTGAGGCCGTAGACGACGGCGCCGACCGAGTAGCAGAGCCCGCCGATCATGATCAGCGTCATCATCAGGGCGTCGGCCTGGAAGAAGTCGACGATGAACATCAGCGCGCCCCAGCCCAGCGCCAGGTACAGCGGCACGTAGAGCCAGCGCGGAGCGTTGATCCAGAACACCCGGAAGGCGATGCCGAGCAGCGCGCCGCCCCAGACCAGGGACAGCAGCAGCACGGCCTTGTCCGGCGGCAACGCCAGCACCGTGATGGGCGTGTACGACCCGGCGATCAGCAGGAAGATGTTGGCGTGGTCGATGCGCTTGAGCAGCAGGCGCGTGCGCGGCTGCCAGGTGAAGCGGTGGTACAGCGCCGAGTTGCCGAAGAGCAGCATCGAACTGGCCACGAAGACCGCCGAACTCCACTTGGCCGCCGGGCCGTCCGCCGCCAGCAAGAGGATGATGCCGGCCACGATGGTGACCGGGAACGTCCCCGCGTGGATCCAGCCCCGCCAGGTCGGCTTCTCGGGGACGGGGTGCTCGATCTCGTCTTCGAGCAGGGGAAGATTCGGGATGTCGTCCGAGGGGGCCATGCTGTCAGGATACGGCAGCCCAGCGGGGTGCGCGGCGCGGACGCGGGCCGGATTGGGTTAGCGTAACTGTGTGCACATGCGGCAAATCACCCTCGGACGCGGACTCCTCTACCGGGTCTACCAGCGGCGGCTTCGCCGCGGGCTGACGTCGGCGGTCCTGCCCCGCCACGTCGCCATGATCATCGACGGCAACCGGCGCTGGGCCAAGCAGCTCGGCTACGACTCCGCCGCCCACGGGCACCGCGCCGGGGCCGCGAAGATGCGCGAATTCCTCGAGTGGTGCGACGACCTGGGCATCTCCGTCGTGACGCTGTACCTGCTCTCGGCCGACAACCTCACCCAACGGCCCACCGAGGAGCTCGACGCCCTCTTCGAGATCATCGCCGACCTCGCCGAGGACCTCTCGCACTATCGGGACTGGCGGGTGCAGCAGGTCGGGTCGAAGAAGTGCCTGCCCGGGCCGCTCGAGGCCGCCCTGAGCGCCGCGGAGGCCCGCACGAGCGACCATCGGGGTCTGCACGTGAACCTCGCCGTGGGGTACGGCGGTCGCACCGAGATCACCGACGCCATGCGCAGCATCGTCGCCACCCACCACGCCCACGGTGGCACCCTCGAGGACCTCGCCGAGACCCTCACCCCCGAGCTCATCGGCCAGCACCTGTACACGGGCGGCCAGCCCGACCCCGACCTGGTGATCCGCACCTCGGGCGAGCAGCGGCTGAGCGATTTCATGCTCTGGCAGAGCGCACACAGCGAGTTCTACTTCGTCGAGGCGCTCGGCCCGGACCTGCGCCAGGTGGACTTCCTGCGGGCCCTGCGCGACTTCGCCAAACGGCACCGCAGGTTCGGCGGATGAGGCCGGCAGAGCCGGCTCTCACGGCCTCCTACCTGGACGGCTTCACCGAAGACCCCGGCTACCTGGACTACGGCCGGATCGGACCGCTCTCCCGCGCCGTCCTCGCCGAGAGTCTCGGACAGGGCGAGATCCTCGCGCGCGCCCGCTACGGCAGCCTCGGCCACTTCGGTGGGCAGGACCTGCGGATGCGCGCGGCCGTCGCCGCGCTCACCCGGTTCCGCGCCGACCAGGTCGTGGCGCAACCGAACACCAGCATGGGCCTCATGCACGCCATGTTCGGCCTGACCGGCGATGTGCTGCTCTCGCCGGCCGACTTCCCCAGCCTGCCGTTCGCGGCCATGCGCGCCGCGGAGGCCCTGCACGTCGCCACGCCGCTCTGGCTCGAGGCCGGGACGACATCCGAGCGCGCCGGCCAGGTCACCCCGCGGCAGGTGCGCGACCAGCTCACGCCGGGCACCGTCGCGGTGGCCGTGAGCCTGGTCGACTCCCGCACGGGATTCCGCACCGACCTGGAGGGCATCCGCCAGGTCATCGGCGACCGACTGCTCATCGTCGACGCCATCCAGGGCTTCGGCGTGGTCGACGCCGCCTACGAGGTAGCGGATGTGGTCGCCTCCGGCGGACAGAAATGGGCCAGGGCCGGGTGGGGCACCGGTTTCCTCGCCCTGAGCGACCGGGCCGTCGAGCGCCTCACCCCGGTGATGAGCGGCTTCACCGGCACCATGCCGGCCGGCTCGGACGAGCTGCCGTGGGACGACGTGCCGCCGCCCGTGCGCGCCGCGGCGGCGTTCGGGGTCACGAACGCCGACGGGATCGCCCAGGCGAGGTTCGCGAGCGCGCTCGAGGAGATCCAGGCCGTGGGCGTGGACGTCATCGAGAGTGCCGTCGCGGCCAACACCGAACGCCTGATCGACCTGGCCGACGAATTCGGCATCGGTGTGGCCAGCTCCCGCGATGCGCGGGAACGCGCCGGCATGGTCGTGCTGCAGCCGCCGGCCGAACGCCTGACCGCGCTGGGCGCCGCCCTGCACAACCACGGCCTCACGACCACTGTGCGGTCCGGCAGCGTGCGGCTGAGCACCCACGCGCGACTCGCCGAGGAGACCGTGGACATGCTCCGCGGCGCCTTCGTCGCGTACACCGCGGCCGCCCGGTACTAAGCCGCGGCACGTATTCGCATCCGGTTCCGCCCGGATTAACGTCTGATGACGTTGGGCGTGTCGCCTTTCCAATTGTCGGCCGATCGACGTACCTTCGACTCATCAGGTACGGCACCTGATCGAGACGGCCACATAAGTACGGCTCGAGAAAAAAGCTTGTGGTCGCTCGCCAACAAATCCGCACCTCACGGTGCGGGGTGGGAGTGGTTGTGACCGCTAATCGAACCGACTACCTGAACACAGATCTCCGGAACGCGGAGCAGACACCGTCAGGGGTCGACCAAACCGAGCGCACCTTCGTGCTGGACACCTCGGTTCTCCTGTCCGATCCCAAGGCCATCTTCCGTTTCGCCGAGCATGCCGTGGTGCTGCCCGTCGTGGTCATCACGGAGCTGGAGTCCAAGCGCAACGACCCGGAGATCGGGTACTTCGCCCGTCAGGCGCTGCGGTACCTCGACGAACTCCGGGTGAAACACGAACGACTCGACTTCGCCATCCCGGTCGGGGACGGCGGCAGCCTCAGGGTCGAACTCAACCACTCGAACATGTCGGTGCTGCCCAGCGGCCTGCAACTGGGCGACAACGACTCGCGCATCCTCGCCGTGGCCATGAACCTGGCCAACGACGGGCTTGCCGTCACCGTGGTCTCCAAAGACCTGCCGCTGCGGGTGAAGGCCGCGTCGATCGGCCTGGCCGCGGACGAGTACCGGCACGAGCTGGCCGTGGATTCCGGCTGGACGGGCATGGACGAGATCACCCTGAGCGCCGAGCAGGTGAACGACCTCTACGACACGGAGTCGCTGCAGACCCGTCTCGTGCAGGACATGCCGGTCAACACCGGCCTGGTCATCCACTCCGACCGCGGCTCCGCGCTCGGCAGGGTCACCGGGCGGGGCGAGCTGCGGCTGGTGCGCGGCGACCGCGACCTGTTCGGCCTGCACGGCCGTTCGGCCGAGCAGCGCCTGGCGATCGACCTGCTGCTCGACCCGGAGATCGGCATCCTGTCGTTGGGAGGGCGAGCGGGAACGGGGAAGTCCGCGCTGGCCCTCTGCGCCGGCCTGGAAGCCGTGCTGGAGCGCCAGCAGCACCGCAAGATCATGGTGTTCCGGCCGCTCTACGCGGTCGGCGGCCAGGAGCTCGGCTACCTGCCCGGCGACGCGCAGGAGAAGATGGGCCCGTGGGGCCAGGCAGTCTTCGACACCCTCGGCGCGCTGGTGAGCGAGAACGTGCTCGAAGAGGTCGTCGAACGCGGCATCCTCGAGGTGCTGCCGCTCACCCACATCCGCGGCCGCAGCCTGCACGACGCCTTCGTGATCGTCGACGAGGCCCAGTCCCTGGAGCGGAACGTGCTCTTGACGGTGCTCAGCCGCATCGGGCAGAACTCGCGGGTGGTGCTCACGCACGATGTGGCGCAGCGCGACAACCTGCGGGTGGGCCGCTTCGACGGGGTCGCCAGCGTGATCGAGACGCTCAAGGGTCACCCGCTGTTCGCCCACATGACGCTCACCCGGTCGGAGCGCAGCGCGATCGCCGCCCTGGTCACGGAGATGCTGGAGGGCAACGAGCTGGCCTGACAGCGCTGACCAACACCAGCGAAGAGGGGCGAACCGGATGCGTCAGCATCCGTTTCGCCCCTCTTCCGCGCGAACCTACCGCGGCGGCCGCGTCATGCTCAGCACGTCGAGCGCCACATCGAGCTGCTCGAGGGTGACCTCGCCGCGCTCCACGAAGCCGAGGTCGATGACGGCCTCCCGCACCGTGAGGCCCTGGGCCACGGAGTGCTTGGCGACCTTGGCGGCGGCCTCGTAGCCGATCACCCGGTTCAGCGGCGTCACGATCGACGGCGACGACTCGGCCAGCGCGCGGGCCCGCTCCAGGTTGGCCTCGAGGCCGTCGACGGTCTTGTCGGCGAGCACCCGGGCGCCGTTGGCGAGCAGCCGGATCGACTCGAGCAGCGCCGTGCCCATCACGGGGATGGCGACGTTGAGTTCGAAGGCGCCGGACGCACCCGACCAGGCGATCGTGGCGTCGTTGCCGATCACGCGGGAGCAGACCATCAGCACAGCCTCGGGGATGACCGGGTTGACCTTGCCCGGCATGATCGAGGACCCCGGCTGCAGGTCGGGGATACTGAGCTCGCCGATGCCGGTGTTGGGGCCGGAGCCCATCCAGCGCAGGTCGTTGCAGATCTTGGTCAGGCCCACCGCGATGGTGCGGAGGGCGCCGGAGGCATCGACGAGGCCGTCGCGGTTGGCCTGCGCCTCGAAGTGGTCGATCGCCTCGGTGATCGGCAACTCGGTCTCGAGGGTGAGCAGCTCGATCACGAGCTGCGGGAAGCCGGCCGGGGTGTTGATGCCGGTGCCGACGGCGGTGCCGCCCAACGGCACCTCGGCGACGCGGGGGAGCGCGGTGCGCACCCGCTCGATGCCGAGGCGCATCTGGCGGGCGTAGCCGCCGAATTCCTGGCCCAGGGTGACGGGCGTCGCATCCATCAGGTGGGTGCGGCCGGCCTTGACGGCCGTGGCCCACAGCTCGGCCTTGACCTCGAACGCCACGGCGAGGTGGTCGAGCGCCGGGATCAGGTCGTCGATGAGGGCGCTCGTGACGGCGATGTGCACCGAGGTGGGGAACACGTCGTTGCTGGACTGCGACGCGTTGACGTGGTCGTTGGGGTGCACGGGGCTGCCGAGGCTGCGGGTGGCGAGGGTCGCGAGGACCTCGTTCATGTTCATGTTCGAGGAGGTGCCGCTGCCGGTCTGGTACACGTCGATCGGGAACTCGGAGTCGTACCGGCCGGTGATGACCTCGTCGGCCGCCGCGGCGATGGCGTCGGCGATGGCCGCGTCGAGCACACCCAGGCGGGCGTTGGCCAGGGCCGCGGACTTCTTGATGCGCGCAAGGGCGGCGATCTGGGCCGACTCGAGCACGGAGCCCGAGATCGGGAAGTTCTCCACCGCGCGCTGGGTCTGCGCGCCGTAGAGCGCCGCAACCGGCACCCGCACCTCGCCCATCGTGTCGTGTTCGATCCGGTAGCTGGATGTCCCGGCCTGAGTTGAAGTGTCCACCACGGTGTGTCTTACCTTTCGATTGGAGAAGAAGCTCGCAGCGCCTAAACGACGCCGACGACGATGTCGGGTTCGGCGCGGCCCTCGAGGAGCCGGTAGTTCGCGCCGACGATAGCCAATGTACCTTCCGCGATGGCGGCGCTGATCATCTCGGAGCGCTGAACCAGCTCGGCGACGGTGTCCCGCAGGTGCTCCCGGCCCACCAGTGACGAGTCGACGCTCTCCGGGTCGAGCGGCCCGGTCGTGGGTCCGCCCACCCGGCGCACGGCCGGCACGATCTTCTGGATGATGCTGTCGATGTGCGGGGGAAGCGGATCGGCGTCCGGGCCCTGCGAGTCGATGGCCGCCAGCACGGCGCCGCAGCGGTCGTGGCCGAGAACCAGGATGAGGGGAACCTTGAGCACGGCGACGGCGTACTCCAGCGAGCCGAGGACGGAGTCGGAGATGACCTGACCGGCGTTCCGGACGACGAACAGGTCGCCGAGGCCCTTGTCGAAGATGATCTCGGCGGCCAAGCGGGAGTCGCTGCAGCCGAACAGGGCGGCCATCGGGGTCTGGGCGAAGGCGGTCTCCGCGCGCCGGTCGACGTCCTGACGCGGATGCTGCGGGTCGCCGTTCACGAACCGCTCGTTTCCGCTGGCGAGATCGTTCCAGACTGTGGCCGGGCTGAGGGAGGGAGGAGTGGTCATTGGCTGGCCCCTGACTGGTTGGCGGTCTGGTTGGCGGTTTGGTTGGCGGTGATCTGGCCGGACAACGCTCCGGCGACGACCGCGAGTTCGTCGTCGTCGGCGGTGCCGATGAGCAGGTAGGTGCTGTCGCCGGCCTCGGTGACGAGGGCCGACTCGAAGTTGCCCTGGTCGGCGGCCGGAGCGGGGTTGCGGTACACGTCCCACTGCACGTCGTCGATGGTGATCGTGTCGGAGGAGCTGACCTTCTTGAGCTGCTCGGCGAGCCAGGTGGAGTTCGCGTTGACGGCCTGGGTGAGCCCGATGAACTCGTTCCGGGGCGTGATCAGTCCGATGTACCAGCTGGACACGCCGTCGCTGCCGCCGGCGCGCCATTCGGCAGCGTTGGCGCTCCATCCCGGCGGTAGGGCGGGGGACACGAGCGGCTCGCCGACACCCCGTTGCACCTGCTCGGCCACCGCGGTGTAGTCCACCGCGCGGTCGAGGGGGGTGTCGCTGCGCGGCACGATGAGCACGAGCACGATGACGGCGCCCACGGTCGCCAGCAGGGAGAAGACCAGGTTGTTGATGGTCTTCCGCGACCGGTAGTTGCGGGAGTTCGTGGCGAGGCGCGTGGCGCGCTCCTCGGCGGTCTCCGGACGGCCAAGCTCCGCGACGACCCGCGGTGCGCGTGCCGGACGGGGGGTTCGGGGGGTGCGGCTCATTCCGCGGCGGCCGCTCCGCGGGCGGCGTCCAGGCGAGCCTTGGCCCCGATCAGCCATTCCTCGCAGCGGGTGGCGAGGGCCTCGCCGCGTTCCCAGAGCGCGAGGGACTCCTCGAGGGTGGTTCCGCCCTGTTCGAGCACCGACACCACCCGGATCAGCTCGTCCCTGGCCTGCTCGTAGCTGAGCGAATCGACCGTGGGGATGTCGCCGGGGGCGGAGGTGGGGGTGGAAGCGGGCGAAGTCATGTCAGCCATTCTATTTCGCCACCGCGTCCACGGTTCCGACGCCCGCCGTGATGTGCAGTTCGGTGCCGGCCGGGGCCTGGTCGCTCGTGCGCAGCACCTGGCCGCCGGAAAGCTGCACGATGGCGTAGCCGCGGTCGAGGGTGCCCTGCGGGGAGAGCGCGCGCAGCTGGGAGCGGAGCTCGACGACGCCGGCGCCGGCCCGCTCGAGGGTGCGGTGCATGAGCTCTGCGCCCCGGGCGACATACCGGGTGAGGTCCTGTGAGCGGGTGTCCACGATCCAGTCGGTGCCGGCGAGCACCGGGCGGCTGCGCAGCTGGCCGAGCCTGTCGACCTCGGTGGACAGAATGCCGGTGAGCCGGCTGCTCAGGCGCGCCCGGGCCTGCTGGACGCGGTTGAGCTCGTCGGAGACATCCGGAACGACGCGCTTGGCGGCGTCGGTGGGGGTGGAGGCGCGGAGGTCCGCGACGTCGTCGAGCAGCGGCCGGTCGGCCTCGTGCCCGATGGCGCTCACCACGGGGGTGCTGCACCCGGCGACGGCGCGAACGAGCCCCTCGTCGCTGAAACCGAGCAGGTTCTGGAAATCGCCGCCGCCACGGGCGACGATGATGACGTCGACCTCGGGGTCGGCATCCAGCTGCAGAATGGCGGCCGTGACCTCGGCAACCATGCGGTCGCCCTGCACGGCGGCGTGCACGACCCGGAAGTCCACGGCCGGCCAGCGCAGTTGGGCGTTGCGCAGGACGTCCTTCTCGGCGTCGGAGTCCTTGCCGGTGACCAGGCCGATGCGGTGCGGCAGGAAGGGCAGCGGGCGTTTGCGGGACAGGTCGAAGAGGCCCTCGGACTTGAGCTGGGCGCGCAGCCGCTCGAGGCGTTCGAGCAGGTCGCCCAGGCCCACGTGGCGCAGCTCGTAGACCTGCATGGTGAGGGTGCCGCCCTTGACCCAGTAGTTGGGCTTGACGAGGGCGATCACGCGGTCGCCCTGTTTGAAGTCGTTGGTCAGCCGCGCCTTCACCGACGACCAGACCGTGAAACTCACGGTGGCGTCGATGGTGAGGTCCTTGAGTTTGCCGTAGACGTTGCCGCCGCTGGCGCCCCACTGCACGATCTCGCCTTCCACCCAGGCGGTGCCGAGGCGTTCGATATAGCCGCGGATCTTGTTGGACAGTACGGCGACCGGCCATGGAGCGTCGACGGTGGGCGGCTGGTCGCCCACGGCGGGCATCGTCACGGCGTTCATCGGCTCTCGTTCTCTCGGGCGGCGGGGTTTCGCTCTCACGGACTGCGCAGACGCTCTCGCGTAGACTGTGCGAGTGAGCATCAGTACAGAAAAGCCCGTGATCGGCCTTGGCATGCCCAGAATTCCGAGCCTGCGCAACAGGCTCAAGGATACCCCGGTGGATGGGCTGAAACGGGTGCTGTTGGCAGCCCCGCGCGGCTACTGTGCCGGCGTGGACCGCGCCGTCATCGCCGTGGAGAAGGCCCTCGAGCTGTACGGCGCCCCCGTCTACGTGCGGAAGCAGATCGTGCACAACACCCACGTGGTGAGCGAGCTGGAGAAGAAGGGCGCCATCTTCGTCGAAGAAGTCGATGAGGTTCCCACCGGATCGCACATCGTCTTCAGCGCCCACGGGGTGTCCCCGGCCGTCGTCAACGCCGCCGCCGCGCGCGGCCTGGCGGCCATCGACGCCACCTGCCCGCTGGTCACCAAGGTGCACCGCGAGGCCGTGCGCTTCGCCAGGGACGACTTCGAGATCTTGCTGATCGGCCACGAAGGCCACGAAGAGGTCGAGGGCACCGCCGGAGAGGCGCCGGAGCACACGACCCTGGTCGGCAGCCCCGATGAGGCCGACACCATCACGGTGCGCGACCCGAACAAGGTCGTCTGGCTGTCCCAGACCACGCTCAGTGTGGACGAGACCATGGAGACGGTGCGCCGTCTGCGGGCACGGTTCCCCAACCTGCAGGATCCGCCCAGCGACGACATCTGCTACGCCACCCAGAACCGTCAGGTGGCCATCAAGAAGGTCGCCCGCGACTCCGACCTGGTGATCGTGGTGGGCTCGGCGAACTCGTCGAACTCGGTGCGCCTGGTGGAGGTCGCCCTGGAGTACGGGGCCAAGGCCGCCTACCGGGTGGACTACGCCAGCGAAGTGAAGCAGGAATGGCTCGACGGTGTGAACACCGTCGGTGTGACCAGCGGCGCCTCCGTGCCCGAGGAGCTCGTGGACGAGCTGCTGCGCGACCTGGCCGGCGCCGGCTACGGCGACGTGGAGCAGATCAAGACGGCGGAGGAAGACCTCTTGTTCTCGCTGCCCAAGGAGCTGCGCAAGGACCTGGCCGGCAACACCGACGCCCGCGCCCTGGGCGGCCGCGTGGACCGCACCGAGTAACACCGGATACACAGAAAACGGGCGGTTCCGCATGCGGAGCCGCCCGTTTTGTCGCCCGTTCGCTGCCGGGCGCAGCCGCCTTACGGGCGGCTGTAGAAGTCGATCAGGGTGGAATCGCTGCCCACGATGATCGTCATGAACACGAAGATCAGCACGAAGGCCACGACCCCGCCGATCAGCGGCACGTAGAACGCCCGCCGGGAGCGCACCAGCAGCAGGATGCTCACCGCCGCGGTGACCAGCCAGACGATGGCCTGGCTGATGCTGCCCGCGGTGATCATCGTCGCCACGATCGGGGCCGGCGAGTAATCGCCTAAGCCCTCCTGCGTGTACAACATCTGTACGGCCTGGGGCAGGGCGTCCAGCACCGCGATGGTGACGAAGGTCGCCAGCAGGCCCAGGATCAGCAACCCGAGGGTCACCGGCCGGTCCCACCCGGGTGGTGCGGGGACCGGCTTCTCAGCCGATCCCTGCGCCACCGGTGCAGCAGAAGCAGACTCGGATTCAGACGCGGCAGGGGCCGCAGGCGCCGAAGCGTCCTGCGGCGGGGACCAGGTCCAGCCTTCCGGAGCCAGCTCGCCGTAGCGGGGCCGGGGCCGGTAGTCGGCAGGCGGGGTCGCCGCCTGGTGGTGGGGAGCCGGGGTCCCGGTGTTCTCTGCCATCGTCATCCAGTTGGTCTGTCTATCGGTCTAGCTGTTGGAGTGGCCGGCGGAGCCGAGCTGACGCGTGGCCTGGGCGACGCGGGCGGCCATGGCCGTCTCGGCGACCTTGCCCCAGGCGCGCGGGTCGTAGAGCTTCTTGTTGCCCACTTCACCGTCGACCTTGAGCACGCCGTCGTAGTTCTTCAGCATGTAGTCGGCGATGGCGCGCGTGAACGCGTACTGGGTGTCGGTGTCGACGTTCATCTTCACAACACCGTTCTTCACGGCCTCGGCGATCTCGGCATCGGTCGAGCCGGAGCCGCCGTGGAAGACGAGGTCGAGGGGGAGTGCGCTGGTGCCGTACTTGGCGGCGACGCTCTCCTGGATCTCCTTGAGGAGCTCGGGGCGCAGCTTCACGTTGCCGGGCTTGTAGACGCCGTGCACGTTGCCGAAGGTGAGCGCGGCCATGTAGCGGCCCTGGTCGCCGAGGCCGAGGGCCTCGATCATCTTGACGGTGTCGTCGAAGGTCGTGTACAGGTTGTCGTTGATGTCGCCCTCAACGCCGTCTTCTTCGCCGCCGACGGCGCCGATCTCAACCTCGAGGATGGCGTTGATCGCCTGGGTGCGCTTGATGATGGTCTTCGCGATCTCGAGGTTCTCATCGAGGGCGATCGCCGAGCCGTCCCACATGTGGGACTGGAAGATCGGGTTGAAGCCGTCGGCGACGGCGGTCTCGGAGGCCGAGATGAGGGGGAGGACGAAGTCGTCCAGAGCGCCCTTGGGGCAGTGGTCGGTGTGCAGGGCCACGGTGACCGGGTAGTTCTCGGCGACGACGTGCGCGAACTTGGCGAAGGCCAGGGCGCCGGCGGCGCGGTTCTTGACGGTGTGGCCGGCGAAGTAGTCGGCGCCACCGGTGGTGACCTGGATGATGCCGTCGGAGCCGGCTTCGGTCAGGCCCTGGAGGACGGCGTTGATCGACTGCGAGGAGGAGACGTTGAATGCGGGGTACGCGAACCCCTTCGACTTGGCCTTGTTCAGCATTTCGGCGTATTGGTCTGGGGTTGCGATGGGCATTGCTTCTCCTCGAAATCGAGCGGGGTTGTCCGTCAAGTCTAGCGAGAGCGAACTCACGTGGCACTGCGGGGAGGCGGGTAGTAGGTCCCGTGGCCTCCTGGTGCCAGGGTCGAAGCGGGGCAGAATGGTGTCAGCTGTCCGAAACCGGATGTCTGACACCTGTTGGAGGAATTGTGGCCCGCAAATCACTCGTCGCCGTTGTGGCCGACGACCTGCTCGACCGTATCGTGCGGGGGTCGATAGGCATCGACGAGGGGTTGCCCAGCGAGGCGGAGATCGGCGATGAGCACGACGTGAGCCGGATGACGGTGCGCGAGGCCATGAAGACCCTGCAGGCGCAAGGCGTGGTGCGCGTCGAGTCCGGCAAGGGCAGCTACGTGAATCCGGTGGCCCAGTGGACCTCGTTGGACGCCGTCCTGCGCGTGGCCGGCGCCGGTGCGAGCGCTCTGGACGTGGCTGAGCAGCTGATCGAGGTGCGCCGGATGTTCGAGACCGGTGCCGCGTTCCTCGCCGCCACCCGTCGCACGGACGCCGACCTGGCCGCCCTGGCACGCCACCTCGACGCGATGCGGGCCGGCCACGCTGTCAACGACGTGGCCGCGTTCGTCACCGCCGACCTGGCGTTCCACGACGTCATCCTGCGGGCGTCCGGCAACGTGTTCCTCGGGGTGCTCTTCGAACCGTTGACCCGGGTCATGGCCGACCGGCGCACCGAGACGTCCCGGGTGGTGGCCATCCAGGAGCATGCGATCGCCGAGCACGACGGAATCCTCAAAGCGCTCACCCGCGGTGACGCCGAGGCGTCGCGGCGGGCGATGGACAGCCACATGGACCAGACCCTGGCCGACATCCGCACGTATGTGCACGCCGCGGGCTGATCCACGCGCGTGCAGAGGTTTTTCTGAATCACTTGTTCATTTCTCACTTCTGTCGTAACCTGTCTGACAGCTGACAACAGACAGCGTTTACAAAGGAGTAACGCCATATGGACGAGCGTCTTGCCCTCGAGCCTTTTCCCGCCGCCGTAGCCGTACCGGCCGCCGAGGTCGCCCGCCGGGTGCGGGCATCCGACCGCACGCTGGTGGTCCTGGATGACGACCCCACCGGCACGCAGTCGGTCGCCGACCTGCCCGTGCTCACCAGCTGGGCCGAGTCCGATTTCGACTGGGCGTTCGGCCGGGGCGCAGCCGCGGTCTATGTCCTCACCAATACCCGCAGCCTCAGCCCGGCCGACGCGGCAGAGCGCAACCGGGAGATTGTGCGGAACGCCGTCGGTGCCGCCGCCCGGCACGGACTGGTGCTGGGCTTCGTCAGCCGCGGCGACTCGACCCTGCGCGGCCACTACCCGCTGGAGACCGACGTCCTGGCGCAGACCCTCGCCGAGGTCACCGGGGAGGTTGTCGACGGTGTCGTCATCGTTCCCGCGTTCCCGGATGCCGGTCGGATCACCATCGGGGGAGTGCACTACATGCGCGGCGAGAGCGGCCTGACCCCCGTTGCCGAGACGGAGTTCGCTCGCGATTCCACCTTCGGCTACAGCCACTCCGACCTGCCCGGCTATGTCGAGGAGAAGACCGGAGGCCGTGTCAGCGCAGCCGACGTCGTCGTGCTCGACCTGGCCGTCATCCGCGCCGGCGCGACCGCCATTGCCGACGCCCTCGACCCGGTCGGCTCGTCCACCCCGGTGGTGGCGGATGCCGTCAGCGAAGACGACCTGCGCCTGCTGGCCCTGGGGCTGGACGAGGCCGAGAGTCGCGGCAAGGCCCTGCTCTACCGGGTGGGCCCCCCGTTCGTGCGGGCCCGGATCGGCCAGGAGAAGCGCGACCCGCTCACCATCGGGGAGATCTTCGGACCCACCGGGGGAGCGCCGGGCGGGGGCCTGATCGTCGTCGGCTCCCACGTCGGGGTGACCACCCGCCAGCTGGCCGCGCTCCGGGCCGACCGGCCGTCGACGGCCACCGTGGAGATCGACGTCGCCCGCGTCATCGATGCAGACGGGGCCGAGGCCTATTTGGCCGGCCTGGTCGATGACACCGTGCGGCACCTGCGGGCCGGCGATGTCATCGTGCACACCAGCCGGGGCCTGCTGAAGACCGACGACCCGGAGGCGAGCCTGCAGATCTCCCGGCAGGTGTCGGCGGCGGTGGTCACGCTCGTGCAGCGCACCCTGGCCGCGCACCCGCCCCGCTTCGTCATCGCCAAGGGCGGCATCACCTCGAGCGACGTGGCCACGCACGGGCTGGGCATTCGGCACGCCATCGTGCGCGGTCCGATGCTGCCGGGCATCGTCTCGCTCTGGGAGCCCACCGACGGTCCCGCCGCGGGCATCCCGTACATCGTCTTCGCCGGCAACGTCGGCGACGACCAGTCCCTCGCCCAGGTTGTCGAGACGCTGAGCAGCGCCCCCTCCAGCAGCCTCCCGTCCGGCAACACCCCCACCACCCCCGTCACCACAGGAGTCAGCGCATGAACCAGCCCCAGTCCAGCAGCCCCACCTACACGGTCGCCGTCCTCGGCCTCGGCGCGATGGGCTTGCCCATGGCGACCCGGCTCGCCAGCAAGCTCACCGTGCACGGCTTCGATATCAACGGGGCCCGCCTGGAGCTCGCCGCAGCGGCCGGCATCGTGGTCTTCGACTCCGCGCAGGGTGCCGCGGCCGGCGCCGACGCCGTGCTGCTGGCCGTGCGCAACGGCGACCAGCTGCGCGAGGTCCTCTTCGGGCACAACGGCATCTCCGAGGTGCTCCGCCCGGGCGCCGTCGTGATCATGACGAGCACCGTCGGCATCGAAGACGTCACCGCTGTCGCCGCGCGGCTCGCCGAGCACGGCGTGCAACTCGTCGACGCGCCGCTGAGCGGCGGCCCGGTACGCGCCGGGCAGGGCGACCTGCTCATCGTCGTGGGTGCCGAACCCGCCGCCCGCGCCACGGCCCAGCCCGTGCTGGACCTGCTGGCCTCCACCCTCAGCGTGATCGGTGACAAGCCCGGCGACGGCCAGGCGTTCAAGACCGTCAATCAGCTGCTCTGCGGCGTGCACATCGCTGTGGCCGCCGAGGCGCTCGCGCTGGCGGGCGCCCTGGGCCTGGATGTGGAGAGCACCCTCGCCACCCTGTCCAGCGGAGCGGCCGGCTCGTTCATGCTGGCCAACCGGGGGCCGCGGATGCTCGAGGCCTACACCGAGGACGGCGCCGAGGTGCTCAGCCGCCTGGACATCTTCGTCAAGGACATGGGCATCGTCACCACGGCCGCGCGTGGCCTCGGCCTGGCCACCCCCGTCGCCTCCGCCGCCGAGCAGGTGTACCTGATCGGCCAGGCCGCCGGGCTCGCCGCGGCCGACGACTCCGCCGTCATCAAGGTCGTCGCACCACAGGCCACCGCCTGATTTCCTGTTTGACCTTTTCTCACCTCTACTAGTCACTGCACACCGTCAAAGGAGACACCCCGATGAATACCGCCATCCTCTTGGGCATCGCCGCAGGGGGCATCGCCCTGCTGCTCGTGCTCATCATCCGGTTCAAGGTGCAGGCGTTCGTCGCCCTGCTTCTGGTCAGCCTGCTCGTGGCGCTCGCCGCCGGCATCCCCCTGACCACCATCCCCGCCACAGAGGACACGCCCGAACGACTGGGCGTGATCCAGACCATCGTCGCCGGTATGGGCGGAACCCTGGGAACCGTCGCCATCCTCGTCGCCCTCGGCGCGATGCTCGGCCGGCTGATCGAGGTGTCCGGCGGTGCGGCCAGCCTGGCCGGCCGGTTCACTACCCTGCTCGGCCCCAAGCGCGTCTCTGCCGCCCTCACGGCCGCGGCGTTGGTGCTGGCGATCCCGGTCTTCTTCGACGTGGGCTTCATCATCCTGGTGCCGATCATCTACGGCTTCTGCAAGGTCGCCGGTGTCAACCCGGTGAAGTTCGGCCTGCCCGTCGCCGGCATCATGCTCGCGGTGCACGTGGCGGTGCCCCCGCACCCCGGCATCGTCGGCGGGTCTGCGCTGCTCGGCACCGACCTGGGCTGGGTCACGATCATCGGCCTCGGAGTCGCCGTGCCACTGGGCTTCCTGGCCCACTTCGTGTCGAAGCTGCTCAACCGGCGCGAGTTCACCATGCTGCCGGCCACGGCCGTGCAGTTCGCCCAGTTTGGCACCGACAGCACCGACAACACCGGCGGCGCGGATTCGTCCACCGGCGGCGGCTCTTCGGCCGGATCGACCCGCACGGGTACCCTGACCAAGACCGAGGCGCCGCCGACGGCGGGCACCATCCTCACCTTGATCCTGGTTCCGCTGGTCCTGATCATGTCGGGGACCCTCGCGGCCACCCTGTTGCCGGCCGGCGACCCGCTGCGTCCGCTTTTCGCCTTCATCGGTGCGCCGATCTTCGCGCTCCTGGTCGCACTCCTGCTCGCCTTCTACCTGCTCACGGTGCGCCGCGGCTGGTCTCTGGCGCACACCGGAGACGTCCTCGAAGCCGCTCTGCCGCCCGCCGCGATCGTGATCCTGGTCACCGGCGCCGGTGGGGCGTTCGCGAAGGTCCTCACCGAGAGCGGCATCGGCACCGCGCTGTCCGACGCCCTCACCGCCACCGGCCTGCCGATCCTGGTCCTCGCCTTCCTGATCTCCCTGGTGCTCCGCGTCTCGCAGGGCTCCGCCACCGTCGCCATCCTGTCGACGGCCGGGCTCATCGCCGAGAACGTTGCGGCGTCGGACTACTCGGTCATCCAGGTCGCCCTGATCACCCTCTCGGTCGCCTTCGGGGCGCTGGGGCTCTCACACGTCAACGATTCCGGTTTCTGGGTGGTCACCCGGTATCTCGGTCTCAGCGTCGCGGACGGCCTGCGCACCTGGACCGTGCTGACGACCGTGCTCGGCGTCGCCGGGTTCCTGATCGTGAGTCTGCTCTGGCTTGTCGTGGGTCTGGGCGCCGCCTGAGCCCGCCATACCCGGCTGAGTAAACTGAGGGACGTGTCGGCAACGTTATCCGGCGCGTCCCTCAGCAACCCACATACGATCTCGAAGGACAACCACCCATGGTGAATACCGAACACGCTTCGCTGTACCTGCACCCCGACCGCAACCTCGGCATGGAGCTTGTGCGGGCCACCGAGGCCGCCGCCATCCGTGCCGTTCCCTTCATCGGGCGCGGCGACAAGAACGCTGCCGACGGCGCGGCCGTCGACGCGATGCGCAAGTTCCTGGGCACTGTTGATTTCGACGGCGTTGTCGTGATCGGCGAGGGCGAGAAGGACGACGCGCCCATGCTCTACAACGGCGAACACGTCGGCAGCGGCCGCGGGCCGTCCTGCGACATCGCCGTGGATCCCATCGACGGCACCTCCCTCACGGCCAACGGCCGCCAGAACGCGCTGAGCATGATCGCCGTCGCCGACCGCGGCAGCATGTACGACCCGAGTGCCGTGTTCTACATGGACAAGATCGTCACCGGATGGGAGGGCCACGGTGTTGTGGACCTGCGCCAGCCGATCGGCGAGAACATCCGTGCCCTCGCCAAGGCCAAGGGCAAGGACGTAGCCGATATGACCATCGCCATTCTGGACCGCCCGCGCCACGCGGGCCTGATCGACGAGGTGCGCGCGGCCGGAGCCGGCACCCGCCTGATGCTCGACGGCGACGTGGCCGGCGGCATCAACGCCGCCCTGAGCGAGACCCGCATCGACATGTGCGTGGGCATCGGCGGCACGCCCGAGGGCATCATCACCGCCTGCGCGCTCAAGGCCCTCGGCGGTTTCATCCAGGCCAGGCTGCACCCCAAGGACGACGACGAGGCGCAGAAGGCCATCGACGCCGGCCACGACCTCGACCGGATCCTGGGCGTCGACGACCTCGTGACCAGCGACAACACCTATTTCGTCGCCACCGGCGTCACCGACGGCCAGCTGGTCGGCGGCGTGCGCAAGATGGGGCCGAAGATCCGCACCGAATCGATCGTGCTGCGCGGCAAGAGCGGCACCATCCGCCGGGTCGTCGCCGAGCACCTCGCCGAGAAGTGGCTCTAGCCCTCTAGTCCGCGCTGGTCAATCGACCAGGATCCCGAGGTGCGCCGCCAGCAGCGGTGCCAGCAGCGACAGCTGGGCGTCGTCGATGGTGGCTCCCTTGAGGCCCTCCAGGCTGTGGATGGCTGAGAAGTCGCTCGATCGCAGGTCGACGTCGGTGAGGCGGGCACCGGCGACGTCCAGCGTGCCGATCCGGCAGTCCCGCAGCTCCAGCCGCTGCACGACGGCGCTCGAGATGTCGAGTTCGTCGATGATGCAGTTGCTGATCAGCACGTCGGTGAGGGTGGCGTTGCGCAGGTTCACGAAGTCCAGCTTGGAGCCGTCGATCTGCACGCTGCGCAGGTTCGCCTCGTACATCTCGACAGAGCCGAGCCTGGAGTGTTCGATGCGCACGTCCCGCCAGCTGGAGCGGGGCGCGCTGAACACCGCGGCGTGCAGTTCCGTGGCGACGCACTCCGCCCAGCTGGTGCCGCGCAACACCGTGGTGTTCAGGTCCACGGCGTGCAGTTCACACTCGGTGAAGCCCGTGCCGGTGAAGTCACGGCCGGAGAAGTCCACCCGGGTGTACCGCTCGGCCGCGCGGTCGTCGCCGCGGCCCACCAGGGCGCCGTCGTTGTCGAGCAGGTTCTCCAGGACGATCCGGTCCAGCTGCGGGCCGCGCTTGGTGACGCGGGCCACTAGGAGACGGGCTCGAGCAGGAAGACCGGGATCACCCGGTCGGTCTTGCTCTGATAGTCCGCGTAGGGCGGGTACGCCGCGACGGCCCGCTCCCACCACAGGTCCTTCTCCTCGCCGGTGATCTCCCGCGCCCGCATGTCCTGCCGGACCGGCCCGTCCTGCACCTCGACGAGCGGATGCGCGACCACGTTGGCGTACCAGACCGGGTTCTTCGGGCTGCCGCCCAGGGAAGCGACGGCGGCATAGCGGCCGTCATGCTCGACACGCATGAGCGGAGCCTTGCGGATCTTGCCGGACTTGGCGCCGAGGGTGGTCAGCACGATCACGGGCATCCCGCGCAGGGTGGTGCCCTGGGTGCCGCCGGACGATTCGTACAGCTCGACCTGGTCGCGCACCCACTTCTCGGGGCTGGGCTCGTAGTCTCCGTGCAGCGGCATGACAGTCAACTCTCTCTTCGGTCTGGTTTAAGTGTCTCGCAGGGGTACGCGGGGATGGCGCGGTGCGTACCGGGGAATGTAGCGCCAGAGCACCCCGGCGCCGAGGAGCCCCACGACGCCCATGACACCACTGGCCACCGACAGCGACAACACCGCAGTCATGCCGGCGACGGCCAGGGGAGCGGCGGCGCTACCGAAATCGGCCGTGAATCGCCAGGCGCCCAGGAACGGCGCGGGG
The DNA here is from genome assembly GCF_001679725.1 of Cryobacterium arcticum. Taxonomy (NCBI): domain Bacteria; kingdom Bacillati; phylum Actinomycetota; class Actinomycetes; order Micrococcales; family Microbacteriaceae; genus Cryobacterium; species Cryobacterium arcticum. The sequence continues at coordinate 2,611,629 of NZ_CP016282.1, read as the reverse complement.
CCGGTGGGCGGTGCCAGGTCGGCGCCCAGGGTCATCAGCAGACCGCTGCCGATGCCGTTGGCCAGCGAGAGGAACATCGCCACGGCGATGAACCACTGAACGTTGTCGGGCAGGTCGTGGGTGAAGGAGAGGGCGAGCATGCCGATGCCGAGCCCGATCATCGACGGGATCGCGGTCCACATGCGGCCGAACCGGTCCATGATCTGGCCGCTGGCGTAGAACAGGGCGAAATCGATCCCGCCGGCGATGCCGATGATCAGGGCCGTGTCCGGCTCGTTGATGCCGATGCTGACCGCCCAGAGGGGCAGCATCACCGTGCGGGTGGCGCGCATGGCGCCGACTAGGCCCGCGCCGGTACCGAGCCGCAGCAGCACGCCGCGGTACCGCCAGATGGTGGCGAACAGGCCGGTGGTCTCCGCCGCTGCCTCGTCCTCGCCGGCGGTGCGCACGGCGGTGCCGGCCGGCGCTCCGGGCGCGGCGCTCGCGAAGGTGCTCGAGGGATCCGGCAGCAGCAACAGCACCACGGCCGCCGCCAGGCAGCAGACGATGAATACCCAGAAGACCGCGGTGGTGCTGCCGGTGAGCTGGATGACGCCGGCCGCGATGAACGGGCCGACGAACCAGCCGGCGCGAAAGACGCCGCCGAGGGTGGAGAGGGCCCTGGCCCGGTAGGCCACGGGAACGTAGCTGGTCATGAAGGCGTGCCGCGCGAGCGCGAAGACCGCCGTGGCCAGGCCGATGAGGAAGATGCCTGCGGCCAGCACGAGGGGGTTGGGCGCGATGATGCAGACCAGAACGGCCATGATCGCCAGCAGCGATGCGCCGATCATGGAGTTCCGCTCGCCGAAGCGCGAGACGACGGCGCCACTGGGGATATCTCCGGCCAGTTCGCCCACCATCACCATGGCCGCGATGAAGCCCGCGAAGGCGAGGGAGGCGCCGAGACTGTCGGCCACCAGCGGGATGAGGGGAATCATCGCGCCCTCACCGATCGAGAAGAGCATCGTGGGCAGGAACGCTGCGAGAGCCACCCCCCGCAGGCTGAAGGGGCGCTCGGTACTCATCCGTTCGATGCTACCTCTCGCCCGGTAGGCTGGATTCCACAATGATTGAGCTGGACTTCTCTGAGCAGATCGCCGCGCTGCGGGCCACGTTCGACGACATCCGGTCGGTGATCGACATCGACCGGCTACGTCTGGACATTGCCGAGCTGAACGACGAGGCGGGCGCGCCCGACCTCTGGAACGACTCCGAGCACGCCCAGAAGGTGACCAGCGACCTGAGCCACCGCCAGAGCGAGCTCAAGCGCATCGAGAGCATCGAGTCCCGTCTGGACGACCTCGAGGTGCTCGTGGAGCTGGCCAACGCCGAGGGCGACCAGGAGTCAGCGGACGAGGCAACGGCCGAGCTGGAGAGCGTCAAGAAGGTGCTCGGCGACCTCGAGGTACAGACCCTGTTGAACGGCGAGTTCGACCCGAACCCCGCCGTGATCACCATCCGGGCCGGCGCCGGCGGCGTCGATGCCGCCGACTTCGCCGAGATGCTGCTGCGCATGTACCTGCGCTGGGCCGAGCAGCACAACTACACCACCAACGTTCTCGACGTGAGCTACGCGGAAGAGGCCGGCATCAAGTCGGCGACCTTCGAGGTCAATGCCCCGTATGCCTTCGGGACCCTGAGCGTCGAGGCCGGCACCCACCGCCTGGTGCGGATGAGCCCGTTCAACTCCGCGGGCAAGCGCCAGACCTCCTTCGCCGCGGTCGAGGTCGTGCCGCTGATCGAGCAGGCCGAAGCGGTCGAGATTCCCGACAACGACATCCGGGTCGACGTGTTCCGCTCCAGCGGCCCGGGCGGCCAGTCGGTCAACACCACCGACTCCGCCGTGCGCATCACCCACCTGCCCACGGGCCTGGTGGTGAGCTGCCAGAACGAGAAGAGCCAGATCCAGAACCGCGCCGCGGCCATGCGCGTGCTGGCCTCCCGGCTGCTGCTTCTGCAGCGTGAGCAGGAAGCGGCGACGAAGAAGGAGTTCGCCGGCATCATCACCGCCAGCTGGGGTGACCAGATGCGCAGCTACGTGCTCGCGCCCTACCAGATGGTCAAGGATCTGCGCACGGAGTACGAGGTCAACAACCCCTCCAACGTGTTCGACGGCGACCTCGACGGATTCATCGCCGCGGGCATCCGCTGGCGGAAAACCCCCACCGAATAGCGGGGAAACCGGCCGGCGGTGGCTCCCGTCAACCTGTCGAGTTGCTGCTTGAGGTATGTCGCAAGTAGGAAAATCCAGGTTGGCTGCCTAGGCTCGAACACGCCATGATCCGATTTGATCACATCACCAAGAAATATCCCGGTACGAACCGACCGGCCCTGAACTCCATCGACGTCGAGATTCTTCGCGGCGAATTCGTGTTCCTGGTCGGGGCTTCGGGCTCGGGAAAGTCGAGTTGCCTTCGCCTGATGTTGAAGGAGGAGAAGCCGTCCAGCGGGAGCATTCACGTGCTCGGCCAGGACCTGCGCTCCATCTCCAACCGCAAGGTGCCCTACTTCCGTCGCAACCTCGGCGTGGTCTTCCAGGACTTCCGCCTGCTGCCGAACAAGAGCGTCTACGACAACGTCGCCTTCAGCCTGCAGGTGATCGGCAAGTCTCGCGGGTACATCCAGGAGGCTGTGCCTGACACGTTGCAGATGGTGGGGCTGGCCGAGAAGGCGCAGCGCCTGCCGCACGAACTCTCCGGTGGTGAGCAGCAGCGTGTGGCCATCGCCCGCGCGATCGTCAACAAGCCGCAGATCGTTCTGGCCGACGAGCCCACCGGTAACCTCGACCCCACGACGAGCGCCGAGATCATGTCGTTGCTGGCCCGGATCAACGCCGGCGGCACCACTGTCATCATGGCCACCCACGAGGCGGGCATCGTCGACAAGATGAAGCGCCGCGTGATCGAGCTGTCCGCCGGGCAGATCGTGCGTGACGAGCGCCAGGGTGGTTATGCCACCGCGGCCATCCCCATGGTGCTGCCCCCGGGTGAGCGTGCCCCGTCCAGGTCTTCACGGATGCCGTCCACTGGTGCGGCGACGGGAGCCACCACGGGCCCGAGCACGGGCCCGACGCCCGCCGCGCCGCTGACCTACCCCGCTCCGGAGGTGCTGCCCCAGGAGGTGGCCTCGGCGGAGGTCGAAGCCGCTGCTGTCGCGGTGAACACAGCTCCGCCCGCCGAGGAGTCCGAGGTGGCTACCACCGCGTCGGTTCCCGAGCGTCATGCCGAGCCCGCCGCCGCTCAGCCGGTGGCCGTCGAGCGCGAGGCTGCCCAGCCGGTTGCTGCCCAGCAGGCGCCCGTCGTCGAATACGCCCAGCCTGTCGTTGAATACGCCCCGCCGGCCGAGGCCGAGCCGGCCGAGCCGGCGGCGAACGTCGAGCCGCCGGCATCCACCATGAGCCGGCCGGTTATCCCGGTCACCCAGCATGACGAGCCGGAGCAGCTCACGCTGGCCGAGAAGCTCGGTCTGCGGGCGCCCGGTGAGAAGCCCGACCCCACCATTGAGCAGAACGTAGGACCCACCCGATGAGACTCGGACTCGTACTTTCCGAAGCCTCCCACGGCTTGCGGCGCAACGCCTCGATGGTGGTCTCCGTCGTTCTGGTGACCTTCATCTCGCTGACTTTCGTCGGTGCCGCCATCCTGATGCAGATGCAGATCGGCCAGATGAAGAACTTCTGGTACGACCGTGCACAGGTGGGCATCTACATGTGCACGGCGATCTCGCCGGGGGAGACCTGCACGGCGGGCGAGGCCACCCAGGAGCAGATCGACTCGGTGAAGGCGCAGCTGGAGTCCCCGACTCTGGCGACGTTCATCGACAAGTACTACTTCGAGACGCACGAGCAGGCCTTCGAGAACTTCAAGACGCAGTTCGCGGGCAACCCGGTGGCGGATTATGTGACCCCCGAGCAGCTCAACCAGACGTTCTGGGTCAACCTGAAGAACCCGGAGGACTCCGACGTGCTCGTGGAGAGCCTCTCGGGTGTTGCGGGCGTTGAGAACGTCGCCGACCAGCGCAAGTACCTCGACCAGATCTTCTCCGTGCTCAACGTGGCCAGTTACACGGCCATCGGCATCGCGTCGCTGATGCTCGTGGCGGCGGCGCTGCTGATCGCCACGACCATCCGTCTGTCGGCGTTCTCCCGGCGGAAGGAGCTGGGCATCATGAGGCTGGTGGGTGCGTCGAACCGGTTCATTCAAACGCCGTTCATCCTCGAGGGGGTGTTCGCGGCTTTGCTGGGTTCGTTGCTTGCCGGTGGAGCGGTCGTGGCGCTGGTGAAGTTCTTCGTGCAGGACTTCCTTGGGGCGCGGCTCAGCGGCTTCGCTCTCGTCGACCTGCAGGATGCGTTGACCGTGGTGCCCATTCTGTTGGTGCTCGGTGCCGCCCTGGCGGCGGCGTCGGCCAACTTCGCCATCACCCGGTACCTGAAGGTCTGATCCGTCGCGGGCAGCGTGTCGGTGGCGGGTGCAGGTGCCGCTAGACTGATGGGCTGCCCGGCGGATGCCGGTCGCACCACAACTGATCGAGGAGAATGCCGTGCCCAGGGAAAAAGGCGAGAAGGTCGTCGCGACCAATCGCAAGGCGCGCCACGACTACCTCATCGAGGACACGTACGAGGCCGGAATGGTCTTGAGTGGCACCGAGGTGAAGTCCCTTCGGGCCGGCCGGGCGTCGCTTGTCGACGGCTATGCCTTCATCGAGTCCGGTGAGGCGTGGCTGGATGCCGTGCACATTCCGGAGTACACGGCCGGAACCTGGACCAACCACCCGCCGCGCCGCAAGCGCAAGCTGCTTCTGCACAAGCAGGAGATCATCAAGATCAGCCATAAGACCAAAGAGGGTGGATACACCCTCATCCCGCTGAAGATCTACTTCAGCGATGGCAAGGCCAAGGTCGAGATCGCGGTAGCCAAGGGTAAGAAGGAATTCGACAAGCGGCAGACCCTGCGCGAACGCCAGGACAAGCGCGAGTCCGACCGCGCGATCTCCGCGCGTCGCAACCTCGGCGACTAGCAGCACCCGCACTGCCCCCGGCCCGCTGATCAAGCAGGCCAAGCCCCGGTGGTCGAGCTTGTCGAGACCCGCTGATCAAGCAGGCGGTGATCCGGTGGTCGAGCGTTTCGAGACCCGGTGGTCGAGCTTGTCGAGACCCGGTGGTCGAGCTTGTCGAGACCCGGTGAGTCATTCCGTGTTCGGCGGTTTTCGGGTGTTGGGGTCGTGGGCGCGGTGCTGGTTGGGCCGTCGCCATGTTCCGGTCGGGTCGATCCAGTGCGGTGCTTTCACCTGCGGCATCCCGTTGACCATGCGGATCTTCCACCCGGAGGTGTTGATGGTGTGGTGGTGGTACCAGCAGAGCAACACTCCGTTGTCGATGTCGGTGCGGCCGCCTTGTTCCCAGGGGATGACGTGGTGGATTTCGGTCCATTGGGGTGGGCAGGTGCAGCCGGGGGTGATGCAGCCGCCATCCCGGGCGGTGATCTCGCGGCGTTGCAGGGGGCTGAAGCAGCGGGCTTTGTTACCCAGGGCGAGGACGGCGCCGTTGCCGCCGAAGAACACGGGCCGGATGCCACCGTTGTCGACCATCTGATTGATCGTCTTCATCGACAGGGGCGCATCCACGCCGTCGATCCAGCCGACGCCGATGCCGGCGAGGAGATCCGCGGCACTCACGTGCACCATCACGGTTGGTGGCATCCCGCCCAGGGTCGGGGTGCGGGGGTCTTGGGCGACCTGGGTGAGGATGCCGCGGAGGATGTCGGCTCGTTTCTCGCCGCCGCTGCGTTCGTCGAGGATCTCCCCGGGGACGAGTTCGCCGGCCTCGATGCGTTCCTGTTCCTCGGCGGAGGGGAACCGGGGTGCGGTGCGGGCGGACTGGTACGTGTTGAACAAGGTTTGGATGATGCCTTTGAGCTCCGGCGTCACGCCGCCGCGGAGCGGGTAGAGGCCGTTGCGGATCCCACCGAACGAGAACGTCGACTTCGCCTCGAGGACCTCCTCGTTCGGGGCGAGACCGTCCGGGTTCAGGGCCGCCTGCCACTGCAGCGCCATGTCGCGAAGCGCGTCAGCGGGGTAGGCGAACCCGTCCGAGTCGCCCAGCCGGGTGATCGGGTCGTCGTCGCCCGTGCGGCCGTAGAGGGAGCCGGTGGCCGATTCCACCAGGCCCGCCTCGGCCGCGTCAACATCGGCCGGGTTCGCGTCGAAGCGACCGTGGACCTTGTAGTCGGCCAGGCCCTTCACGATCTCCTCGGCCGCATCGAGACCGAGTTCCCCGTCGGCCAGGGCGGCGGCGACGGTCGGGAACACGGGGTCCAGGACGGTGCCGCCCATCATGCGTGGGGCGATCTTCTCGCCCAACCGCACCCGCCGTTTCATCTCCTGCCCCGACGCCCCGGTCAACCGGGTCAACAAATCCGTGTGGTGCGACGCGCCGAGCTTCCACGCCAACGAGTCCCGGCCCAGGCCCGTCCGGGACCGGTAGTCCACGACCGTGGCCGTGGTCACCCGGGCCAGATCGGCCGGCCGGCCGACCTTCTCGGTCATCTGGGTCAGGGCGACCAGCTCCGCATCGTTGAGGCCGTCAACATCGATCGAGCCCATCACCTCCTGCACCACCGCGGCGGCTTCGGACAGGAGGTGCAGTTTCTCCCCGAACTCACCGGTGTGAGCGCGCTGCACCGCGGGGAGGTCTGCGGGGTCCCGCCAGATCGGCTGCGGGGCACCCCGGCGAGCCGGGCGGGCAGGTGCCGGCCTGACAGGCTCGCCGTCGGTGTTGTCGGCCCGGTCGGTACCAGAGCCCGAGTCGGGGGTGGATCCAGCGCCGGAGCGAGTGTCGGTGGGAGTGTCGGTGGCTGCGTTTACGCTCGAGTCAGCGGCGACATCGAAGGCGGCGGGAACGGGTGCCGGACCAGCCAGGCTGGTGTTCCAGTCCTGCGGAGTGCTGCCGGTGGGAGTGCCTCCCAGCGGTGCGGTGGAGCCGTTTACGAGCTCTTCGTCCATACCCCTATTCTCCCACGAATCAGAGAATATTGTGAGGAAATGTCAAGTTATCAACAAGGGAATCTCGAGAATATTTGCGCCGGAGTCATTGCAGGTTCATAGAGGTTTCTAAGGGGATCTCGACAGGCTCGATCGACGATCGGGGCACGGTGGACAGCAGGTCGCGGGATCTCGACAGGCTCGATCGGCGATCGGGGGCGGTGGACAGCGGCTTGCGGGATCTCGACGGGCTCGATCAACGATCGGGCACGGTGGACAGTAGGGCGCGGGATCTCGACGGGGTCGACCGGCGGCCAGGAGTCCCCGGTTGGGTAACAGTTGCGCGGGCAAGCCGGCGGCCGAGTGCACTGGTGGGGGAAAGTGTTGTATCCTGAAAGGCCGTAGTGGCGGGCTGCAATGTTCGTCACTGCGGTCTTGGAAACAAGATTGGTAACTCAACAGCGTGTGACAACAACCGCGTCTCGTGCGACTCCTAGAGAGCCGTCGACACGTGAACATGGGGATGATCGGTTTCGACATTGCCTGCGTAACTGTGAGAAGCGGGTCGAGGATGCAGGGTTATCTCGTTAACGATCTCTGCAAAACAATAAGTGCCAATTCAAACCGCACTGTCTCGCGTTCCGCTTTCGCCCTCGCGGCCTAAGTAGAACCACATTGAGACCGTCAGACCGGGAATGCTCTCTACTCGGACCCTGACGTCATTTAGAGAGATTGCTCCTATCCTGAGCCTCGGGGTATAGGGGGACTTAAACGAGGGCTGGGCTCGTCGGATCAGCTGACAGTGGCAAGTTCCGGAGCCGAGTAGAACGATTTCACTGGATACACCCGTAGAAGAAACATGACCACAGCAATGGACCGGGGTTCAATTCCCCGCATCTCCACCATTGGGTTGTTGCCACACGCTGCTGACTTGCCCGTTGAGCTCCTCACGCGAACGCCATCCCTCGGGGTGGCGTTTTTGCGTGCTGAGCCGTTCGTATGCTCAGGCGCCCAGGAACGACTCGTGCCGGTAGCCGTCGGCGTCGAGCACAACCGCCGTCGACTCCGGCACCTCCACGAAGACGCCCGGCAGGTCGTTGAGCGGCTCGGACACCACGACCCGGGCATGATCCCCGAACGCCGCCAGGCGCGCCTGGTCGGGGTACATCTCACGCAGGGTCGGGATGTCGGTGGAGTGGAACAGGGAGCGTGTGCGCCCTTGGGACGAATAACGGAACGCCCACAGCGTGCTGCCGTCCGACACGGCGACCGTGCCCTGCCAGGGGAAGCGCACATCGTGCTCGTGGCCCACAGTCTCGACCATCCGGATCGCCCGTCCGACGGCCGCGATGGGATCGTCCTGCAGCCCGAGCGTGAGCGCGAGATGGAACAATACCTCCGAATCCGTCGTCCCCAGAACGTTGGGGTACAGGCCAGGGTCGATCGCCAGGGTGAGGTCGCGTTTCAGGTCCCGCCAGCCCGAGATGGCCCCATTGTGCATGAACATCCAGTTCTCGTACCGAAACGGATGACAGTTGGTCTGCTGGATCGGCGGCCCCGCGGCGGCGCGAACATGCGTGAAGAACAGCGGGCTCTCGATCGCCCGCGTGAGTTCGCGCAGGTTCTGGTCGTTCCAGGCCGGCTCGATGCTGTGGAACAGTGCCGGTTCGGCCGTCGCGGCCGCCCCAGAGGCGTACCAGCCGAATCCGAAGCCGTCACCGTTCACAGTCTCGGCGCCGAGCGGGGAGTCCAGCGATTGCGCCACGATCGAGTGGGTGGCGTCGAGCACGATAGTGGAGGGACGCAACGGTTCCCCGATATAGGCCAGCCATCTACACATCGCGTCTCTCCCATCCGGCGCGACTGCGACGACGCGCACGCGCCTATTGTGCACCTCTCTGGTGGATCACGCCCTCCCGGCGGGTTGGTGCTGCACCCGGGTGTCCGCAGGGATCACGAGTGGGGTGCCCGTCACCGGGTCGGTGATCACCACGTTGGGCAACCCGAAGACCTCGGCGACCAGGTCGGCCGTGATCGTGCTCTGCGGAACTCCGTTGGCGACGACCCGGCCCTCCTGCATCGCGACGATGTTGGAGGCATACCGTGCAGCGTGGTTGAGGTCGTGCAGCACGGCCACGATGGTGCGGCCCTGGGCGTTGAGGCGGTGCAGCAGATTGAGAATCTCGATCTGGTGCGCGATATCCAGGTAGGTGGTGGGCTCGTCGAGCAGGATCAGGGGAGTCTGCTGGGCCAGCACCATGGCGATCCACACGCGCTGCCGCTGCCCACCCGAGAGTTCGTCCACCGGCCGTTTCGCCAGGTCGGCGACGCGCGTCTCGGCCAACGCCTCCGTCACCGCCGCCTCGTCGGCGACCGACCACTGCCGCAGCAGGCGCTGATGGGCGTAGCGGCCGCGCGCGACGAGTTCGGCCACGGTGATCCCCTCCGGCGATACGGCGCCCTGCGGCAGCAGCCCGAGCCGGCGGGCCGTGTCCTTGGCCGAGTACGAGGCGATATCCCGGCCGTCCAGCAAGACGGATCCCGATGACGCCGGCAACAATCCGGCCAGCGCCCGCAGCAGCGTGGATTTTCCGCACGCATTGGGGCCGATGATCGCGGTGAACGATCCGGGCGGCACGATGAGGTCGAGGCCGTCGATGACGCTCCGACGGTCGTACCGCACGGCCAGGCCCCTGGCCGCCAGCACAGAATCCTCCAGCACAGAATCCTCCAGCGGGGATTCGTCCAGTGCGGAATCGTGGGGTCCTGTGGGTGAGATCATGCTCGCCTCCGGGATTCGTGGATGAGGAGCCAGACGAGGTAGCCGCCGCCGAGGACAACGGTCACCACCCCAACGGGCACGGTCAGGGGGATGACGTGTTGGGCGATCAGGTCGGAGCAGAGCAGCAGAGCGCCGCCCACCAGGCCGGACAGGGCGAACGGGATGCCGGGGGAGCCGGCGAGCCGGCGGGTGATCTGGGGCGCGGCAAGGGCCACGAACGCGATCGGGCCGGCGACGGCCGTCACCACGCTCACCAGGCACACCGCGAGGGCGATGGCGGTGAGCCGGGTGCGGCCGACGGCGACCCCGGTGGCGGATGCGCTGTCGTCTCCCAGGTCGAGCTGTCGAACGGCCGGGACGATGGGCGGCAGCAACGCGAGTAGCACCAGGATGCAGATCCCTGCCGGCACCGCCGTGGCCGCGGTGACGGAATTCAGCGTGCCCGCGCCCCAGGCCGACGCGAACAGGGCGGTCTCCAACTCGGCCCGCAACAGCATCCAGGTGTTGACCGACGCGAGCATGGCGGAGATGCCGATGCCGACCACGATGAAACGGAAACCGTGCAGCCCGCCGCGGTAGGCGAGTAGGTAGATGGCCACGGCTGCCAGCAGTCCGCCGACCAGGGAGCCGGCGGTCAGCAACGGCCAGCTGCCGCCGAAGGCCAGAAGGGCCACGAGCATTCCCGTGAACGAGCCGTTCGCGAGCCCGATGATGTCCGGGCTGGCCAGCGGGTTGCGGGTCACGGTCTGGAAGATGGCGCCCGCCACGGCAAGGGCGGCGCCGAAGAGCACAGCCGCCGCCGCCCGCGGCAGCCGCCACTCGAGCACCACGATGCGGGGCAGTCCGTCGAGGCGGCCGGTGACGGCACCGACGACCTCGGCCGGCGTCACGGGGAAGTCACCGAGGGTGAGAGCGAGGAGGAGCAGGACGACGGAGACCCCCGCCACGCTCAGGCCGACGAGGACGGAGCGTGTACGGATGGCCGGGCCCATCCGGGTCACGGGGCTCCGGGGCATAGCGCTCCGGGCCAGAGTGCTCCGGGTGCCGCCGCTGCGGTTCACAACGCTGTCGCCGATCGACGGCGGGCCAGCGCGATCAGCACGGGCGCGCCCACGAAGGCCGTCACAATGCCCACGGGCATCTCGCTCGGAAGCACCGCGACCCGGCCCAGCACATCGGACAGCAGGACGAGCGACGGGCCCAGCAACAGTGACCCCAGCACGATCCCGCGCTGGTCTGTGCCGAGCGTCCACCGCACGACGTGCGGCACCACCAGGCCCACGAAAACGAGCGGCCCGGCCACGGCCGTTGCGCTGCCGGCCAGGAGGGTCACGGCGGCGAGCACGACCAGCTGGATGCGCCGCACGCTGACGCCCTGCGACCGGGCCACATCGGGTCCAAGCGCTATCGAGTTGAGCCCGCGCGCGGCACCCAGCGCGAGGGCCAGGCCCACCAGCACGAGGGGGAGCACGGGCAGCACGACGTCGAGCCCGCGTTCGAGGAGGCTTCCGGCGCTCCAGCCGCGCATCCGGTCGAACGTGTCGGGATGGGTGAGGGCGAGCCCCGTGGTGAGACCCGCGAACACGGCGCCGATGGCGACACCGGTGACGGTGAGCCGCACCGGGCCGGCCGCCGGGCCGCCGGCCGAACCGATCACATACACCGCGATGGTGAGCACCAGGGCGCCGGCGCAGGCCAGCCAGACGTACCCGGATGGGCTCGTCACGCCGAGGAAGGTGATGCCGACGGCCACGAAGAATGCGGCGCCCGCGTTGACCCCGAGGATCCCTGGGTCGGCGAGCGGGTTGCGGGTGAAGGCCTGGATGAGCGCCCCGGCCACGCCGAGGGCGGCACCCACCGTGAGTCCGGCCGCCGTGCGGGGCAGGCGCTGATCCCAGATCACGAAGCGGGACTCCGCGGTGCCGCCACCGAACAGGGTGTCGAGCACGGTGCCCGGGTGCACGGGATTCGCACCGACGACGATGGAGAGCCCCACGGCCGCGATCAGGACGACCAGGGCGGTGCCGAACCAGGCCGTGCGGAACCAGGCCGTGCCGAACCCAGCGATGCCGAACCAAACTGCGCCGACCCCGGGCGCGCGTCGGCCGTCGCCACCGCGTCCGGTCCGGGCCGCGGTGGCCGTGTGGGGCACGTCGAGCCCCGCTACTTGGTGCCGGCCAGGATGCGTTCGATGTCGTCCAGCACGGTCATGCCGCCCAGCGGCCCGACGCCGGTGATCCAGAACGACTGGTCCACGACGTTGAGTCCGGGGAAGGAGGCCGCGTTGGTGCGGATCGACTCGGGCACGAGTGTCGGGTCGGTCACGTCGGTCGCCGAGACCAGGACCAGATCGGCTTGGGCGTCAAGTACGCGCTCGGGGGAGATATCGACCGAGATCGAGCCTTCCCAGTCCCGCTCGGGGATGGTGAACCCGGCGCACTCGAGGGTGCTGCCGGCGAAGGAGGTGGGGCCGTACAGGGTGAGGATGCCGTCACGGGGGCGCACGAACTGGGCCGTCATGCCGGCCACGCCGTAGGTCTCGGCGATCTCGGCGCAGCGGTCCGTGTAGGCCGTGAGGAGGTCGTCGGCGCCGGCCTCGTCACCGAGGGCCCGGGCCACCAGGGCCACGTTGTCGGTCCACGGGTCGGCTTGGCTCGCCATGAACACGGTGGGGGCAATCGACGAGAGTTGGTCGTAGAGCGCGGAATGCCGCGACTCGGTGCCCAGGATGAGGTCGGGCTTGAGAGCCGCGATCTTTTCGATCGACGGCTCGGGAACGGTGCCCACGGTCGCGATCCCGGCCGCGGCGGCCCCGAGATAGGCCGGCACACCGGCCGCTTCGTTCAACACGGCCGCGCCGACCGGGATCAGGCCGAGCGCCACGGTGGTGTCCAGCTGCACGGGCTCCAGCACCACGACACGCTGCACGTCATTGGGAACCTCGGTCTCGCCGCGGGCGTGCTCGACCAGGTGCGTGCCGGTGTCCGGCGTCGACGTGGCGCCCGCCGCGCCGGTACCGGTGCCGGTGGAGGCCGTGGCGGAGCATCCGCTGACGGCGATTGCCACGACGACGGGCAGGGTGAGCGCGGCGAGCAGGCGCGACGGGTGACGGGAGGGGCGCATCGAGGATGTCCTTTCGACGGGGAGCTGGCGACGAGCATCGCGAATAGTTAGCTTAGCCTGTCCTAACCTGTCGATCAGTCCAGCGTGGTGCGTGCCCGGTCGTTCCAGTAGCCCTGCGAGTGCACCCGGTCGGGTGCGATTCCGGCCGCGTGCAGCACCGTGCGCAGCTGCGAGACCTGGCTGCTCTCGGTGGCCAGCCAAGCGTAGAAATCGTCACCCATGGCTGCCGCTGTGGCTCCCGACCGGCCGCTCCAGGCCTCCACAGCGCGGAGCAGGGTGGGTTCCCCGCCGGCGGGTTCGCGCCGCAGCACGGTCACGGTGTGGCCCTGGATCTCGGCGGTGAGCCAGGCCGCATCCCGGGGGTCCCCGGCTTCCAGGATGACCGTGGCCCTGCTCGTGGGGTGCAGGGCCGAGACGATGCCGCGAATGGCGGGGAACGCGGTTTCGTCTCCCGCCAGCAGCAGGTGGGTGGCCATGCCCGGCGACCACTGGATGCCGTGGCGGCGGTCGCTGAGTCTGCTGCTAGGACCCGACACGAGCAGCCGCTGGCCCACACCGGCGCCGACGGCCCAGCCGCTCGCCGGGCCGGGCCGGGCGTGCACGTAGAAGTCGAGGTCGATCTCACGCAGATCGGGGCGCACTGCACTGGTCGTGTAGCTGCGGAGGGCCGGCCGGTCGGTGGCCGGGAGGTCTCGCCAGCGCCGTCGCCACTCCGATTCGTGCAGCAGATCCTCGTCGAACGTGGCCGGGTACGCGCCGCTCGGCACCAGGATCTTGATGCGCTGGTCGAGGCCGTGCGCGGCGAACCGGTGCAGGTGTGCACCCGTCAGGGTGACGCGCAAAAACCCGGGTGAGAGCCGGCTGACCTGCCGCACCTCGGTGTCGAAGAGCGCATTGGGGGAGGACTGGAACAGCGCCGGCATCAGGCGGGGGACGTGTGCGGGTGCAGCCGGAGGCCGGTCGAGGTGACGATCGGCTCCCGCTGGCCCCCGGAGTGCACGATCTCGGTGCCGTGCACTGTGAGCTGGCTCGCGTGCGCGCGCAGGGCATCGGTCACGACGCCCAAATGCCCGGGCAGGTCGAACCATTCGCCGTCCGCCCGCGGCGCCTCGAGCACCTCGGCGAACGACGTGCCGGTCGCCTCGCAGGCGGCCAGGGTCGCGTCGTGGGCGCGCACGTGATCCGGATGCCCGTAGCCGCCGCCGTCGTCGTAGCTGATCACCAGGTCGGGGCGCAGCCTCACGATGAGGGCCGCGATGTCCGCAGCGACCTCGGTGAGCGGCGCCACCGATAGGGCGTCAGAGGCGGCGTCGTCGGCCGGTCCGGCCAGCCCCGGTCGCAGCCACACCATGCCCGAATCGCGGTACCGGCGCGCCTCGAGTCCGTCGACCCGGGCCGGCGCCTCGCCCAGCCAGAAGCGCTCGGTGATACCCAGGATGCCCGTGGCCCGCTCCAGCTCCCGGTCGCGTTCCCGGGCGAGCTCGTTCGTTCCCGCCAGGGCGGTCAGCGGCCCGGCGACGACCTCGCCGCGTTCCCCGCGTGAGCAGGTGAGCAGGAAGACCCGGCTGCCCCTGGCCACGTACTCGGCGATCAGCGCACCAGTGGAGATTGTCTCGTCATCGGGGTGGGCGTGCACGAAGAGAACCGAGCGCCGCCCGTCGAGCAGGCTCACGCGCAGACCGGGACCGGCAGCAGGGCGCAGTAGACCTCGAGGAGGTGGGCGGCCGACCGCGGCCAGTCGAACTCCTCTGCCCGGCGGCGGGCCGCCTGGGACAGGCGCCTGGCCAGCGTGTGGTCCGACAGCACCGCGGTGAGCGCATCCGCCCAGTCCTGGGGGTCACGGGATTCGATCAGGAGGCCGGTGTCACCGTCGATCACGGCCTCGCGGAGTCCGCCGGTGCCCTGGGCGATGACGGGCACACCGCTGGCGGCGGCCTCCAGGGCAACAAGGCCGAAGGTCTCGGAGTGCGAGGGCACCAGCACGACCCGGGCGCCGCGCATCAGTCCGGCGAGCTTGACCCGGTTGCAGGGCCCCACGAACCGTACCTGATCGGCGATGCCGTGCCGGGCGGCCAGGCGGGTGAGCTCGTCGATGTAGCCGTCGTAGTCGGCCGAGGCGTCGCCCGCGATCACGAGCTCCGGCCGCAACTCGCTCGGCACGGCCGCCAGCGCTTCGATGGCGAGGTCCAAGCCCTTGAGCGGTTGCAGGCGACCCGCGACAACGGCGTAGCCGAGAGCGTTCGCCCCGGCGACCGGTCCGTCGGCAGCAGCGAGAGGGTGGAACATGCCGCCGTCCACACCCGGCGGGACCACGACGATGCGGTCCATCGAGCCGCCCAACCGCTGCACGACGGTGTCGGCCTCGGCCGCGCTGATGGCCACGATGAGGTCGGATTCGCGGGCCAGCCAGGCCTCGCCGGCCATCCGTCCTCCGGATTCGGGCCGCTCGCCGGCCGACAGCGGTGTGGCCTCGTCGGCCGCGATGGAGTGGAAGCTCTGCACGTGCGGCACGCCGAGCTCGCGGGCCAGGGGCAGCATGGCCATGCCCGAGAACCAGTGGTGCGAGTGGATCACATCCCACGGTCCGAGGGAGCTCGCTCGCACGCGGAACTCGTCGATGAACCCCTCGTGGTCGCCCTTGGGCACCGAGCGGAGCGGTCCGGCGTCGAGGTAGCGCAGCGTGACGCCCGGGCTCAGGCGCCGAGTGGTGGGCATCTCGGGGGAGGAGCGCCGGGTGAGGATCTCGACCTGGTGGCCGAGCGCTGCCATGGCCTCGGCCTGGTGGCGAACCACCACGTTCATGCCACCGGCGTCACCCGATCCGGGCTCGGCACCGGGGGAGGTGTGCAGGGAAACCAGGGCGATGCGCAGGGAAGAGGTAACTGGGGACACTACAGAATCTTAGGACATCGGGCGGATGCGTAAGATGAGAGCCAGTTGTATGCAATGCGCGCCCGGGGTGGAGTGCGCCGCCACCTCGTCCAGTGAGGGAGTAACGTGCGCGAACTCTGTCGCTGGGCCATGGTCCCTGTGCTGCGCGTCTGGGCGGCCTCCATCGAACGCCGCTTCGCCGGCATCCCGCGGCCCACGGACGCTCCCCAGGCCCATTCTCCCGGCATCGACAGCGACCGCATCCTCATCGTCGGTGGCGGCTCCGCCGTAGGTTGGGGTGTTCTCAGCCATTCGTTGGCCTTGCCAGGGGCCTTGGCGCGGGCACTCACCGATCGCACGGGTCGCGGGGCCGATGTCGATGTGAGTGCCAAGTCGAGCATGATGGTGCACTCGGCGGCGCACCACGTGGACTTCGCCAATCTCTGGCGCTATGACGCTGTCGTGCTCACCCTCGGCATCGGGGATGCGGCACGCCTCACCTCCACGCGATCGTGGGTCACCGGTCTGGGTCGGTTGATCGACCGCATCCAGCACTCCAGTTCCCTGGGTGTCGAGATCTTCCTGGCCGGTATCGAGCCGATGTCGTCGGCTCCCGTGTTCAAGACCACGTTCGGCCGCTGGGCGGGAACGCAGGTCCTGGCGCTGAACGCCGCCAGCGCCGACTTCTGTGCGGGCCGCGAGCGGGTCACCTTCGTGCCGTTGCCGGCGACGCCGGTCTCGGCGGCCGGCCGATTCCGGTCGGCATCCGACTACGACCTCTGGGCGGATGCCCTCGCCGGCAGCATGGCCGCGCCGCTGGACCCGCGCGGCCGCAGCACCCACGCCCTGCCGCCGGCCGAGGCGCAGGGGCGCACCCCCGATCAGGTCGAGGAGGGCAGGCACCGGGCGCTGATGTCCCTCAACCTGCTCCACACCGCGCCGGAGGCCCGGTTCGACCGCATCGTGGAGCTCGCCAGCCGGTCGCTCGGCACCAGCGCCGCCGCCTTCACGGTGCTCGATGGAGACCGGCAGTGGCACAAGTCCGTCGTCGGGCTGGGCACAACCGAGATTCCCCGCAGCAGCTCCTTCTGCACGATCACGGTGCTCGAGCCGGCCGCCTTGATCGTGCCCGACGCCCTCCTCGACGACAGGTTCCGCGACAACCCCCTCGTCGTCGGAGGGCCTCGCCTGCGCTTCTACGCCGGCTTTCCCATCGAGGCGCCCTCCGGCGAACGCATCGGCGCTCTGTGCGTGTACGACCAGGAGCCTCGCACCGAGGAAGCCGTGGACGTGGTGCTCCTGCGCGAACTGGCGCTGTTGCTGCAGAACGAACTCTGGCAGACGGCAGCGGCGTCCGGGGACGAGCCCATCGGCCAGGGGGCCTAGGGCTCTGAGCGCTGCAACCGGGCCCGAGGGCGCAGCGACGCTAGCGCCCGGCGCCCGCGAGCGTGCCGGCGACGGGGCCGTCCATGTCGCCGATGAGGCACACGATGGACCGGTGACCGGCCTCGGCCCAGTCGGCCTCGGTGGGCGTGACGTAGGTGTAGCCCAGCTCGGAGCTGGCGGCGTCGACCTCCGGCAGCCCCACAAAGGGGCCGAAGGTCGCGCCGCAGAGTTCTTCAGCATCGGCCACGATGACGTCGTCACCGGGAAACTCGGTGCCGTCCAGACCGGTTTCGGCGTAGACCTCCCAATCGTGACCGGCGCTGCAGGGCACCGAAGCCACGCCCGAGTACAGGTCACCCTCCATGCCGTCGAGGCAGTCGCCCACCGCGAGCGTGAAAACGTCGGTGCCGGCATTCGGCATGACCGCGGTCGTGCCGTCGTCGAGATCCTCCGCGCCCGGAATCAGGCCGCCCAGGGCATCGCAGCCGCCCAGCCCGGTGAGCGCGCCGAGAACGAGCAGGGTGACGCCGACGCGACGGATGGCTGCTGTCGTCACGGATCGATCCCGGTGTTCGTCGCGGTGATGGTGGCGCCGGTCTGGCGCCGTCAGGCGCTCGGGCCGGCGATGGCCTCGAGGGCGAGGGCGTGCAGGTGGCCATTGGTGGCCAGGGCGCTGCCGTGGAATGGTCCGTCCTGCCCGTCGGCCGAGGTGAAGCGGCCCCCGGCCTCCTGCACGATGGTGACCAGGGCGGCCATGTCATAGGGCTGCAGGTCGTATTCGGCAGCGATGTCGAGGTGACCCTCGGCGAGCAGCATGTACGACCACATGTCGCCGTAGGCGCGCGTGCGCCACACCTGGCGGGTGAGCGAGACCAACTCGTCGAGCTTGCCCGCCTGATCCCACTGCTGGATGCTGCCGTAGCTGAGCGAGGCATCCGCCAGGCCCTGTACGCCCGACACGGCCAGGCGGGTGGGCGGAGCGTCGGGGAAACGGGCGTCCGTCGACCAGGCTCCGCCACCCGTGGCGGCCCACCAGCGCTTGCCGAGGGCGGGGGAGCTGACCACGCCGAGCACCGGGACTCCGTCGATCGCGAGCGCGATGAGGGTACCCCAGATGCTGATGCCGCGCAGGAACCCCGCGGTGCCGTCGATCGGGTCGATGATCCACTGCCGGGTCGTGGACCCCGCGGTGCCGAACTCCTCGCCGAGGATGCCGTCGGCGGGGCGCCGCTCAGCCAGGAGGTCGCGGATGGCGCGCTCGACGGCCTGGTCGGCATCCGTCACCGGGGTGCGGTCGGGCTTGGTCGTGACGACCAGGTCGAGCGCTTCGAAACGGGCCATCGAGATCGCGTCGGCGGCGTCGGCCAACTCGAGCGCGAGAGTGAGGTCATCGGAGAGGGTGGGCTGCGGGGTCGGGATCACGCTCCCCAGAATAGTGACTGGAGTGCGACACGCCGGGCGGCGACCCTCGATTGGCGCCGGGCGCGAATCTGGTGGTAATGTCTCATGTCGGCGGGGGAAGTCCTGCCGCCTGAAATACGCACCTCTAGCTCAATTGGCAGAGCAGCTGACTCTTAATCAGCGGGTTCCCGGTTCAAGTCCGGGGGGGTGCACCACACAAGAAGCCCGGTCGCAATCATGCGGCCGGGTTTTTTCGTATCCGCTTCGAATCCGGTCGCTATCCGGTCGCGGATCAATAAACTGGGAGCACGCTGTGTGTGGCGGAAGCCAGGAACAGGCCGGGGCGCCGACACGTTGTGTCGAGGGAACGTCCACGATCACGGCGTCCACGATCAAGGAGAGACACTATGAGCGGAACCACTGAGACGGCGACACTGGCAGGCGGCTGCTTCTGGGGCGTCGAGGAACTCGTGCGCAAGCGCGAGGGCGTTATCTCGACCCGGGTGGGCTACACCGGTGGCGACACCCCGAACGCGACCTACCGCAACCACGGCGACCACGCCGAGGCCATCGAGATCACCTTCGACCCCGAGCGCACCAGCTTTCGCGAGCTGCTGGAGTTCTTCTTCCAGATCCACGACCCGTCCACCAAGGACCGCCAGGGCAACGACCGCGGCCGCAGCTACCGTTCCGCGATCTTCTTCGCGGATGCCGAGCAGGAGCGCGTCGCCCGGGACACGATCGCGGATGTCGACGCATCCGGCATCTGGCCCGGCCCGGTGGTGACCGAGGTCGAGCCCCTCGGCGACTTCTGGCTGGCCGAGCCCGAGCACCAGGACTACCTGCAGAACTACCCGAACGGCTACACCTGCCACTTCGTGCGGCCCGGCTGGGTGCTGCCGCGTCGCGAGCAGGTCGCGAACTAGCCTCACTGCTCCATCTGCACCGGCCCGGTCGTGTTCATCACGACCAGGCCGGTCTATTCTGGGGGGATGACCGGGGCTGAGTCGCGCAACCCGGCCCATCGGCCGGTTGTGGTCGCGCTGCCGTTCGCCGGGCGGTGGCTGGCACGCAACAGCCCGGCCCGGCGCATCCCCAGCCACGGCACCGACCTGCTGGGGGAGCGCTATGCCATCGACTTCATCGGCGTCGACGAGCGCGGCCGCAGCGCCACCGTGAGGGACTGGGGCACCCTCTTCGGCACGGAACCGGCCGATCGTTTCGTCGGCTTCGGCCGGCCGATCCTCGCGCCGGCGGACGGAATCGTCGTCGCGGCGCACGACGGTGAGCCCGATCATGTGGCCCGTCGCTCGCAACTCAGCCTGCTGCCCTATGCGCTCGGGCAGGCGGCCCGACTCCGCACGGGTGTGCCGGCTATCGCCGGCAACCACGTGGTCATCGCCCTGGCCGACGGCGCCGGCTTCGTGGCGCTCGTGCACCTGAGGAGCCGTTCGGTGCGGGTCGTCGCAGGCGACGGTGTGCGGGTGGGCCAGCCGCTGGCCCAGTGCGGCAATTCGGGGAATTCCACCCAGCCGCATGTGCACCTGCAGGTGATGGACAGCGCCGACCTCACGGTCGCGCGCGGCGTGCCCGTGGCGTTCCGGCGGTACCGGGAGTGGCGGCGTGGCGCGGCGCGGCCTCACTCCCACGACGTCGGCATTCCCGGTGAGGGGGCCGTGGTCGAAGCCGTCGCACCCGGATCAACGCCGGACTCGGAGGACGGAGAGCGTTGACAGCCTCCGCAACCCGGGTAATCGTGGCTTGAAGCATGGGTCTCCGCGCGCCGGTGGGCGTCGCCGCGGGTGCAGGCTCCGGCGCCGAGGAGGAGGAGCAGCCGAGATGACCGAACAGAGCACGGCCAAGCAGACCACGGCCAAGCAGACCACGGCCAAGCAGAGCACGGCCAAGCAGAGCACGGCCAAACGGACCACTGCCAAGCAAGCCCAGACCAAGCAGTCCCCGGCTCAGGCCCCCACAACCAGGCAGGCGCCCACGGCTGAGCCGCCCGCCGAGCCGACGCTGCCACGGCCGACCGAGGCACCAGAGCACCGCGTCGAGCATCCCAGCGTCGCGGAGCGTGCCGCCCGCGGCAAGGCGGCCCGCGCGGCAGCGCAGGTGTCCAGCCACCACGGATGGTCGCCCGCGAGCGACCGCCCAGACCCGGTCGCGCTGCTCGAGGAGCAGAACCTCACCCGGGAACCCGACCTCGTGCCGGTGCGCCACGGCCGCATGATGGTCTCGCCGTTCACGTTCTACCGGGGCGCCGCCAAGATCATGGCCGCCGACCTCAAGGACGTGCCACGGGCCGGGCTCATCGTGCAACTCTGCGGCGACGCCCACCTCTCCAACTTCGGGGTGTTCGCCTCACCCGAACGCAATCTCCTCTTCGACCTCAACGACTTCGACGAGACCCTGCCCGGCCCGTTCGAGTACGACGTGCTGCGGATGGCCGCGAGCTTCACGATCGCGGCCCGCAACAACGGCTTCAGCAGTGACGACGTGCGCACCATCACCGAACGGTCCGTGCAGGCCTACCGCGAAGCCATGGCGCAGTTCGCGCAGATGGGCACCCTGGACATCTGGTACGCCAAGTTGTCCGAGGCCGAACTGGTCGCTGCCATGGACACCGTGCGCGCCAGTCAGAAAGGAAAGGCCGCCCGCAAGGCGTCGAAGCGACTGGAGAAGAACGCCCTGAAGAACGCCGCGAAGGCGCGGTCCCGGGACAGCCTGCAGGCGCTGGCCAAACTCGCCGAGTTGGTCGACGGGCAGTACCGCATCGTGAGCCAACCGCCCATCGTCATCCCGGCACGGGAGCTGGCCTCGAGCTACGGCCTGTCCGCCGACGAGACCCAGGCCGCGATTCTCAGCCAGCTGCACTCGTACCGAGCCACCCTGCAGGACGACCGCCGTCAACTCCTGGAGCGCTTCGAGGTGGTGGACGTCGCCCACAAAGTGGTCGGCGTCGGCAGCGTCGGCAACCGCGCGTTCATCGCCCTGCTGCAGGGCCGGGACGAGCAGGACCCTTTGTTCCTGCAGGTGAAGGAGGCCACGGCATCCGTGCTCGAAGACCACCTGCCACCGAGCGTCTACGACCAGCCCGGTGAGCGGGTGGTGCAGGGCCAACGGCTCATGCAGGCAGCCAGCGACATCTTCCTGGGATGGACCAAGGGCGTGCAGGCGGGCCGGTATCTGTACTGGCGGCAGCTGCGCGACATGAAGGGCTCCGCCGTCGTGGAGGCCATGGTGCCGCTGGGCATGACCTTCTACGCCCACGCCTGCGGCTGGACCCTGGCCCGCGCGCACGCCCGGTCGGGTGACCCGATCGCCATCGCGGCCTACCTGGGTTCCAGCGACAAGTTCGACCGGGCGGTCACCGACTTCTCCAGCCGTTACGCCGACCAGAACGACGAGGACTACCGGGCCTTCCTCGACGCCGTGCAAAGCGGCCGGCTGGTCGCCCGCTCCGGCGTCTGACCCGTCGCCCGTCTCGCCCGCCCGCCGACCCGGCGCTCAACTCTTCCGCTTCGGCAACAGAAGCCGCAGGTCGGAACCGGGTTCGTGTCCCGGCCGCCGTACGATGGCAGGACAGGCCGGCATCCGGTGGACGAGCACGAGGAGGCGACGGCATGGCGAAGGTACCCACGGTCTACGACGTCGCGGAGCGTTCGGGCGTCTCCATCGCCACGGTGTCCCGGGTCTTCCGATCGCCTGACACCGTGCGCGAGCCCACCCGGCAACGTGTGCTCGCGGCCGTCAACGACCTCGGCTACGTTCCCAGCGCCGCGGCCCGCGGGCTCGCCGCGCGCCGCACCAATGTGATCGGCCTGTTCTTCCCCGGCCACGACGAGACGGTCCCTGACCAGCCGGTCGATTCGGCGCGCGGCGACACCGTGCCCATCGTCGACGACGATCCGGCCGGTTCGCCGGATGCCGAGAACCTGTACTTCGACGAGGTCCTGCGCGGTGCCGAGATCGAGGCCTGGCGCCGGGGGTTCGCCCTCATGGTGGCCGCCGGACGCGGCAACACCCGCGAGGCCCTGGTCACCGACATCGCCGGCCGGGTCGACGGCCTGGCCGTGCTGGCCCGTACGGTACCGGACGAGCTGCTCGCCTACGTGGCCCGCCGTATCCCGGTGGTGATCCTGGCCGGCGCCCAACGCGCCGACGAGTTCGACCACGTCAGCGCCAGCAACGGGCCCGGCATGCGCACCCTGGCCAACTACGTGCTGCAGTCCCACGGCGTGCACGATGTGGTCTACATCGCCGGACCCACCGACTCGCCCGACGACGCCGAACGCCTCGCCGGCTTCCGTGACGCCCTGGCCGACTCCGGGGTGGCCGAGAGCAGCGTGCGGGTTCTCCGCAGCGACTTCACCCGCGACGGCGGCCGCGCCACGGCGGCGCGGATCCTCGCCGGACCCCAGCCACGCGGCATCCTCTGCTCCAACGACGAGACCGCTCTGGGGGTGCTCGACGTCCTCGAGCAGCGCGGCATCCGGGTGCCGGAAGACGTCCTGGTGACCGGGTTCGACGGCATCGCCGCCGGCCGGCATTCCCGCCCCAGCCTCACCACGGTGCACCAGCCCATGGTGGAGCTCGGCCGCGCCGCGGTGCACGCCATCACCGCCCGGCTCGACGACCCCAGCCTCGAACCCCAGGCTTTCACGCTGCCCGTCGAGGTCGTGCTGCGGCAGAGCTGCCCGCGCGTCTGAGCCCCCGGCGCCACCCTTTTCCCAGAGATTCTGCTTGCGTTTCGTTAATGTATGCGCATACACTCGAATCAGATCACGCGTCCCCCGACGCGATCAGCTCAACGACGACTGAGGAATACCGGTAGTAATGATGCAACCCACTCGATCTCGGCGCAGGTCCCGGCCGCTGGCCCGCACGCTCGCCGCCGTGGCGATGGCCGTCGCCGCCTCCACGCTCGCCGCGTGCAGTATCCAGATCCAGAGCGCGCCCGACCCGTCCATCCCCGACGACACCATGCTCGTTGCCGCCGACAACGGCTCCCCGTTGTTCGAGAAGAACTTCAACCCGTTCATGATCAACAAGCGGGTCGCGGCGTTCTACATGTACGAGCCGCTCATCGTGCTCGACAACCTCACCGGCGAAGAGCACCCGTGGCTCTCCACCGGGTACACCCAGCCCGACCCGTCCACGATCGTCTTCACGATCCGCGACGGCGTCACCTGGTCAGACGGCGAAGACTTCACCGCCGAAGACGTGGGCTTCACGTTCCAGCTGCTCAAGGACAACCCGTCTCTCGACCTGCAGGGCATCTGGAGCTACATCGACACCTTCGAGGTCGGCGACGACACCGTCACGGTGCACCTCACCGCGCCGGATGTGCCCGCCGCGCAGCTCATCGCCTCCACCACCCTGATCGTGCCCGAGCACATCTGGGCGGATGTCGAGGACCCCACCACCTGGCGGAACCCCGACCCGGTCGGCACCGGCCCGTACACGCTGGGCAACTTCGCCCCGCAGCAGTACACCGTCGACAAGAACCAGGACTACTGGCAGGCCGACACCGTCGCCGCCGAGCACCTGATCCTGCCCGCCACCAACACCCAGCTCGACGTGGCCACCAAGGGGTACGACTGGGCCTACTCGTTCATCAGCGACGTCGAGGGCGCCTGGGTGGATGCCGGCAACCAGAACACCTACTGGTTCCCGCCGGGCGGCACCATCGCCCTGTTCCCCAATCTCACCAAGGCGCCGTTCAACGACGTCAACGTGCGGCTGGGGCTGTCCACGGCGCTGGACCGCGGCATGGTCGGCGATGCCGCCGCCGAGGGCTACATGGACCCGGCCGGCCAGACCAACATCCTGCTGCCCAACCAGGCGGATGTGCTCAACCCCGACATTCCCGACTCCGGCCTGATCACCCAGGACACCGCGAAGGCGCTGGACTACTTCGCCGCCGCGGGGTACACCCAGCAGGGCGGCAAGCTGGTGGACGCATCCGGTGCCCAGCTCAGCCTCACCATCACCACGGCCGCCGGGTACAACGACTGGCTCAAGGGTGTGCAGGAGGTGCAGAAGCAGTGGGGCGCGATCGGCGTCGACGTCAAGGTCGCCTCGCCGCAGCCCGCCGCGTACACCCTGGCGCTCCGCAACGGCGAGTACGACCTCGCCATGGGCGCCACCGGAGGCACCGGAAACACCTTCCGCGACTTCAACAACCTGCTCTCCAGCGAGTGGGTCAAGCCCGTGGGCGAAGAGGCCAGCAACAACTTCGAACGCTTCAGCGACCCGGCCGTCGACGAGATCCTCGCCGACTACAAGGTCGCCCTCGACCCCGCGGTGCAAGCCGATCTCGCCGACCAGCTGCAGCAGGTGGTCTACGACCAGATCCCGTCGATCAGCCTCTACTACGGCGGCTCCTGGGGCCTGTTCAGCGACGCGAAGTTCACCGGCTGGCCGAGCGCCGACGACCCGTATGCGTCGCCCAAGACCTATGAATCCACCCCCCTCCTCGTTCTCACCCACCTGAAGAAGGTCAATGATGACTAGCACAACGGCGGCGCCACGCGGCGCCGAGAGCCTCGCCCCGGCGGGTCTGAGTCCAACGGATGCTGCGGGTTCTCCCAGCCCGCTCCTCCGCGGCAGCGTGTTCGTCGCCCGCAAGCTCGGCCTGTTCGCCCTCACCCTGTGGGCGGCCGTCACGGTCAACTTCCTGCTGCCGCGGCTGATGCCCGGCACGCCGGCGGATGCCGCGCTGGCCAAACTCGCGCAGAACGGCCCCGTGACCGAGGCCACCAAGGCCGCCATCGAGGCGCAGCTCGGCGTGCCCACCGGCAATATCCTCGAGCAGTACGTCGCCTACCTGCACCAGGTGGTGACGCTGGACTTCGGTATCTCGTACACCTTCTACCCGCAGAGCGTGGGCGAACTGGTCTCGGCCGCGCTGCCCTACACGCTCGTGCTCGTGGGCCTGGTCACCGTGGTCGCCTTCATCCTCGGCACCCTGCTCGGCGTGCTCGCGGCCTGGAAGCGCGGCACCTGGCTCGACAGCGTACCCACCCTAGTGGGCTCGTTCATGAGCGCCTTCCCGTACTTCTGGACGGCCCTGCTGCTGCTCTTCTTCGCCGGCTACGTGCTGCGGCTCTTCCCCACCTCCGGGGCCTACGGTCCCACGGCCTCGCCGAACCTCTCGTTCGAGTTCCTCGGGGATGCGCTCTACCACGGGGTGCTGCCGGCACTCACCATCCTGATCACCTCGCTCGGCGGCTGGATCCTGGGCATGCGTAACACCATGATCTCCACCCTCGGCGACGACTATGTGACCTTCGCCGAGGCGAACGGACTCAAGCCCCGCACCATCGCCCTGCGCTACGCCGCCCGCAACGCCATCCTGCCCAACCTCACCTCGTTCGGCCTGGCGCTGGGCGGTGTGGTGGGCGGCTCGATCCTGGTGGAACAGGTCTTCGGCTACCCGGGCATCGGCTACCTGCTCTTCAACGCCGTCACCAACCAGGACTACCCGTTGATGCAGGCACTCTTCCTGATGATCACCGTGAGCGTGCTCATCGCCAACTTCCTCGTCGACATTTTGTACGGCGTGCTGGACCCGAGGACCCGACGATGACCACCTCACTGCCCAAGGAAACACTGCCACCCACCACCGCCGCCATTCGCGCGCCACTCTCCTCGATCGACGCGGCACCCTCCGCTTGGAAGGTCGTTCTCCGCGTCGCCTCCACGGTGTGGAGCAACGGCAAGGCCCGCATCGGCCTCGTCATGCTCGCCGTGTTCATCCTCCTGGCGATCTTCGCGCCGCTGATCGCCCCGTACGGAGCCAGGGAGACCGGCTTCGAGCGGAGCGCCGACGGCAGCGCCGCGCACTGGCTGGGCACCACCGCCGCCGGCGAAGACGTGCTCAGCCAACTGCTCTACGGCGCCCAGATCAGCATCTTCGTCGGACTCGTGGCGGGCCTGCTCTCCACGATCATCGCCGTGCTGATCGGCCTCAGCTGGGGCTACGTGCGCGGGTTCGGTGCCGACGTGATCAACTTCGTCGTCAACCTGTTCCTCGTCATCCCCGGCCTGCCGCTCATGATCGTCATCGCCGCGTACCTCTCCGGCGGCGGCATCGGCATGATCATCGTGGTCGTCGTGATCACCGGCTGGGCCTGGGGCGCCCGGGTGCTGCGCAGCCAGACCCAGTCCCTGCGCTCCCGCGACTTCGTCACAGCCGCTGTGTTCAGCGGCGAACGGCCCTTCCGCATCGTGTTCCGCGAGATCCTGCCGAACATGACCTCGCTCATCGTGGGCAACTTCTTCGGCGCCGCGACCGCGGCGATCCTCGCCGAAGCCGGCCTGGAGTTCCTCGGCCTCGGTGACTCCACCGTGGTGAGCTGGGGCACGATGCTCTTCTGGGCGCAGAACTCCAACGCCCTGCTCACCGGGCAGTGGGCGCTCCTGTTCGCCCCAGGCCTCTGCATCGCGCTGCTGGCCACCTCCCTGACCCTGATCAACTTCGGCGTCGACGGCATCAGCAATCCCCGCCTCCGGGAAGGAACCAAGAAATGACCCCGACACCGTTCAGCCAGACCCCGCCCGCCGCCAACACCACCCTGCTCGAGGTGCATGACCTCTCGGTGCACTACGGCTACGGCGAGAACGCCACCAAGGCCGTGCAGAACGTTTCCTTCCGGCTGGCTCACGGTGAGTTCGTCGGCCTGGTGGGGGAGTCCGGCTCGGGCAAGTCCACCCTCGGCTTCGCCCTCACCGGCCTCTCCAAGCCGCCGGCGCACATCGAGAAGGGCCGCATCCTCTTCGGCGGCAAGGACATCGCCAGCCTCGACGCCGAACAGCTGCGCGAGCAACGTCACGGCGGCATCGCCATGGTGCTGCAGTCCGGCATGAACGCGCTCAACCCGGTACGCAGCATCCGCAACCACTTCGTCGACATCTTCCGCGCCCACGGACACGTCGAACGCTCGCGCTGGACGGAACGGGCGACTGAGCTGATCGGCAAGGTCGAACTGACCCCGCAGGTGCTCGACAGGTTCCCGGGGGAGCTCTCCGGCGGCATGCGGCAGCGGGTCTCCATCGCGCTGGCGCTCTCGCTCGAACCCGAGCTGATGGTCTTCGACGAGCCCACCACGGCCCTGGACGTGCTGGTGCAGCACGCCGTGATGAACACCATCATCGAACTGCAGAAGAGCGAGAACTTCACCGCCATCCTGATCAGCCACGACCTGGGCATCGTGCTCGAATCCGCCCAGCGGGTGATGGTCATGCACGAGGGCCGCATCGTCGAGGATGCGCCGGCCCGGCAGATCCTGGAGAACCCGGAGGCCCCGTACACCCGGATGCTGCTCTCGCACTACGCCGACCCGCGCGCCGAGATCGTGGAGCTGCCCGGTTTCGCCGACCGGCAGCAGCGGAAGGCGCAGGGTGCTGAGCGGGCCGAGGCCGCGACCCACACGCCCACGGTCTCGCCGCGCACCCGGCGCACCGACCAGCACGCCATGGTCGTCGAGAACGTCTCGAAGATCTACCCCGCCCCGCGCCGCGGCGAGGCCCCCGTGCGCGCCGTGGACAACGTGTCGTTCACCCTCGAGCCCGGCGCCGCACTGGCCCTGGTCGGGGCCTCCGGCTCAGGCAAGTCCACGATCGCCAAGCTCATCACGGCGGTCGAGAAGCCCACCAGCGGCAGCATCCGCTTCGGCGACCTCGACGTGGGAAAGCTGAACCGCCGCCACTTCCGCCGGCTGCACCGCGACGTGCAGATGGTCTTCCAGGACCCGTACTCCGCGCTCAACCCGCTGCACACCGTGGAATACGCGCTGACCCGCCCGGTGATCAACTTCACCGGCCTGACCGGCACCGACGCCCGCCGCCGGGTGCTCGAACTGCTCGACATCGTTGGGCTGAGCCCGGTGGAGGAGTTCGCGGCCAAGCTGCCGCACCAGCTCTCCGGCGGGCAGCGCCAGCGCGTCGTGATCGCCCGCGCGCTGGCCAGCGACCCGCAGGTCATCATCGCCGACGAGCCGGTGTCGATGCTCGACGTGTCGCTGCGCGCCGGCGTGCTGGCCCTGCTCGAGGACCTCCGCGAACAGTGGGGGGTGAGCCTGCTCTACATCACCCACGACCTGCTCTCGGCCCGGGTGGTCACCGACAACATCATGGTGCTCAACGGGGGAGCGGTGGTAGAGCGCGGCGTCACCGCCGACGTGCTGCAGAACCCGCAGGACGACTACACGGTCCGGCTGCTCGATGCGATCCCCAACCCGCGCAAGGTCGTCGCGTGACGGCGCCGTTCGGTGTCCTTGACCTGGCCCCGGAGCTCGAGCACTTCACCGTCGACACCGCGGCCGGCCCGCTCACGGCGTTCCGGGTGCGCCCGCAGGGGCCCAGCCGTGGCGTGGCCCTGCTGGTGCCCGGATTCACCGGGTCCAAGGAGGACTTCCGGTTGCTGCTGCCGCTGATCGCGGCGCACGGCTGGGAGGTCGTGAGCTACAGCCAGCGCGGCCAGGCGGACTCGGCCGCGCCCGCGGGCATCGAGAACTACCGGCTCGACGACTTCGCTGCAGATGCCGTCACGGTCGCGCACGAGATCGGCCGGGGTGGCCCGGTGCACCTGGCCGGCCACAGCCTGGGCGGGCTCGTCGCCCGGGCGGCATTGCTGCGCAGCCCGGCGCTGTTCACCGACCTCACCATGCTCTGCTCCGGCCCCGGCGGCCGGGCGGGTGCGCACGAGGCCGAGGCCGAGTTGGTGGCCGATCACGGCACCCTGGCCGTTTGGGCGCTCGATCACCCCGCGGGCAGCCCGCTCACCGCCGACGACGAGTTCGTGCGCGACCGCCTTATCGCATCCTCGGTCGACAACATCCTCGGCGGCATCCGCATCCTCCAGTCCACGCCGGACTCCACCGCCGACGTGCGGGCCACCCGGGTGCCCACCCTCATCGCCCACGGCGACACCGACGACGCCTGGCCCATCCCCGCGCAGAAGCTCATGGCCGAGCAGCTCGGTGCTCAGTACCGGGTGATCCCCAACGCCGGCCACCTGCCCAACCTCGACAACCCCGGCTTCACGGCCGCGCTTCTCGACGAATTCTGGGCATCCACCAGCT
Source organism: Cryobacterium arcticum (assembly GCF_001679725.1). NCBI lineage: Bacteria > Bacillati > Actinomycetota > Actinomycetes > Micrococcales > Microbacteriaceae > Cryobacterium > Cryobacterium arcticum. The sequence continues at coordinate 2,581,959 of NZ_CP016282.1, read as the reverse complement.
GACTTTTCCGCCTGTACACCGCGTCTACGAACACAGCACTACGCAACCCGAGGAGAACCTTCCATGCTCACTTTCCCCCAAGGCTTCCTGTGGGGCGCCGCCACCGCCGCCCACCAGATCGAGGGCAACAACGTCAACAGCAACTGGTGGCCCAAGGAGCATGCCGAGGGCACGACCATGGTCGAACCCTCCGGTGACGCCGCCGACAGCTTCCACCGCTACCGCGAAGACATCAAACTGCTCGCCGACCTGGGCCTGAACTCCTACCGGTTCAGCATCGAGTGGGCCCGCATCGAGCCCGAGCGCGGCTTCACCTCCCGCTCGGCCGTTGACCACTACCGCCGCATGGTCGACACCTGCCACGAGTTCGGCATCGAACCCATCGTGACCCTCATGCACTTCACGGTGCCGCGCTGGTTCGAGAACGACGGCTTCTGGCGCGCGAAGGACGCCGCCGACCTGTTCGCGCACTACACCGAGCTCGCCCTGCCCGTCGTGGCCGAGGGCGTCAACTACGTGTGCACCATCAACGAGCCCAACATCGCCGCCATGCTCGCCGGCGGAGAAGACGCCGCCAACCTCGTGGCGCACGGCCTGCCCGACCCCGACCTGCAGGTGGCGGATGCGCTGCTGCTCTCCCACCAGCGCTCCCGCGAGGTTCTCTCGCAGGTGAGCGGTCTCAAGACCGGCTGGACCATCGCCACCCAGGCCTTCGTGGCCGTGGAGGAGGAAGGCGCGGCCGAGAAGCTCGTGGAGTACGGCCACCCGCGCGAGGACTGGTACCTCGAGAACGTGAAGGGCGACGACTTCGTCGGCGTGCAGGCCTACACCCGCACCTTCATCGGTCCGGAGGGCCCCCGCCCGGTCGCCGAGAACGTGGAGACCACGCTCACCGGCTGGGAATTCTTCCCGCCGGCCGCCGGCATCGGCGTGCGTGCCGCCTGGGAGCTCACCGACCACGTGCCCGTCATGGTCACCGAGAACGGCATCGCCACCGCGGATGACAGCCGCCGCATCGCCTACACGCAGGGTGCCCTTGAGGGCCTGCACGCCTGCATCGACGACGGCATCGACCTGCTCGGCTACCTGCACTGGTCGGCGCTGGACAACTACGAGTGGGCCTCGGGCTTCAAGCCCACCTTCGGTCTGATCGCCTGGGACAAGCAGACGTTCGCGCGCACCCCCAAGCCCAGCGCGAGCTGGCTCGGCGAGGTCGCCCGCCGCAACGGCCTGGAGGCCTCGGTCACCCCCGCGGCCTAGCCGTCTCCGCCGGCCACACGTTGGTCGAGCTTGTCGAGACCCGGTGCGGGTCTCGACAGGCTCGACCAGCGTGGGTGCGGCTAGACGAAGCGCTCGAGAACCGTGCCGTCGCGCATCCGTTCCACCCGCTTCACGTGCTCGCGGATGTCGCGCACGCCGCGGTACACCGCCAGTTCGGCCACATCGACCACCTTGGTAGACGCGTGCGCCCGAGTGGGATGCGCGAATTCCTCGATCGACCGGAAGCTGTCCCGCCCGCGTGGCTCGGCACTGAAGCGCTGCGCGAAGCCGGTGTTCACCGTGGTGAGTTCGATGTCGTCCTCGTGCGCGTTCACCAGGCTGAAGGTGTCGAGGGTCAGCACGGTGTGGGCGTCATCCCGGTAGGAACGCGCGGCCAGGAGTTCCTCGAGCCGCCGCTTCTGCAGGAAGAAGAACACCCGGTCATTGAGCATGGTGTACCACTCGCTCGGCGCGAGGTCTTCGAGCGCCGCCGCGAGCGACGATTCGTGGATGGCCTTCTGATGCCGGATGACCGCGGTGCCGTAGTCGGGGTGCTCCAGCTCGATCGACTCACCGCGACGCTTGGTCAGGATCGCCGCCTGGGGTGCCCCCTGGCGTACGCCCCAGCGTGTCACCAGGGCGCTGGTGCTGAGCAGTCCGTGCCGCTCGATGGACGGCCACGCCCCATCCGCTGCCACGTGGTACAGCTCGGGGTAGAGGCGGATCAGGTCCTTGGAGAGCACGGGGCAAGCGTACCGCGGGTCCGGCCGGACCCCCATCCGGCCGGACCCGTCCCGGCCTACACCCGCGCCGGTACCCGCCCCACCCGGCCCAGACGCTCGGCGCTGGGGTCCATGCTCGGGCCGAGGGGCGTCTCGTCGCGGTTCAGCCGGAACGCCAGCGGCAGAGCCCGCCCGAAGTGCCGCAGCGCCCGATGCCAGAAGGTCACCGGGTTGAGGCCGCAGACACGCATGGCCGGGCCGTGGTCGATCGCCAATGCCGTCGCGGTGCCCACCGCGAGCACCCAGGCCAGCGACGCAGCCAACACCCGAGCCGGGCGGGGAGTGGACGCGAAGCCCAGCCTGAGCTGATCGATCTGAAACCGCACGTGCTCCACCTCGTCGGTGAGGATGCGCCGCGCCACCCCCTGCACGACGGGGTCGGCACAGTGCTTCAGCGCGACGAAGTACTCCATCGCCACGGTCTCGACGATGAGGAACAGCGCAACCTCGGTGCGCAGGCCCATCATGCGGCGCAGTACGACGAAGATGCCGTCGGACCAGTGCGCCGTCAGGCGTTCGGCGCCGAACCGCGACAGGGCGGCCCCGAAGAGGGCCGAATGCTTCTGCTCCTCGGCAACGAAGAGCCGCAGCGCCGCGTCGTACTCGCGATCGTGGCGGCGGCGCGCCTTCGACAGCAGGCCGGTTCCATCGCCGCTCTCGCCCAGCTCGAAGCGCTGCAGGGACCGGGCGACCGCGGCGATGTGCGGCGCGGGGAGGGTGGAGACCGAATCCCACGGGATCAGCGCGTCAAGCCGGTCATGCCGGGCGAGATTTGCCTCGAAGTAACTGATCCAGGCGTCGAAACCCTGGCTGGACGGTGCCTCGTTCTGATTCATGCGAACTCCTCACGTAAGCGAATCCAGCGGCTCAGTGGCCCCGGAAACGCAATTGCTGTAACCTGACGAGGGTTAACGTATCGAATAACGATACGAAATGCACGTTATTCGATATGGAGGGGCACATGTCTCGTTCGGTACTCGGCGCGCTCCGCGCTCTCTTGATCGTGCTGTTCGCCGGGTCGCTGGCCGCGCAGGCCGGATCCGGGCTCATCGCCGACGCCGTGGCGCACGGCCCTGTCGCAGTCGTCGTCGTCACCCTCATCGTGGCGGGGGCCCTCTGTGTCGAGGTGGTTCTGCTGAGTGTCTGGATGCTCGTGGCGATGATCCGCCAGGAGAGCCTGTTCGATGATCGCGGGCACGCCGACCGATGGGTCGACGCCGCCATCGGCGCGTTGATGGCCGCAGCGGTGGTCTCGGCCGGGGGAGCGGTCGCCCTGGTCGTGCAAGCCGCCGAGCCCGGCGCCTGGGGCCTTGCGCTCCTGGCGGCGGCCGCCTTCGGGGCGAGCGCCGCCCTCGCCCTACTCGTGGTGGTGATGCGCCGGCTGCTGCACACCGCCATCAGCTTGCGCAGTGAACTCGCCGAGGTCATTTGATGGGTATCGTCATCAACCTCGACGTCGAGCTGGCCAAGAAGAAGATGTCGGTGACCGACCTCGCGGCCGCCATCGGGCTGGCGGTCGCCAACGTGTCGATCCTCAAGAACGGTCGGGCCAAGGCCGTGCGGTTCTCCACCCTCGACGCCATCTGTTCGGTGCTGGGCTGCCAGCCCGGAGACATCCTGACCTACGTCCCCGACTCGGGCGAGCCGGCGGGCGCCGAGAACGGCGAGGCCTGACTCGGGGATGGCCTACTGCAGGCCGAGCACCGAGCTGAACAGGCGCGGCGGGCTGGCGTAGTAGACGGTGCCATCCCGGTAGGTGAGCGCCGCGTTGTATTCGGGCTGCACCACGCCCGCGTAGGCGTCGGTCGACTCTGAGCCGCCGTTCGCCAGGATCTCGGCGCTGAGGGCATCCCAGGCCGCCTCGTCGCTCGGCCACTGGGCGTACCAGGCTTCGATGTCGGTGCTGGGCTTGCGCCACAGGCAGGTGATGCCGCCGGTTTCAGCCAGCTCATCCAGGTTCGCGTTGGCGAAATCCTCGCGGGCGGTCAGCCCGTCGGCGTCGAACTGGGCGTACTCGGCCGGCGCGAGCGCGGTGTCGCAGGTGGCGGCCGGAGCGGCGACGGGCTCTTCCGTCGGCAGCGGGCTGGCCTGATCGGACGGCGTCGATGTGGGCGTCGGTCTCGCGGACGCGGTCGCGGTCGGCGTTCCCTCAGCGGCCGGGGTCGTTGTCGCGCAGCCGGCCAGGATCACCGCCAGACCGAGTGCTGTGACGAGTGTGGTGCCGGTTCGGATAACTCCCCAAGTTTCCATGAGCCCACCCTAGCCCCCGAACCGGCCCGAGCGGGGGGTGACTGTGCGGCGCGTCTCAGAGGCCGAGGGCCAACCTGATGCCGAGGGCCAGCATGACCACCGCGATGGTGCCGTCGAGCACCCGCCACGCTCCCGGCCGGGCGAAGACAGGCCGCAGCAATCGCGCTCCGAAGCCCAGGCCGGTGAACCACAGCACGCTCGCCACCATGGCGCCGCCCACCCACCACCAGCGCTCGGCCGGCCCCTGCTGGGAGGCGACGGAGCCGAGGAACAGCACCGTGTCGAGGTATACATGCGGGTTGAGCCAGGTGAGGGCGAGGACCGTGCCGACGGCCACCCGCATCCCGGTGCCGCCCGGGGCGCCCGTCACCACCAAAGTGCCGGGGCGGAGCGCTCGTCGTGCGGCCCACAGGCCATAGACCACCAGGAAGGCCGCCCCGAGCATCCGCACGACGACCATGGCCACGGGTGCCGCCTGCACAAGGGCGCCCATGCCGAGCACCCCGGCCAGAATGAGCGCCGCGTCGGAGACGGCGCAGATGATCACCACCGGGGCGATGACCCGGTTGCGCCCCTCGATGCCGAGCCGCAATACGAACGCATTCTGGGCGCCGATCGCGATGATGAGCGAGAGTCCCGTCACCAGGCCCAGCAGAGCGGGCAGGAGCGTGGTGGCGGGGGTCATGGGTTCCACGTTACGAACATCACATGATTCAGTCCAGCTACTGTTTCTGATGATGCATAAGCTGAACTTATGCAACGGTTCACCCTGGATCAGCTCGGCACCCTTCTGGCCCTTATCGAGGAAGGCACCTTCGACAAGGCGGCACGCAGTCTGCACATCACGGCGTCGGCGGTGTCGCAACGGGTCAAGGCCATGGAGCAGTCCTGCGGCCGGGTCCTCGTGCAGCGCACGACCCCGGTGGCGCTCACCGACGCCGGGTCCGTCGTGCTGCGCTACGCCCGCCAGGTGGAACTGCTCGAGGCCGATACCCTGCGGGCCCTCCGGGACGCCGGGCCCGCCGGGCAGGCCGTGCGGGTGTCACTGGCCGTGAACGCCGACAGCCTGGCCACCTGGTTCCTCGCGGCCCTCGCCGGGGTCGCCGACGAACTCGACGTGGCCTTCGACCTGCACCGGGAGGATCAGGAGCACACTCTGTCGCTGCTGCGCTCCGGCGCCGTCATGGCCGCGGTCACCTCCAGCCGCGAGACCATCCAAGGGTGCGTCACCGAACCTCTGGGCCGGATGCGGTATCGCGCCGTGGCCACGCCGGACTTCGTCGCCCGACGGCTCCCGGCCGGCCTGACCGGGCTCTCGGCGGCGCCCGTGGTGACCTTCGACCGCAACGACGACCTGCAGGATGCTTTTCTCCGCGCCCACAAGGGGCGGCCAGGCGAGGCTCCCCGGCACGTCATCCCCGCCTCCAACGACTTCGCGCGCGCGGTGCTCCTGGGCCTGGGCTGGGGGGTGCTCCCCGAGCAGCAGTGCCTGGCGGAGATCGCCGCCGGCTCGCTCGTGGAGCTCGCGGCGGCGCATCCGGTGGACGTGCCGCTGTACTGGCAGCGCTGGAACCTCTCCTCGCCCCTACTCGACGCCGTCTCGGCGGCGGTACAGGATGCGGCGGTCCGGGAACTGTGCGCGCTCTGAGCCCGTCGTCGAGGCTGGGTCAGCCGCGACCGGTTCAGTCGTGACCGGTTCAGCCCGCCAGCAGGTGGGCGAGGCTCATCGGCTGGACACCGGTGATCGTCTCGACGGCGGTGCTCACCTCGTCCATCTCGCCGGCGGCGATGGCGGTGTAGGTCGATACCCAGGCATCCACCTGCCAGTCCGGTGCGCCCCAGGGCCGACGGGACTCGTAAGCCTCCGGCAGCGTCTCGGCGTGGTAGCGCACGGTTCCGGCCACGCTGCTGCCGGCCTGGGCGCTGCCGGCGGCGGTGAGGATCGCCGCCACCTCGGTCATGCTCAACGCCTCCGGACCGGTGAGGTCATAGGTGACATTGTGGTGCGCCGTGACGTCGTTCAGCACCGTCACGGCCGTGCGGGCCACGTCGGCGCGGGCGACGGCGGCCACCCGGCCGGTACCGGCCGGTCCGCGGATGACGCCGTCCGTGCCGACCAGCGCGGGCATGAAGTCGAGGTAGAGGCTGTCACGCAGGAAGGTGTAGTCGATCCCCGACGACCGGATGTGCTCCTCGGTGGCGTAGTGGTCCCTGGCCAGGGTGAACGTCGCATCCGGAGCCGCGGCAATGAACGAGGTGTAGACGATGTGACGCACCCCGGCGGCCCGGGCGGAGTCGATGAAGGCCAGGTGCTGGGCGAGGCGCTCGGCGTTCTCGGCGGCCGACACCATGAAGAGCGTGTGCACTCCCTCGAGCGCCCGCTCGGAGGCGGCACGGTCTGAGTAGGAGAACGGCAGGGCGACGCTGCCGTCCAGCTGCGGCGCCCGGTCCACCGCGCGGGCGAGCAGGCGTTGCGGCACTTCGGCGGCGGCCAGCGTGCGGGCCACCATGCCGCCGAGAACGCCGGTGGAACCGGTGACGGCCAGCGCGGGGAGGGAATCTGGCAGGGCGGTATTCACAGGTCGTGTCCTCACAGGTCGGTGTGCGCGAGCGGGGTGCCGCTGCGGCTGGCGCGAATCTCGATGCTCTGGATCTGGTCGCTGGGCACGTCGGTCGACGCCGCCAGGTTCTCGGTGCTCGGACTGGTCGCCGTCCAGGTGGCCAGCACTCTGGAGGCGCCGCTCTGGTCGGTCATGACCATGTCGTAGTCCTGCGGTCCGTTGTCTTTCCAGAGCTGGTTGAGGTACACGCAGGACCAGTCGAACCGGGTGCCCCAATCGGTGTCGGTGATGGTGACGGCGGCCGTGAGCGCGTTGGGTTCGAGGGGCTCCATGGCCACGACCTGGATCGCGGGGGCGCTTGGTGGCGGTACGGCGGATCCCGCTTCGGGCGCCGGCGCGGTGGCCAGGGTGGCACCGAGCACGCCGCTGCCCAGGGCGATGACCGCGGCGGCAGCGGTGAGGGCGACGGCGAGGCGGATGCGGTGGCGACGGCGGCGCCGCACCGCCGCCCCGGCGAGGCGCTGTACGAGCCCGGGCTGGTGCAATGCGGTGCGCAGGCGGTCGTCCGCGGCCGCGATCGAGGCTGCCGAGGCCGCGGCGTCGGTTCCGTCGGCCGGGTCGGCCTCGGCGATGGCCACGGCTTCTGCCGCCGGCAGGGCGCTGAGGATTCCGGGCAGGCCGGCCAGCTCGGCCACGGCGGCGGAGCAGGCCGGGCAGGTGGGCAGGTGGCGTTCGAAGTCGTGCCGGTCCTCGGTGCTCAGCGCACCGAGCACATAGGCGGCGTCCCACTCGCGAAAGCGGTCTGGGGTGGAGGTCATTCGGTGACCCCTCTTTCCTGTAGGGCGAGCCGCATCGCTCGCAGGGCATAGTGCAGCCGGGACTTGACGGTACCCTCCGGCACCTCTTCGAGACGGGCGATCTCGGCGATCGGCCGGCCGAGGTAGTAGGCGCTCACGAGGACCGTGCGGTGCTCGGGGGAGAGGGCGGTGAGGGCATCCGTCAGCAGCCAGCGATCGAGGATCGCCTCGGTGCCGTCAGCGGACGCCGTCTCTGGCAGGGCGTCGGAGCTGATCTCGCGGGAGTGCCTGGCGCTCCGCCGGTCGTCGATGACGAGGTTGCGGGCCACGGTGAACAGCCACGCGCGGGCGGCCTCATCGTCCCGATCGAGCAGGGCCGGCCGCTTCCAGGCGCGGAGCAGAGCCTCCTGCACCACGTCCTGGGCGAAGCCGTAGTCACCGGTCAGGCGCACCACGTAGCGGAACAGGGCAGGTCCGTGGGCATCGTGCAGCGCCCGGAGCAGGGCCGCCTGTGGTTCAGTCACGGTCGCCTCCCGGTCTGCACGATGCCCACGATGAACACTGCTGGACTAATTCTGCAGGGCGTTGAGGGAGAACTCGATCGCTCCGGTGTCCTCCACCGATACGAAGCCCAGGTCGGGTGCCTCGACGCCGTAGTCGCTGAAAGTGATCGGGATGGTGCCCACGACCTGCCCGCCGGTGTCGGTCAGAGCGGCCTGCAACTCGACGGTGACTGACGTGGTCACGCCGTGCAGGGTGAGATCCCCGGTGGCGCTGACCGTCTGCGCGACCCCGGCAACGGGGGCCTCGAGGGTGACCGGCTCGGTGAGCGTGAACGTGGCGGTCGGGAATTCGCCGACCTCCATGGCGGTATCGCGGAAGTAGGCGTCCCTGGCGCTCTCATCGGTGGCGATGCTCGCGACGTCCACGGTGATCGAGGCGGCGGTGAGCGAGAGCGCGTCGACCGTGAGGTCGCCGGTCACGTCGGCCGAGCGTCCGGTCACGGTCACGTCCTTGCCCTGCAGCACCTCGTCGACGCGGTAGCCGGCAAAGGAGTCGGCGCCGATGCTCCAGGTTCCGCTGAGGTCGTCGGCGTTCACCGCGGCGGAGGTGGCCGCATCCGTCGAGCTGGGGGTCGCGGCGGCGATGGTGGGTGCGGCGTCGGCCTTGCCGTTGGCGTAGTCGGCGTACACGGCAGGCCCGAATGCCAGGGCAGCACCGCCGACAACGACGACTCCGCCCGCAATCCACAGCCCGATCTTCGTCTTCTTCTGCATGTCACCCTCGTTCGTTTCCGTAGCGGATGATGGTCATCCACTCTGAACAACGAGGTAACGGCCCGAAAGGTTCACCGTTATCCATAATTTGCTGTCGCAAGTGACGAACGGTTGTGAGGACATAGTTCGATAATGAGGATCCAGCGAGCGACTCCGTCCTCGTAACCTCACTTTTTCCTCTCTGCAGGATCATGGATGGTGCCGGCCCGCCCATTGATGCGGCGGCCCAGCTCGGCGGCTGAGCGCTCCACCTCGGCCGCGAGCGCAGGCCACCGCTGCGGCGGCACGCTCGACCGGGAGAACGTCACGGCGATGCCCGCGGCCGGCCAGCCACTGTGGTCACGCACCGCCACGGCGACGGATGCGATGCCCGCCGTGACGTCACCGTCCTCGGCGGCATAGCCCTGGGTGCGCACCTGGCTGAGCAGCCGGCTCAACTCGCGGTAGCTGCCCACGGAGCCGGTCGGCTGAGTACCGGGCGCACCGTCGGAACCCGCGGCGCTCGCCGGGTGCTCGACACCGTCACCGGAGCGCTGCACGAAGGCCGACGGGTCGGGAAAGAGCGCCCGGAGCTGGGGGAGGGGCAGCGTGGCCAGCAGTGCGCGACCGCTGGCGGTGAGATGACTCGGGAGCCGCACGCCGACATCCGTCACCAGTGCGGGCCGGCGAGGCGCGCGCTCCTCGACCAGGTAGATCACGTCACGCCCGTGCAGCACGGCCAGGTGGGCGCTCTCGCCGATCTTGTCAACGAGGGCGGCGAGGATCGGCCGGCCCAGCCGGGCCAGGGGCTCCTGGCGGGAGAACCCGCTGCTCAGCTCGAAGGCGGCCAGCCCGATGCCGTACCGCCTGGCCTCGGGAAAGTGCAGGACAAAACCGAGCTCGCCGAGCACTCCGAGCAGGCGGTACACCGTGGACCGGGGTAGCCCGAGCGCCTGGGCGATGCTGGAGGCCGGCACCGGACCGCGTTGGGCGGCCAGGTGGGTGAGGATGGCCAGCGTGTGGCGCGCGGCGGGCACATCGTTCTGCGCCGGCGCCACACCGTGTTCGCGCGGCACGACCATTGGCGAACCCTTCCCTGTCAACTCGTGGTGATCGGTTCCGACTACGCGCTCACCCTTTCGGTGAGAGTGCGCAGGGTGGCCTGCAGCGCGCTGAATTCCGCGGGATTCAGGCCCAGGGCTGCGGTCATGTCGCAGTGGATCTTGGTGGCGTGGCTGCGCAGTTCGTCACCGGCAGGCGTCAGGGCGATCTCGACGAAGCGCTCATCGGAACGGTTGCGCCGCCGAGTGAGCAGCCCGTTGCTTTCCATTCGGCGCAGGAGCGGGGTGAGCGTGCCGTGGTCCAACCTCAGGGTGTCGGCGAGCTGGCGCACAGTGCGCGTTCCTTCGTCCCAGAGGACGACCATCACCAGGTACTGCGGATAGGTCAGACCCAAGTCGGCCAGCACGGGCCGGTACGCATTGGTGACGGCGCGGGATGCCGCGTACAGGTCGAAGCAGAGTTGGTCAGAAAGTGGTGGGGTCCGGAGGTCGGCCATGGCTCACATCCTGTCACCTTTCCCAGCAACTTGTGCGCTAGTAGCTTGTACACAAGATGTGTAAGGTGTTGATATCGACGGTGTGTTGACTGAAAGAGGACTATGGCCACTCCCGCCCCCGAGCTGCCCGCGAACAAAGCCCGGCTCTCCGTCGAACACCGCACGGACGTGTCCGGGGAACGGGATGCTGCTGCCCCTGCCGAGGCCAGTGGCCTGCAGCAGCGGGAGCGGTGGCTGGTCGCTGCGAGTCAGGGTGATGCCGGGGCGTTCGCCCAGTTGTATGACGACGTGGCACCGCACATCCTTGGCCTTGTGGTGCGGATCCTGCGTGACGTTCAGGAGGCAGAGGTGCTCACCGAGCGAATCTTTCTCGAGATCTGGCATTCTGCGGCCCGTTTCGACTCCGGCCGGGGCGCGGCGCTCTCATGGATGATCACGACGGTGCACCGAATGTGCGTGGAGCATCTCAGGAGCGACGTGGAGCGCGGTGTCCGAAGCTCGCCGGGCAGGCACGCCATCGCCGGCGGAGGGCCCCACCTCCCCCCGATTGCGCCGGAGGCCCTGTCCCATGCTGCGCTGCACGCCACTGCCCTGAGCGGTGCTCTCGCCGACCTCGAACCAACCCAGCGCCACGCGCTCAAGCTGGCGTACTACAACGGTCATAGCCACGGTGAGGTGGGCCAGCTCCTGCGGATTCCCGCAGCGACGGCGAAGACCTCGCTAACCCGGGGACTGCACGGTCTCAGGCGCGGTCTCACCGCCGCGACGAGCTGAGCGCCAGACGCTCACGCGCGCTTCGTCAGATCTTCTCCGCGGAGTTCGCGACCCCGATCGACCAGACCGCCGCGAGGACCATGAATCGCACCAGGGTTGCCCCGTCGTTGTCGCCCAACACCACCCGGACGAGCATCTCGCCTCCGGTCAGGATCAGTGCCGCGGCACCGACGAGCGCGAATCCGTTCCTGCCGATCGTGCGGTCACGTTCGTCGCGGGGGTCAAATGCCCACCCGGCTGCGGTCGTCGGCGCGGCTGCTCCGGGCGTAGAGCGCGATCCCGGCCCATCCGATCGCCATGGCGGCCAGGATGATGGCACCCACCCCGTTGCCCCGCAGTCCGGCGAGGGTGGCGCCCACGAGGAGGGCGCCGATCACCGCGGCATTGGGGACCGAGACAGGCAGGCGTTCAGCGATCTTCGACATGGAATACCTCCTCGACGGGGCGACTGAAGTACTGCGCCAACCGGATGGCCAGCCCCAGCGACGGGTCGTAGCGTCCGGTTTCGATCGCGTTGATCGTCTGCCGAGAGACCCCCATCACAGACGCCAGCGACGCCTGCGACAGATTCGCGGCGAGTCTCAACTCCCGAATATCGCTCCGCACGATGTCAAGTCAACGCGGGTCGGTCGCCGGGTGTCAAGCATCCTTGTCACATCGACTCGAACTGGGGCCGACGTGTCGCCGCGGGGCGGCGATCACTCGCGTCGCCAGGTGTACTCGTTCTCGGGCCGCCCCGGGGTACCGTACCGGGGGGAGCGCAGCACCGACCCGTCGTCGGCCAGATGTTCCAGGTAGCGGCGTGCGGTCACCCGGGATATGCCGAGAGCGTCGGTGAGCTCCGCCGCGGAGACCGGGGTGGAGCGGGCCTTGAGGAACTCGGTCACGCTCGCCAGGGTGCCCTCCGCCAGACCCTTGGGCAGCATGACCGGCGTGGGGGTGCGCAGGCTGTTGAAGGCCTGGTCGACATCCGCCTGGCTCGTGACCCGTGAGCGCTCGCCGAGTTGGCGGTGGAACTCCCGGTAGGTGGTGAGTTTCTGCGCGAAGGTGGCGTAGGTGAACGGCTTGATAAGGTACTGCACCACCCCGGCGGAGATGGCCCCGCGCACCACCTGCAGATCGCGCATCGCCGTGATGGCGATGATGTCGCAGTCCAGGTTGGCCGCGCGCAGCCGCCGCGACACATCGAGGCCGTGCAGATCGGGCAGGTTCATGTCCATCAGCACCAGTTCCACCGGGATACCCGCCGCCGCCGCCTCGGTGAGCTGCCGGAGCGCGGACTGGCCGGTGCTTGCGCTGCCCGCAAGTTCGAATCCGGGCAGCCGCAGCAGATAGGCCGCATGCGCCTCGGCCGTGAGAGGTTCGTCCTCCACGATGAGCACCCGGATCGGCCGGGGCTCACCAGTGATCTCGGTGGGCGAGAGGGGGTCGTCAGGCATTCGGCACGGCCCCCGTCGTTCCGGCGGACACCTGCAACGGGATGGTCACGGTGAAGACCGCCCCGACCCGCCGGGTCACGGTGAGGGTTCCACCGAGCCGGTTCACCGCCTGCCGCACGAGCGCCAGCCCCAGTCCGCGGCCGTAATGGCCGGGCTCCTTCGTGCTGTAACCGAGCGTGAAGACGTCGTCGAGATCGTCGGCGTCGACGCCGTGTCCGGTGTCGGCGACCTCGATCACCACGGCGGGTGGCCCGGTCTCCGCCGACACGCTGCGGATGGCGACGTCCACCCGGCGGGGTGCCTGGCCGCCCGCCGCGGCGTCGAGGGCGTTGTCGACCAGATTGCCCAGCACCGTGACCAGGTCCTGCACCGACAATCCGGAGTCCGACAGCGTGCCGGCGGCATCCACGCTCAGATGCACGCCCAGCTCGCCGGCCTGGGCGAACTTGCCCACCAGCAGCGCCCCGATCACGGGCTCGTCGACCGAGCTGATCATCTCGTCGGTGAGGTGCTGGCTCACGGCCATGTCCCGGGTGGCGAAGGCCAGGGCCTCGTCGGCGCGGCCGAGTTCCATCAGCGACACGATGGTGTGCAGCCGGTTGGCGTGCTCGTGGGTCTGCGCGCGCAGGGCATCCGAGAGGGTGCGCATCGAGGCCAGTTCGGTGCCGAGCGACTCCAGATCGGTGTGATCGCGGATGGTCGTGACGGTCCCCATGGGCGCCGCTCGGGTGCGCGCCCGAGTCGGCGTGGGCACGGCGGGTTCCTGGCTCACGACGAGCACCCGGGTCTCGGTGAGATGGATCTCGTCCTGCACGGTGCGGCCGCTTCGCAGCAGGTCCGCCAGGCTGGGTGGCAGGGGCAGGTCGTCGATGGCGGGCGCAGGCGTGCTGCGCGACACGGGGCGCGGAGGGATGCCGAGCAGCTCGGCCGCCTGATCGTTGTAGAGCACCAGATCGCCCTTGCGGTCGACCAGCACCAGCCCCTCCCGCACCGAATGCAGCACCGAATCGTTGTAGACGAAGAGCTGGGCGAGCTCTTCAGGACCCCAGCCGAGCGTCACCCGGCGCAGGTACCGGCCGAGCAACCAGGTGGCCACGGATCCGGCCACCAGGAGCGCCAGCGCCAGAGCCAGGATGGCCGGCAGTCGCGCGTTGAGGGCGATCTGCAGATTGCTGGTCTTGACCCCGGCAGCGACCATGCCCACAACCCGGCCGTCCGGTTCGATGATCGGCACGACGGAACGCACCGACGGCCCGAGGGTGCCACTCGTCACCTCCGTGAACGGTGTCCCCGCCACGGCCGGCGCGATCTCACCGATATACGGCCGGCCGATCTCGGTGGGGTCCGGATGCGTCCAGCGGATACCGTCCGGGCTCATGATCGTGATGAAGTCCACCGAGGCGTCCTCGCTGACCGCGAGGGTATAGGCCTGCAACGCCGTGGTCGGATCCGGCGATTGCGCCGCGGTGACCACCAGGGGACTGTCGGCGATCGCCGCCGCCACGGCGAGCATCCTGTCGGCCGTCTCGGTGTAGCCGCGGTCGCGTGCGTCCACGAACGACGCCGTGCCGACGAACACCGCGAGCACGACGATGAAGACGAAATGGGCCAGGAAGAGCCGGCGGGCGATGCTCCATCCGTGCATCCGTGCACTTGTCCCTTCGCCGGTGAAACCCATCGTGCGCGTGGCCGTGACCAATATGACCGCAAGAGTGACGGTACGCCCCCGGTCCCGCAGTGTGTATTCACCACCGCGTGACCACCAACGCTGCCCGGGGCCGCCCGCCGGATCCTGTACAGCCTAGACACACCGGTACCACCTAGACAAAGGAGTCTGACATGGCACTCTCTCTATCCCGCGCTCCCCGCGGCGGCCGGCCGGCCGGCACACCCCGCAAGCGACTCGACAAGTCGCACTACCTCTACATCGCGGTCATCGTCGCGGTCGGCCTCGGCATCCTGGTCGGGCTGCTGTTCGGCGGACCCGACGGTTTCGCCGTGGCGCTCAAGCCGCTCGGTGACGTCTTCGTGCTGCTGATCAAGATGATGATCGCGCCGATCATCTTCTGCACCATCGTGCTGGGCATCGGATCCATCGCCAAGGCGGCCACCGTCGGCAAGATCGGCGGGCTGGCGCTGGGCTACTTCCTGGTGATGTCCACCTTCGCCCTGGGCATCGGCCTGATCGTCGGCAACCTCATCCACCCCGGTGAGGGGCTCAACCTGCAGGACGCGACCTACGCGGCCCCCGAAGCGGCCGACACTCACGACTTCCTGCTCGGCATCGTGCCCACCACGCTGCTGTCCTCCCTCACCTCGGGCAACATCCTGCAGACCCTCATGGTGGCCCTCGTCGTGGGCTTCGCCCTGCAGAAGATGGGACCAGCGGGCAAGCCCATCCTCACCGGTATCGCGCACCTGCAGGCCCTCATCTTCCGCATCCTGGTGATGGTCATGTGGCTGGCCCCGATCGGTGCCTTCGGCGCCATCGCCGCCGTTGTCGGCGCTACCGGCATTCAGGCCGTGATCAGCCTGTTCACCCTGATGGCCGCGTTCTACCTCACCTGCATCATCTTCATCGTGGTCATCCTGGGCGGCCTGCTCAAGCTCGTCACCGGGGTCAACATCTTCAAGCTGATGCGCTACCTCGGCCGCGAATACCTGCTGATCTTCTCGACCTCCTCTTCGGAGGCCGCGCTGCCCCGCCTCATCGCCAAGATGGAGCACCTCGGGGTGTCCAAGCCCGTTGTCGGCGTCACGGTGCCCACCGGCTACTCGTTCAACCTCGACGGCACGGCCATCTACCTCACCATGGCGTCGCTCTTCATCGCCACGGCCCTCGGCCAGCCGCTGATGCTGGGGGAGCAGATCGGCCTCCTGGTCTTCATGATCATCGCCTCCAAGGGCGCGGCCGGCGTCACCGGGGCCGGCCTGGCCACCCTGGCCGGAGGACTGCAGGCGCACGCTCCGCAACTCGTCGGCGGCGTGGCCTTCATCGTCGGCATCGACCGGTTCATGTCGGAGGCCCGCGCGCTCACCAACTTCACCGGTAACGCCGTCGCAACGGTGCTGATCGGCACCTGGACCAAGGAGATCGACCGGGCCCAGGTGGACCTCGTTCTCGACCGGCATGCTCCGTTCGACGAGGCAACGATGATGTCGGCGCACGGCGTGGCCGCGCCCACGGATGCAGCCACGGCCGTGCCGGCCGACGAGGCCGCCGCGCCGCGGCCCGAGCTGGCCAGACGCTGATGGCAGGCCTGCTGGTTTAGCGGTCCTGACCTGCACTTAAAATTCTCGGACGAGGGCCGAAACGGCCCTCGTCCGGGGCCCTTGCATGCGTTCGCATGCTAGGCTCTCACACGGTCTTCCGACCCTTCACCAGGACGCGAACGCGTAGCCCCCAGCCTGACTGGGACGGCCGTGTGCGTACGGTGAGGCCCAGACGGACGCGATCCCATGGTCGCTCCAGCCCACGCCGCTATCGGCATCGAGGCCGGTCTCGGCCTACCCGTCCGACACAGCGAGCCCCGTTCAGTGTGACCGCTCAGGCGGTCTATTCGGCGTGCTCCGGAGAATCCGTGACCGAAATCATCGCCGTCAAGGCACCAGAATCCGCCAGCGAGGCGGAGCGCACAGCAGCAGATGTAGCACCTTCAATCGCCGTCAAGGCGTCCAAGCTCTACAAGGCCTTCGGCCGCAAGCCCCAGGAGATCGTCAAGAAGCTCCAGGGGGGAACCAGCCGCGACGAGTTGACCCACCTGGGCACCGCCGCCGTCATCGACGCCTCCTTCGAGGTGCGCCGCGGCGAGATCTTCGTCGTGATGGGCCTGTCGGGCTCGGGGAAATCCACTCTCATCCGGATGCTCAACGGCCTCCTCGAGGCCACCAGCGGAACCG
Source organism: Cryobacterium arcticum (assembly GCF_001679725.1). Lineage (NCBI taxonomy): Bacteria > Bacillati > Actinomycetota > Actinomycetes > Micrococcales > Microbacteriaceae > Cryobacterium > Cryobacterium arcticum. Next base: position 2,565,382 of record NZ_CP016282.1, on the reverse strand, counting down.
TGACCGTGGGTGACACGAACATCACCGGCATCCCCGCAGCCCAGCTGCGCGATGTGCGCCGGCAGAGCGTCTCCATGGTCTTCCAGCACTTCGCCCTGCTTCCGCACCGCACGGTGATCGACAACGTGGCGTACGGCCTCGAGATCCAGGGCATGCCCCGGGCCGAACGCCTGGCCAAGGCGCGCACCATCATCCGCCTGGTGGGCCTGGACGGCTGGGCCGACAGCCTGCCCTCCGAGCTGTCCGGTGGCATGCAGCAGCGCGTCGGCCTCGGCCGTGCCCTGGCCGCGGACACCGACGTGCTCCTGATGGACGAGGCGTTCTCCGCACTCGACCCGCTGATCCGCCGCGAGATGCAGGAACAACTCATCGAGCTGCAGGCCGAACTCGGCAAGACCATCATCTTCATCACGCATGACCTCAACGAGGCCATGTTCCTCGGCGACCGCATCGCGGTCATGCGCGACGGGCGCATCGTGCAAATCGGCACCCCCGAGGAGATCCTCACCGACCCGGCGAACGACTATGTCGCCCAGTTCGTGCAGGACGTCGACCGGGCCCGCGTGCTGACCGCGGGAAGTGTGATGGAACCCGCCCGCTCCGTGATCACGGCCACCGCCGGTCCCCGAGCGGCCCTGCGCACCATGCGCGACCTGCAGACGTCCGCCATCTTCGTGCTGCGCCGTGACCGCACCTTCGCCGGTGTCGTACGCGACCGCGACGTGCTGCGCCAGGTCAAGCGCGGCGATACCGACATGCGCGAAATCATCACCGAAGCCACCACGGTGTCCTCGGACACCGCGCTCGTCGACCTCGTCGAGCTGGCCGTGGAGAGCGACCTGCCCATCGCCGTCGTCGACGAGCGCAACCGCCTGATCGGCGTCATCCCGCGTGTCACCCTGTTGGCCGCGCTCGGCAACGTCACCACGGTAACCGGCGAGGTGCCGGTGGCCGGTCCGCCGCCCACCGTGCCGCTCAGCGTCATCACCGACACCCTGCGCGAGACCGCGCCGGAAGGAGTGCAGCCATGAGCAGCACAGCAGCAGCGATCAACACCGCGCTCGTGAACACCGCGACCGCCGACTTCCGCATTCCCCTGGGTAGCTGGGCGAAGGGGTTCATCGACTTCGTCACCGACACCTTCGGCTTCTTCTTCGACCTGGTGCGCGCCATCTTCAATGGCGCCTATGACCTCGTCGACTTCGCCCTGGGCTCCCCGCCGTTCTGGGTGATCATCCTCGTCGCCGCCGCCCTGGGCCTCATGGTGCGCGGCTGGAAGTTCGCCGTCGGCACCATCGTGGGCCTTGTCCTCATCGTGGGCGTCGACCAGTGGGAGAACGCCATGGACTCGCTCGCCCTGGTGCTGGTCGCCAGCATCCTGGCGATCCTGTTCAGCGTGCCCCTCGGCATCCTTTCCGCGAAATCGAGCCTGGCCTCCGGCATCATCCGGCCGGTCCTCGACTTCATGCAGACGATGCCCGCCTTCGTCTACCTCATCCCCGCCCTGATCCTGTTCCGCGTCGGCGTGGTGCCCGGAATCGTCGCCACCATCATCTTCGCGATGGCTCCCGGCGTGCGCCTGACCGAGCTCGGCATCCGCAGCGTCGACCGTGAGGTCGTCGAAGCCGGCGAGGCGTTCGGCGCGTCGCCGTGGCGGATCCTGCGTCAGATCCAGCTGCCGCTGGCGATGCCCACCATCATGGCCGGTATCAACCAGGTCATCATGCTCTCGCTCTCGATGGTCGTCATCTCCGGCATGGTGGGAGCGGGCGGACTCGGCCAGCAGGTTGTCGCCAGCCTGAACCGGATCGATGTGTCGCTCGGCTTCGAAGCCGGCCTGTCCGTCGTGATCCTCGCGATCTTCCTCGACCGCATCACCGCGGCCCTGGGCACCGGCAACACCCCGATCGGGCGGTTCCGCTCCGCCCGCAAGCACCGCACGACGCCCGTCCAGTCCGGGCCCACGAGCGACGAGGTCGCGCACGAGTCCGCCAAGCGGCCCGGCGTGCTCGTCCCCTCCTAGCGGCCCAGTCTCACCGGGCTCTCGCCCCCACGACCCTGCACCAGCCGCTGTTCACGCGGCACGAAAGGAACACATGAAGAACCGTTCACTCAAGCTCCTCGCGACCGGAGCCATCGGCATGCTCGCCCTCACCGGCTGCGCTGCCGCCGAAGCCGAATCCGTGTCAGAGGACAACTCGGACAACAAGGACCTCACCATCGCCGTGTTCAACGGCTGGGACGAGGGCATCGCAGCCTCCGAGCTGTGGAAGGCCATTCTCGACGAGAAGGGCTACAACGTCGAACTCGAGTACGCCGATGTTGCCGTCGTCTACTCCGGCCTGGCCTCGGGCGACTACGACCTGAACCTCGACGTCTGGCTGCCGAACACGCACGCCACCTACCTCGAGGAGTACGGCGACGACATCACCGAACTCGCGGCCTGGAACGATGAGGCCAAGAACACCATCGCCGTGAACGCGGATGCCCCGATCGACACCCTCGCCGAGCTGGCCGAGAACGCCGACCTGTTCAACAACACCATCGTAGGCATCGAGCCCGGCGCCGGTCTCACCGAAGCCGTCACGAACAACACCATCCCCGCCTACGGCCTCGAGGGCATGGACTACCAGACCTCCTCGACCGCAGCCATGCTCACCGAGCTGACCGCGGCGCAGAAGTCCGGCGAGAACATCGCCGTCACCCTCTGGGAGCCGCACTGGGCCTACGGTTCCTTCGACCTGAAGAACCTCGAAGACCCCGACGGCACCCTCGGCGTCGCCGAGACCATCCACGCCTACGGCAAGAAGGACTTCGGCACCGACTTCCCGCAGGCCGAGAAGTGGCTCTCCGGCTACAAGATGGACCTCGACCGTCTCTACTCGCTCGAGACCGCCATGTTCGTCGACTACGACGGCCAGGACTACGGCCCCATCGTCGAGAAGTGGATCGAAGAGAACCAGGACTACGTGGACTCGCTCACCGCGTAGTCGACAGACCTCTGTGTGACAGGCCCGTGCTTCGGCACGGGCCTTTTGCGTGCAGCGGCTCAGGCCCTCAGGCCGTCGCGCGCAGCTCGGCGCCGATGAACGCGGCCCACGCGCCGGCCTTCCCGGTCTCGCCGGGGGCCAGCGGACCCTCGGTTCCCTGCACGATGAACCCCTGCGGTTTGGCCACGATGGTGGCACCGGCATCGTGCAGGGCGTGCGAGATCTTGCCCGCGGCATCCCCATGGATGAAGAGCTTGACCCGGGTATCGAACGCGGCTGCGCGCACGCCGGTCAGGGAGCCGGGTGTGAGGCTGTGCAGGAACTCCTGCATCCGCTCCGTGGGCCTCCACCCGTTGATCGGGCACCCGACGACAAGCACGTCGACGCCGTCAAGACTGGCGTCGGTGAGGTCCCCGAGACTGAGAGTCGTGGTGCCCTGGCCCAGCTCGGCGGCGATCACCTCCGCGATCGTGCGGGTGTTGCCGAACGTGGTGTCATAGACGACGCGGGCGTGCATGGATCCTCCTTGACCGTCGGACAGCTCTGTCCGGCTGCGGCCATAGTGGACCCGCCCGACGGGCCGGGCAACCGGGGGCGCTGGGCCCGGGTCAGGTCAGTTCGTTGTCACAAACACCGAGAGGGCCTCGGTGATGGCACGTTCGGCATCACGTGCCGACAGGTTCGGCACGCCGTCACCGGGCTGAGCGCCGTAAGCGCCGAAAGAGGCGTGGCTGGCGCCCTCGATGCGCACGAACGTGGCGTCCTCGGGCAGCAGGCTCGCGGTGTCGTCGATCTTCTCGGGTGTGCTCAGCCCGTCTTCGCTGCCGGAGAGGCTGAGCACTGGAAGGTCAGCGTCGGTGACGGCGGACGCGCAGTAGCTGCCGAACAGCACCAGTCCGGCGACATCGTCGTCTGCCGCATACATGCACGCACGCACCCCGCCGAGCGAATGCCCACCGACGAACCAGGTGTCCACCTCCGGTGCGACGGCTGTGAACGTCTCGAGCGACCGCTGGTCGAAGAAGGCGAGGTTCAGCACGGGCTTCGTGATGACCACCGTCATCCCGGTCTCCTCCACAGTGCCGGACAGGGTAGCGAGGTAGGCGTACGGATCCACCTTGGCGCCGGGGATGAAGACCAGGCCCTCCTGCGAGCCGCCCTCGGTCGGTGCGATGACCACGGAATCGGGGGTGTCGGTGACGGTCACGGCTGGGTTGTCGAAGACCGCCTGGGCAGCGGCCCGGTCGGCCGGCATCACGAGCTGGGTCCAGATCAGGAAAGCGATCACGCCGAGGGCCAGTGCGGTCAGCGCCGCCCAGCCGCCGAACCGGATGCGCCGCCGGAGGGAGGTCGTGGCCATGTCGGCAGGGGCCATGTCAATCGTCCAATCCGCGTGCTGCGAGCGCCTCCCCGATGGCATCGGCGGCGTACAACGAGCGTACGACGACGGGAACGGCCAGGGCGACAACCGACGCTTGCGCGCCGCGGGCCCGCCGGGCCTCCAGCACCTCGCGCACGATCTCGGCCACCAGGGGGATGCAGCGGATGGTCAGGGCGACGAGAAGCCCCACCCGGTCGGCGTCCACCCAGCGACGGAACGGCCGCAGTATGAGCTGGAACGCCTCCAACACGGCCGTGACGGTCGTGCTCAGCGTGAACAGCGCGGCCAGAGCGACGGCGACCAGCAGCCGGCCGGCCATCAGGCCCGCCGTGGTCCAGCCGTCCGCGGAGCCCCCGGCCACGAGAACCTGCACGGGAACCGCGAAGATCAGGATCCAGAGGATCGGTCCGATCTGCGGCCAGGCCGCCAGCGGCGGGATGCCGGCCAGGGCGTAGAGGGCCAGCACCAGGACGAACTCCCCGGCCAGCAGCACAGGGTCGGCGACCACGCCCACCAGCACCATGAGCACCGCGAGCACGACCAGCTTGAGCAGTGCGGGAGCGCGGTGCACGAGCGAGGTGCCCGGCCGGTAGAGGCCGATCATGCCAACAGGCTCAGGTAGGCCGCCAGCGCTACCGGGGGAAGGTCATCGGCAACGACCCGGCCCTCGTCGATCACGATCACCCGGTCGAAGCCGTCGAGCACCTCCAGGTCGTGGGTCACCACGATCACCTGCTGGGTCAGCGAGACCAGCAGCCCGGTGATGAGGCGGGTGTTGCGCGCATCCAGCAGAGTGGTGGGTTCGTCGGCGACGACGATGCTCGGTCCGGCCACGAGCACGGCGGCCAGTGCGAGCAGTTGTTTCTGGCCTCCCGACAGCCGGTGGGCGGGTCGGTCGGCCAGTGCGGTGAGACCGAACCGGTCCAGCGCCTCCGCGGTGCGGGCGGCGATCTCGGCGGCGTCCAGGCCCCGGCGGCGCAGAGTGAATGCCACATCCTCCTGCACGGTGGGCATCACGATCTGGTTATCCGGATTGGTGAAGATGAAGCCCACCTCGCGCCGCACCAGCTTGGCCTGACGTTTCACGTCGAGGCCGTTCACGGTGACGGTGCCGCGTTCGGGAGTGACCAGGCCGTTGATCATGCGGGCCAGGGTGGACTTGCCGCTGCCGTTGGCACCGACGATGCCGATCCGCCGTTCGGTCAGGTGCAGGTCGATGCCGCGCAGCACGGGGTTCTCGTCGAAGCCGTGCGACACTCCCTCAAACCGGATGCCTGCCGTTGTCACGCCTGGACCCGGCTGCCGTCCACAGGTTCAGTGCTGACCGACTTCCTGCGCAGCGGGATGAGGCCGGGATAGGCGCGGTGCACCTGCTTGGCCACGAGCACCGTGACCACGACCTTCACCAGATCGCCCGGCAGGAACTTGGCGGCGTCGACCAGGGCGGCCCAGAGCGGCAGGCCCAGGTTGATGGCCGTGACGGGTACGCCGATCAGGTAGACGGCCACGATCCCGCCGAGAACGGTCGCGCCGAGTGCGGGCCAGAAGGGGTAGCGCGGCAGCAGCAGTGAGGTGAGGAGGCCGATCACGACGACGCCCAGCAGCCAGCCGTAGAGGTACCCGGCAGAGGGGGAGGTGGTGAACCAGACCAGTCCGCCGCGCCCGCCGGAGAGCAGTGGCAGCCCGGCCGCGGCCAGGGCGAGCAGCAGCAGCACGGCCAGGAAGCCCTTGCGGGCGCCGAGGATGGCGCCGGCGAGCATCACGCCGAGGGTCTGGAAGGTGATCGGTACCGTGCTGGCGCCGAGGGCGATGGCGCCGGGGAACCCGAGGGCGGCGATGAGGGCGGCGAAGATGGCGATCTGCGCGAGATCGCGCACGCTGAGGCGGGCTGTCATGGTTTTCAATCTAGGATTCGGCGCCGGGGCGCCGCAGTGGAATACCTACAAAGAATTCCGGGGGATTCTGATCGGGCTCCGGCCGACGCTGGCAACCGGGCCGGTCAACCGGTCTGTCGGCCTGGCCGTCGGTGGGCCTATCCGGGTGGCCCGGCCGGATTTATGATCAACGCAGCCGGGCTCTCGATGCCGGTCAGAGCAAAGGAGTCGTCATGGGTTTCTTCGGTTTTCTCCTCCTGGGCCTGCTGGCCGGCGCTATCGCCAAACTCATCCTGCCCGGCGCCCAGGGCGGCGGCTGGTTCGTGACCCTGTTGCTCGGTGTGGTCGGCGCTCTTCTGGGCGGCTGGCTCGCCGGGTTGATCTTCGGCGTGGACATGGGCGGGTTCTTCGATTTGCGCACCTGGGTCATCGCGATCCTCGGATCGATCATCGTGCTGCTCATCTACGGCCTGGCCACCCGTAACCGGAATACGTCGACCTGACTCGTTTTGCGCATCAGACCGGCCGTTCCCGCATCAGAGCGGTCGGCCGGCCTCCTCGGCGTTCCGCCCGCCGGCGGCGACCAGAGCGTCGGCCGCGCGCACCAGCGCCAGGTGGGTGAGCGCCTGGGGTGTGTTGCCCGCGTGGTGCCCCGTTGTCACGTCGTACTCCTCCGAGAGCAGCCCCACGTCGTTGGCCAGGCCCACCAGCCTGGTCATCAGGGTGCTGGCGTCGTCGACCCGGCCGGACGCCGCGTACTGCTCGACCAACCAGAACGAGCAGGCCAGGAACGGATGCTCGCCGGGGTCGAGCCCGTCCAGCGCCGGATGCGTGGTGTACCGGAGCACAAGGCCCTCACGCAGCAGGCTCGTCTCGATGGCGCGCACGGTGCCGAGCATCCGTTCGTCGTCGGCGGCGCAGAATCCCACCTGGGGGAGCAGGAGGAGGGACGCATCGACCTCTTCGCTGCCGAAGTACTGCGTGAAGGAGCCCAGGGCCGTGTTGTAGCCGCGCTCCTCGATGTCGTGGCGCACCTCGTCGCGGATGCGGCGCCAGCGGTCCACGGGTCCGGGCAGCCCGTATTCGGTCACCCCGCGCACGGCCCGGTCGAACGCGGCCCAGACCATCACCCGGGAGTGGGTGAACTCCCGCGCGGGTCCACGTACCTCCCAGATGCCCTGGTCGGGCCGGCGCCAATTGGCTTCGAGGTAGGTCATCAGCGACACCTGCAACGGCCAGGAGAACTCGGTCTCCTCGACGCCGGCGCCCCGGGCCTCGTGCAGGGCCATCATGACCTCGCCCACGGCGTCGGACTGGAACTGGCAGACGGCGCCGTTGCCCACCCGCACGGGAGATGAGCCGTGGTGGCCGGGCAAGCTGGTCAGCTCACGCTCGGGCAGGTAGCGTTCGCCGGACAGGCCGTACATGATCTGCAGGTCGTTCGGGTCGCCGGCGATGGCCCGCAGCAGCCAGCCCCGCCAGGCCTCGGCCTCGCTCTCATACCCGTGCGAGAGCAGCACCTCGAGCGTCAGGGAGGCGTCACGCAGCCACACGTAGCGGTAGTCCCAGTTGCGGCTGCCGCCCGCGTGTTCGGGCAGCGAGGTGGTGGCCGCGGCCACGATGCCGCCGGTGCTCTCGTGGGTGAGGGCGCGCAGCACCAGCAGGGACCGCACCACCGCGTCCCGGAACGGTCCCTCGTGGGTGCAGCTGTCGGCCCACCCGGCCCACCAGTCCAGGGTCTCGCGGCGTGACCGGGCCACATCCAAAGCCGGCGGCAGGTCGAGGTGTGAGGGATACCAGGTGAGCTGCACGCTGTGCTGCTCGGTGGCGTGCACCGTGAACCGGGCCTCGTGCCGGTGATCGGCGGCGTGCAGGGCCGGGCCACGCACCACCACGGCATCCGGCCCGGCGATGGCGATGAGTCCGGGGGTCTTCTCGCGCCGCAGCTGCCGCACCCAGGGAACCGTGGTGGCGTAGCCGAACCGCAAACGCAGGTCCTGGAGCATCTCGACGCTTCCGGAGATTCCGCGCACGGTACGCACGACGTCGGCGCGACTGTCGCCGTGCGGCATGAAGTCGGTCACCTCGACGCTGCCGGTCTTGGTGGTCCAGATCGTGGAGAGAACGAAGCTCTCGCCCACGTAGGAGCGGGTGCTGGTGGCTGCGGGGTCGGCGGGAGCGAGCAGCCAGCGGCCGTGGTCTTCCGTGCCGAGAAGTGCGCCGAACATCGAGGCCGAGTCGTAGCGGGGCAGACACAGCCAGTCGATGCTGCCGTCGCGGCCCACGAGGGCAGCCGAATGGCAGTCGCTGATCAGTGCATAGTCCTCGATGTGCAGCGCCATTCAGACATCTTCACACAGGTCGAATGTGCGGTGGCCGGGGAAATCCCCGGCGCTGGATCAGGCGCCGATGCGCTCTGAGCCGACGGGCGGATCAGGCGACGGGCGGATCAGGCGACGCGTCGCACCACAGTGTCGGTGCGGGCACCGGTGCGGGCGCCGGTTTCCGGTTCGGCCCAGACCGAGATCGGCGCGGGGTTCCACGGCAGTGCCGTCGGTTCCGCTCCCGAGGACACCAGGAGTGCGCCGGTGCTCACGGCGGTGATGCCGTCGACGGGGGTGTCGGTGCGGGGTTCGGCGATGTTCGCGGGGGCCGCCGGAGTGTCGGTGCGCAGGCGCACGGTCTCGGTGGCGAGAATCTCCGTGAGGGCTGCCGCGATCTGGTGGGCCTTGAGGCCGTGGAAGATCACGTCGGTGTCGGACTCGACGCGGGGCACCAGGGTCCAGGCACCGTCCGCACCGACGAGGTCGGACAAGGCCGCATGGAGGTGTTCAAAGACCTGGTCGCGGCTGAGCTCGGCCGGGGCGGGCGCGGCGAGAACTGGAATGGTGGGTGCGATGCGACGTCGACGACCGAACATCGAGAGCCCCTTCCTTCTGCAACAACTGAGAAGTCCAGTTTCCCCGCCATCACTAGGAAAGACGGGGGTGACACGCCGCAGCCGGGGTACTCAGAGGAGTATGCGGCTATTTCTTGCCGCGCTTGCCCTCGCCGCTGGTGAGCTTCTTGTCCTCGGCGTCCTTGGTGACGTTGCCGATGGCCACGGCAACGCTCAACGCCCAGCCGATCCAGGTGAGCACGAGGCGCCAGTCCCTCGGTCCGTGCCGGGTCGCCTGAAGGATATTCCAGCCGCCGGCCACGACGCCGATCATGGCCCCGTTGAACAAAAATTTCCGCATGTCTGCCTCCTTCGTTCTACGCTACCGGGGTGGTCGTCGATCACGCGAGTCGGCTCGGCTGAGAAACCGGGCGGATGCCCGAGGTCGAAGGGGAGCCATGCGTACGGGGATCGTCGGAGCGGTGCTGCTCTGTGCAGGGATCATAGCCGTGATCACCGGGGTCCTGCCGTGGCCCGCGACGGTGGAGCTGATCGACCGGGTACTGCCCATCCTGGTCTTCGTGGTGGCGATCACCGTCGTGGCCGAGCTGGCTGCGGCGGCCGGCCTGTTCACCTTCGTGGCCGAACGGCTCACCCGGTGGGCCCGTGGACGCACGTGGCTGCTGTGGCTGCTGGTGGTGGCCCTGGCCGTGCTCAGCACGGTTTTCCTCTCGCTGGACACGACGGCGGTGCTCCTCACGCCGGTCGTGGTCGTGATGGCCAGGCATGTGGGTCTGAGCCCGCTCCCGTTCGCCCTCACCACGGTGTGGCTGGCCAACACGGCCTCGCTGCTCCTGCCGGTGTCGAATCTCACCAACCTGCTCGCCCAGGGTCGCATCGGCGAGCTCGTCGGGCATCCGGTGAGCCCCGTGCAATTCGCGCTGCTGACCGGCGCGCCCGCCCTGGCTGCGATCCTCGTGACCGTGGGCGCGATCTACCTGGTCTGCCGGCGCACCCTCCGAGAGCCCTACGAGATGACGCCGGGCACCCGCGTGAAGAACCCCGTGCTGTTCGGTACCAGCGCCGTGACCGTGGTGGCCCTCATCCCGGCCCTGGTCTCCGGCATCCCGGTGTGGATCCCCGCCGTGCAGGCCGCGGTGCTCCTCGCGGTGATCTTCTTCGTCCTCGACCGCAAGACGCTGCGGCCGGGACTCGTACCGTGGCCCCTGGTGCTGCTGGCATCTGGCCTGTTCCTGGTGATGGCGGCCCTGCACGAACTCGGCCTGGGGGAGCTTCTCGATGCCGTGGCGGGCGCCGGGGACGATCCGCTGAGCCTGGTCCGCCTGGCCGGGGCCGGGCTGCTCGGCGCCAACGCGATCGACAACCTGCCGGCCTACCTGGCCCTCGAACCGGTGGCGACGACGCCCGCGCGCATGGTGGCGCTCCTGATCGGCGTGAACGCCGGACCGCTGATCACGCCGTGGGCGTCACTGGCCACCTTGCTCTGGCACCAGCAACTGAGCGGCCTGGGCGTGTCGATCTCCTGGCGGCGTTACATGCTGTTGGGCCTGGCGGTGGCGCCGGTCACGGTGGTCGTGGCCACCCTCGTACTCGCGTTCACGGTCTAGCGCCGGGGCGAAGACAGGGGCGCAGGCTGGACGTTTCCCGATAATCTGACCGATCGTGCAGGAACTGACCGATCGGTCAACTAGCGTGAGCGGGTGATCACAGACACCTCCGCGCGCCAGACGACGAGCGACGAATTACGCCTGACCGCACTCGAGCAGTTCGCCTCTGTCGGCTTCGCCGGCGCATCCCTGCAGCACATCGCGGATGTGGCGGGGTACTCCAAGTCCAGCGTGCTGTACCACTTCGCGTCCAAGGAAGCACTGCTCGAGGCCGTGCTCACGCCGGCCATCGACCGGCTGGAAGAGATCCTTGAACGTTTCCTCGCGACAGAGGAGACCGAGACCACCCGGCTGCGCTTCGTGGACGACTTCATCGACTTCATCCTCGAGTTCCGGCTGGAGCTGCACACCTTCATCAACCAGGCCCAGTCGCTCACCGGAATCGCCGTCATCGACCGCGCCGGCGTGCTGATCGGACGGCTGTCCAACGCCATCTGCGACAACAACGCAAGCACCGAGGACCAGATCCGCTTCGGTATCGCCCTAGGAGGCGCCGCCTACGCCCTTGTGGCCGGCATGAACTTCGGCGGCACCCCCCTGGAGCGCTCACCCTCCTCGCCCGAGGAGATCCGCCGGGCCCTGCGAGTCGTCATCGTCGAGCTCCTGGCGCCCGTCTCCGTGCGTTCCGCGCCGGTTCAGCCCTCCATTCAGCACGAGTCCCGGAAGTAGCACCATGGCAACGTTCCTCTACCGCATCGGTCATTTCGCCTACCGGCGTGCCTGGCTCGTCATCGGCGTCTGGGTGATCGTCCTCGGCGGCATCCTCGGAGCCAACGCCGCCCTCGGCGGGACGACACAGGAATCGTTCGCGATCCCGGGCACCGAATCGCAGGAGGCCATCGACAAGCTGGCCGAGGTGTTCCCGCAGGCCGCGGGCGCCGCGGTGCAGGTGGTCTACCAGGCGCCGGACGGAGCCTCGGTGGACGACCCCGCCTATCAGGCCGCGATCACCGAGATGGGCACAGAGATGGCCGACCTGACCGGGGTCACCAGCGTCGTCGACCCGTTCTCCGAATACGCCTCCGGAGCTATCTCCGACGACGAGACCACGGCTATCACCAAGGTGCAGCTGACGGGTGAATCGTCCGACGTCTCGGACGCCACCATCGCCGCCGTCGTCGCGACAGCCGGCACGGCCGAAGACGCCGGGCTCACCGTGGCTTTCGGCGGCCAGGTCTTCCAGGACAACACGTTCGGCATCACGGTCACCGAGATCTTCGGTGTGCTCTTCGCCGGCGTGGTCCTGGTGATCACCTTCGGCTCGCTCATGTCCGCCGGCATGCCGCTGCTGATGGCCCTGGTCGGCGTCGGCGTCGCGATCGGCGGCATCGGGGCCGTGTCGGCCTTCGTGTCGGTCTCGAGCACGGCGCCCATGCTGGCCATGATGCTCGGCCTGGCCGTCGGAATCGACTACTCGCTGTTCATCCTCTCCCGGCACCGAACCCAGCTGGCCAACGGCGTCGATCCCCACGAGTCGGCGTCCACGAGCGTGGCCACCGCCGGCAGCGCCGTGGTCTTCGCCGGGATCACCGTGATCATCGCCCTGCTCGGGCTGCTCGTGGTGGGCATCCCGTTCCTCAGCGTGATGGGCCTCGGAGCGGCCTTCGCCGTGCTCATCTCCATCGCCGTGGCGATCACCCTGCTGCCGGCCATCCTCGGCCTGGCCAAGGGACGCCTGGCCCCCAAACCCGGCAGCCGGGCGCACCGCCGTGCCACCACGCCCGACACCGGGCGTCCCACCCTGGGGCACCGCTGGGTCGCGATCGTGCTCAAGGCCCCCGTCGTGGCGGTCCTCGCCGTCGTCGGCATCCTGGGGGTCATGGCGATCCCCGCGCTCAGCCTCGACCTCAACCTGCCCGACAGCGCGTCGGAGCCTGTGGAGTCCACCCAGTACCAGGCGTACCGCATGATCGAGAAGGGCTTCGGCCCCGGCTACAACGGGCCCCTGATCGTGGTGGTCGACATCACCCAGACCACCGACATCGTGGCCGACCTCGACACGATTTCCGCCGAGCTGCGCGACCTGCCCGACGTGGCCTTCGTGAGCGCGGGCCAGCCCAACGCCACGGTCGACACCGCGATCATCCAGGTGATGCCCGACAGCGCCCCGAACTCCCCGAAGACCAAGGAACTCGTGCAGTCGATCCGCGACATCGCGCCCTCGATCAACGACGACCTCGGCACCCCGGTGACCGTCACGGGCGCCACCGCGGTCTCCATCGACATCTCCAACCGGCTCACCAACGCGCTCATCCCGTTCGCGCTCATCGTGGTCGGGCTCTCGATCGTGCTGCTCACCATGGTGTTCCGCTCGATCTTCGTACCGGTCAAGGCGGCGCTGGGCTTCCTGCTGTCCGTGTTCGCGTCGCTCGGCGCCACCGTCGCGATCTTCCAGTGGGGCTGGTTGGCCGACCTGATCGGGGTGTCCAACCCCGGTCCGATCCTCAGCTTCCTGCCGATCCTGCTCATGGCCGTGCTCTTCGGCCTGGCCATGGACTACGAGGTGTTCCTGGTGTCGGGCATGCGGGAGGAGTTCGTCAAGACGCGGAACGCCCGCCGCGCGGTCGTGCACGGCTTCTCGCACGCCGCCCGGGTGGTCACTGCGGCCGCCCTGATCATGTTCTTCGTCTTCTTCGCCTTCGTCCCCGAGGGCTCCGGCGCCATCAAGGGCATCGCCTTCGCCCTGGCCGTCGGCGTCTTCCTCGACGCCTTCCTGGTACGGATGACGCTGGTTCCGGCCGCCATGGCGCTGGCCGGCAACGCAGCCTGGTGGCTGCCGCGCTGGCTCGCCCGCGTGCTGCCCAACGTGGACATCGAGGGTGAGGGACTACGTCAACACCTCGACGACAGCGCCTGGGCCCGGGCCCAGAACGACGACATCACCGCGGACGCCCTCTACGTGGGCCTGCCCGAGTCCCGGCTCGGCCCCATCGACCTGGCCGTCGACGCCGGTTCGGTGCTCGTGCTGACCGGTCCGGATGCCGCCCGTCGGGTTCTGGCCGCCACCCTCGCCGGCCGCCTCGACCCGGTCGCCGGACGGCTCCAGGTACGTGGCGCGGCCCTGCCGTCCGACCGTGCGGTCGCGATGCGCACCGTTGCGCTGGCGGAGGTCTCGGACACCCGCGACAACGGCCTCACCGTGGGCGAACTCATCGCCGAACGACTCGACCTCGTGCAGCCGCTGTTCCGTGCGGCGAATCGGCCCGCGCAGCTGCGGCTATGGGTGGACCGGCTGAACGTCGCACTGGGGGAGTCCGAACGGCGCCCGCTCACGGCGGACACCACCGTGGCATCACTGTCCGCCCTCGCCCGCGCGGCCACGCTCGCCGCCGCCGCCCTCGCGGAACGCCCGGGCGTGCTCGTGGTCGATCTCGGCGACGGTCTGCCGGCCGACGCCGGCGGACGCGGACCGGCCGCCGTCTTCGGGGCGCTCGCCCCGCTGGGCACGACGCTCATCCTGAGCGTGACCGCCCTCGACCTGGTCGACCCGGCCCTCACCCAGGAGCGCGGCATCCAACGGTTCGACCTCAGCACCGTGGATCAGGACGGCACCGACACGAACAGCACCGACACGAACAGCTCCGACACCGGAAAGGCCCTGCAGCGATGAGCACCAGGCTCGACAGACTATTCAGCCGCACGCCCGGCCAACGCCGCGGCGCGGCAGGGGCCGGCCTGGCCGCACTCATCGTGGTGCCGTTGGCCGTCGCCGGACTGTTCGCCGGCGCCCTCAACAGCGCCGACGACCGGGTGGACACCCTGCCTGCCCTCGTGGTGAACAACGACGAGTTCGTCACGACCACGCTGCCGGACGGCAGCGACCAGATGGTGCTGGCCGGTCGCCAGCTGGTGACCGAGCTCACCAAGCCCGCCACGGAGGGCTCGGACTCCACCGGGTTCGCCTGGGTGATCTCCAACGACGCCGACGCCTCGAAGGCCCTCGCCGACGGCAGCGCGTACGCCGTGCTGACCATCCCGAGCGACTTCTCGAAGTCGGTCACGTCCCTGTCGGGGTCCACGCCCACCCAGGCCGACCTCGCCATCCGCACCGATGACGCGCACTCGTTCCTGGCCGGTTCGGTCGCGCAGTCCGTCGGTGGCGCCCTCACCGGGGCGTTCGGTACCGAGATCACCAAGCAGTACCTCGGCGGGTTGTACACCAATCTGGGCACGCTCGGCGAGTCCCTGGTGGCTGCCGCCGACGGGTCGGCTCAGCTGGCCACGGGCGTGACCGGCGTCGCATCCGGGCTCGACACCCTGGCGGCCGGCACCCAGGCCACCGCCGACGGCACCGCCGCGGCGGCCGACGGCGCTGCCACGTTCGCCTCGGGCGTCGATTCGTACACCACTGGAGTGGACGCGCTCAGCAGCGGGCTCGGCACCCTCAGCTCCGGGGCTGCGGGGCTCGGCTCTCTCAGCGCCGGGGTCACCCAGTACACCGAGGGCGTGCAGTCCGCCGCATCCGGGGTGTCCCAACTGGGGTCCGTCGCCGCGCAGATTCCCGCCGCCGCGCTCGAGCCGCTCGACCCGCAGACCAAGGCCGCCGTGCAGGGCGTGCTCGGCGGGCTCCTCCAGGCGCAGGGCGGCCTCGACACCCTGGCGTCCTCCGGCGACGCCCTGAGCCGGCAGACCAGCGCGGCGCTCTCCGGGGTGCAGGGCGGGATCAGCCAGAGCGCCGCAGGGGCGGCGCAACTCGCTGCGGGCTCCGAGAGCGTGCGCGGGGGAGCCTCAGGGCTCGCCTCCGGGCTCGGCGAACTCTCCGACGGCGTGGCCCAGCTGGCCACCGGAACCGCCGCGGCCGCGTCGGGCGCCCACCAGCTCGAGACCGGTGCCGGCGACCTCGCCACCGGGCTCGCCACCGGAGCCGAGAGCGCCTCGGCGCTCACCGACCTCGACCCCACCCAAACCGCGAAGGTCATCGCGGCGCCCGTCACCCTCGATTCGGCGCGGGACAACCCGCTCGACTCGATCGGCCCGATCATCGGGATGCTCTTCGTCCCGGTGGGCCTCTGGATCGGCGCCCTGGCGATCTTCCTGGTGATGAAGCCGCTGTCGGCCATCGCCCTGGCCTCGACCGCCACCACGGGGCGTCTGGTCTGGCGCAGCCTCGGCCGCGGCTTCGCGATCGCGGCCGCTCAGGCCCTGGCCGTGGTGTTGCTGCTGCACAGCACCCTCGGCGTGTCCTGGACGCTCGCCCCGGCGACGTTCGGGTTCTCGGTGCTGCTGGCGTTCGCGTTCGTCGCGGTGAATCACTTCCTCACGGCGGCGCTCGGCCGCATCGGTGTGGTGATCTCGCTGGTGCTGCTCAGCCTGCAGCTCGTGTCGGTCGGCGGGCTCTACCCGCTCGAACTGGTCTCGGAACCGTTCCGGCTGATCAGTCCGTTCCTCCCGCTCACCTGGGCCGTGCAGGGCATCCAGGCGATCGTGTCCGGGGGCAGCGGGGCGGATGTGGCGTCGGCGGTGTTCGCCCTGCTGCTCTTCGGGATCGTCGCCGTGTTGCTCTCCACGGCCGTCGTGGCCCGTCGCCGAGGCGCCCGCTCCTTCGCCCTCGCCGCCGCCTGACCCGCCTTCTCATCCCGCGAACTGTGACGCAAGCACCCAGAACCGAGGCGTGCGTGACTCACGGCTCGCGGTGGGGTTAGGCGGGGGTGCGGGTGTGGGTTCGGGCGAAGGCCAGGGTGTCGGCGAGCATCGCCAGGCGCTCCCGCTCGGAGCGCGCGGACCGGGTGTTCACCTCGGCCACGATCTGGCCGGTCCAGTCGCCCGCGGCGAGCAGCCGGAGCACCTCGGCCACGGGCTCCGAGCCCTGCCCGGGCAGCAGATGCTCGTCGAAGACCCGGCCCTCGTCCAGGGAACCCGACCCGTCGCACAGGTGCACGTGCCGCAGCCTGTCCCCGAGGGCCGTCGCCATGGCCAGGCTGTCGTGCCCGCTCAGTGCGCAGTGTGAGAAGTCCAGCGTGACCGCGTCGCAGTCCATCCGGGTGGTGTCCCAGCCGGGGGAGTAGGCCTTCACTCCGCGGCCGCCGATCTTCCACGGGAACATGTTCTCCACGGCGATCTCGATACCGGTCTGCCGGCCGAGCGCCCGCACGATGTCGAGGAAATCCTCCGCATAGCCGGCCTGCCAGCGAAACGGCGGATGCACGACGACGGTCGACGCGCCCACCTCGGCGGCGAGGGCCGCTGACCGCTCCAGCTTCACCCGGGGGTCCCTGCCCCAGACGAAGTGGGTGAGTAAGAGCACCGGGGCGTGCACGGAGAAGATGGGCAGCGAGTACCGGGCGGAGAGGGCCCGGAGCGTCGCCGCATCCTGGGTGGCCTCGTCGCGCGTGACCATCACCTCGACGCCGTCGAAACCGCTCTGATGGGCAAGCCGGAAGGCATCCTCCAGGGGAAGCGGATAGACACAGGTGGTGCTCATGCCGATGCGAATCACGGCGTCAGCATAGCCTTCGCTGGTAACCTCGAAGTGCACCCAGGTGTTCCGCATGGGCGGGCACCGGAATGGATGAGTCATCGAAACCGCACCCGACACCACCGCAGCCACACCCTCAGCCGACGGAACAGAGGCGGCGCCGACCGGCGCCGCGACCGACGCTCCGGCAGAGGCGCTGACCGACGGCTCGGCCGCCGGCGCCGAAGCCGTGCCAGAGGCCGGCCCCGACGCCGTCGCCCCCGGCCACTTCGACCTTGTGGTGGTCTCCAACCGGCTTCCGGTCGACTACGAAGTCGCCGAAGACGGCACCGAAAGCTGGCGCACCTCGCCCGGCGGTCTGGTCACGGCCCTCGAGCCGCTGATGCGTGCCTCCGACGGCGCCTGGGTGGGCTGGCCTGGAGTGGCCGACCGTGAGTTCGAGCCCTTCGAGAACGACGGCATCTCCATCGTTCCGGTGCGGCTGAGCACCGACGACCTCGAGCTCTACTACGAGGGCTTCTCCAACGACACCCTCTGGCCGCTCTACCACGACGTCATCGCCTCGCCCAGCTACCACCGCGAGTGGTGGGAGGCCTACGTCAAGGTCAACCGTCGCTTCGCCACCGCTGCCGCCGCTGCCGCGGCCCCCGGCGCCACGGTCTGGGTGCACGACTACCAGCTGCAGCTCGTGCCGCGGATGCTGCGCGACGCGCGCCCCGACCTCGTCATCGGCTTCTTCAACCACATCCCCTTCCCCCCGTACGGCATCTTCGCCCAGCTGCCCTGGCGCAAGCAGATCCTCGACGGCCTGCTCGGCGCCGACCTGATCGGATTCCAGCGGCTGGCCGACGCGGGCAACTTCTCCCGCGCGGTGCGCCGCCTCTTCGGCTACGCCACCCGCGGCGTCGCGGTGGACGTGCCCAGCCAGAACGGCCAGCACCGCCGTGTCATCGCCAAGCACTTCCCCATCTCGATCGACGCCGCGGCGTACGAGGAGATGGCCAGGCGCCCCGAGATCCAGGAACGCGCCCGGCAGATCCGCGAGGACCTCGGCAACCCCAAGACGATCATGCTCGGCGTCGACCGCCTCGACTACACCAAGGGCATCGGCCACCGCATCAAGGCCTTCGGCGAACTCCTCGAAGACGGCACGCTGAACGTGGAAGACGTCACCCTGGTGCAGGTCGCCAGCCCATCCCGTGAGCGGGTGGCCACCTACATGCAGCTGCGCGACGAGATCGAACTCGCCGTCGGCCGCGTCAACGGCGACTACTCCACCATCAGCCACACGGCCATCAGCTACCACCACCACGGCTACCCCCGCGAGGAGATGGTGGCGCTGTACCTCGCCGCGGACGTCATGCTCGTCACCGCCCTCCGCGACGGCATGAACCTCGTGGCCAAGGAGTACGTGGCCGTGCGCCACGACGGCGACGGTGTGCTGGTGCTCAGCGAATTCGCCGGCGCCGCCGACGAACTCAAGCAGGCCGTGCTGATCAACCCGCACGACATCGACGGCATGAAGGCGTCGATCATGAAGGCCATCACCATGCCCAAGCGTGAGCGCACGAGGCGGATGCGGGCCCTGCGCCGCAAGGTCTTCGACAACGACGTGGCCGCCTGGAGCGCGTCGTTCCTGCAGACCCTCACCGGCGGGGCCGCCGTGCCCAGCGGGGTGCCGGAGAACCTGGTGAGCGCCCTGCGCGACATCAGTTCCGCCGAGACCATCCTGGTGGCCCTCGACTTCGACGGCACATTGGCGCCGCACGTCGACGAGCCCGAGGACGCCCGCGCCGTTGACGGCACCCACGACGTCGTGCAGCGCCTGCTCGACCTCCCCGGCGTGCGCGTGGCGTTCGTGTCGGGCCGCGCCCTGGTGAGCCTCAAGCACGTGGCCGAACCGCAGAGCGAGGTGCTCCTCACCGGGTCCCACGGCATCGAGGTGCAGCTGGACGCCAACGGCATCGAACTGGGACTGGTGCCAGAGGAACTCGAGAAGCTCGACACCCTCACCCGGGTGCTCGAGCGCATCTCCGGCCCGGTCTTCGGCACCTGGATCGAACAGAAGCCCGCCGGCCTGGCCCTGCACACCCGCTTGGCCACGGCTCAGGACGGTCAGGCCGTGCAGCGGGAGGCCCGCGACCAGCTGGCCGAACTGCTGCCGTCGCTCACCGTGCGCGAGGGCAAGAACGTGCTCGAATTCTCGGTGCGTTCCAGCACCAAGGGTGACGCCCTCGAGCGTCTGCGCGTACACACCGGCGCCGACCGGGTGCTCTACGCCGGCGACGACGTCACCGACGAAGACGCCTTCACGGTTCTCGGCGACAACGACCTCGGTCTCAAGATCGGTCCGGGCGCCACCCTGGCCGGATACCGGGTTCGCGGGCCCAAGGAGGTCACCCAGGTGCTCGCGCTGCTGGCCGATTTCCGCGCCGCATCCACTCAGCAGGAGAACTAGCCACAAGCGTCGCGGGCAGGTTCGGGTGCCACCCGGCCCGCCCGCGACGTTCTAGACTCACTTCATGCCTGAGTACGACATGAAGCCCCGTAGCCGCGACGTCACCGATGGAATCGAAGCCACCACCTCGCGCGGCATGCTCCGCGCGGTGGGAATGGGCGACGCCGACTGGGACAAGCCCCAGATCGGCATCGCGAGCTCGTGGAACGAGATCACCCCGTGCAACCTCTCGCTGGACCGCCTCGCCCAGGCGTCCAAGGAGGGCGTGCACTCCGGCGGCGGCTATCCGCTGCAGTTCGGCACCATCTCCGTCTCCGACGGCATCTCGATGGGCCACGAGGGCATGCACTTCTCGCTGGTCTCCCGTGAGGTCATCGCCGACTCCGTCGAGGTCGTCATGCAGGCCGAGCGCCTCGACGGTTCCGTGCTGCTGGCCGGCTGCGACAAGTCACTGCCCGGGATGCTCATGGCCGCGGCCCGGCTCGACCTCGCGAGCGTCTTCCTCTACGCCGGTTCCATCGCACCCGGTTGGGTGAAGCTCTCCGACGGCACCGAAAAAGACATCACCATCATCGACTCCTTCGAAGCCGTCGGCGCCGTGAAGGCCGGCCGTATGAGCGTCGAGGACGCCAAGCGCATCGAGTGCGCCTTCGCCCCGGGTGAAGGCGCCTGCGGCGGCATGTACACCGCCAACACCATGGCCAGCGTCGCCGAGGCCCTGGGCATGAGCCTGCCCGGCTCCGCGTCACCCGCTTCGGCCGACCGCCGCCGCGACTACTTCGCGCACCGCTCCGGAGAGGCCGTCGTCAACCTGCTGCGCCTGGGCATCACCACCCGCGACATCCTCACCAAGAAGGCGTTCGAGAACGCCATCGCCGTGGCCATGGCCTTCGGCGGTTCCACCAACGTGGTGCTGCACCTGCTCGCCATCGCCCAGGAGGCCGAGGTCGATCTCACCCTCGACGACTTCAACCGCATCGGCGACAAGGTTCCGCACATCGGCGACCTCAAGCCCTTCGGCAAGTTCGTGATGAACGACGTCGACCGTCACGGCGGCGTGCCCGTCGTCATGCGCGCCCTGCTCGAGGCGGGCCTCCTACACGGCGACTGCCTCACCGTGACCGGCAAGACCGTCGCCGAGAACCTCGCCGAGATCGACCCGCCCGAACTCGACGGCACGGTTCTGCGCACCCTCGACAACCCGATCCACGCCTCGGGCGGCATCACCATCCTCAAGGGCTCGATGGCCCCGGAGGGCGCTGTCGTGAAGACCGCCGGCTTCGACAGCGACATCTTCGAGGGCCCCGCCCGCGTGTTCGAACGTGAGCGCTCGGCCATGGACGCCCTCACCAACGGCGAGATCCTCAAGGGCGACGTCGTCATCATCCGCTACGAAGGCCCCAAGGGCGGCCCGGGCATGCGCGAGATGCTCTCGATCACCGCGGCCATCAAGGGCGCCGGGCTCGGAGCCGATGTACTACTATTGACTGATGGTCGATTCTCAGGCGGCACAACCGGACTGTGTATCGGCCATATAGCACCCGAAGCGGTGGACGCAGGTCCGATCGCCTTCGTGCGCGATGGTGATCTGATACGGGTCGATATCGCAGCTCGCTCGCTCGACCTACTTGTCGACGCTGAAGAGCTCGCCGCCCGCCGAGAAGGCTGGGCCCCGCTTCCTCCCCGTTACACCCGTGGCGTCCTCGCCAAGTACTCCAAGCTCGTGCAGTCGGCGGCACTCGGAGCGACCACGGGCTGATCGACACCATCCGTCACCGATTTAGGGATTTGCCTCTCATGACCACGGAACCTTCGCCCGTGCCGACACCCTCCTTTCCGACGCCCTCCGGTCCTGCTTCCGGTGCCACGACGGCGCCGGACGCCGCGACCGAACCCGAGATCCTCACCGGTTCCGGCGCGATCCTGCGCACCCTCAAGCTGCTCGGCGTCACCGACGTCTTCGGCCTGCCGGGCGGCGCCGTCATCCCGCTCTACGACGAGCTGATGAACCAGGACGACATCCGTCACATCCTGGTGCGCCACGAACAGGGCGCCGGTCACGCCGCCGAGGGCTACGCGTCCTCGAGCAACCGGGTCGGGGTGGCCATCGCCACCTCCGGGCCCGGCGCGACCAACCTCGTGACGGCCATCGCCGACGCCTACATGGACTCGGTGCCGCTCTTGGCCATCACCGGCCAGGTCTTCTCCACGCTGATGGGCACGGATGCCTTCCAGGAGGCCGACATCGTCGGCATCACCATGCCGATCACCAAGCACTCCTTCCTGGTGAAGCGGCCGGAGGACATCCCCGCCGCCCTCGCGTCGGCGTTCCTGATCTGCAACACCGGCCGCCCCGGCCCGGTGCTGGTGGACATCACCAAGGACGCCCAGCAGATGAGCGCCCCGTTCATCTGGCCGCCCAAGCTCGACCTGCCCGGCTACCGGCCGATCACCAAGGCGCACGGCAAGCAGGTGCAGGCCGCTGCGGCGCTCCTGGCCGGCGCCGAGAAGCCCGTGTTCTATGTGGGCGGCGGTGTCATCCGCGCCAAGGCCTCGCCCGAACTGCTCGAGCTGGCCGAACTCACCGGCACGCCCGTCGTCACCACCCTGATGGCCCGTGGCGCGTTCCCGGACTCGCACAAGCAGCACCTGGGCATGCCCGGTATGCACGGCACCGTCGCGGCCGTTCTCGCCCTGCAGGAATCCGACCTGATCATCGCCCTGGGCGCCCGCTTCGACGACCGGGTGACCGGCAAGGCCAGCGAATTCGCGCCGAACGCCACCATCGTGCACGTGGACGTGGACCCGGCCGAGATCGGCAAGATCCGCGCCGCCGACGTGCCCATCGTGGGCGACGCCAAGGACGTGATCGCCGACCTCACGGTGGCCTACCGCGACGCGATCGCCTCGACCACGCCCGACATCACCGAGTGGTGGACGTACCTCAACGGTCTGCGCGAGAAGTTCCCGCTGGGCTACAGCGAGCCCGCCGACGGCCTGCTCGCCCCGCAGTACGTGATCAAGCGCATCGGCGAGCTCACCGGCCCCGAGGGTGTCTACGCCGCCGGCGTCGGTCAGCACCAGATGTGGGCCGCGCAGTTCATCAAGTACGAGCGCCCCAACTCCTGGCTCAACTCCGGCGGCGCCGGAACCATGGGCTACTCGGTTCCCGCCGCCATGGGCGCCAAGGTCGCCGAGCCTGACCGGGTGGTCTGGTCGATCGACGGCGACGGGTGCTTCCAGATGACCAACCAGGAGCTGGCCACCTGCACGATCAACAACATTCCGATCAAGGTGGCGATCATCAACAACTCGTCCCTCGGCATGGTGCGCCAGTGGCAATCCCTCTTCTATGACGGACGGCACTCGTTCACCGACCTCAACACCGGTCACGGCACCGCGATGGTGCCCGACTTCGTGAAGATGGCCGACGCATACGGCGCCCTGGGCATCCGGGTCACCAGCGCCGACCAGGTCGACGACGCCATCAAGCTCGCGCTGGCCACCAACGACCGTCCGGTCGTGATCGACTTCATCGTCAGCCGGGACGCCATGGTCTGGCCGATGGTGCCTCAGGGCGTCAGCAACAGCTTCGTCCAGTACGCCAAGGACCACGCACCCACCTGGGAAGAGGAGTAACAATGAGCACCCACGTTCTCAGCCTCCTCGTCGAGGACAAGCCCGGCCTGCTCACGCGCGTCGCCGGCCTGTTCGCCCGGCGCGGCTTCAACATCGAGAGCCTCGCGGTCGGCCACAGCGAGATCCCCGGCCTGTCACGCATCACGATCCTCGTCGACGTCGAAGACGCTCCGCTCGAGCAGGTGACCAAGCAGCTCAACAAGCTGATCAACGTCATCAAGATCGTCGAGCTCGACCCGACGCAGTCCGTGCAGCGCGAGCACCTGCTCGTCAAGGTGCGGGCGGACAACACCACCCGTTCCCAGGTGCTCGAGGCCGTCACCCTGTTCCGCGCCCGTGTCGTCGACGTGTCCACGGATGCCGTCGTCATCGAGGTGACCGGCGACTCCGGCAAGACCCAGGCGTTCCTGCGGGTGCTCGAGCCCTACGGCATCAAGGAGATCGCCCAGTCGGGTCTGCTCGCCATCGGTCGGGGATCCAAGTCGATCACCGAACGCGTTTTCAAGAACTAACTCATTTGCTCTCACGGCCTCCGGGTCTCGACAAGCTCGACCAACGACAACAACCAAGGAGAACACCACATTGTCTGAAATCTTCTACGACAAAGACGCCGACCTGTCCATCATCCAGGGCAAGAAGGTCGCCGTCATCGGCTACGGCTCGCAGGGCCACGCCCACGCGCAGAACCTCCGCGACTCCGGCGTCGAGGTCGTCATCGGACTCAAGGAGGGCTCGAAGTCCCGCGCCAAGGCCGAAGAGGTCGGCTTCACCGTGAAGAGCGCCGCCGAGGCATCCGCCTGGGCCGACGTCATCGTGGTGCTCGCTCCCGACCAGGTGCAGCGTCACCTGTACAAGGACGACATCCTCCCCAACCTCGCCGAGGGCAAGGCCCTCGTCTTCGGACACGGCTTCAACATCCGCTTCGGCTACATCGAGGCGCCCGCGGGCGTCGACGTGGTCATGGTCGCCCCCAAGGGCCCGGGTCACACCGTGCGTCGTGAATTCGAGGCCGGCCGTGGCGTTCCCGTCATCGTCGCCGTCGAGAAGGATGCGTCGGGCAACGCCTGGCCGCTCACCCTCAGCTACGCCAAGGCGATCGGTGGCCTGCGCGCCGCCGGCATCAAGACCACCTTCACCGAAGAGACCGAGACCGACCTGTTCGGCGAGCAGGCCGTTCTGTGCGGTGGCGCGTCGCAGCTGATCCAGTACGGCTTCGAGGTTCTCACCGAGGCCGGGTACCAGCCGCAGGTTGCCTACTTCGAGGTGCTGCACGAGCTCAAGCTCATCGTCGACCTGATGTGGGAGGGCGGCATCGCCAAGCAGCGTTGGAGCGTCTCCGACACCGCTGAGTACGGCGACTACGTCTCCGGCCCGCGTGTCATCGACCCGAGCGTCAAGGAGAACATGAAGGCCGTTCTCGCCGACATCCAGAACGGTGCATTCGCCGAGCGCTTCATCAACGACCAGGACGCCGGAGCTCCCGAGTTCCTCGCCCTGCGCAAGAAGGGCGAAGAGCACCCGATCGAGGCCACCGGCCGCGAGCTGCGCAAGCTCTTCGCGTGGAACGCCTCGAACGACGACGACTACGTCGACGGCGAAGCCGCCCGCTAACTCGTAGCTCTTCCCGAAGGGGCCGGTCACTCGACCGGCCCCTTCGGTGCGCCCGGCCCGGGTGCCGCCCCCGCGCGGCCCGTTAGGCTTCCGGAGTGAGCATGCGTAACCCTGAGGCCCTGCAGACGCGGAACGCATCCGCCGACGGCGCCTCCGACGGCGCCTCCGACGGTGCCCCGCGGGCCTCCCGCTCCACCCGGGTCCTCGCGACGATCGCCCTGGTCGGCGCCGTCCTCTACGTGCTGGTGGACATCGTCCTGCAGGCGCTTCCGCCGCACTACAGCGTCGTCTCCGAAGCCGAGAGCAACCTCGCCGTCGGGCCGTACGGCTGGGTGATGAACCTGAACTTCCTGGCCAGGGGAGTGGTCACGGTCTGCGCCGTCGCCGCACTGGCGCACTACGGCCCGCGCACACGAGTGCGGCGTACCGGTCTGGTCCTGATGCTCATTGCCGGGGCCTGCTCGGCGGCCCTGGCGTTCCTGCCCACCGACATCCCGGCCAAGGATGCGCCGAGCCTGGAGCCGACGACGGCTCTCGGAACCGCGCACCTCGTCGTGGCCGCCGGAGGCTTCCTGGTTGCCTTGGTCGCCTTCGGCCTGCTGACCGTGTGGTTGCGGAGGAGCGACGACCTGCGCGGGGCGTACCCGGCGGCTGCGGTCTTCACGGGCGTGGCCGCATTCGGGCTGCTGGCGTTGGGTATCGCGGCGGTCTGGGCGCCCGGGGTGATCGGCCTCGCCGAGCGGGTCAGCCTGGTCGGGGTGCTCGGCTGGGTCATCGCCGTGTCCCTGGTCGTACGCCGGCGCTGCAGCTAAACGCGCATCGGGCCGTGCGCCAGACCGGCGCTGCACACGGGTGTGGCGGCGTGGCTGTGTGGCTGTGTGGCGGTGTGGCTGTGCGGCCATGTCACCGGCAGGTGCGTGCCGCACGGAGGTTTCCGTACCCGCCCCATCTGGCTACCATGATCGCCATCGTGGGCCGAGTCCGAAGCACCTCAACGCAAAGGAGCGTCATCGTGAAAGCACTCGTCTACGACGGCCCCGGTCAGAAGACCTGGACCGACCGGCCCGACCCGCGCATCCTGCGGCCCACCGACGCGATCGTGCGCATCGACACCACCACCATCTGCGGCACCGACCTACACATCCTCAAGGGCGACGTGCCCGCGGTCGAGGCGGGGCGCATCCTGGGCCACGAGGGCGTGGGAACGGTCGTCGAGACCGGTGACTCGGTGGAGTCAATCTCGGTGGGCCAGCGGGTGCTGATCTCCTGCATCAAGTCGTGCGGTCATTGTGCCAACTGCAAGATCGGCCTGTACTCGCACTGCCTGGGCGACGAGGGCCGATCGGGCATGGGCTGGGTGTTCGGCCACCTCATCGACGGCACCCAGGCGGAGTTCGTGCGGGTGCCCTACGCCGACAACTCGCTCTATGCGCTGCCGGATTCGGTGACCGACGCCGAGGCCGTGATGCTCTCCGACATCCTCCCCACCGGGTTCGAGATGGGCGTGCAGTACGGCCAGGTGGCCCCGGGCGACGTCGTCGCCGTGATCGGCGCCGGCCCGGTCGGCCTGGCCGCGATCGCCACGGCCGGGCTGTACGGTGCCGGAGCCATCGTGGCCATCGACCTGGACGAGAACCGGCTCGAGCAGGCCCGGCACTTCGGCGCCACCCACACCGTGCGTTCCGGCCGGCCGGAGTGGCGTGACGACGTGCTCGCCGTCACCGATGGAGCGGGCGTCGATGTGGCCATCGAGGCCGTCGGGGTGCCAGACACCTTCACCATGGCGACCGAGATCGTGCGGCCCGGCGGCCACCTGGCCAACGTGGGTGTGCACGGCAAGCCCGTGCCGTTGCACGTGGAGAACCTGTGGATCCAGAACATCAGCATCAGCATGGGGCTCGTGAACACCAACACCACGCCGATGCTGCTCAAGCTCGTAGCCCAGCACAAGATCCCCGCAGAGCGCCTCGCCACCCACCGGTTCGGATTCGACCAGGTACTGGATGCCTACGACACCTTCTCCCGGGCCGCCGAGACGCATGCGCTCAAGGTGCTGATCAGCCGCTGAGGAGCCGGAGATATTACGGGCCGCAGGTGAGTGCAGTTTCGGCGTCGGCCCGCCGGTCCGGCTCTATAGGCTGGACACATGACTTCTTCTCGGGATGACGATGCACTCGGCTGGGCCGGCGACGACGATCCCACGCTCGTCTCCGGAGGCACGGCCGCGGTCGAGCGCACTCCGGCGTCGACGACGGATGCGCCCGCGCCGGCAACCGATGCGCCGGCTGACCACGAGGCTGCCCCCGTGGACACCGACCTGCCCGAGGGCTGGGCAGTCACCGGCTCGCCCGGCGGCTACGTCGACGCCCCGGCGGAGCCCGCGTCCCTGTCGTCCCCGGCCCTGATCGGCCTGGGCATCCTCGCCGGGGTCTACCTGCTGTACACGATCGGCTGGTTCATCGGCGTCGGACGCTTGACCAGCGGTCTGACCGATCCGCTCGGGCAGTTCATGTTCTCCCTCGGCACCTGGCTCGCCGTCGCGGCGCCGGCCGTGTGGTTCGCCTCGTCCTACTGGCTCACGCGCGGCAAGCCGCGGCTGCGGTGGACCTGGCTCATCCTGGGCGCCGTGCTGCTGGCCCCGTTGCCCTTCATCGCCGGAACCGGGGGACTCTGATGAGCACCGACAAGACACTCGACAGCACATCCAGCACCCGGGTGCGCCGCACGCCGGCCTGGCTCTCGGCCACGATCGCCATCGTGTTCGGACTCTTCTACGCCTACAGCGCGTGGTCGGGGCTCGGCAACCTGCTCGGCCTCAACAACGCCGCTCAGCTGCTCGACACCAGCCTGAGCGGTTTCGGCTGGGGCCTGCTGCTCACGGGCGTGCTCGCGCCGGTCGTGGTGTTCGGCATCGCCTTCTGGCTCGGACGTCGCCGCGAGGCCGGCCCCCAGGCCCTCATGCTGCTGGCCGGGCTCTGCCTGGTCTCGGCACTCTCCCTCGACATCTTCGTGTTCGGACTCGGCAGCCTGATCGTCTGACACTCCGCAGAGCGGCGCCGTCAGCCGGCAAGGCTCACGGCGAGCACCAGCCCGATGAGCACCAGCTGGCCGAGCAGCCGCGGCACGAACGGAATCGCGACGGCACCGAAGCGCTCCTTGTGCCGGGCCGCGTACGCGTTCGCGGGAAAAACCGCGACGAGGAACACGGCCAGGGCGACACCTGACGTAACACGGGTGGCATCCAGAAGAAGTCCGACACCGCCGAGAATCTCGCAGACACCGGTGATCAGCACGAGGTTGCGCGGAGACCACAGGCCCCGCCAGCGCAGTCGTGGCGGGATCATCGCGGTCATCGTGCGTTGCACCGAGGGCGCGAAATGGCTGATCCCCGCCACGACGAAGACCACCGCCAGGATGACCCTCAGCACGGTTAGGACGTTGGTCACGGACTCGGCGCTCATCGCTCTATTCTGCAGCCAGTAAAGTGTTGTGGTATCTGGCGCCCCAAGATCGTGGCGCGAGCTTCCCTCGCCTGACGCTTTCTAAGGATCTGTTTTCGTGTCGAAGCCCGTTGTACTTATCGCCGAAGAACTCTCGCCCGCCACCGTCGATGCCCTCGGGCCCGACTTCGACGTTGTCAACGTCGACGGCACCGACCGTGCCGCCCTGCTCTCCGCGCTGGCCTCCGCCAACGCCATCCTGGTGCGCTCCGCCACCAAGGTCGACGCCGAGGCCCTCGCCGCGGCCCCGCACCTGCAGGTCATCGCCCGCGCCGGCGTCGGACTCGATAACGTCGACATCAAGGCCGCCACCGCGGCCGGCGTCATGGTGGTCAACGCGCCCACCTCCAACATCATCTCGGCCGCCGAACTGACCGTCGGCCACATCCTCAGCCTGGCCCGCCACATCCCGCCGGCTCACGGCGCCCTCGCCCAGGGTCAGTGGAAGCGCTCCAAGTACACCGGCATCGAGCTCTACGAGAAGACCGTCGGCATCATCGGCCTGGGCCGCATCGGCGCGCTCGTCGCGGCTCGCCTGCAGGCCTTCGGGGTGAACATCATCGCCTTCGACCCGTACATCACCTCGGCTCGCGCCCAGCAGCTCGGCGTGCACCCGGTGACACTGGACGAACTGCTCGAGCAGTCCGACTTCGTCACCATCCACATGCCCAAGACGCCGGAGACCACGGGCATGATCAGCGCCCCGCAGCTGAAGCTCATGAAGCCCACCGCCTACGTCGTCAACGTCGCCCGCGGTGGACTCATCGACGAAGCCGACCTGTACACGGCGCTCGTCGACGGCACCATCGCCGGAGCCGGCCTGGACGTCTTCGTCAACGAGCCGCCGACCGGCTCGCCGCTGCTCGGACTCGACAACCTGATCAGCACCCCGCACCTGGGCGCGTCCACCGACGAGGCCCAGGAGAAGGCCGGTGTCTCCGTCGCCAAGTCGGTGCGTCTCGCGCTGTCCGGCGAACTGGTTCCCGACGCCGTCAACGTCGCCGGCGGCGTCATCGACCCCACCGTGCGTCCCGGTATCCCGCTGGTCGAGAAGCTCGGCCAGGTCTTCTCAGGCCTTGCCGCCCACAGCCCGCTCACCAGCGTCGACATCGAGGTGCGCGGCGAGATCGTCGAATTCGACGTCTCGGTGCTCAAGCTCGCCGCACTCAAGGGCATCTTCACCAACGTGGTCAGCGAGACGGTCTCCTACGTCAACGCGCCGCTGCTCGCCGAGCAGCGCGGAGTGAGCGTGCGCCTCATCACCGACGCCGAGTCGCCCGAGTACCGCAACCTCATCACGCTGCGCGGCGCCCTCGCCGACGGCTCGCAGGTCTCGGTCTCCGGCACCCTGGTGGGCACCAAGCAGATCGAGAAGATCGTCGAGGTCAACGGCTACGACGTCGAGGTGCCGTTCGCCGAGCACCTCATCGTCATGCTCTACACCGACCGCCCCGGAATCGTCGCCGTGTACGGCCGCGAGTTCGGCGAGGCCGAGATCAACATCGCGGGCATGCAGATCGCCCGGCACGAGGCCGGCGGCGAGGCGCTCAGCGTCCTGACGGTCGACTCGCCCGTTCCCGCCGCGCTGATCGCGTCGCTCCGCGAGGCGATCGCGGCTGACGTCATGGTCGCGATCGACATCACCGAGTAACCAGTCCGTCGCCTCACCAGGCGCAGCACGAACGAAAAAAGCCCCGGATGCGCATCCGGGGCTTTTTCATGTGCTGTAACGAAACAGGTCAGACGTCGTCGATCGACCGTTCCTGCTGCACGGTGCGTTCGCCGCTGACCGGGTCGACGGCGCTGCGGGTGGTGCTGATGCTGCTGCGTCGGCGGGTGAGCAACACCAGGCCGAGCACGAAGATGAGCGCGCCCGCGCCCATCAGGATGTAACCGACGAGGTCGAGGTCGACCCAGTCAACCTGGATGTTGAGGGCCCACACCAGGATGGCGCCGACGACGAACAGGAAGATTCCCAATCCGATACTCATGGTGAACTGCTTTCTTCGGTGATGGCACATGCGCGTCGGCGACGCGCACGGTCAGGGTCCTCCAGCATAGACACCCGAAAGCGGGCAGTAGGGTTGATTTGCAGGGTATCTCTACGTCAAATTCGTGTCACTATCGCCAGCCCACCGGCTGCCTCACCGTAATCGGAGCCGCATGTCCCGCTCAGTCAAGCTCGCAGTCATCGCCGGAGACGGCATCGGCCCCGAGGTCGTCGCCGAGGCTCTCAAGGTGCTCGAGGCCGTGACCCAGGCCGAACCGGTCGACTTCGATCTCACCCACTTCTCGCTCGGCGCCACCCGCTTCCTCGAGACCGGTGACGTGCTGACCGACGAGGACCTGGCCGCGATCAGCGCGCACGATGCCATCCTGCTCGGCGCCGTCGGGGGAGTGCCCGGCGATCCCCGGCTCAAGAATGCCAACATCGAGCGCGGGCTCCTGCTCAAGCTGCGCTTCTCGCTCGACCACTACGTCAACCTGCGCCCGAGCGTGCTCTTCCCCGGTGTGCCGAGCCCGCTGGGCG
Source organism: Cryobacterium arcticum (assembly GCF_001679725.1). Classification (NCBI taxonomy): domain Bacteria; kingdom Bacillati; phylum Actinomycetota; class Actinomycetes; order Micrococcales; family Microbacteriaceae; genus Cryobacterium; species Cryobacterium arcticum. The sequence goes on along the minus strand of NZ_CP016282.1, from coordinate 2,534,418 downwards.
ACCCCGGCGAGGTGGACTTCGTCGTTGTGCGCGAGGGCACCGAGGGGCCGTACGTGGGCAACGGCGGCGCCATCCGCCAGGGCACCCCGAACGAGGTCGCCAATGAGGTGTCCGTCAACACTGCCTTCGGCGTCGAGCGGGTCGTGCGTTACGCGTTCGAGGTGGCCAGGAACCGGCCGCGCAAGCGCCTCACTCTGGTGCACAAGACCAACGTGCTGGTCTTCTCCGGCAGCCTCTGGCAGCGCATTGTCGCCGAGGTTGGCGCCGAATACCCCGACGTGGCCGTCGATTACCTGCACGTCGATGCGGCGACGATTTTCCTCGTCACAAATCCGGGTAGATTTGATGTCATCGTCACGGACAACCTCTTCGGCGATATTCTCACTGACCTGGCAGCGGCAATCAGCGGCGGCATCGGCCTGGCGGCATCCGGAAATATCAACCCGGACGGCCGTTTCCCCAGCATGTTCGAGCCGGTACACGGCTCGGCACCCGACATCGCGGGCCGGCAGTTGGCCGATCCCACGGCGGCGATCCTCTCGGTCGCGCTCCTGCTCAACCACCTCGGGCTCCAGGATGCGGCGGCTCGGGTGAGCGCGGCCGTCACGGCCGACATCGTGGCCCGCAGCAGCACCGACGCAGCGCGTGCGACCAGTGCCGTCGGCGATGCGATCGTCACCCGCCTGACCGACACTCCCGCCTAGACCAAAGGGACTCCCATGAGCCAGCAGAGCACCACCTTCCCCCTCGAATTCGAACTGACCCCGTCTGAGACGGCCCGATCCAGCGCGGAGCGCGAGACGATCCTCTCCGACCCGGGTTTCGGTAAGCACTTCACCGACCACATGGTCACGATCGACTGGACGGTCGAGGCCGGCTGGCAGAACGCTCGGGTCACCCCGTACGGCCCGCTGCTGCTCGACCCGGCCTCCTCCGTGCTGCACTACGGCCAGGAGATCTTCGAGGGCATGAAGGCCTACCGCCACGCCGACGGCTCCATCTGGACCTTCCGGCCGGAGAAGAACGCCGAACGCCTGCAGAGCTCCGCCCGCCGGCTCGCGCTGCCCGAGCTGCCCGTCGCCGACTTCATCGAGTCGATCAAGCAGATGATCGCCGTGGACGGTGCCTGGGTGCCCAATGCGCCGGAGACCAGCCTCTACCTGCGTCCGTTCATGATCGCGAACGAGAGCTTCCTCGGGGTGCGCGCCGCGCACAAGGTGGGCTACTACGTCATCGCCAGCCCGGCCGGGGCCTACTTCACCGACGGTGTCGCCCCGGTGAGTATCTGGCTCTCCACCGAGTACTCCCGCGCCGGCCGCGGCGGCACCGGCGCCGCCAAGTGCGGCGGCAACTACGCCGCCTCGCTGCTGCCCCAGCGTGAGGCCTACGACAACGGCTGCGCCCAGGTGCTCTTCCTCGACGGCGAGACCGGCACCCACATCGACGAACTCGGCGGCATGAACGTGTTCTTCGTGCACGGCACCGACACCCTGGTCACCCCGCGCCTGACCGGCACGATCCTCGAGGGCGTCACCCGCGACAGCATCATCCAGCTCGCCCGGGACCGCGGCATGACCGTTGAGGAGCGGGACGTGACCGTGGACGAGTGGCGCGACGGTGTCGCATCCGGGCGGATCACCGAGGTGTTCGCCTGCGGTACGGCAGCCGTGGTCACGCCTATCGCCCAGCTCAAGGGCGTGGGCTTCGAGATCGGGTCGGCCGATGCTCCGGCCGGGGAGATCACCATGGCGCTGCGCCAGGAGCTGACCGACATCCAGTACGGCCGCCTGCCCGACCGCCACGGTTGGCTGATGCGGCTGGATGCTGCGGCGGAAACCGAGGTGACCGCGTGAAGATCGCACGGTTCAGCCACGCCGGCACCATCGCGTTCGGCATCATCGACGACGACGAACTTGTCGTCCTCACCGGGGACCCCATGTTCGCCGGCTACAACCCCACCGGCCAGCGCCTTCCGCTGGTGGACGTGGCCCTGCTCGCGCCGGTGATCCCTCGCTCCAAGGTCGTCGGCCTCGCCGGCGCCTACTTCGCGGATGCCGTCGAGAAGGCCGCCGTGCAGGACGGCGCGGCCGCCGAGCCGCGCTTCTTCCTCAAGCCCAACACCACGGTGGTGGGTCCGAACGATCCCATCGTGCTTCCCGCACAGTCCGAGGACGTGCGCGTGGAGGGCGAGTTGGCCATCGTGATCGGGAAGGTCGCGAAGAATCTCAGCGTGGCTGACGCGTCCTCGGCGATCTTCGGCTACACCATCGCGAACGACGTCACGGCCGTCGACCTGAGCGAGGTCCAGGGGCATGGGGCCAGAGCCAAGAGTTTCGACTCGTTCTGCCCGCTCGGACCGGTGATCGACACCGAGTTCGATCCCACGGATGGCCGTATTCTCGGCCGGGTCGACGCCACGCAGTTCCAGAACGGCGACGTGTCGTTGCTGGCGTTCTCGATGGAGGAGATCGTCTCGTTCCTCTCGCATGCCTTCACCCTGCTGCCCGGTGACGTGATCCTGACCGGCTCACCGAGTTCCGCCCAACGGGTGACGCACGGCGACAGCGTGAGCATCGAGATCCCTGGACTCGGCGTGCTCACCAACCCGGTGCGAAGCGCGGCTTAGCAGTCCGCGTGCGGCGACTGTTTCCGCAGCGGACAAGTGCGCCCGGCGTACCGGGCGCAACTCTCCGGCCGGGAAACCGTTAGACCGGGAGCCAGGCGCGCACCTGGTCGGCGGCCGTGGAGAGTAACGCGGCCGATTCGGTGGCGTTGACCCGGGCCAGGAGCATGGCGCTCATGGAGAGGGAAGCGAGAGTGCGCACCCGTTCCTCCGTGCGGTCGGCGGGACTTCCCGCGCCGGCCAGCGCATTGCCGAGGGCGGCGGCGAGTTCCGTGCGGTACCCCTCCACGACCTCGCGGGCCGGTTCGTCGTGTGTGGCGAGGCCCGTGGCGCAGTTGACCAGAAGGCATCCGCGGCGGGGGGAGTCGAGCGGCAGAGCGGCGATGGCCTCCCGCAGCCTGTCGAAGTAGGCCAGTAGGGTGTCGCGACCCGCATCCGGTGCCTCGAGGAGGCTCAGTCGCGGGCGGATGACGGTGTTCCGGTAGTCGGCGACCGCGGCGTCGAAGAGCCCGCGTTTGCTGCCGAAGGCGTGGTACAGGCTGGACCGGTTGAGTCCCGTGGCTGTCTCCAGGTCGGCGAGCGAGGCACCCTCGTAGCCGAGGTCCCAGAAGACGTCGCGGGCGGATTGCACGACCGTCGTGCTGTCGAACGTCTGGAGCCGTCCCATGAGCTGCCTGCCTTCCGCCCGCGAACGCCTGGTCCGGGTGTTTCGCGGTTTCGCTCCGCGGGTGTTCCTGTGAATGTTCTGTACTGCTCGTTTCACTATAACCGATAGCCCGGCTATAGTAAAACGATCGGTGCAGAAAACGAGCGGCGCCTCAAACGCCCGGCACCCACCACGAACAGTAAGGAACTTCGCATGACGACAGCCACCAGTACCCAGATCCAGCTCGCTGCTCGGCCCACCGGCTGGCCCACCGACGCGGACTTCAGCACCGCCGTCGTCGAGCTGCCCGGGTTGACCGCCGGTCAGGTGCGCGTCGTCAACGACTTCATCTCGGTCGACCCGTACATGCGCGGCCGCATGAACGACGTCAAGTCCTACATCCCGCCGTTCGTGCTCGGTGAGACCATGGGCGGCGGCGCCGTCGGCCACGTCGTGGAGTCGACCGTCGAGTCCGTGCCCGTCGGCAGCCTCGTCGTGCACCAGTACGGCTGGCGCGATGTCGTGCAGGAGGACGCCGCCGGCTTCCGTGTCGTTCCCGAGATCCCGAACGTTCCCGCATCCGCCTATCTCGGTGTGCTCGGCATGACGGCACTGACCGCTTACGTGGGCCTGCTCGAGGTCGCCAAGTTCAAGGAAGGCGACACCGTCTTCGTCTCCGGTGCTGCCGGCGCCGTAGGCAGCATGGTGGGCCAGATCGCCCGGCTCAAGGGTGCCGCTCGCGTCATCGGCTCCGCCGGAACCGACGAGAAGGTGGCCCTGCTCACCGAGAAGTACGGCTTCGACGCCGCGTTCAACTACAAGACCGGTGACATTGCCGCGCAGCTGGCCGAGGCCGCACCCGAGGGCATCGACGTGTACTTCGACAACGTCGGCGGCGACCACCTCAGCGCCGCGCTCGGTGCTTTCAAGGACGGCGGCCGTGCAGCACTCTGCGGCGCCATCTCGCAGATGAATCGCACGGATGGCCCCACCGGCGTGCAGAACATGGTCAACATCGTCACCCGCGGGCTCACGCTCACCGGCTTCACGGTGGGCAACTACCTGCAGCACTTCCCGGCCTTCACCGAGCAGATGGGCACCTGGTTCGCAGCCGGCGACATCGTCTTCGACGAGACCGTCGTCGACGGAATCGAGAACGCGGTCGACGCGTTCCTGGGCATGCTCCGCGGCGAGAACACCGGCAAGATGGTCGTCAAGACCTCCGTCGCCACCAACTGACCGGCAGCGGCCCCTCGGCCGCGCCGGCATCCGTTTCACCGAATCCGACTCTTGGAGAGAATATGACTTCCGTACTTTTTGTCGTCAGCGCCGCTGACCACTGGACCCTCAACGACGGTTCGCTGCACCCCACCGGCTACTGGGCCGAAGAGCTCGCCGAACCGCACCGCCTCTTCACCGAGGCCGGCTGGTCGATCACCATCGCCACCCCGAAGGGTGCTGCTCCCACGGTCGACCTGGGCAGCCTGGCCGCCGGCGCGACCGGTAGTGACGAGCGCTCCGCCGAACTGCGCAGCTACCTCGAATCCCTGCCGGCGCTGCAGAGCCCGAACTCGCTCGACGACGTGACCGTGTCCGACTACGACGTGGTCTTCTACCCCGGCGGCCACGGCCCCATGGAAGACCTCGCTGTCGACGCGACCAGCGGTCAGATCATGACGGATGCCATCGGCTCCGGCAAGATCCTCGGCGTGCTCTGCCACGCCCCGGCGGCACTGTTGGCCTCGGTCGACGCCGACGGCACCTGGCCGTTCCTGGGCTACCGCATGACCGGCTTCACCGACGCCGAGGAGGCGCTGGGTGGACTCGCACCGAAGGCCAAGTGGCTCGTGCAGGCGCGTCTGGTCGAACTGGGTGCCGACTTCGTCGAGGGTGCGTCCTTCGGGGAGCACATCGAAATCGACCGCAACCTCTACACGGGCCAGAACCCGGCGTCGTCGGTCAAGCTCGCCACGGCGATCATCGACGCGGTGGCCGCCCAGAAGTAGCGGCGCAACGCGCACGACGTACCACGCGTCACGCAGTCTCGCGAAAGCGGTCCTGTGGTCACCTCCCGGATCCGGAGGCGACCATGGGGCCGCTTTCGTGCGTTCCCACGCTCATTTCCACCTTCAGACCTTCAGCCCCTGTCAGAAGGGTGGGTTTTCGGGCACTGGCGCCGTCGGGCGTCGCGTGGGCTGGTGCCGGGGTTGCAGGTAGCTGTCGTCGGCGGGGCGTGTCCGGGTTTTCGGGCCGGTGGTCGGGGGCAGGGGCCGGGGTGGTGCCACGGGGTTGGCGGGGTCGGTGCGGTAGCTGCGTTGTCCGGGTGAGGTCCAGAGCAGAATTCCACCGGGCTCCTGGGTGACGCGCCACCGGGACAGGTGCTTGAGCCGGTGGTGGGCTTCACAGAGGTGCGCGAGGTTGTCGCTGTCGGTGGTGCCTCCGCCGGCCCAGGGGTCGGTGTGGTCGACGTCGCTCTTGACGGCGGGGCGGGAGCAGCCGGGAAAGCGGCAGGTTTCGTCGCGCATCCGGAGCCATTTGCCCATGGCTTTGGTCTTCTTGTACTGGGTTTTTCCCAGGGAGAGCACGACCCCGGATTCCGGGTGGGTCAGTATCCGGGTGAAGCCTGGTGCGTTCCCGGCGATCTCCCGGGCGGTTTCGGGGGAGATCGGTCCGTAGCCTTCGAGGGTGGCGGGTTCATCGTCCAGGCCCAGGAGGGTGAGGACGGGAACGGTGATCATGACCTTGCCGCGGATTCCGACGCCCATCCCGTCGGGGGTGATGCCGTCCAACAGCAGGGCGCGGGTGATGTCGGCGCGCATTTGGTCGAGCGTGCGGCGCTTTTCCTCCTCGTCCCGGATCGCAGCCGTGGCCATGCCCGTGCCGGGCCTGAAGCCCGCACCCGCCCCCAACCCGAAACCTGTGCCCGTGCCCGAGGCGGCGGCTGTTGCTGCCGCATCCGCCGTGGTCGAGTCGCCAGTCTTCTTCAGGCTCACGGCCATCGAGTCGATGCGGTCGAAGGCGGCTTTGGTGTCGTGGGCGGTGCCGTACCAGTGCAGCCAGCCCATCCCGTCGGGTGCGGCTTCCCAGTAACTGCGGCGGTCGGCGAAAGCGTTCCTGTTACGGATCGCGATCGATTCCGGATGCGTCCGCTCCCGCACCCGGCGGGCCTTGTCGTTGAACCGGCCCACAGGGAGGACCTTCGCGGCCGGGAGGACCGCTTCCACGAACGCGGCCTGGTCCTCGTCGGGGAGGGTGCGCATCTGGTCGAGGAGCACGGTCGCGTGACGGTAGCTGATCTCACCCGTCGAGAGAGCCTGAAACGCGGCAGGGGTCGAGAGTAACCAGAGGGACTGGTCCAGCAGCCGTTCCACGGCCCGTTCGGCCAACTTGAGCAGGCAGGCGAGTTCGCTCACGATGGTGCGGCGGGCGACCTCCCCGTCTTCCCACCGGGAGTACGCGGCGGCCCGGGCCTGGTACGTGGTCATGGTCGCCGTGTTCCGGTCGGCCGCCCGGATGAGATCCGGGCTGCCGTGCAGGCGGGATGACACCCGCGGGTCCTCGCTCCACGTCTGCAGGTCGACCATATGCTCGGCCTGCCGGGCCTGGACCTGGGCGATCAGGCGGGCGTCGGCCGCGATGAGTTCGGTGCGGCGGGCGAGCTCCGTCTTCACGAACTCGTCCAAAGCCACATCGGGCAAGTATTCGTCGGGCTCTGCCTGGTCATCGGGCTCTGCCTGGTCATCGGGCTCTGTCTGGTCATCGGGCGGTGTCGGCTCGACGGGGTCAGCCGCCTCGGTGGACAGTGTCGGATCGACGGGCTCGGCCGGGGCGGTAGGCCAACGGGACTCGACGGGCCCAGCCGCCTCGGCGAGCGGTGTCTGCGTGATCGGGCCGGTCGGGGTGATAGCGGTGGGGGTGGTGCCAGGTGGAGCGGACTCCGGAGAGTAGTCGTCATCGTCCGGAGTGGGCGGTGGAGCCTGGTCTGGGCTACTCATAGTGAGATCGTCTCACCTACCACTGACATTCCAGCGACCCGCACACACGCCTAGAGCACCCATCCGCGAACTGTGAAACAGGCCCCCAAAACGCGACTGGTCGGTGCTTGAGTTACAGCTCGCGATTGGTGCGCAGGGAGATGGGGTGGGACAGCCTGGCGAGAGGGGCCAGCGGGCGGAAGGGGCTAGCGGGCGAGGGCTAGCAGGGCGGCTTCGACGTCGGAGGCGTCGTTCCAGAGGTGGAAGGCGACCCGGGCACGGCCGGCGCGTCCGGAGGCCGTGATGCCGGCGGCGGTGAGGCGGGCCAGGTCGGCGCCGGACGGGTCCGCCCACGTGACGATGGCTTGGTCTTGTTGGGGTAGCTCGAGTCCGGCACAGAGCGCATTGCCGAGGCCCGTGTCATGGGCGTACACCGCGGCCGGGTCGACCCGCGCGAAGAACTCCAGGGCCACTCTCGTGCCCACCCACGCCGGCCAGGCCGGAGAAACGTCGAAGCGGCGCGCATCCGTGGCCAGTGCCATGGTGGGGCCGTAACAGGACGCCCACGGGTCGTCGCCGGCGAACCAGCCGGCCTGCACTGGGCGCAGCAGCTCAGCCAGAGCGGGCTGCACGGTGAGGAACGCGGCCCCACGCGGGGCACCCAGCCATTTGTAGGCGTGGCAGATAGTGGCGTCGAAGTCGCCGGCCGCCACGGGCAGCCAGCCGGTGGCCTGGGTGGTGTCGCAGAGCGTGAACGCGCCCACCTCGGCGGCGGCCGCGCGAATCGCCGGCGCATCCGCGATCTCGCCGGTGGCGGATTGCACGAGGGAGAAGGCCACCAGCCAGGTGCGCTCGGTGAGCGAGGCCGCCAGATCCGCCACCGGCACGTGGCGCACGGTGACGCCGCGGTGCTCCTGCTGCAGGAACGGGAAGACCATGGAGGTGAAGTCCCCGTCGGCGCAGACGACTTCCCGGCCGTCGGGCACGGATGCCGCCACGACCGCGGCCATCACCGACGCCTGCGACCCGATCGCCACCCGGTCGGCACCGACCCCGACCAAGCCGGCGTAGAGCGCCCGGGCGCGGTCGATCTCCACCTGGTAGTGAGCGGGGGAGGCCTCGCCGCGAGCCCAGATGTCGGCGTCAACCTGCAAGGCTCGCACGGTCTCGATCGTTGGCCGGCCCGAGGTGCACGCCGCCAGATAGCGGGTCGTGCTGGGGGAGTACTCGGCCCGCGCCGCCGTCAGGCTGAGGGTGGCAAGTGGGGCGCTGGGCGGAACGGTGGAGCTCATGCCTCCAGCGTCCCGCTCCCCGATCCATTCGGCAATGCCCAGTGCTCGATCGTTCGCATAACGAGCGGTTATGCTTTGCGCATGGCCGACACCGTTCACCGTGCACTCGACGTAGATTCCCACGCGCTGCGCATCGTGCACCGCATCAACGAGCTCGGCTCGATCACCGCTGCCGCGCGATCCCTCGGCTACAGCCAACCGGCGGTGAGCCAGCACCTCAAACGCCTCGAGGCCCGGCTCGGGCTGCCCCTGGTGGCCAAGTCGGGTCGTGGCGTGCGACTCACCGAGGCCGGCCGCATCCTGGCCCGGCACGCGGCCACGGTGACCCAGGCGCTGGATGCCGCGGCGGGCGAACTCAGCGACCTGGCCGGCCTGCGCAGTGGCCGGGTGACCCTCGCAGCCTTCCCTTCCGCGTCGGCCACGGTCATCCCCACCCTGTTGCGCGGCCTGTCCCAGCGCCACCCCGGCGTGCAGCTGAGCTATCTCGAGGCCGAACCGCCCGAGGCCGTGCGCGCCGTGCGGGACCGCGCCGCCGACCTCGCGATCACCTTCAGCTATACCGGCGACCAGGCCGACCCGCACCGGCAGAGCGCCCAGGGGCTCACCGTGGCACCGCTCTGGCGCGACGAGATGCTCGTAGTGCTTCCTCGCGAGCACCCCCTGGCCGGGCACAGCCGCATCGACCTGGCCCGGCTGGCCGAGGACCAGTGGATCGGCGGCTGCCCCCGCTGCCGGGCGCACCTGCTCGACCTCGCCGCCCGCAGCGGCTTCACGCCGGGTATCTCCTACGAGACCGACAACGTCGTGGCCGTCTTCGGCATGGTCGCCGCCGGCCTCGGCGTGGCCCTGGTCCCAGCCCTCGCGATCGCAGCCTCCCCGCTGCCCACCGGCATCGTGGCCCGGCCCACCACGGCGGGGGACTTCCGCACGATCCACCTCGTCGGCGCCGAGGGGTCGGAGTCGGTTCCGGCCGTGGCCGCCACCATCCGCGCCATCGGGGAGATCGACGCGGCACCGTGGTCGTTGTTCGGCGCCGGGTCGGGGCCACATTCCGCACACGCCGGTGCGGGCCACCCTCGGTAGGATGAATGCCGTATGTCTACTACAACAGCGCACCCGTTCTCGACCGCAACCGGCACTGATGTGCGTGTGCGGTTCTGCCCCTCGCCCACCGGCACGCCGCACGTCGGCCTGATCCGCACGGCCCTGTTCAACTGGGCCTATGCCCGGCACACGGGAGGTAAGTTCATCTTCCGCGTGGAGGACACCGACGCCGCCCGCGACAGCGAGGAGAGCTTCACCCAGCTTCTCGAGGCCATGCGCTGGCTGCGCCTGGACTGGGACGAGGGCGTGGAGACCGGGGGACCGAACGAGCCGTACCGGCAGTCCCAGCGCTACGACATCTACCGCGACGTGATCGCGAAGCTTGTCGAGTCCGGCCACATCTACGAGAGCTTCGCCACCGGCGAGGAGATCGCCGAGCGCAACATCAAGCTCGGCCGCGACCCCAAGCTCGGCTACGACAACTACGAGCGCGACCTCACCGACGAGGAGAAGGACGCGTTCCGCGCCGAGGGCCGCCAGCCAGCGCTCCGCCTCAAGGTGCCCGACACCGAGCTCTCCTTCGACGACCTGGTGCGCGGCGAGATCACCTTCCCGGCCGGTTCGTTCAGCGACTTCGTCGTGGTGCGGCCCAATGGGCACCCGCTCTACCCGTTCGTGAACCCGGTCGACGACGCGCTCATGGGTGTCACCCACGTGCTGCGCGGCGAGGACCTGCTCTCCTCCACCCCGCGCCAGATCGCGCTGTACCACGCGCTGATCGACATCGGACTTACCACCTTCGTGCCCCGCTTCGGCCACTTGCCTTACGTCATGGGCGACAAGAACAAGAAGCTCTCCAAGCGCGACCCCGAATCGAACCTCTTCCTCCACCGCGAACGCGGCTTCATCCCCGAGGGTCTGGTCAACTACCTGTCCCTCCTGGGCTGGTCGCTCACGCACGACCGCGACGTGTTCTCCATCGAGGAGATGATCGCCGCGTTCGACGTCGTCGACGTGAACCCCAACCCGGCACGCTTCGACCTCAAGAAGGCCGAGTCGCTCAACGGCGACCACATCCGCCTGCTCGAGCCGGCCGACTTCGCCCAGCGAGTGGTGCCGTACCTCGCAGCCGCAGGCGTGCTATCCGAGCCGCTCAGCGAGAACCAGAAGGCCATCCTCACCGCCGCGGCCCCCCTCGTGCAGGAGCGTATCGCCCTGCTCGGTGAGACCCCGGCCATGCTCGGGTTCCTCTTCCAGCCGGCCGACAAGCTCGAGCACCAGGCGGATGCCCTCGCCTCACTCCCGCAGAACGCCGGCGAGATCCTCACGGCCGCCACTTTGGCCCTTCGGGACATTCCCGAAGCGGAATGGACCCACGAGCGTGTGCACACCACCCTCACCGAGACCCTGATCGACGGCCTCGGGCTCAAGCCCCGCGTGGCGTTCGGCCCATTGCGCGTCGCTGTCTCCGGACGCAAGATCTCGCCGCCCCTGTTCGAGTCGATGGAGATCCTCGGCAAGGCCGACTCGCTCGCCCGCCTGGATCGGCTCTCGGCGACCCTGGTGTCATGACGACCGACCGTACCGTTCCGGCCGGCTCCGGTAGCGACACCGCTGCCGGCGCCGGTGAGGCGCCCTACGACGTCGTCATCATCGGCGCCGGCCCCGCCGGCCTGGCCGCCGGGCTCAGCCTTGTGCGCGCCCGGCGCCGCACGCTGATGATCGACAGTAACCGGCCCCGGCACTCGGCCACCCTGCGCTCGCACGGGTTCATCACCCGCGACGGTGTGCCGCCGCTGGAGCTGCGTCGTATCGGCCGTGAGGAGTACGAGGCGTACCCGGCCGCCGAGTTCCACATGGGGCTCGTGCGTGCGATCGCGCAGCTGGACGCTCCGACTTCCGGCTCCGAGCTCGCTCCCGTGCGCTTCACAGTCTCCACCAAGGGCATGCGTGGCGAGAAGAACCGCACCGTCACGGCGCGCACGGTTCTGATTGCCTCGGGCCTGGCCGAGACCCTGCCGGCGCTGCCGAGCATCCGCGCCTGGTACGGCACCAATCTGCACAGCTGCATCGCTTGCGACGGCTATGAAGAGGCTGACCGTGCCCTCGCCCTGATCGGCGAGACCGACGACCTCGCCGAACACGCACTGCTCATCTCGCAGTGGACCGACGACCTGGTCGTCTTCACCAACGGCATCGGGCAGGTCACCGACGCCGACGAGTCGGCTTTGGCCGCCCGCGGCATCCGAGTCGATCGACGCGCCCTCACGGACGTTGTGGGGGAGCGCGGTGCCATGACCGGTATCCAGGTCGCCGACGGCGAGTTCGTGCCCCGGGCGGGCGGTTTTGTGCGTCCCAAGTATGAAGCGGCGGCCACCTTCGCGGGTGCACTGAACCCCGCCACGGATGCGTCCGGCCTGATCGTTGTCGACCCGCAGGGGCGCACGTCGGTGCCCGGACTCTTCGCCGCTGGCGACACCACCCCACCCGGACCGGAGCAGCTCCTGGTCTCCGCCGGCGAGGGTGCGCGCGCCGCCGTGGCCATCAACCGGGAGCTTCTGGGCCCGCTCACGACACACCCTCCGCTCAATTTGTCTGGTCGCACCGAAGTGGGCTAGAGTTACTTTTCGGCGCGGTTCTCGGACTTCGCCATTGGGGTATGGTGTAATTGGCAACACGGATGATTCTGGTTCATTTGTTCTTGGTTCGAGTCCAGGTACCCCAGCAGTAACTAAACCCCCGGTCATGCGGGGGTTTTTTTGTTTCGACTCTACTGTCGATTCATGTCCGAAAACCGCTGAAGCGCGACGCCGATTTAGCTTGCTCCTCATTTTTTATGCCGGTCAGTGGCTAATTCGTCATTATGATCCTATGAGAAGCGTTGCATTGCCCGGGTAGCGTTGAGCATTGGTTTGGCCCGCCCACGATTCCCGGTCTTCCCGGAGTCTGCGTGACCAGAAACGCACCACAATCAACTTCAGTTGCTGGTGTCACTCTCGGTGGCGGCTGTTGGCGCTTCGGGGTGCGTGTTCTGTGGTTATTGTTCGGCGCATCAGGCGAATTGCCTGCTGCGAACTGGTGGTTACCGCCAGTACATTCGCCACCCACTTGTGGATGTGTGCGCGTAGAATATGTTCCAGGAGTCATATTGGAAGGGAAGGTGACTACCGTGGCAGCGTCATCCACCCTCGTTAGGGCCGCCCGTCGGAGCCGTCGTATCACGCAGGCGAGACTTGCAGAGTTGACCGGCATCGATCAGGCCAGTGTCTCTCATCACGAACGGGGCAGAGACGCCGCCTACAGCACAGTTGATCGGCTCCTCGCTGGCACCGGACACCGCCTGTACGCCGCTCCCACACGACGGGACGACGCTGCGAGTTCGGCAGAGGCGATTCGTGAACATCTGCGTGCTCGTGACACAGACCGGGCCCTGCGGGCGCTCCTCCAATTGAATGACAACCTCACCGCCGAACACGGACTCGTCCGAGGAGTCCTGGGGCTGACGGAGCCGGAACGTACCGGGGATCGGGTGTGGGATGCGGCGATTGCGGCTCTTGTGGCGTGGAGGCTCAACCAGGAAGACATCCCGCTCCCTGGATGGGTCAACCACCCCGATCGCGCACTGACGGTACCCGTCGTCTTCCGGGTCGACCCAGCAGACCCGGCGCCCGAGCGTGAAGACGTGCCGGAAGAGTTCGCCGAACGCGGTGTCCTCGCTTGGGCGGATACCTTTGCGAGCGTTTGATGACCGGCACTCCGCTTGATCGTGGCGCGATCATCCTCGGCCTTCGAGATCTCGTCGCCGAGCTTCGCGATGCGGGCGAGGTCGCTGGCATCCGGCTCGTGGGCGGCGCGGCACTCGCTCTGCGCTACTTCGACCGAGGGACGACGCAGGACCTGGATGTCCTTCACGTCAACCCCGGCTCAGATGAGTCCGTCGCGGCCGCTGCCGAGAGGATCGCCTATCGGCGCGGGTGGGACGCGAAATGGCTGAACTTCGAGGTCACGAAGGTCGACGCCATTCCCACTCTCGGTCGTGCCGTTGAGTGGGAGACCATCCATGATGAGGATGGCATCGTCATTGAAGTGGCCTCCAAAGAGGCGATGCTGGTGATGAAGCTCCGAGCGAATCGCCCCGGGCGCGACACCCGCGATATCAGACTCCTCCTCGCTCTGTGCGACGTTCACACAGTCGAAGACGCGGGCGAACTCTATGAGCAGTTCTACCCCGGCGATATGCTCGCGCCACGTGCGGAGAAGATAGTGAACGCCATTCTCGATGGTGAGCCCACGGCGACGCCGGATTCGCCCGGGCCGATCAATATCTGATCCGTGCCAAATGCGACGTCGCCGAGGGGTCTCGACGTGAGCCGGCCGAAAGGGAGGCGCTACGTAGCCCTGGTCTCGGCCAAAGTTGCCCCGCCGGACAGCCAGAGTGCCGGCGGGAACCAATACTCGGATGTTCGTTGCGGGCGCGCCCCACTCTGCAGCTGCATCGTGGACACGACACATCAGATCGCCTTCTCGGGGCCTCGGATCAGGCCGTACACGCCGATCGTCATGAGGCCGGATTCCTGAACTGCGGGATCGTCAGTGTGACGTGGCAGGAGGGCACGTACTGGCCAGCACGGTCCACGCGTCCTGCGCACCCGCGGCCGGGGACATGTAACAACCCCGTATTCCGTCTGGAACCATAACGAAACACACGTCGCTTTGACTTAGGTCTACGGAAGCTCCACCGGTTTTCGAAGCCTACATCGCACAGGAGTCAACATGTCAGAACTCGACCAGCAGATCGCCGAAAACATCCAGAAGTCCCTGGGCGAAATCCCGCACCCGTCGTTGCCCAAGGGCAGCAACATCTACGGTTCCACCAAGATCTTCCCCGATTACAAGGCCGAGAACGGGGAGTCCTACTTCACCCTCGTGCACGGTATCGCCCACGAATCCTCAGTCAGCTTCGTCGCCATTCTGCAGGCCACGCGTGCGCTGCGTAAGGGCTTCGAATCTGCCATCTATTTCTACGGCCCCGGTGCGATCAACGCCGTCGCCAACCGCGGCTTTCCTACCACCGGAGATAGCGCCTTCCCCGGTGAGCAGAACATCAACGACGCCCTCGAGACTTTCATCAAGGAGGGCGGCACCGTCTTCGTCTGCCGCTTTGGCCTGTCGCTGCACGGCATCCGCGAAGAAGACCTCATCGCCGGCACCATCCCCGCGCACCCGCTTGACGTACAGGATGCGCTCATCCACTACGCCCGCAAGGGCGCCATCATCAACTCCACGTACAACTTCTAGGCGGCGACCATGAGCCTGACCACGAGAGTCGACATTGCCATTCGTGGCATCCGCGTCTCGGCTCCTGTGCACCGTGAAGCAGGTGCCGGACCGAGCGACGACGGCCACCTGCTCATCAACGGTGTGGGCTCCGCCATTCCCATCAACCCGAACAGCCCGTACCTGGTCAAGAACGGCAAACTGCTGCTTGACGGTGCGGACCTGGGACTGGACGTGAGCCCGGTCAACCGGCCCCGCTTCTACGACCTCAGCACGGCGGACGGTGTCTCCTACGAGAAGATCGCCCGCCTGCACGGCAAGGACGTTCTCGCCACCACCGCAGTGCAGACCTGTATGCGCTACGAGGAATCGCAGCGCTGCCGATTCTGCGCCATTGAGGCATCCCTCGAAGCCGGCGCCACCATCGCCGTCAAGACTCCGGCCCAGCTGGCCGAGGTCGCTGAGGCGGCCGTGCGGCTGGACGGTGTGAAGCAGATGGTGATGACTACCGGCACCTCCAAGGGTAAGGACCGCGGCGCTCGGCACCTCGAACGTTGCGTGCGCGCGATCAAGGCCGTCGTGCCCGACCTGCCCATCCAAGTGCAGATCGAACCGCCGGCCGACCTCGCCGTGCTCACCGACCTCTATAACGCGGGCGTCAGCTCCATCGGCATTCACATTGAGTCGATGGATGACAAGGTTCGCCAGCAGTGGACACCCGGCAAGGCTTCCGTATCAACCGACGAATACCGGGCGGCCTGGCGCGAAGCGGTACGCGTGTTCGGGCGCAACCAGGTCTCCACCTACCTGATCGTGGGAATGGGGGAGGACCCCGACGAGTTCGTCGAGTCCACCAAAGAACTCATCGAGATGGGCGTCTACCCCTTCGTCGTACCTTTCCGACCTCTCCGCGGCACCCTGGCCACGGATGTCGACAAGGTGCTGCCGCCCAGCGGCATCCTGCTCGAGAACCTGTCCCGCCGGGTCGCGGACCTGCTGATCGGCGCCAATATGCTCGCCTCCGGCCAAACCGCCGGATGCGCCGCCTGTGGAGCCTGCAGCGTGCTCAAGACCGCGGGAGCCTGACATGCAGGTCCCCGTGCTCGAGGGCGCACCGATCGGTACCGCGGCACCGCGTGGCCTCCTCATCGAAATAGCCCAGGCGGAGGCACTCGCGGCGTACCGCGCCCTGCGCACCGACGTCTTCGTGCAGGAACAGGGCCTGTTCCCCGGCTCCGATCTGGACGACATCGATGACGACCCGCGCACCGTAGTGCTCGTTGCCCGAAACGACGAAGGCTCGATCGTGGGCGGGGTCCGGATCGCACCCGCGGTGCCCGGTCGGGACCTCGGCTGGTGGACCGGTAGCCGACTAGCCGTGGCCCGCGGCGCCCGCGGCGTGGCCGGTATCGGCGGTGCGCTGATCCGCGCCGCCTGCGCCGAGGTGGAGAGCCGCGGCGTGCTGCGATTCGAAGCAACAGTGCAGAGCCAGAACGAAGTGCTCTTCCGCCGGCTCGGCTGGATCGCCCTGAGGCGCACCGAGCTGCTCGGGAAGGAACACACCGTGATGCGCTGGCCGATCACCCGGCTGGAACGGGCGGCGCAGGGAGCCAAAGCGCACCTTGCCACGCTGCTGCAGCCGTTCGGCGCTACCGCTGCTGGGCTGGGTGGGGCAGGCTTCGTCGGCGACGACGGCAGCCCGGTTCCGGGCAGCGACCTCATCGCCGTGTGCGACGCGATCGTGCCGTCCCTGGTGGAACGCGACCCGGAATGGGCTGGCTGGTGCGCAGTGCTCGTGAACGTGAACGACCTGACCGCCATGGGCGCCAACGCCGTCGGCATGCTCGACGCTGTCGCCGCCCGCGATGCCTCGTTCGCAGCCCGCATCCTGCGCGGACTGCAGAGCGGCGCTGAGGCGTGGGGGATACCCGTGCTCGGCGGCCATACCCAGCTGGGCGTGTCTGCGGCGCTCAGCGTCACGGCTCTCGGCCGCACGGATACACCGGTGCCCGGCGGTGGCGCCCGACCCGACCAGGCGCTCAGTCTCACTGTCGACATCAGTGGCGGCTGGCGTCCCGGCTACAGCGGCCTGCAGTGGGACTCGTCCTCCCACCGCACCGGCGCCGAACTGCGTGACCTCGCGCAGACGGTGGCGAGGGCCCGCCCCGCCGCGGCCAAGGACGTGAGTATGGCCGGGCTCGTCGGTACCGTCGGCATGCTCGCCGAGGCCAGCGGCGTCGGTGCCATCGTCGACGTGGCCGCCATTCCGCGGCCCCACGAGGCCACCATAGGCGACTGGCTCACCTGCTTCCCCGGCTTTGGCATGCTCACCGTCGACGACCGCGGCGGTGGGCGGATGGCCTCCGCCCACGCGGTCACCGCCGAAATCGGCGAGACCACGACGATCGGCGGCGTGCACCTGCGTTGGCCAGATGGCGAGATCACCCGAGCGATAGCCAGCGGCGTGACCGGCCTCGGCCCATCCGCCTGAACGCGCTCGACCCACACCTTCTCCTAACTCCACTCAGCTTCAGCATCCCCTTAAGGACACAAGATGACATTGACCGTTGCGGCCGTTGCCGCCAACTTCGGGCGGGACCTCGAAGAGAACTACGCCCAGATCGCCGACCTGGTCGCCCAGGCCCGCGCCCTGGGGGTGCGGCTCCTCGCCCTGCCGGAGGCCGCCATCGGCGGCTACCTGTCGTCGCTCGGCAGCCACGGCGACACGCTGAAGAACACCACCCGCTCGCTCCCGCCGGCGATCCGCCTCGACGGCCCTGAACTCAAACGCGTTGGCGAGATCGCCGGCGACATGGTCGTGGTCGTGGGGTTCTGCGAGCTCGCCGACGACGGCATCACCCGCTATAACGCATCCGCGGCGCTGGACAGCACCCAGATCTACGGCTCCTACCGCAAGGTGCACCAGCCGCTGGGCGAGAACATGTCGTACTCGGCCGGCGACCACTACGAAGCCTTCGACACCCCGGTCGGTCGCCTGGGCCTGCAGATCTGCTACGACAAGGCCTTCCCTGAGGCAGCCCGGTCGCTCGCCCTCGATGGCGCTGAGATCATCATCAGCATCTCAGCCTGGCCCGCCGCGCGCACCGCAACCGCAGAAGACCTGCAGCAGGATCGCTGGACCTACCGGCACAACCTCTTTGACATGTCCCGCGCCCTGGACAACCAGGTTTTCTGGTTGGCGTCCAACCAGGCCGGCACCTTCGGTTCGCTGCGCTACGTCGCCAACGCCAAGGTCGTCGACCCGGGTGGCAATGTCCTGGCCACCACCGGGCTGGATGCGGGCCTCGCGATCGCCGAGATCGACGTTGCCGAAACCTTCCGGGCCATGCGCGGCGGCATGTTCCACCTGCGCGACCGCCGTCCGGATGCGTACAGCATCGGTGTCGGGGAGCCCGCGCATGCCTGAGATGACCTTCACGGTGGCCTGGCCCGACGGCAGCGTCACTGACTGCTATTCGCCCAGCCTGGTCATGCACGACTACCTGAGGGCCAACGCCGACTACCCGTTGGCCGAGTTCGTTGAGCGCACGACCGCGGCCCTCGACCTGGCCAGCGACCGGGTGCGCGCCAAGTACGGATTCGCGTGCACGTCAGCGATGGCGCAGCGTGACGAGATCACGGCCACGGCGGAGGCTTTCCCCGCCACCACCAGCGTGCGCGTCCTGCGGATGCACCCACCACTTCCCTGACCCGACGAGAGCAGCAGATCATGACCACCACATCCCACGAACCCGAGCAGTTCTCTGTCGTCATCGTCGGCGCCGGCCAGGCCGGCCTGTCAGTGAGCTGGCACCTCACCCAGGCCGGCATCGACCACGTTCTCTTGGAACAGGCCGGAGTCGCCCACGAATGGCGCACCGGTCGCTGGGACAACTTCACCCTGGTGACGCCGAACTGGCAGTGCCGGCTGCCCGGCTACGACTACGCAGGGCCGGACCCGGATGGCTTCATGACCCGGGCCGAAGTGCAGGACTTCGTCAGCGGCTATGCAGCCTCCTTCAACGCCCCGGTGCGCTCCGGAGTAGAGGTCACCCGCCTCGCCGAGCGTGGTGACGGCGGCTACGACGTCACCACCTCCGCCGGCCACTTCATCGCCGAGCAGGTCGTCATCGCCACCGGGGGCTATCACGACCCGGTGCTGCCCGCCTTCGCCGCGGCGCTGCCGGCGTCGATCACGCAGCTGCACTCGTCGGAATACCGCAACGCAGGCGACCTGCCCGCAGGCGGCGTCTTCGTCGTGGGCACCGGCCAATCCGGAACCCAGATCGCCGAAGACCTCTTCCTCGAGGGCCGCGACGTGCACCTCGCCGTCGGCGGCGCACCGCGGGTGGCCCGGTTCTACCGGGGCCGCGACTGTGTCGCCTGGCTCAGCGACATGGGTGTCTATGACGTTCCGGTGCAGCAGCAGGCCGGTGGGCTATCGAAGCGCGAATCCACCAACCACTACGTCACCGGACGTGACGGCGGTCGCGACCTCGACCTGCGCGCCTTCGCCCGTGACGGCATGCATCTCTACGGCCGCGCCCACAGCCTCACCGGCGGGTCGGTGCTCTTCGATCCCACCCTGGGCGACTCGCTGGACTACGCCGACTCGGTCGCCGAGTCGATCAAGGACGACATCGACCGGTACATCGCCCGGGAGGGAATCGACGTCCCCACAGAGGACCGCTACACGCCCGTCTGGCAACCCACCGCGGAACCCACGGACCTCGACCTCGAGGCCGCCGGTATCTCCACCGTCATCTGGTCGATCGGCTACCGGGCCAACTACCGCTGGGTGAAGGTCGGCGTCTTCGACGGCGCTGGACACCCCACCCACCACCGCGGGGTGACCGACTCCAAAGGCCTCTACTTCGTGGGCCTGCCCTGGCTGAATTCCTGGGGGTCTGGCCGGTTCGAGGCCATCGCCCGCGACGCCGGCTACCTTGCCGAGCGGCTCATCGAACGCGTCTCCCTTGGACGCGCTCACGACGAGAGCAGGCACGGTCAGCTAGCCAGCTAGTCTCGTAATCACATCATCATCACCAGCAGATCGGTACGGTACGCCACATGGCTTCCATCAGAATGGCCGCAGCAGCGGCGCATTTCGGGCGGGACATCCAGCGCACCCTGGCCAAGCTCCCCGGGCTGATCGAACAGGCCCGGGAGCGGGAGATCCAACTATTGGTGCTGCCCGATGCCACCCTCGGCGGCTACCTGCTCGACATGAACCATCCCGAGAGCTCACCGCCGCCCAGCGTGGAGCTCGACGGACCGGAAGTCGCGGCGATCATCGAGATGGCCGGTGACATGGTCGTGGCGTTCGGCCTCACCGAACGCGTCGTCGAGGATGGCATCGAAAACCGGTACAACTCTGCCGTGTGCGTCGCCGAAGGGCAGATAATCGGTGTTCACCGCAAGGTGCACCTGCCCCTTGGCGAGGCCAACACGTACCGGGCCGGCCACGATTTTGTGCCGTTCGACACCCCGGTGGGCCGCCTCGGCATGCTCATCGACTTCGACAAGACCTTCCCGGAGTCCGCCCGCACCCTCGCGCTCGACGGCGCCACGATCCTGGCCTGCCTGTCGGCATGGCCGGCCAGCGTCACCGACCGGTCCGACCGGATGCGCAACGACCGGCAGGCGCACCTCTTCGACCTGTACGACTGTGCTCGTGCGGCCGAGAACCAGGTCTTTCTGGTGTCGTCCAACCAGACCGGGGTGCTCGGCGGGCTGCGGTTCCTGGGCCAGGCCAAAGTCGTCGACCCTGCGGGTGAGATCGTGTCAAAGACCTGGGCGAAGGGCGGCCTCGCCGTGGCCGACGCCGACGTCTCGGCCGTCGTCACCCGGGCCAGGCGGTCCCTGTTCCACCTGCAACAGCGCACGCCCGGCGCCTACCGGCTGGACCAGGCCGGGGCGCACGCGTAACCTCCCACCCGGCGTTTCGGCGCGAAAGGACTGCAATGCGCGTCGCCCTGATTACCTACTCCACCAAGCCGCGCGGCGGGGTGGTGCACACCCTCGCCCTCGCCGAAGCTCTCGCCGCGATCGGAGTGGACGTGAGCGTGTGGACTCTCGGCCGCGGCGGCGACCGGGCGTTCTTCCGCGACGTCGACCCGGCGGTCACCCTTGAGGTGGTGCCGTTCCATCCTCGCGACGGCGAGAGCGTGGGCGAACGGATCCTGCGCTCGATCGACACCATGGCGGCGGCATTCCGGCCCGCCGACTACGACGTCGTGCACGCGCAGGACTGCATCTCGGCGAACGCAGTGCCCGGCGGCATCCGCACCGTGCACCACCTGGACGCATTCACCACCCCCGAGCTGATTGCCTGCCATGACCGGGCGATCGCACAACCCGTTGCGCTGATCTGTGTGTCGGCAGCGGTCGCGGCCGAGGTGCGCACCGGCTGGGCCCGCACGCCCACCGTGATTCCCAACGGGGTGGATGCCGCCCGCTTCGTCCGCGCCGCCGGACCCGACGGCAGCGCCGACCGGGAATACTGGACCACGCGGTTGGGCGACTACATCCTCGCCCTTGGCGGCATCGAACCCCGCAAGGGCAGCATTGACCTGCTCGAGGCCTACGCGCTGCTGCGACGGGCCGGCGAGCACGACGGCGTGCGGTTGGTGTTCGGGGGAGGGGAGACCCTGTTCGACTACCGGCCCTACCGGGACGCCTTCGACGCCCGGGCCCGCGAGCTGGCCATTGAGCCGGTGTTCCTGGGCACCATCGACGACCCCCGTGTGCCCGGGCTCGTGGCCGGGAGCCGCGCCCTCGGCTTCGTCTCCACCAAGGAGGGCTTCGGCCTGGCGGCCATGGAAGCCCTCGCCGCCGGGGTCCCGGTCGTGGCCCGCGACCTGCCCGTGCTGCGGGAGGTCTTCGGCGAGGCGGTGCGATATGCCGACACGCCGCCGGCCATCGCCGCGCAGCTTGCGGCCGTGCTCAGCGGCGACGCGCCTGATCCGCACCGGGGGAGCGACCTGGCCGTCTCGCACAGTTGGCACACGGCCGCCCTCAGTCACCTCGAGCTGTACCGCTCGGTGCTGGCCGCGGAACCCGCATGAGCCGGGTCTCTTTTGCTCAGGTCTTCGCCGACCTCGCCCAGGTATCGCCGGACCGAGTTCTGGTCACCGCCGACGAGGGAACCCTCACCGCGGGGCAGCTCCACCGCGGCAGCAACCGGTGGGCCCGCGACCTTGCCGCGCACGGCGTCGGTCGAAACGACCTCGTCAGTGTGGCGCTTCCTAACGGTCTGCTCTTCATCGAGGTGTGCGTCGCGATCTGGAAGCTCGGTGCCACCCCGCAGCCGCTGTCGCCAAAGCTGCCGGCCGAGACCCGCTCCGCGATCATCGAGGTGGCCGGTTCAGTTCTGCTGGTCGACGCCGACTACCGCCCGGACCTGTCGTTCGGCGACGACGACCTGCCGGATGCCTGGGCCGACAGCTGGAAGGCCCCCACCTCATCGGGGAGCACCGGCACACCCAAGATCGTGCGGGCCGCAGCACCCGCGCTCATCGACCCGAGTCAACCCGTCGCCGCGTTCATTCCGCAGCAGGCAGTGCAACTGGTCAGCGGGCCGCTGTTCCACTCGGCCACGTTCACCTACGCCTTCCGCGGGTTGATGACCGGCCACACCCTGGTCGTTCTGCCGCGCTTCGACGAGCGCCGGGTGCTCGAGGCGATCACTGAGCACCGGGTCAGCTGGCTGTTGTTGGTGCCCACGATGATGCACCGCATCCGCCGACTCCCCGCGGTGGACCGTGACCGCGCCGACCTGAGATCGATCGAGACACTGCTGCACCTCGGCGCGCCGTGCGCGCCCGACCTCAAACGTTTCTTCTGCGACTGGCTGGGCGCCGAGAGGATCATCGAGGTCTACGCGGGCACCGAATCGAGCGGGCTCACGATGATCCGCGGCGACGAGTGGCTGGACCACCCGGGCAGTGTGGGCCGGCCGATCGGCGGCTCGCGGTTCGAGGTGCGCGACGTCGATGGTGCACCCTGTCCGCCTGACGTGGTCGGCGAGGTGTGGATGACCCGCTCTGGTGGACCCAGCTATCAGTACCTCGGAGCACCGGACCGTCGCGTGGATGGTTGGGATTCCCTTGGCGATCTCGGCTACCTGGACGCGGACGGCTATCTGTATGTGCTCGACCGCCGGGACGACCTGATCATCACCGGCGGCGAGAACGTGTACCCGGCGGAGGTGGAGCGTGTATTGGAACAGCATCCGCTGGTGCGCAGCGCCGTGGCCTACGGGGTGCCCGACGACGACCTCGGCCAGCGGGTCGAGGCCGTCGTCGACATCGGCGGGGCGACATTCAGTACAGCTCATGACGCCTCCACCGGCACTGAGCAGCTTGCGTCGGAGATGCTCGGCTGGTGCCGCGAACGGCTCGAGCCCACCAAGCGGCCCCGGGCCATTCGTGTCGCGACCGAGCCGCTCCGCAATGACGCCGGCAAGGCTAACCGATCCACCTTCGGTCCCTAAGCAGCCGGATTCCGCTCGGGCCTAGGGTGGGGCCGCGCTCTCGCAGCCCGGGGATCCAGCGTCGGCGCGGTCAGAGCAGCGCAGCACCAGCACGGCACCCGCCGCAAGGCGGCTGGGTGTGAACACCGGTGCACCGGTCGACACGATCCAGGCAGGTACCGGCAGTACCCGGCACAGCCGGCCCTGCCAGCCGCGCCAGAACGATGGTGGCATGGGTGTCAGGAAGGATATCCATGACCCCGACACCCTCAGCCGTCCGTCACAAGGGCGCAATTTTGACGATCATTCTTGTCAGCTACTTCATGATCCTGCTCGACAATTCAGTGATCTTCACCGCCCTGCCCAGTCTCGAATCGGACCTCGGCTTGTCCTCAGCGGAACTGGCTTGGGTGCAAGATGCCTACACGCTGGTGTTCGGCGGATTCCTGCTCCTCGGCGCTCGGGCTGGTGACATTCTCGGCCGGAGACGGGTGTTCGTCGTCGGGCTGGTCGTTTTCGCCGTGGCATCCCTTTTGATCTCGGTAGCCCCGACGGGATGGTGGGTGATTGCAGCGCGTGCTCTGCAGGGCATCGGTGCGGCCGTCGTAGCGCCGTCAGCGTTGTCGCTGCTGACGGCGAGCTTCGAGGGGCGCGAGCGCTCCCGCGCGGTTGCCTGGTACGCGGCCACGGCCGGAATCGGCGCCAGCGCCGGGATGCTGATCGGCGGTGCCGCGGCATCCTGGTTCTCCTGGCGAGCGGGATTCATCATCAACGTGCCGATCGGTCTCGCCATGATTCTCCTGGCCCCCCGGTTCCTCCCGGAAACCCCGAAGGCACCCGGAAGATTCGACGTCACAGGCGCAGTAACCTCGACCCTCGGCGTCGGTGCGCTCGTGTTCGCTCTTCTGCACGGTGCTGAAGCCGGCTGGGCCGCTGCCCTGACCATCGTCTCCGGCCTGCTCGCCGTCGTGCTGCTCGTGACCTTCGTGATCGCGGAATCACGCGCCGCCCAGCCGATCATGCCTTTGCGGCTGTTCCGCAGCTGGGAACGCAGCGGAGCCTACCTGGTTCGGCTGCTCTATCTCGGTGCCATGATCGGATTCTTCTTCTTCACCACCCAGTACCTGCAAGGCGTGCTCGGCTTCACTCCGCTGCAGGCCGGCATGGCGTTCCTGCCCATGACGCTGGTGAACTTCGCCGTCGCGTTGGCGATTCCGCGGCTCGTTGACCGGCTCGGCAACGTCTGGCCCCTTCTGGCGGGTCTGCTGCTCACCCTGGGCGGGATGATCTGGCTCGCCCAGTTGGGTCCGGCCACCGCGTACGTCAGCGGGATCGCATTCCCGATGGTGTTGATCGGCGCTGGGCAAGGACTGGCGTTCGCGCCGATGACCTCGATGGGAATCGCCGGGGCCGCTCCGTCGGATGCCGGCGCAGCATCCGGGATCGTCAACACTTTCCACCAGGTCGGCATGTCACTGGGACTGGGCATCCTCGTCGCGGTTGCCACCAGAGCTGGCACTACCGGTTCGGGTGAGGCCAGCGATCCTCTGGAACAGCAGGTCTCCGCCGCCCTCACGGCCGGAAGTGCGCTGCTCGCCCTCGCCGTGCTCGTGGCGGTCGTCGCCAGTGTGGCCGACCACAGGTCAGCCCATTGCGGGGCATCCGCAGCACCGCCGCGGGCCGCTGTCGCCCTGGACTCCAACGAAATCCCCGCGCTTGCAAACGAGCACTAGAGAAAGAGAAAGGTACGACCTATGCCCAGCACGCCACACACACCTCTAGATGTCGTCGAAGAAATCACCCGCGACTTCCTGGCTCAGCGTGAGGCGATGGTCGATGCGGATGTCAGCAGGCTCGGCTCGCTGCTGACCGAGGACTTCACCCTCACGCACATGACCGGTTACCAGCAGAGCAGGGCCGAATGGCTCGACGACATTGCCACCGGGCAGATGACGTACCACTCGATCCGCAATGTCGACATCACCCCTGTCGTCACGGCGGCGTCGGTGACGCTGACCGCGCGCTGTCACACCCACGCCACGATCTGGGGGACCGAAGGAACCTGGCCGCTTCAATTGCGCATCGACTTCGTGCGCACCTCCGTGGGATGGGCCGCCAAACGTACTGTCGCAAGCACCTGGTGAATCGCACCCTGTTCACGTGTGCCCCGCGATAAGGGGGTGCTGACAGGCCCTCCCAGCGCGAACGGCCTGCGGATACGGTCGAAATATGACCACTAACCACTCCGTCATCCCGACGTCTGTGCGTCCGGAGCGCATCGCAGAGAACTTCGCCGTCTGTGACTTCGAGCTCACCGACAAGGAAATGAGCGCCATCGGCGCCCTCGACACCGGAGTGCGCGGAGGCCCCGCCCCAGAGGCCACCACGCTCGAGGCCTTCGGACGAGAGATTCCGGAAGCATGAGCGGCACCGTACTCATCATCGGAGCGACCGGGAGCGTCGGCCGGCACGTCGTCGCCGAAGCGGTTCGCCAGGGCTATAACGTCCGGGCCCTCGTGCGCGACGCATCTCGGGCCGGCCGACTCGACCCCGCCGCCAGCATCGTGGTCGGCGAACTATCCCGGCCCGACACCCTCACGAACGCCGTTGCCGGTATCGACGCCGTTGTCTTCACCCACGGAAGCGCCTACGGTGATGCGGCAGCGGCCGAAGCCGTGGATTACGGCGCCGTGAAGAACGTGCTGCAGGCCCTCGGCGAGCGGCCGGTGCGGATCGCGCTGATGACGGCGATCGGTGTGACCCGGCGGGGAAAGACCCACGACTGGAAGCGGCGCAGCGAACGCTTGGTGCGCGCAAGCGGCCACGCGTACACGATCGTGCGGCCCGGCTGGTTCGACTACAACAACGAGGACCAGCTCGAGATCACGCTGCTCCAGGGAGACACCCGCCATGCCGGTAGCGCCGCAGACGGCGTCATCGCGCGCCACCAGATCGCCCGCGTTCTCGTCGCCAGCCTCTCCTCCGCTGCCGCCGACCACCTCACCTTCGAACTCGTGGCCGAACACGGACCCGCCCCAGCCTCCCTTGAACCGATCTTCCAGGCGCTGGACAAGGACCCCGACGGTTCCCTGGACGGGGTGAGGGACCAACCGAACCAGCCCCTCGACGCGGAGCCGGCCACAGTGCGCCGGGACCTGAGCGCGCCGGAATCCTGACCGAAGGTCACCGAGAGACAACCATGATCCCGCGGGAGGTGCTCCAGGCACCGGCTCGAGCCTCGGGGTCAGGCCCCGTCGCTCATTATCGCGTCTTGCGGTGTGGCACCTTGGATCTGGGTGGCATCCCAGCTGCTGAGCATGCTGAGGGCATCGTGGCTGGCTGAACCGGGCTCGGTACCGTAGACGATGAGGGCCAGGCCCGGGTCGGCGGGCAAATCCATCGACTCGAAGGTCAGTTGCAGGTCGCCCACGACCGGGTGGTGAATGCCCTTGGTGCCGCTGACGTGGTGGCGCACGTTGTGCTTGGCCCACAGGGTGCTGAACTCCTGACTGCGGGTGGACAGCTCGCCGATCAGGTCGGATAGTCCGCGGTCGTGTGGGTCCTTGCCGACTTCGCTGCGGAGGCTCGCGACCATGTCGGTCGCCGCGCCGGGCCAGTCCAGGAAGAATGTCTGTGCTCGCGGGTTGAGGAACAGGAACCGGGCGGTGTTCACCGGCTGCGCCCCGTCGGCGTAGACCTCGGAGTAGACGGCGAAGCCGAGCCGGTTAGCCGCCAAGAGGTCGCGCCGGTTGTTGCGCACGAAGGCCGGCACATCCGTCATGGCGTCGAGGATGCGCTGCACGGTGGGCCGCACCCGCTGCTGAGCGGGGCGCCGGCGGGCCGGTCGCAGGGAGAGATTGGCGCGGGCGAGGTCGAACAGGTGCTCGCGTTCGGCGTCGTCGAGTTGGAGCGCACGGGCGATGGCAGCGAGAACGCTCTCGGAGACGCCGCCGAAGTTGCCGCGTTCCAGCCGCGTGTAATAGTCCACGCTCACGCCGGCGAGCATGGCGACCTCTTCGCGGCGGAGGCCGCTGACCCGTCGGTTGTTGCCGCCGTAGGCCGGTAGCCCCGCCTGCTCCGGGGTGATCTTCGCGCGCCGACTGGCCAGAAATTCACGGATCTCATCCTGGTTGCTCACCTTCACCAACTTACGCGCAGGCCGGCACGCGATGAGAGGCTCTGCCAGGGCCTCCCTCCCTGCTCCGGGAGCAACCAGAGGCGCCCATGGACTTACGGACGCCCGGGAAATCCGCGCCAGGGATTCACGGGCGCTTGATTGCGCCGTGCTGGGCGGTCCGCAAGAGACGATGGCCTTCTCAACGCAGGGTGGACGTTTCCTGTTTTTAGGCCCGTGCGGCAGCGAGCTCCTCACGAATGATGTCCGCACCCGCAGCCAGCGCGCTCATCTTCTCGACTGCGACCTTCCTGGGCAGTGGCGCCATGCCGCAGTTCGTGCTCGGGAGGAGCTTGTCCGGATCGACGAAGGTGAGTGCCTTCCGGAGGGTGTCGGCGACCTCCTGGGGGGTCTCGATCGTCTCGCTCGCCACGTCGATGGCCCCGAGCATGACCTTCTTGCCACGGATGAGCTCGATGAGGTCCATCGGCACGCGGGAGTGATGGCACTCCAGCGAAACGATGTCGATGGTGGATTGTTGCAAGAGCGGGAACGATTTTTCATACTGGCGCCATTCCGGCCCGAGCGTCGCCTTCCAGTCGGTGTTGGCCTTGATCCCATAGCCGTAACAGATGTGCACCGCTGTTTCCGCGCGCAGGCCTTCCGTCGCCCTTTCCAGCGTGGCTACCCCCCAGTCCTGAACCTCGTCGTGGAAGACGTTGAATGCGGGCTCGTCGAACTGGATGATGTCGACCCCCGCCGCCTCGAGTTCCTTCGCCTCCTGGTTGAGGATCTTCGCGAACTCCCAGGCCAACTTCTCTCGGCTCTTGTAGTGGCGGTCGTAGAGCGTATCGATCATCGTCATCGGGCCGGGGAGCGCCCACTTGATCGGCTGATCGGTCTGCCGGCGGAGGAACTTGGCGTCCTCCACGAATACGGGCCTTTCGCGGCTCACGGCACCCACGACGGTCGGCACGCTCGCGTCATATCGATTGCGGATTCGAACGGTCTCGCGCTGCTCGAAATCAACCCCGGTGAGATGCTCGATGAACGTTGTGACAAAGTGCTGGCGGGACTGCTCTCCGTCGCTGACGATGTCCATGCCGTGTTGGCGCTGCTCCTGGACTGCGATGCGCAGGGCATCCTGCTTGCCCTCGACCAGCGCAGCACCCTGCATTTTCCACGGAGACCAGAGGGTTTCCGGCTCGGCGAGCCAGGACGGCTTCGGCAGGCTGCCGACGATTGAGGTGGGGAGGACAGCGTTCACGATCATCGATTCTCCGCCGGTCATCGGACCGGAGTGGGGTGGTTGGCGGCCCAGTGTTCCAGCACTGCCCTGTGCGGCGTCACGAAGTGTTCCTCCGTGTACTTTCCCTGCTTGAGCGCGAGCTCATTGCGCTCGACGCGATCGTAGGCGATCTGTGTCCGCGAATAGTCCTGGTGCTCCAGGCTCGGTCGGTAGACGCTCGCGGCGGCCGAGTTCGCGTTGTAGAGCTCCGGTCGATAGATCTTCTGGAACGTCTCCATCGTGCTGATCGTGCCGATCAGTTGCAGGTTGGAGTAGTCATTGAGCAGGTCGCCGCGGAAGTAGAACGCGAGCGGCGCGACAGCGCCGATCGGCATGAAGTATCGGACCGTCAATCCCATCCGTCCGAAGTACTCGTCGGTCAGCGAGAACTCCTCCTGCCGATACTCGACGCCGAGGACCGGGTGGAAGTTCTCGGTGCGACGATAGGTCTTGGTCGTCGACACACTGACGCAGATCACGGGCGCCGCCGGGAAACGTTCCTGGTACGCGGCGGAGTCGAGGAAATGTTGGAAGAGCAGGCCGTGCAGATTGCCGAAATCGTCGGGGACAGTGAATGTCGTCGCGTCCTTGTTGACCGCCGGGAGCAGCACGCTGAAGTCGAAGTCACGTAGATAGGACGAGAAGTTGTTCCCCGCAATACCGTGGCGACGTTCGGCGGTGCGCAGGTCGACAACCTGGATGTCGAGGATCTCAAGCAGCGGGAAGCGCTGATCCTCTCCTGCCGCGGCGAACTGCACCTCGACGGAGACGATGTCGAGTTCGACGGTATAGCGGTCCCGTGTCGGGTTGTCCCAATGCGCGAGGTCGTTGAACCGGCGGTCGATCATGGTCAGGGCGTTCCGCAGGTTCTGCTGACGGTGCTCGCCCCGGGCCAGATTGGCGAAGTTCGTGGTGGCTCGGGAACTGCTCGACGGCGCGTAGTCCTCGTCAAAGCGGGTGGTGGTGATGCTGAACGTGAATTCGTTCGCCATGAGCGGCCAATCCGGTAGCTGATCGGCCTGGATGGCCTTGCGGAAGTCAGTGCATCCATCGTGCGGGTGCCATTGGGTCATAGAGTAATTCGCGGCCACTATGAGTTTCTATAGACTCTCGCTATGACCAGGCGTTCGAGCGGCATTACGCTGCAGCAGCTCCACTACTTCATCGAGGTCGCCGCGGAGGGGTCGATCACCGCGGCAGCCGACATGCTCTATGTCGCCCAGCCGACCATGTCCGTAGCGATGAAAGACCTCGAGACCCGGGTGGGCCGCGCCCTCCTTGTCCGCTCCGCTCGCGGGATCACGCTCACCACCGATGGTGCGGAGTTCCTCGGGTACGCCAGGCAGGTCGTCGAGCAGGTAGCGCTGCTCGAACAGCGCTACCTCGGCCGGCCGCCGTCGCGGCGTCTGCTCGGTGTGTCGACGCAGCACTACTCGTTCGCGGTCGATGCGTTCGTCCGGATGGTCAAAGGCACCGAGGGGGCCGAATACGAGTTCTCGCTGCGTGAGACTCGCACGTGGGACATCATCGAGGATGTGCGCACGCTCCGCAGCGAGCTGGGCATCCTCTACCGCAACGACTTCAACCGGAACGTCATCGACAAACTGCTCCGGGACTCCGGGCTCGCATTCCGCCCGCTCTTCGTCGCCGAGCCGCACATCTTCATCTCCCGGAAGAACCCACTCGCGTCCCGAGGCCGCGTGACCCTCGCTGATCTCGCCGACCTGCCGAGGCTCACCTTCGACCAGGGGGCCAACAACTCGTTCTACCTCGCCGAGGAAATCCTTTCCACGTTGTCGAGCAAGCGGGAGATCCGCGTCTCCGACCGGGCGACGATCTTCAACCTCATGATCGGGCTCGACGGCTACACGATCTCGACGGGCATCATCAGCGACGACCTCGACCCGGAGATTGTCTCCGTCCCACTCGACGTTGACGAACGCATCGAGATCGGCTGGATCGGCCATTCCGCGATTCCCCTCACCGAACAAGCACAGCGATACCTCGCTGAGGTGCGGGCTGTGGTCGCCGGTTTCGGCGTGGCGCTACTGGGCTAGGGATGCGGCCCCCCGGGGCGTCGTGGCGGCACGGTGAGGCAGCTAGCCACCCGGAATCTGTGACGTTCTGTGACTGGGCAGAGCCGTGCTCGAGTGCGCTGGAGTTACCGTAAGACCGTGCCGGCGCCGTCGACAGCACAATCGCCGAATGCGCTGATTCATTGCGCCGTTCGGGATTGAGACGACGGTATCTGGCGCATCACAAGCCGCCTGCACCGGGCGGATGCACACAGCGATCGAAATGCGGAGAACCTCACGTGAAGAAGAACACACTCAGAAAATCCTTTTTGGCCACGCTGGCCGTGGGCGCAAGCCTGACGCTGCTCGCCGGTTGCGCCGGTAGTGCTGGTAGCGCCACTGACGACGGCGATGCCGCTGACGCGACCGTGAAGATCGGTGTCGTCGGCGCGAGTGATCCGTACTGGGCCGACTACACGGAGGCCGCAGCCGCCGAGGGCATCACTGTGGAGGTCGTGGACTTCGCCGAGTACAACCAGCCCAACCCGGCGCTGACCAACGGCGACATCGACATCAACCAGTTCCAGCACCTGGTCTATCTGGCCGACTACAACGTCTCGAGTGGCGAAGACCTCACGCCCATCGGCGCGACGGCGATCTACCCGCTCGGCCTCTACTCCACCAAGGTGACTAGCATCGATGACCTGAAGAAGGGTGACACCGTCGCGATCCCAAATGATGCGAGCAACTTGGCCCGCGCGTTGCTGGTGCTCGAGAGCGCCGACCTGGTCGTGCTCAAGGACGGCGGCTCTATCTTCACCACCCTGGACGACATAGACACCGAGAAGTCGAAGGTCACCGTCACGGCACTCGAGGCTTCTCTCACCCCGACGTCGCTACCGGACGTGGCCGCGGCGATCATCAACAACGACTTCGTCGAGAAGGCCGGGCTCAAGTTCGAGGATGCCCTCACCAAGGATGACCCCTCGGACGAATCCGCCTTGCCGTACGTGAACGTGTTCGCGGTGCGGGCCGAGGACAAGGACAACAAGACCTACGCCAAGCTCGTCGAGATCTTCCAGAACACGAAGGCCGTCACTGACGGAGTCCTCGAGGTCTCCGGCGGATCCGCAGAGCTTGCGACGACCTCGCCGGCCGACCTCCAGTCCACACTGGCCACGGTCGAGAAGGACACGGCCGCGCAGAAGTAGCCGCAATCGCAGGCCGGTCGGTATGCCCTCGGGCGTTCCGACCGGCTTTGGCGTTGGCTAGACACCCAGCGCAGCGTCGAGGTCAGCGATGAGGTCGTTGACGTCCTCGATGCCCACGGAGATTCGGATAAGCCCCGGGGTGATTCCGAGCCTGTCGCGCAGGTCTTGGGAGAACGACGTGTGGGTGGACGTCGCAGGGTGCAGCGCCATCGACCGGGTGTCGCCGATGTTCGTCATGTGGCTGATCACCCGCAGCCGGTCGAGGAACCTCCCGGCACCCGCCTCGCCGCCCCGCACCGTGAAGGAGAACACGGATCCGCTGCGCCCGACGTAGAGCGTTTGAGCGAGTTCGTAGGCGGGGTTGCCGGGCAGGCCCGCATAATCCACGCTCTCTACGCGCGCATGACCGGCGAGCCACCCGGCGATGGTCAGTGAGTTCGACAGGTGCCGCTCCATTCGCAGGGACAGCGTTTCGATGCCTTGGTGCAGCAGGAATGAGTTGAACGGTGACAGGGCCGGGCCGATGTCGTTGACGACGGCCTCCCGGGTGGCCCGCGCGTACGCCGTCTGACCGAACTTCTCAGCGATTGACGGCAGGCCGCCGGTCGACTGGGTGATCAGCGGGTACGGCCGGTCGGCGGCCGCCCAGTCGAAGCTGCCGCCGTCCACGATGGTTCCAGAAATCGCGGCGCCATGGCCGCTGAGGAACTTGGTCGACGAGTGCACGACCACATCCGCGCCATGTTCGAACGGCCGGATCAGGAACGGTGACGCAATCGTGTTGTCCACCACGAACGGGATGCCGTGCCGCTTGGCGACTGCGGCCACCCGGCCGATGTCGACGATGTCGTTCTTGGGGTTGGGGATCGTCTCGCTGAAGATGGCCTTGGTGTTCGGTTGGATGACGCGGTCCCATTCGTCATCATCGAATTCGTCCCAGACGTAGTCGACGGTGACCCCGAACCTGGCGAAGCTGCGGCCGAAGAGGATCCGGGTGCCGCTGTAGATGCTTGCTGTGGAGACTATGTGGTCGCCGTGCTGGGCGATGGAGAGAAGGGCTGCCGTGATGGCTGCCTGGCCCGAGGCGACCACAATGGCCTCGGTGCCGCCTTCGAGGGACGCGATCCGGCGCTCGGCCACGTTGCCGGAGGGGTTTCGCTGCCGGGAATAGATGAGGCCGTCGGCCTCGCCGGCGAAGCGGGCGCGGGCATCCTGGAAGGAGTTGAATCGGTAGCCGGCGGTCATATTGATGGGGGGAATGCGCGCTCCGCTGGTGCGGTCGTCGTATTCTCCGGCGTGGACCTGTCGGGTGTCGAAGGCGTAGCCGGCCCAGTCGTATTCGGGACCGAGGGCGTCAGGGGTAACGGCCGGGTTTTCGGAGAGAGGTGGACAGGTGTCGGTCATGAGGGCATGGTCGCTTTCAGTCGGTGCACGGCCGCTGCCATCTGCAGCACTGCCTGTGTGAGGATCGGGCGCGGCATGGCGAAGATCAGCCTGGCGTGTCCGGCGTAGCCTCGCCCACAGAGCGATCCGTCGGTCAGGGTCACTCCCGCTTCGGTGCGGAAGAAATCGGCAATGGAACCCTCAATGCCGAGCCTGGAACAGTCCAGCCAAGCAATGTAGGTGGCGTCCGGCGCCGTGTATCCCACCTCGGGCAGGTGCTCGGCCAGCAGGTCGCCGAGCAGCGCGCGGGTGCCGTCGAGGTAGTGGATGACCTCGGCCAGCCATCGGTCGCTCTCTGCGTAGGCCGCGGTCGCTGCAATAACCCCCAAGGTGGAGGCGCCGTGCACAACCGAGAAACCATAGACCTGATAGATCTCCTCGTCGGCCTGGTTGGTGGTGATGAACTGGGCGGTCTTCAGCCCCGGCAGGTTCCAGGCCTTCGACGCGGACGTTGCCGTGATGGTGTGCCGGGCGGTCTCCGGCGAGATCGACGCATAGGGGATGTGCCGCGTGTCGCCGTAGCGCAGGGGCGAGTGGATCTCGTCCGCGAAGACGCGTCCGTTGTGGCGTTCCACGATCTCGGCGATGTCTTCGAGCTCCGACCGGTTGAGGGCCGTTCCGGTGGGATTGTGCGGGTTGCAGAGCACGAGCGTGCGTGCGCCGGCGTGGAAGGCCGCGTCGATGCCGGCAAGGTCGTGACGCCACCGACCGTCCACTGTGATGCCCGGCACCTCGTGGATTTCCCGACCGAGGGTGGGCGTGAAGCTGAGGAAGGGCATATACGAGGGAGTGGGGATGATGACCCCGCTGCCGTCCGGCGAGAACCTGCGCACCGTCACGTCGAAGGCCGCCATGACATCGGACACCGGGTGGATGTTCTGCCACGGAACCTCCCAGCCGGAGTCTCGGCGGAGCCATTCGGCCGTTGCCTCCGCCATCAGCCGGGTGGTGGTGGGGGCGAGGTAGCCGAGGTCACCGGCAGCCACCGCCTGGCGGAGCGCAGCGGTGATGGCTGGAGACGTACCGAAGTCCATCTCCGCCACCCAGGCGCCGATGGTGCCGGGGTGCAGGCTCCATTTTCTACTGCTCGAGCGCGAGAGCGACTCAAGCGTGATCTCGTCGAAACGTGAGGTGGTCATCTGGGTTCTCCCGTGCTGGTGGGGGCTGGCCGCTTTCCAAGACCCTAGTTAGGCCGAGTGAAGTGGGCGAAACCCAGACGACGCACAGCGACATTTTTCGGCCGTCCGACTGCGCTCACGCATGCCCATCAGGTCTTTCTTTACGTTGTGTGTCACCGGGAGGCAGATTGTTGCGCATCGGCTGGGAACGGTCGGCAGTCCCGCTTACCGTCAAGGCATGAAGACTCGGACATCCCTCAACGCACCCGAGCACAGTGACCACCTTGTCCTCAGCGCCATGGTGCGCACTCTCGGTGCCTTTCCGTCCGGCTGGCGGTATCCAGGCGCGCACAAGGATCCGGCCAAGGACGCCGAGGCTCTCAAACGGGTGGCCAAGGCCGCCGAGAAGTCAGGATTTGACTTCCTTTTTCTGGGCGACTGGCTCTCCGCCGACATCGACTTGGAATTCTCCGACCCGCACCTGCTGTCTCGAGCGGACTCACTCAGCACTGCGTCCTATCTAGCCGCGTCGACTCGGCGGATCGGGATAGTGGGCACTGTGAACGTCGCGCATTCCGAGCCATATGCCACAGCCAGGTCTGCAGCCTCCATCGACCGGCTCAGCCACGGCAGGTTCGGGCTGAACCTCACTGTGGGCACGGATGCGCGTGGTGCGGCCAACTTCGGCAAGGCCGGCTATTCGCCGGAGTTCGACCGTTTTGAAGTAGCGGATGAATACGTGCAGGTCCTGCGCGGGCTGTGGGACGGATGGGACGACAGCGCGTTTGTGCACGACACCGAATCCGGGGCGTTGATCGACCGGTCACGGGTCACGGCACTCGACCATGTCGGCCGATCCTATGCCGTGGCGGGGCCTCTCAACGTGCAGCGACCGGTTCAGGGCCATGTGCCCCTGATGCACGCGGGCACCTCTCGCCGGGCGCTGGAGTTCGCGGCGGAGTTCGCCGACATCTACCTCGCCGCTTCCGCCACGCTCGACGAAGCCAGAAACCTGTACGCGGAGACCAAACTGCGCGTCGGAGCGTTAGGTCGTCCGTCCGAATCGTTGTCGATCATCGCCCCACTTCTGCCCGTGGTGGGGGAGACCCGGGCCGAGGCGTACGAGGTGTACGACACGCTGGTGGAACTCTTTCAGGTCGACGACGGCAGTGACAGGGCCGCGAAGCTGGACCTACCGGCGAACAGGAGTGCGCAGAGCCTGCGTCAGCTCGTGGGCCTGCCGCTGGCCGACCGCAGCATCGACGACGTGGTGACGGCGCCGACCGCCGCACGATTCAACAACACCGGGCACCGCCTCCTCGACGTGGTCGCCGACCGGTCCGGACGCCGTGTCGGTGGGGACCGGCCGGTCACGTATCGGCACCTGCTTGTGGCGCACCTCGTGCGATCGCCACTCGTGGTGGGGTCGCCGGCGGACATCGCCGATCATATGGAACGCTGGTTCCGGGCCGGCGCTGTGGACGGATTCGGCATCCTCAGCGCGTTTCTGCACGAGCAATTCGAATCGTTCACGCGGTTGGTCGTGCCCGAGCTTGCCCGCCGTGGCCTGGTGCGAGGGAACTACGCGGCCAGCACGCTACGCGGCCACCTCGGGGCCTCACTTCCCGGGCGCCGCTGATGTCGACGCCCAACCATCACTACCTCGACGCCTCGGCCGCCGAGACGAAGCGCAAGGCCGCCCTCGCCCTCCCCATCCGGTCAGCGCACGCCGGCGCACCCGCCGATGTGTCCACGACGATACGCGCCACACTCGCACAGCTGGGGCCCGAACTTGTGGCGTTGTCCCGGAGCATCTTCGATCATGCGGAGGAAGCCTTCCGGGAGACGGAGAGCGTCGCCGACATCCGTCGTCTGCTGAGCGCGCACGGCATCGAATCCCGAGGCGGCGCCTACGGGCTACCCACCGCGTTCGAAGCCGAGATCGGGGACCCAGCGGGGCCCACGGTGGCGATCCTCGCCGAGTACGACGCTCTGCCGGGCATCGGCCACGGCTGTGGACACAACATCATCGCCGCCGCGGCGGTCGGCGCCTTCTTGGCGTTGGCGACGGTGGCCGATCAGTTGCCCGGCCGGGTGGTGCTGCTCGGCACCCCGGCCGAGGAGGGCGGCAACGGCAAGGAACTGCTCGCCAGGGCTGGTGCGTTCGACCTGGTGGATGCGGCGATCATGGTGCACCCCTTCGGGTACGACGCTGCAGACCACCCGTTCATCGGCCGTCGGATCGTGCGAGTGCGTTACACCGGGGTGGCCGCGCACGCCTCGGCGAGTCCGTTCATGGGCCGCAATGCTCTCGACGCGGTGGCCCTGAATTACCAGGCCGTCGGGTTCTTGCGCCAGCACCTTCCCCCGGGGGATCGTATCCACGGGGTGGTGCTGGCAGGTGGGGACCGGCCCAACATCGTGCCTGCGTTCGCCGAGCTCGAGTACTACCTGCGCTCGCCGGCGGTGGAGACCCTCAAAGATCTCAGCGAACGGGTGGAGGACATCGCCCGGGGCAGCGCCCTGTCCACCGGTACCACCGTCGAGGTGCTCTGGGATCCGTCGCCATACTCGCTGCCGATCCGGTTCAACCAGCCGTTGACCGCGCGCTGGGCGGTGCGCCAGGCCGAGCTCGGTCGCACCGTGCTCACCACGGCCGTCGTGCCCAGCGAGCTCGCCGCATCCACCGACTTCGGCAATGTCTCCGCGCGGGTGCCCGCCATCCATCCGGTCATCCGGGTGAGCCCGCCGAGAATTTCACTGCACACGCTGGAGTTCGCCGACTACGCCCAGGGGCCCGACGGCGACCTGGCCGTGCGAGACGGTGCCGACGGTTTGGCGCTCACCGCGGCCGATTTCCTGTTCGACGAAGACCTGCGCAGGGCGGTCGCGGCCGACTTCGCCGCTGCCGGAGGAGTGCTCGATGTGGAAGGCTATTTCTCATGAGTCCGCGTGAATTCCCGATGATCCATGTCCTGCACGAGAACCCGGACTGGTTCGGTCCGTTCCAGGCAGCGTTCGAGGCGGCCGGGGTGCCGTATCGGGAATGGCTGCTCGTGGACGGGGTGCTCGACCTGGACGAGGCACCGCCGGCGGGGATCTTCTGGTCGCGTATCAGCGCATCCGCCCACACCCGCGGGCACGGCCTGTCGAAGGACTACACCCGCAGCGTGCTCAACTGGCTGGACGCTTACGGCGCCCGCACCGTGAACGGCCGGCGCACCATCGAGCTCGAGATGAGCAAGGTCGACCAGCTCACCCGGCTGCGCGCGCAGGGCTTCGACGTGCCGCGCACCCGTGTGGTTGTCGGCACCCACCTGCTCGTCGAGGCCGCGCAGGACTTCGCGACCCCGTTCATCACCAAGCACAATCAGGGCGGCAAGGGCCTGGGCGTGCAGAAGTTCGACAGCGCCGCCGAGCTGGCCGCGGCCATCGACGCCGGCCTGTACGAGGAGCCGGAGGACGGTATCTCGCTGTTGCAGGAGTTCGTGGTGGCGGCGACGCCCCAGGTGACCCGGGTGGAGATCGTGGGCGACGAGTTCGTCTACGCGATCACCGCCGATACCGCCCGCGGCGGCTACCAGCTCTGCCCTGCGGATGCCTGCGCCATCGACCCGAGCACCGGCGCGCTGCTGATGCCGCCCGGCGCCACCATCCTGCCCGAGGCCGGGCAGCAGATCTTCGCCCTGCGCGAGGGCTTTGAGAAGCACCCGATCATCGACCGGTACCGGGCGTTCCTCCGCGCGGAGGGCATCGAGATCGCCGGAATCGAGTTCATCGAAACCGCCGACGGCCGCCTGGTGACCTACGACGTGAACACCAACACCAACTACAACGCACAGATCGAGGCGGCTGCCCCGGAGAGCGGACCCGGCGCGATCGTGGCCTACCTGGCGGGTCTGCTCGCCGAGGCATACCCGGCGGTACCCGCCGTCGCCGGCGCATGAGCGGGCCGGTCGTGGGGGCAGTGCTCGTGCGAGCGGCCGCTCCACATGAGTTCGACCGGGTGGCCGACCTCGTCGAACTCGGCTTCCGCAACGGTCCGTACGGGCATTTCCCGGTTTCGGCGGCCCGCACCGCACTGGTGCGGGACTCCGCCGGCCGGGCGGCGGCGGGAGCCCTGCTGGTGGCTGTCGACGAGGGCAGTTCCGACGTAGGCAGTCCCGATCAGCGCGGTGCCGACGTCCCCGGGGTGTCGCTGCTCGGTACCGCCAGCCTGCTGCGCGCCGGCGAGGCCGGTAGCCGGCTGGCGCAAGCCGGCGAGGCCGAGTTGCGACTGATTGCCGTAGACCCAGGAGCCCGGGGACGCGGCATCGGCGAGACCCTCGTTCGCGCCGCCCTGGATGAGGCCACCCGGTGGGGCGTCGATGCCGTGGTTCTGGACACCGGCTCGCTGAACCTCCCGGCCCAGCGGCTCTACGAACGGGTCGGATTCCAGCGTCACTACGACCGCACTCCCGATGGTCTCGGCGGCCCGGGGACACCCGATGAGATTGCGCCCTTTGTGTACAGTTTCGCGCTGCACCCGCTGCCTACCGTGTAGCCAGAACGCAAGCATCGTTACGGTGTGTTGCGTGTGTGACGCTGAAGGGCACATCCGCAGCTGTCTGTGTTTGTGCCGACCGTAGCGTGCTGTCATGAGCACAGAGACGACACGCAACCCCAGGATCACGCCAGCGACGGATTCCGCGGCCACCGACCGGGCCGCCTTCGGCAGCGACTGGGAGGCCTGGCACGCCGGGCACGAGAAACAGCGCGCATCCGAGCACGGCTTCCTGGCCATCACCGGACTGCACTTCCTCACGGAGGAGCCGCAGCGATTCGAGGATGCGCCCGGCGCCTGGTCGGCCACCGCTGCCGGGCCTGTCGTCGACCTGGCAGAGGGAGAGGAGCTCGGTCTCGACGCCGGGCCGCTCACCGGACGCCACGCCTTCGGGCCGATCGCCGAACGAGCGGGCTTGAACGCCATCGCCGGTAACGCCGTGATCGAAGTCGCCAAGCGCGGTGGCCACATCGTGGTGCGTCCCAGGCATCCCGACACCGCCTTCCGGGCGGCGTACCAGGGCACTCCTACCTACCTGCCGAACCCGCGCTGGGTCGTTGACGCGCGATACCTGCCGTTCGAGACGCCGCGTGAGGTGACCGTGGGAGCCTCCGTCGAGGGCCTTCAGCACGTGTATGAGGCGCCCGGCGAGATCGAGTTCGAGTTGCGCGGTGAGACTTTCCGGCTCACGGTTTTCAACGGCTACGTGCCGGGCAGCTTCCTGGTGCTGTTCACCGACGCCACGAGCGGCATCACCACCTACGCAGCCAACCGCACGGTGTCCGTCGCTGCGCCGGACGCATCCGGCGTCACCAGCATCGACTTCAACCGGGCCGTGAACCTGCCCTGTGCCTACACCGACTACGCCACCTGCCCGCTACCGCCGGCAGAAAACCGGTTGCCGATCGGCATCGAGGCGGGCGAGAAGACGCCGCTGGACCGCATCACCGTGGAGCTCTGATCCGGCCGTGAAGTTCCAGGTCCTCGACATCATTCCGTACCTCACCAACCCGGTTACCGGACGGATCGTGTCGCCCAGCGACCGGTTCGCGCAGACCATCCAGGTGGCCCGCCGGGCCGAGGAACTCGGCTTCGACGCCTACTCGGTGGGGGAGCGGCACGCCGGCCGGTTCCTATCGTCCGCGCCGACGGTGCTGCTCGGCGCGATCGCGGCCACGACCTCACGCATCCGACTGCAGTCGGGCGTGACGGTGCTCTCGCTGCTCGACCCGATCCGGGTGGCCGAAGACTACGCCACCATCGACCAGATCTCCCGCGGACGGTTGGAGCTAACCATCGGCAAGGGCAACGAGGCCAAGCACTTCCCGCTCTTCGGTCTGCACGTGGAAGACCAGTGGGAACTCGTGGCTGAGAAGTACGAGCTGCTGCACCGGCTGTGGCGGGAGACTGGGGTGACCTGGTCGGGTGAGTTCCGGCCGCCCGTGAACGACATCACCACCCTGCCCCGCCCGTACGCCGGCGCCCCGCGGGTGTGGCACGGTTCGGCGACCACGCTGGCCTCCGCGGCGCTCGCCGCCAAGTGGGGCGACCCGCTCTTCACCGCCAACGCCATCCAGCCCCGGCAGAACTACTCGGTGCTGATCGAGCACTACCGCGACGAGTACGCACGGCACGGGCACGACCTTCGGTTCGCCTACGTGGGCTCCGGGTCCGGCAGTACCTTCATCGCCGATACCACCCAGCAGGCCAAGGAGCAGTACGGCCCGGTCTATGAGGCCATCGTCGCCGCGACGCATGTTCCGGGGAACAACACCCCGTTCCGCGATATCGACCACGCCGTCGCGGAGGGACCTGCGCTGGTGGGCAGTCCGCAGCAGGTGATCGACAAGATCCTCTCGTACCACCAGCTGTTCCGGCACGACCTCCAGTCGATCAGCCTGCCCACCACGGTGCCGTTCGAACAGCAGCTGGAGATCCTCGAACGGTTCGCCACCGAAGTGATCCCCACGGTGCGCCGTGAGGCTCCCACCACACTGTGGGGCGAGGACGACCCCTACGGCGCCCGGCCGGCCTTCGCCGGCGCCCAGGTGACGGATGCGGCGGGAGCGGTTTCGGCGACCTCGCGTCCCCGGCTGCACGCGGGCACCCCCGCCTGACCCTCGCCGGCCGGTCGGCTCGCCCGGTCGAGGGCCCGCGCGAGGTTCGCGCGTGCTGCGCCGTTTCGCGGGTGGCGTGCTACCCGCGAAACGGCGCGTTGCCCGCTCTTGGCGGAAGAGTCGCCATGGAGCCGGCTAACGTGGCGCCCGTGGCCGGTGGGTCGGCTCCAGCCAGAGCCGGCTCACGATGGTGGCCACGATGAGCAAGCTCAGACATACCAGCAGACCGGAGCGCAGGCCCACCTCTGTTGGCCGCGCGCCGGCCGTGCCCAGGAGGAGCCCGGTCGCCAGGGC
Source organism: Cryobacterium arcticum (assembly GCF_001679725.1). Lineage (NCBI taxonomy): Bacteria > Bacillati > Actinomycetota > Actinomycetes > Micrococcales > Microbacteriaceae > Cryobacterium > Cryobacterium arcticum. The sequence continues at coordinate 2,492,946 of NZ_CP016282.1, read as the reverse complement.
CACGCAGAACGTGGCCGAGAGACGCTGGGTGAGCTGCAGGAATGAGGCGGCGACGCCCCGGACCGCATGCGCTGCGAAGCCCAGGGTGATCGCGCGCAGCGGCGGTTCCACCAGGCCGGCGGTGAGCCCGGCGGCGATCTCTGTCACCACGATCACCGTCAACAGTGTCGGGCCGGAGAGCCAGACCGTGGCCAGGCAGAGCACCGCAAGGGCCACCACCTGCACGGCCAGACCGATCGTCACGCTCGCCGGTCCGAGCCGGGCGAACAACCGGGAGCTGAAGGCGGAGGCGGCCAGTCGCGCGACCGCGCTCGGCACCAGTACCGCGGCGACGAGCAGCGGCGAGAGGCTCTGGCCCTGCAGTAGGAAGATCGTGACGATGCCGATGTGCGCGACGACGGCACCGAACCAGAGCAACGCGACGATGTTGCCGGCGACGAAACCGTTGGAACGCATCAGGGCGGGCACGAACAGCGGTGTCTTGCCGGTGCCGGCGTAGCGGCGTTCCCACAGCACAAGCGTGGCCAGGAGGAGCAGTACCGCGGCCACAACGGCGACGAGGACGCCGCCCGTGACTCCCGGGTCGATCACGGGCAGCGTGACGAGCACCACGATGGCCGCCAGCAGGGCGATGCCGGGCAGGTCCAGGTCGGGCCGGCGAGCCCTGCTCTGCTCCGCGGGCCGCAGGAACACCGCCAGGATGACGGTGACCAGAACCGGTGGAACGCTCAGCAGCACGACGGCCCTCCAGGCCAGAGCGTCCGGCAGTGCGGTCAGCACGATTCCGCTGGCCACTGGCCCGAGGATCGCCGCGGCGGCCCCGGCCATCGAGTACAGCGCCAGGGCCCGTACCCGGCCGGTCCCGGCGAACTCGTCCTGGATGATGCCGAGAACCTGGGCGCTGATCAGGCCCGCGCCGACGCCCTGCACCAGCTGGCCGGCGACGGCGATCCAGATCGTCGGTGCGAAGCCTGAGGCGACGGCGCCGAGCACGAACACGGCCAAGCCCAGCAGGAACAGGCCCCGGCGCCCGTAGGCGTCGCCGAGCCGTCCGCCGGGCACGAGCCCCAGCCCGAAGCTCAGCGAGTACGCGGCCAGGAACCACTGCACCCCGTTGGTCTCGGCCTGCAGCTCTGAGCCCAGGTAGGGCACCGTGTACGTGATCACGGAGGCATCCACCAGGGTGCCGAAGCCGGCGCCGAGGCAGCACAGCAGGGCGAGCCGCCGCCGTCGTTGGTTGCGGGTGTGGGTATCCGTCGTCATGGACTCTCCGTTCGTGATGGCGAGAATGGCAACGCAAAAGCGGCCGTATGGCTGCCTCGGCTGGGCCGAGGCCACCACACGGCCGCTCTTGCTAGGGGCGGGGTGCTAGCTGGCGCTCTTCCAGGCTCCAGTGAGCTGCTCGAGGCGGGAGTCCGCGCCCAGCGTCACACCGTTCACCGTGGGCTGGGTGCCCAGGATCGAGGTGAGCTCGTGCACCGGGATCTGGTAGTACTGCGAGGCGATCCGCTCCTGCGCATCGGCGAGCACGGTGGCGCGCGCGGACTGATCGCCGGTAGCCAGCTGCTCCTGCAGCAGAGCCTCAAGGGTGGGGTCGTCGACACGCAGGGTGTTGGCCGCCGCGCTGGAGAAGGTGGTGCGCAGCACGTCGCCGTCGGCGCGGGAGAGGTTCTGCCAGGAGATGTCGAAGTCCCCGCTGGTCTGCTTCTCGAGGAATGACGGTACGTCACCGCCCTGCAGGGTGAGCTTGATGCCCACGTCCTTGAGCTGCTGTTGCAGCAGCTCGAGCGAGGTCTGGTTCGGTCCGAAGTTGGTGATCCAGTTCACCACCAGGGAGAGTCGGGTGCCATCCTTTTCCCGGATGCCATCGGCACCGAGTTCCCAGCCGGCACCGTCGAGCAACTTGGCTGATTCGTCGGGGTCGAACTCGAAGTACGACGATTCGTCGGCGTACCCGGGCGTGGTGGCAGCGAGGATGCTGGTGCCCACGTTGAACTCGTCGTTCAGCGAGGTGTCGCGGATCTCGGCGGCGTTGGTGGCTCGGGCGATGGCCTCGCGCACGGCGATGTCGGAGACGATCGGCCGGGACAGGTTGAAGTACTCGCCGAAGCTGACGCCGGGATTGCCGCGGCTGACCAAGGGAAAGCTGCTCGCGGTGAGGGTGTCCACATCGACCGGCTGCACGCCGCCGATCACATCGACCTGCCCGGAGGTGAGGCTGCCGGTACGCACGGCGGGTTCCGGCACCACCTGGAAGGTGACGCTGTCGAGGTAGGCCTCACCGTCGAGCCCGCGGGAGGCAGGACTCCACGCGTAGCCGTCGCGGCGCTCGAGCACGGTCTCCACGTCTTTGGTGTAGTTGCCGAGTAGGAACGGCCCGGTGCCGACAACGGCGTCACCGGAGGCCCTGTCGTCGTAGGGCACGGCGAGGGTGGCGGCGCCGACGATGCCGAGCGGTACCGACGAGGTGGAGTTGGGGAAGGCGGCATTCGGGCTGCTGAAGGACACCTCGACGGTATGCTCGTCGATCACGGTGGTGGCCTGGTATCCCACGAAGGAGCTCACGGCCTGACTCTTGGGGCCTGCGGCGATGATGTCGTCGAAGGTGGCTTTCACGTCGGCGGCGGTGAACGGGGTGCCGTCGGAGAAGGTGACGTCGTCGCGGAGTGTGAAGGTGAAGACGGTGGCGTCGGCGTTGGCCTCCCAGCTGGTGGCGAGCCACGGCTCAAGTTCGTTGGTGTCGGGGTTCTGATACAGCAGTGAGTCGACCAGCTGGCGGGTGACGTACCAGGTGTCGTTGCCCGCTCCAGTGCCGGAGGGGTTGAGCGAGATGGGGTCGTTGGCGATGGCGAAGGTGAGGTCGCCGCCCACCACCGGGTCGGCATCCGTGCCCGCGGCGGGGTCGGATGCTGTGCTGGACGCCGAGCAGGCGCTGAGGACGATGGTGAGGGCGAACGCTGTGCCGAGAAGGGCGGTTCGCCCCCAGTTTTTGCTGGTCATGGAAGTACTCCTGGGTTGGGTTGGGTGTGGGTGCTGTGGAACGTTGGGTCGGACAGGTTAGGAGGTGGCCAGCGGCGTACGCCGGCCAGGGATCGCGTCGAGCAGTGCACGGGTGTACTCGTGCCGCGGAGACCGGAATACCTGTGCCACATCGCCGACCTCGACGAGTTCGCCGAGACGCATGACGCCGACTCGGTGGGCGATCTGGCGCACCACGGCGAGGTCGTGGGAGATAAAGAGGTAGCTCAGGCCCAACGACTGCTGCAGACTCGCGAGCAAGCCGAGGATCTGGGCCTGGATGGAGACGTCGAGCGCCGAGACCGGTTCGTCGAGCACCAGCAGTTCCGGGTTCACGGCCAGGGCCCGGGCGATCGCCACCCGTTGGCGCTGCCCGCCGGAGAGCTCCGCTGGGCGGCGGCCCAGTACCGTGGCCGGCAGTGCGACGACGTCCACGAGCTCGGCGGCGCGGGTCCGGCGTTCGGCCCCGCTGCCCAACCCGTGTGCGGTCAGCGGGTCGGTGATGATCTGGCCGATGGTCAGGCGCGGATTCAGTGATGCGTACGGGTTCTGGTGCACCAGCTGGATGCGCCGGCGCAGTTCGCGCAGGTCCCGGCCGCGGGAGGTGGTGATGTCGCGGCCGTCGAAGAGCACCTGACCGCTGGTGGCGTCGTCGAGGCGCAGGGCCAGGCGCGCGGTGGTGGTCTTACCCGACCCGGACTCGCCGACCAGGGCAAAGGTCTGCCCGCGGGGCACTGTGAAGCTCACCCGGTCCACCGCACGGTTGGCGGCTGCCCCGCGGGGACCAGGGAAGTCCTTGACCAGGTCGTTCAGGACGAGCACGTCGCCGGCGTGCTCGTCGAAACCGCTGGCCGCTGCGGGCCGGTCGCGCACCGTGAACGGGTCGCCGGGCGCGCCGCCGAAGACGCGGGCCCGGATGTCCTCGGCGAGCGGCTGGAGCTCACGGTCCACGTCGCCGGCCGCGTTCAGGCTGGGCGCCGCGGCGATCAATGCCTGCGTATACGGGTGACGGGGTGCACCGAGAACCTCGGCCGGGGTGCCCTGTTCCACCACGACACCCTCGCTCATCACCACGATGCGGTCGGCCCGGTCGGCGGCAATGCCGAGGTCGTGCGTGATCAGCAGCACACTCATGCCGGTCTCGGCGGCGAGCTCGTCGATGTGGTCGAGGATCTGACGCTGAACGGTCACGTCGAGGGCGCTGGTGGGTTCGTCGGCGATGATCAGGTCCGGGCCGCCGATGATCGCGATCGCGATCAGCACCCGCTGACGCATGCCGCCAGAGAGCTCGTGCGGGTACTGGGCCGCGCGCAGTTCGGGTTCGGGCAGGCCGGCCCGGCGGAGCGCTTCGACGGCGGCCGTCTCGGCGGTCTTGCGGTCGGCGAGGCCGTGGATGATCAGTACCTCGGCCACCTGGGTGCCGATTCGCTTCACCGGGTTCAGTGACACCGTCGGGTCCTGCGGCACCAGGCCGATACGGTGCCCACGCACGGCGCGCAGGTCCTTCTGGTCGGCACCGACCAGTTCCGTTCCGTTGAACCGGATGCTGCCGCGCACGATCTGCGCCTGCCGTGCGAGCAGCTGAACGATCGCGTGAGCCGTGGTGGACTTTCCCGAGCCTGACTCGCCGACGATCGCGACGCGCTCGCCGCGTTCGATGCGGAGACTCACGTCTCGCACGGCATCGACGGTGCCGGCAGCGGTGCGGTACTGAACGGCGAGGCTCTCGATGTCGAGCACCGGGACTTCCGGATGGGGAGAGGGAAGGGAGTGGCTCATCTGCTGCGCCTTTCGTCGGAGTCGAGCGCCCGGGAGATCGCGTTGGCGGCCAGCACGGTGAGGGCGATCACGATGCCGGGCAGGGTGGTGAGCCACCAGGCGGTGGTGAGGAAGTTGCGGCCGGTCGAAACCAACGAGCCCCACTCCGGCGCGGGAGGTTGGGCACCGTAGCCGAGGAAGCTCAGCGCCGAGATCGCAAGGATCGCCGTGCCGAACTCCAATGCGGCGAGCACCATCACCGGACCGGCCGAGTTCGGCAGCACATGCCGGAACAGCACCCGCGTCCAGCGGTTACCCGAGGCGAGGGCCGCCTCCACGTACACCGCGTTTCGCACCCGGATCACCTCGGAGCGCATGATGCGCGATACCGCCGCCACGCTGCCGAGGCCAACGGCGATGGCGACGTTCACGGTGCCGAAACCGAGCACCGTGATCAGTGCCAGCGAGAGCAGCAGGGCGGGAATCGAGAGCAGCACGTCGCTGATGCGCATGATCACGTCATCCACCCACCGGCCGATGAATCCGGCCAGCAGTCCGAGCAGCGAGCCGAGGAGCAGGCCGATACCAACCGCGATGAGCGCAGCCTGCAGGGTGAGGGCACTGCCGTAGACCACGCGAGTGAAAAGGTCGCGGCCGAGTTGGTCGGTGCCAAACCAGTGGTCGGTCGACGGACCGGTGAGCTTCTCGGCCGGTACTCCGTCGATCGGATCCTGGCCGGTGAACAGGCCCGGCGCCACGGTGGAAATCAGCACCAGGGCAAGCCAGACGACGGCGAGCACGGTGCCGGGGTGGCGGCGGATTCGCCGGAGCAGCCGGCCCAGGCGGCCGGCAGTGCCGCGGGCGGAGCCGCCGGGCGCGCGCCGACGGCTGGCGACGGCATCCGCGAACCTGTTGCCGGCCGTGGCGACGAAAGTGTCGGTGGTGGTGGCGTCGGCGCGGGTCATGCGGGCACTCCGGTCTGCACGCGGGCCACCCGCGGGCGGCCGATCACGATTCGGGGGTCGAGGATCGGGTAGATGAGGTCGACGAGCAGGTTGGTGACCACGAAGACCGCGGCGGCGAAAAGCACGATGCCCTGTACCAACGGGATGTCCTGCTGGGCGACAGCGGTCGCCGTCACGCGGCCGAGGCCTGGTCGGGAGAACACGGTCTCGGCCACGACGGTGCCCGAGAGGAGCTGGCCCACGATGAGGCCGGTCACGGTGAGAGCGGGGAGGGCCGCATTCCGCAATGCATGCCGGAAGTGCACCCGGGCGGGCCCGGCACCCTTGGCTCGCACGGTGTCGATATACGGCTCCCGGAGCGTATTGGCGAGGCTTTTAGAGAGCAGTTGTGCGATGGTCGCGCCGGTCGGCAGGGCCAGGGTGATGGCCGGCAACACGGTAGAGGCGAAGCCGACGTTACCCACGGCCGGGAACAACGGGAGGCCGAAGGAGAACCACTGGATGAGCAGCAGGGCGAACCAGAACCCCGGAATCGCCACGCCCAGCGGGGGCAGCGCCAGCAGCAGGCGGCTGAGCGCCCGGTTGCGGCTGAAAGTGGCGAGAATTGCGAGTCCGGCGCCGAAGACGATCGCGAGCAACAAGCCGAGAGCAGCGATTTGGATCGTGGACGGCAGTGCCTCGCCGATCAGCTCGGAGACCGGGCGGCCGGTGGGCAGCGACTGGCCCAGCTCGCCGCGCACCAGGCTCAGCAGCCGGTCGAAGTACTGCACGATCAGCGGCTTGTCGAGACCGAACTCGGCGCGCAGGGCATCCAATTGGGCCGGGGTGATGTCGGTGGCGTCGGGTCCGGCGATCAGCTTGGCCGGGTCGCCCGGCAGGGCGTAGAGCACGAGGAACGAGACGGTGTAGGCCGCCCACAGCACCCCGACTGCCTGAGCCAGGCGGCGTGTGATGTATCGGGTCAAGGTCGGCAACTTTCTCGTGAAGGAGCGGAAGGTGGGCTGGACACAGGCTAGGCAGCGAGGTCAATCCGGAGTCGGCATTGTTACCCGGCATTGCGCTCGTGACCTCGTGTTACCTGGCGGCAGCGGCCCGGCCCCGCGGCGTGCCTAGCGTGGGAAGCCCAAGCGCCCTAAGCACTCGAAAGGACAGCATCATGACCGCACGGTTCCACCTCGGCATCGCCCTCGACGGGGCAGGCTGGCACCCGGCCGCCTGGCGCGAACCGGATGCGCGCCCCGACGAGCTCTTTGACCTTGCCTACTGGGTGGACCTGGTGCAGATCGCCGAGTCAGCCGGCATCGACCTGGTGACCTTCGAGGACGCCTTCGGGCTGCAGAGCGCCGGATTCGGCGGCGTGGACGATCGCCGCGACGAGGTACGCGGCCGCCTTGACGCCCTGCTGCTGGCCACCGCGATCGCCCCGCACACCACGCGCATCGGCCTGGTGCCCACCGTGACGACCACGCACACCGAACCGTTCCATGTGGGAACGGCCACCGCGACCCTGGACTACGTGAGCGAGGGCTGGGGCGGCTGGCGCGTGCAGGTGTCCGGCCGGGCGCACGAGGCCGCGCACGTCGGTCGTCGTAGTTTTCTTGCGCTCGACCCCGCCGCGGTCGTTGCCGGCACCGACCCGGCTCAGACAGCGCTGATCGAGGAGCTCTTCGGAGAGGCCGCCGACACCGTGGAGGTGGCCCGACGGCTCTGGGACAGCTGGGAAGACCACGCCGTGATCCGAGACGTGCCGACCGGCCGGTTCCTCGACCGGGACAAGGTGCACTACATCGACTTCGCCGGCGACAGCTTCACTGTGAAGGGGCCGTCCATCACGCCGCGCCCGCCGCAGGGCCAGCCGGTGGTCTTCGCCCTCGCGCACCAGAAGGTGCCGTATGAGCTGGCCACCGCGGCTGCTGACATCGTGGGCATCACGCCAAAGGACGATGCGCACCTGGGCCGAATACTCGGTGAACTAGCGGATGCAGCGAAAGTCGTCATCCGCACCGCCCCCGAACCGCTGCGGGTCTGGTCGGAGGCCGTGGTCCTCATCGAAGACAGCCGGGAGGAGGCCCAGGCGGTGCTCGCCCGCCTCGATGCCGTGCACAAGGCGACGTACACCTCGGACACCGTGATCCTCGCCGACACCGCAGCGAATGTCGCGGCGCAACTGCTTGCCTGGCAGGCCGCAGGCCTCGACGGGGTGCGACTGCGGCCGGCCAGGCTGCCCGCCGACCTGGTGCGGATCAGCACGGAGGTGGTGCCCCTGCTCGCCGCCGCCGGGGTGCTTGACCGGCCCGCCGACGCCGCGACGTTACGCGCCCGGCTCGGCCTCGGCGTGCCGGAGAACAGATACGCCACACCGCAACCCACTGCAAACGACCTGATCGGAAGCGCGCGCTCATGACCCTCACCTCCGCGACCACCGCACCCACCCGCACCGAGCGCCCGATCAAGCAGGTTCACCTCGCCGCACACTTTCCCGGCGTCAACAACACCACGGTCTGGCGCGACAGCAACCAAGCCAGTCAGATCGCCTTCTCTTCGTTCCGGCACTTCGCCCAGAACGCCGAGCGCGGCAAGTTCGACTTCCTCTTCCTCGCAGAGGGCCTTCGGCTGCGCGAGCACAAGGGACTCATCCACGACCTCGACGTGGTGGGCCGTCCGAACACCCTCGCGGTGCTGGCCGGTATCGCCGCGGTCACCGAGCACATCGGCCTGGTCGGCACCTTGAGCACCACGTTCAACGAGCCCTACGAGCTCGCCCGGCAGCTGGCCAGTCTCGACCAGATCAGCCTGGGCCGGGCCGGCTGGAACATCGTGACCACCTCCGACGCCTTCCACGGCGAGAACTTCCGCCGGGGCGCCTACCTCGACCGGGGCGACCGGTACACCAGGGCCGAGGAGTTCGTTGAGGTCGCCCGTCGACTTTGGGATGCGTGGGCCCCGGATGCGATCACCGCCGACAAGGCTACCGGCGAGTTCCTCGCCGCCGACGCGCTCGGCCACGTCGACCACCACGGCCCGCAGTTCGACGTGACCGGGTTCGCCACGCTTCCGCGGTCCCCGCAGGGCAGCCCGGTGATCGTGCAGGCCGGCGACTCCGCCGATGGCCGTGACTTCGCCTCGCGCACCGCCGAGGTGATCTTCTCGTTGCACTCGGGGTTCGAAGACGGCCAGGCGTTCTACAGCGATGTGAAGGGCCGCCTGGCGGCCGTCGGGCGCCACCGGGATTCGCTCAAGATCCTGCCGGCGGCCACCTTCATCCTCGGCGACACCGAAGCGGATGCCAGGGAACGGTCCCGCGAGACTGCGCTGCTGCAGGTGAGCCCGCAGACCGCGATCGCATTCCTCGAACAGGTCTGGGGTACCGACCTGGGCGGCTACGATCCGGACGGTCCGCTCCCGGACATCGACCCGGTCACCAGCGACGAGGGCGTCACCCGCGGCCGGGTGAGACACGGCGCCGACCCGGCCGTCATCGCGAAGGGCTGGCGTGAGTTGGCCGAGGCCGAGGGTCTCAGCATCCGCGATCTGGTCATCCGCTTCGCTGCGAAGCACACCTTCGTGGGCACTCCAGTGCAGGTCGCGGAGACCATCAACCGCTACGTGCAGGAGGACGCCTCCGACGGCTTCGTGATCGTGGGCAGCACCAATCCCACCGGGCTCGACGAGTTCGTCGACCACGTGATCCCCGAGCTGCAGGAACGTGGCGTTTACCGCACCGACTACGAGCCCGGTGCGACCCTGCGCCAAACCCTCGGCCTGCCCGTCTGACCCGCAGCCACCCGCCGATACCCGCCTCACCCCGACCAAACCTGGAGAACCCGCATGACCGACATCACCAACACCACCACTGACACGACCGAGCCGAAGCTCGTGACCGCCGCGGAGGGAGCCGACTGGGTGCGGGACGGCGCCGTACTCATCGATGTGCGCAGCCAACCCACCCGAGAACGGGTCGGCGGAATCGCAGGCGCGATCGTGGTGGACCGGGAACGCCTGCCGGAGTTGTTCGGGGCGGACTCGCCCGAACGGCTCGCGCAGGTGCACTCCGAGGAAGACCCCATCGTGGTGGTCTGCGGCAGTGTGGTCGGCTCACAGCCCGTCGCTGATTGGCTGGTCGAGCACGGTCACACCGCTGTTGCCCACGTGGACGGCGGCTTCGACGCCTGGAAGGCCGCCGGGCAGACCGTGACGCCGGGAACCGAGTCGTAACCCACCGAAGTCAGGCATACGAAAAGCCCGACCGGAGCGCACGCTCCGGTCGGGCTCTTGTCGTGAGGTGGTGGCTCGACCTCAGCGCACCGCACCGGCGGCCGTGGCCGCCGGGACCTCGACGAGTCGCCCGGTCGCCACGTCGTAGATGAAGCCGTACACCGGGATGCCGGCCGGAACGAGCGGGTGTGCCTTGATGCGCTCGACGTCCTCGAGCACGCTCAAGGCCTGATCGGCGATCGTCAACCACGCGATGTTCTTCGCCTCTGCGGAGCCGGGGCCGGACCCGACTTCGTAGAACCCGTCTTCGCCCAGCGCTGCGGTCTCCAGGCTGTTGGCCAGGAGACCACGGATCACCTCGTCGGTGAAGAACTCCATGCCGCAGTTGGTGTGGTGGATGACGAACCACTCTTTGGTGCCCAACAGCTTGTAAGAGATGACCAACGAGCGAATAGCGTCGTCCGAGGCGCGCCCGCCGGCATTGCGAATAACGTGGGCATCGCCTTCGCTCAGCCCGGCATATTTGGCCGGGTCGAGTCGCGCGTCCATGCAAGTGAGGATCGCGAAGCCCCGGGCCGGCGGGAGTGCAAGTTCGGACTTGGCACCGAACGTGTCGGCGTAGGCGCCGTTGGCGGAGAGAACTTCTTCAAGCACTGTCATGGGGACGTCCTTCACAATCGGGTTATCCAGCCGGGGGTGGCGGGTTTGTGGTCAGGTGGTGATGGTTGAGTGCTCGCCCAGGTGGTGCCAGCTGCGATTGTGGTAGACGAGCGGGGCGGATGCCGCGGCATCTTCGGTGATCTCGGCGTCCAGGGCGTGTACGGCGACCACAGTAGAACTGCCGGCGGACATCCGGTTGATCACCCGCCCCCGGATCCACGCGTGAGCGCCCGGGAAATACGGTTCGCCCGTGTCCAGCCGGTCCCAGAGCGTCGTGTCAGCGAAGCGATCGATGCCGCTCGTGGCGCAGAGCTGGGCGATCCTCAGCTGATCGGAACCGAGCAGGTGCACCACGACGGTGTCCGCACGGTTGATGGTGGGCGCACTCGATGACAGGTCGGAAAGCGAGAAGACCAACAGGGGTGGTTCCGCGCTCACCGAGAAGACCGAGGTCGCGGTGAGGCCAACGGGACCGTCGCCGGCGTCGGCAGTGATGACCGCAACGCCGGCGGGGTGGTTTCGGAATGCGAGTTTGAAGTCGGCGGCGCTGAGGCCGCCGAACGGCTCGACGGCCGGGCTCACCTCGGTGTCTGTCGTGCTGTCAGGGAAAGCGAGTTTCTGAGTGCTCACGGGGTCCGTTCGGTTTCTGGATCGGGATTCCATCGTCTCGCCACACCACGATTGTGGTCGGGAGAGTTGCGGAATGTGACAGTGATTGCGGAATGTGACGGTGGGGGAATACCGGCGGGATGACGGGAAGGCCGGGGCGGGAGTGTCCCCGACCCGGCCTTCGCCGTTCTCACCAGCTGCGACGCCGGGAGCTATTCGCGCGGCAGGCCGGGCGGGTTGACCTCTGCCTTGGTCACGGCTTCGCTGGTCAAACCCCACCGGGCCAGGACCTCGCCGTACTCGCCGCCGTCGATCGCGGCGTTGAGCACCAGGTTGACGCCCTCGATCAGGCCGTTGCCCTTGAGGGTGCCGGCAGCGATGTTCGCGTGAGCCGGGTAACCGCCATTGAACGTGCCGACGAGCTTTGTCTCACCGGTCTGGGCGGCGGCGTATGCGGCGGTCGCGTTCGGTCCGAAGTTCGCGTCGGCCCGTCCGGACTGCAGCGCCAGGTTCGCCGCTGCAGTGTCGTCGAAGTACTGGTACTCCACAGGGTCGAGTCCGGCGGCGATGTTTTCCGCATCCCACGCCTGCAAGATCTTCTCCTGGTTGGTGCCGGAGCCCACGATGATCTTGAGGCCCGCGACATCCTCCGCTTCCTCGATGGAGTCGATCTCGGAGTCCGACTTCACGTAGAAACCGAGCAGGTCCTCGCGATAGCTGGCAAAGTCGTAGAGGTCCTTGCGCTCCTCGGTGACGGTGACGTTCGAGGTGATGAGGTCATACTTGCCCGACTGGATACCCAGCGGCCAGTCGGCCCACGCGGCCGGCTGCAGGTTGAGCTCGAGGCCCAGGCCATCGGCGATGAGCTGGGCGATATCGGTCTCGTTGCCGATCAGGGTGGTGTCGTCGTCGGCGTAGAGGCCGAGCGGGGCGACGTAGGGGCTCACCACGACGGTGAGCTTGCCGGTCTCGATGGGCTCGAACCCGCTGGCCTTGATGGCGGCGACGGCCTCGGGCACCTCGTCGAGACGGATGCGGTCCTGGTCAGGGCCGAGGTTGAATTCGACGGTGTCGCCGGCGCCGGCCGCCGCGGTGCTTTCCGACGTGCTGTCGGCGGGGGTGGCTTCCGCAGCGCTGTTGCCGCTCAGGACGGCCGCGGTGATTCCACCGGCGATGAGCGCGACGGCCGCGACTCCGCCGATCAGGACAGCTGTCTTCTTCTTGATTGCCATGGTGATGAACCTCTTTCGGGTGCTGTGGGTGTCGCTGTGTGGGATGAACGTTCGCCGGGGTGGCGAGCGTTGCGTTCTGCCCGGCGAGGTATCGTCGGGCAAGCTGTGGCCGGGAGGTCAGAGGACCTTGCCCAGGAATTCCTTGGTGCGCGGGTGGGTCGGCGAACCGAAGACCTGCGCGGGTGTACCGGTTTCGAGCACCTGCCCGCCGTCGATGAAGACGATGCGGTCGGCGACCTCGCGGGCGAATCCGATCTCGTGGGTAACGATGATGAGGGTCGTGCCGAGGGTGGCGAGGTCACGGATGACGTCGAGCACTTCGCCGACCAGCTCGGGGTCGAGCGCCGAGGTGGGTTCGTCGAACAGGAGCACCTTGGGGGCCAGGGCCAGCGCCCTGGCGATCGCGACCCGCTGCTGCTGCCCGCCGGAGAGCTGACGCGGGTACGCGTCGGCCTTGTCGCCGAGGCCTACCCTGGCCAGCAGCCCGAGGGCCAGTTCCCGACCGTCGGACTTGCTGACCCGTTTGAGGGCGACCGGGGCTTCGGCGATGTTCTCCGCGGCCGTGAGGTGCGGGAAGAGGTTGAAGTTCTGGAATACGACGCCCACCTGGGTGCGGCGTTTGAGGATCTCTTTTTCCTTCAACTCGAAGAGCCGCTCGCCGCGTTGTTCGTAACCGATGAGCTGCCCGTCGACCGTGACCCAGCCACGGTCGACGCTCTCGAGGTGGTTGATGGTGCGCAGCAGAGTGGACTTGCCCGAACCGGATGGGCCCAGGATCGCCACAACTTCGCCCGGCTGCACCGTGAGGTTCACGTCGTGCAGCACCTCGTGGCCGGAGTAGCTCTTGGAGACGCCCCGGATCTCGACCAGGCCCCGGGTGCTGGCATCCGGCGTCGTGCCGGTGGCTGCGGTGCCGGTGGCTGCGGTCTGGGTGGATGCGCTCATAGTCGGAAGCTCTCGGATTTGGCGTCGATACCGGTACCGACGGACGGTGTGGGGGCGGTGGGGGTGTCGTTGTCGTCGAGCCGGGCCCACTGGTCGGCCACCCAGCGCTTGGCCTTCTGGACCGGGGTGGGCGGCAGCACCCGTTCGGCTCCGCGGGCGAAGTGCCGCTCCACGTAGAACTGGCCGATGCTGAGCACCGTGGTGAGCACGATGTACCAGATCACGGCAACGAGCAGCAGCGGGATGACCTGCTGGTTGCGGTTGTAGATCACCTGGGCCACGTAGAACAGCTCGCCCAGCGCGATGACCGACACGATCGAGGTGCCCTTGAGTAGCCCGATGATCTCGTTGAAGGCGTTGGGCAGGATCGACCGGGCCGCCTGGGGCAGGATGATGCGCAGCACCCTGGTGTGCCGGGGGAGTCCCAGCGCTGCGGCGGCTTCGAGCTGGCCCTGGTCGACGGAGAGGATGCCGCCGCGGATGATCTCAGCGGAGTACGCCGCCTGGTGGAGCGACAGCCCGAGCACGGCGGCCGCGAATTGGCTGATCAAGGTGATGGTGTCAAAGCCGAGCAGGTAGGTGTCGGTGAACGGGATGCCCAGGCCCAGCTGGGGGTAGAGGTAGCCCAGGTTGTACCAGATGAGTACCTGCACGAGCAGTGGCACCGACCTGAAGAACCAGATGAACGACCAAGAGACCGAGTTAAGGATGGGCGACTTCGACAGTCGAGCCAGGGCCAGCAGGGTGCCGAGGAGGAACCCGATCGAGCCGGCCACGGCGGTCAGCGCCAGGGTCAGGCCCAGGCCGCGGAGGATGGCCGGTGCGAAGAAGTACTTCGCCACGATGTCCCAGCCGTAGCGGTCGTTCGTCGCCAGGCTCCAGAGGAACTGCAGCACGACGAACAGCACGAGGGCGCCGAAGATCCAGCGCACGTAGTGCCGGGTGTGCACGACCTTGAGGGCGCTGTAGTCGATGTCGGCGCGGTGGCTGCCACGGTTGACCACGGCGGGAGGTGCCTGTTGCACGGTGTCGGTCATGGTTTCAGTCGCTTTCGATCGGGGAGACTGTGGGGATCGCGAATCCGGGGTCGGCGGCCCGGTGTTCGGCCAACGCCGCCTCGTGGGCGGCCGTGATGCCGGGTACGTCGAGCGGAGAGGACTCCAGGCTCTTCGCGAACGCGTGGATGATGACCTCCTCCGGGCTTTTGGACGGATCGAACAACGGTGTGTAGCCCGTGCGCAGGTAGAGCTCCTTGGCCTCGGGCTGTCGCGGCCCGGTGGTGAGAAATACCCGGTCGTAGCCGCGGCGGCGGGATTCATCCTCTAGTTCGGCGACCACCCGCCGGGCCAGGCCCTGGCGGCGGTGCTCAGCCGAGGTCCAGATCCGCTTGAGCTCTGAGGTGCGCTCATCGAACCGTTTGAACGCACCGCCGGCGATCGGCACGCCATCTCTGAGCAGCACGACGAAGGCGCCGGATGGTGCGGCGAAGAGCTCGGCCGGGTACCGGTGGATCTCTACAGAGGCGCTCTCGCCGAAGAAGCTGCCATAGCGCTCGTCGTACTCCCGGGCCAGTTCGGTGAGCACGGGCTGGGCGAGAGGATCGTTCGCGCCGACGTAGACGAATGTGTCGTCGGTGGTGGCGGTATCGCCCCGGTCAAGCAGCGTCACGGGGGGCCTCCTTGGTAGCGGCAGCGGCAGCCGCGTCGCGCTTGGCGACCTCGGCGCGCACCAGCGGGATGACATAGCGGCCGAAGTCGATGGTGTCGTCGACGTAGTCGTAGCCGCGCGCCGAGATGATGTCCACGCCGAGATCGATGTAGTCCAGCAGCGCTTCGGCGACCTGCTCGGGTGTGCCGACGAGGGCGTTGGAGTTGCCCCGGCCGCCGGCGGCCTTGCCGGCCTTGGTCCAGAGCGCCTTGTCGAACCGGTCACCCTGCTCGGCGATCCGAAGCAGCCGCTGCGAGCCGGCGTTCTCCGGCGAAGCCAGGGCCAGGGCCTCGGCGGGGGTAGCCGTCGAGGCGACTCTTTGTTCGATCCTGCCCAGGATGTCCTCGGCCTTCTGCCAGGCGAGGGCCTCGGTGGCGGCGATGATGGGACGGAACGCCACCTGGATGCGAGGACGCTCGGTGCGGCCGGACGCGAGGGCGGCATCCGTGATGGTCTGAATCTGCTCGGCGGTGTCGGCCAGCGGTTCACCCCAGAGTGCGAAAATGTCGGCTTCGGCGGCGCCGATGCCATAGGCGGCGGGGGAGGAACCGCCGAAGGAGACCTGCGGGCGGGGACTCTGCGCGGGGAAGATGTCGCTGACGAAATCCTCGAACCGGTAATGGCTGCCGGCGAAGCTGAATCTTTCGGTGCTTGTCCACGCCTGCTTGAGAATGCGGATGTACTCGCCGGTGCGGGCGTAGCGTTCGTCCTTGCTGAGGTGGTCGCCTTCGGCGGCCTGGTCGGCGGTGGACCCGCCGGTGATGACGTGCAGGTTGACCCGGCCGGCACTGATCTGGTCGAGGGTGGCGACCACCTTCGCGGCGTAGGTGGGGTAGGAGACGTTGGGACGGTGCGCCAGGAGAATCTTGAGGGTGTCGAGCCGGGCGGCGACGAGCGCCGCGACCGACGCGGGGTCGGGGGAGCCGGAGTGATAGGCGAAGAGCACCCGGTCCCAGCCGTTGTCTTCGTGCGCTCGGGCCAGGCGCAGCGTGTAGTCCAGATCGAAACTGGAACCGCTGCGCGGTTGGCTCTCACTGCCGTTGTTGAGTGCTGCGATGCCGAGGAATTCGATGGGCATGGTGTGCGTCCTTTCTCTGCGGGGTCTCTCCGGTGCCGGTCTGGCGCTTCAGCCGAACGTAGGTGGCTCTGCCGGGGACCGGCAATCGATTCGCTTCACAATTCGTCACGGCGTCATGGCGGGTCATATTCGGCCCCGTTTGTGGGCGAACCGGGGAATGTTGTGTCATGAGCAGCGCGCAGACCGCCCCAGATTCCGCCGAAACACCCCTGTCAATCGCCGTGATCGGCGCCGGGCCCCGCGGTGCCGGCGTGCTCGAACGCCTGGCTGCCAATCTCGGCACCGAATGGCCCACCGACCGGTCACTCCTTCTCCATTTCATCGACCCGTTCCCCGCCGGCCCCGGAAGGATCTGGCGGTTCGACCAGTCACCGCTGCTCAAGCTCAACTCGATGGCTGCCGACGTGACCATGTACACCGACGAGACCTCGGTGATCGACGGCCCAGTGCGGCCGGGCCCATCGCTGATCGACTGGGTCGACCAGGTGCGTGCCGGCACCATCGAGCTCGCCCCAGTGGACGCGGCGCTCGCCGCGGAGATCGCTGTGCTGACCGGATCCAGCTTTCCCACCCGTCGGCTTCAGAGCCTCTACCTGGACTGGTTCTTCCGCACCGCCGTCGACGACCTGGCCGACTCCGTGACGGTTCAGGTGCACCCCGCCCGCGCGGCCCGGGTGGACGACCTCCCCGGCGGTGACCAGCTGGTGCTTCTCGACGACGGCAGCTCGATCGTGGCACACCTCGTGCTCTTTTCCCTCGGCCACAACGGCTCCCAGCCCGCACCCGAACACTCGGCGCTGGCCGGCTTCGCCGACCGAAACGAGCTGGTCTACCTGCCGCCGACGTTCACCGCGGATGCCAACCTGTCGGCCATCACGCCCGGTGAGAAGGTGATCGTGCGTGGTTTCGGCCTCGCCGCCGTCGACCTCACCGTGCTGCTGACCGAGGGTCGCGGCGGCCGGTTCGACCGCGACGACACCGGTCGGCTGGTCTACCTGCCCAGCGGCAGCGAGCCGCGCCTGTTCCTCGGCTCCCGCCGCGGGGTGCCGTACCGGTCAAAGATCAGCTCCACCCTGGTGGGCGACCGACCGGTGCCACGGTTCTTCACCACGGCCGCCGCGGCCCGGTTGGAAAACGAGAGCGAGAGCTTGGACTTCACCGCCCAGGTCTGGCCGCTGATCGCCCAGGAAAGCCTGTGGGGGTACTACCGGGAGCTGTTCACCGGCCACCCCGAGCGGGTGAGCCTGCCCTGGGCCGAATTCGCCGACCGGTTCGCCGCGATCGACCCGCGCGCCCTGCCAATCGCGGCCGGCAGCCATGTGTCGGCCGATGCGCGCCGGTCCAGCCATCCGCTGGTCGACTTCGGCGCGGATGCGCCCGATATCGAGCTAGACATCACCCGTTTTCGCGCCCTGGTCGCCGAGGCGGTGCCTGATCCCGTGGACCGGCTGTTTTTGCCCGAGTTCGACCGGCCGCTGCACGGCCTGCGCTTCGGTTCGGCCGAGGAGCTGCAGCAGGCGCTGCGGCAGCACATCCGCGCCGACCTCGACGTGCGCACCCTGCCGGAGCACTCCGCCACCCTGGGCCTGTTCGTGGCGCTGCTGACCAGCCTGTTCACGCTGTCGGACATCATCGACTCGCCCAAGTGGAGCGCCAGGTCCCGGGTGAGGGACATCCACGGCTGGTGGTTGGGCTACTTCAGCTTCATCGCCAGCGGGCCTCCCGGGCACCGGCTGGAGGAGTTGATCGCGCTGTCAGAGGCCGGAGTGGTCGAGTTTCTCGGCGGCGATCTCTGGGTGACGGCCGATGAAACGACCGGGCTCTTCCGCGCCGGAAGCGCCAACGTGGACCGGGTAGTAACCGCCGCGGCACTCGTGGATGCGCGGCTGCCCGACACCAGCGTCTCCCGCAGCGACAACGAGCTGTTGCGCGCCCTGATCGCCTCCGGCGGCGGGCTGGAGCACGTGGTGGCCGACGGCGACTACGTCGGAAGCACCGGCCGGTTGCTGGTGCGCCAGCAAGACACCCGGGTGGTGGATGCCGGCGGCGGCCTGCACGAGCGCCGCTTCGCGATCGGCCCGTACACGAATTCCCCGTTCGTCGGGGCGTTCTCCCGCCCGCGCACCAACGCGATCTCGTTCCGCGAAAACGACAAGGTGGCCCGCGCGCTATTGCGTGCACTCGCCGCCCTGAACGCTCCGGCTAGAGTCGACGCGTGACCGTGTCGCCGTCGCAGGACCCCATTGATCGAACACCGGAAGGCAGCACCGCCATGAGTACGACCATCCCGTTCCGCCTCGGATTCTTGGCCTTCGTTGAACACGGCGCCGTGGGGCAGGGGCCTCGCGGTCCGTTCTCGCAGGGACTCAACGATGGTCTGGAGTTGTTCGAGCTGGCCGACGAACTCGGTTACGACACCGGATGGGTGCGGCACCGGCACCTGCAGAACTACCTGTCGTCCCCGCTCCCGTTCCTCACGGCCGCCGGGGCGCGCACGAAGAATATCCACCTCGGCACCGCCGTGATCCCCTTGCGCTTCGAGAACGCCGCCCGACTCGCCGAGGACGCCGCGACCGTGGACCTGCTCACCAACGGGCGTCTCGAGCTGGGGCTCAGCTCCGGTTACGCCGGGCAGGACTCGATCTATAGCGGGGTTTACGGTCCGATCGACGGTGACCTGCAGAGCGTCGTGGACACCGAATTGACGAAGTTCTTCCGAGCGGTCGAGGGGGAGACCATCGCGATCGCCGACGCGGAGTTCCAGATCGCACCCGAAGGCACACCGCTGACCGTGTTGCCGCACAGCCCCACCCTGCGGGACCGCGTGTATTACGGCTCCGGCAGTAGGTCCAGCGCCATTCGCACCGGCTCGCGCGGACTGCGGTTGCAGCTCTCAACATTGCAGACCGAAAGCGGCGAGGGGCTGAGCTTCGAGGAGGCTCAGCGGGACGCCATCAGGGGTTATCGCGAAGCCCACGCCGCCGTCACGGACCGGCCCTCATACGCCGCGGTCAGCCGCCAGGTGCTGCCGATCACCCGCGACCGGGACCGTGAAGACTACGGCTGGCTCATCGCCAGGGACGAGGAACGCCAAGCCGCTCAGGAGACGACCGGGGCGGTGTCCTTGGGTAACCTTCGCGCACAGTTCGGCCGAGTCCCGGCAGGATCCCCCGAAGAGATCGTGCGGTTCCTGGCGGCGGATGTAGCCCTGGCCGAGTCCGACGAGCTCATCATCGCGTTGCCGTTCGACCATCCGTTCGAGGTGGTCAAGCACATCCTCACGGTGGTCGCCACCGAGATCGCACCCGCCCTCGGCTGGAAGCCCGTGAGTCGCCAGTAACGGCTGAGGCCGCCTTCTTGGAATGCTCTCTGCCCACGGGATAATCGGGGCGCGATTGCGATCGTGCCGCGGTCGCCTGTCCGGACCGGACGACACAGTTCGTTATCTTTCGTCAGGGCCTGACACGTAAGCACCAGATGGGTACGGCCGCGGCTAGCGTGGAAGACATCGCGGCGTACCCAAGCGGCCGAAGGGACCGGTTTCATATTCCGGTATTCGCAGGTTCGAATCCTGCCGTCGCGTCGACTATCGCGGCACGTCTCATGGAGACTGCGACGGCCCGACTGCACCTAGGCTGCTGGGATGACCACCCCCAAACGGCTGATCCTCAACCTTTTTGAAATGAACACGGTGAGCCACATCACCCACGGGCTGTGGCGCCTACCCGACAACAACCGGCACCGGTTCAACGACATCGACTACTGGACCGAACTCGCCACGATGCTGGAGGCGGGAGGTTTCGACGCCGTCTTCCTGGCCGATGTGATCGGCGCATACGACGTCTTCCGCAGTGGCACGGAAACGGCACTGCGTGAGGGGCTGCAGATTCCCAGCAACGATCCACTGCTTGTCATCCCCGCCATGGCCGCCGTGACGAAGCACCTCGGCTTCGGAGTGACATTCTCCACCAGCTACGAGCCTCCCTTCGCGTTTGCCCGGCGTATGAGCACCTTGGACCACCTCACCAAGGGCAGGGTCGGCTGGAACATCGTCACCTCCTACCTGCCCAACGCGGCCCGCAACTTCGGGCTGGACGGGGAGATTCCACACGACCTGCGTTACGAGATCGCCGATGAATACCTCGACGTGCTCTACAAGCTGTGGGAAGGTTCCTGGGACGACGACGCGGTCATCCGGGACGCCGAGAACAACGTCTATTCAGATCCCACGAAGGTGCGCTACATCAACCACGTGGGGGCGCACTTCACCGTGGCCGGACCGCACCTGTCCGAGCCCTCACGACAGAGGACTCCGGTGTTGTTCCAGGCCACGGCGTCACAGGCCGGAATCGACTTCGCCGGCAGGCATGCTGAAGTCGTCTTCACGGGAGGTCCCACCTACGACAAGGTGCTTACCGGTATTCAGGCGATGCGGGATGCCGTCGTTGCGAACGGTCGGTCCGCGGACGATATCAAGTTCATAGTGCAGGCCGGCATCGTTGTGGGCCGCACCGAAGAAGAGGCCGCAGATAAACTGCGGGCCTATCGGGATCTGGCGAGTGTAGAAGGCCGGCTCGCCCACGCGAGCCTGCCATTCGACCCCACCGCGCACCCACGAGAAACCACGGTGCGCGAGGCCTTGCTGGCCGAGGGCAAACAGGATGCGCCCGGCGCGGCCTACCTGCCGCTCGATCAGACCGTCGGTGATTTCCTAGCCAACATCAAAGAGTCCTGGGACGAGCTGTTCTTCGTCTCCGGCACCCCGGCGGCAGTGGCGGACGCCATCGAGTCCTGGCTCGACGAGGTCGGCATCGATGGCATCAACCTGCGCCAGTACCATTCCTTCGGAACGGCCCAAGACTTCATCGAACTCGTCGTACCTGAGCTCCGCCGCCGTGGGCGCCTCCGTGAGGCGTACGTTGAGGGGGAGACCCTGCGCGAGCGCCTCTTTGGGGGCCCTGGCCGTCTCGAGCATCCGCATCCCGCCACACGCTACCGCGGTGGTGCGAATCTGGCTGCGACACGCAATCCCGATGGCGCGTGATTGACCTTCCTGATGTGACCAGAAACGCACCAAATACTCCAAGCCGTGACCAGAATCAGCCCGTACTACTCCGTGCCAGCGCGTACACTTAATCCCATGAAGACCGCGGAAATCCGCGGGATTCCGCCCCAGTTGCGGGGGAGTGACTCGGCCGAGATCGCTATCATTTGTTCTTGGTTCGAGTCCAGGTACCCCAGCAGTAGAAACCCCCGGTAAAGCGGGGGTTTTCTTGTTTGCGTAATGACATTTTCGGCAGAGTATCTCGTCACGGCGTTGTTGTAGACAACAAATTCCTTCACACTCAATATCCGCCGAAGCCCCGATGAGAAGCATTTTGACTCTGAGTCGTGGCGTCGAAGCTCGCGTAGCTTCTCGTGATGTACGGATTGGGGACGGTTTGGTATCCCTGGACGCCAGAGGCCAGGGAAACGAGAGCGAAAGACGGTCGGTGAAATGACCTTCAGGTCGTGCTTGTGGCGGTCCCTGAGACACGCCGCCGGACCGGCGGGGTACCACCCGGTGCGGAGAAAGCGCATACTGGCCAGATGCCCCGCGCCGCCACGAGCTACAGAACGCTCGCCTCCATCAGCAGGATCACCCTGCTCTGGCACCTTCAGCGCCGCGGCACCATGACCGTGACCGACCTCGCCGAGGCCGCCGGGCTGCACCCGAACACCGCCAGGGAGCACCTGCAACGACTGGTCGATGACGGCTTCATCACCTGCCAGCCCGAAAACCGCGACACCAAGGGTCGGCCCCGAACGCTGTACAGCGCGGCCGCCCGCGCCATCGAGCCCGGTTCTGTGCGGGCCGCCAAGGCGGAAGCCGCACACCGCCGGGGCGAGCTGGTGCGCAAGCTCCTGCCCCTCGAGGCCGTTACCAGCACGCCTCGTCAGAACCAGATCGACGCGCTCGACGACCATCTCGACCAGAGCGGCTTCGACTCCGACCACGACCCTGACGGCACCCACGTGCATCTCCACGACTGCCCATACAGCGAGATGGTGAAGCTTCACCCCGAGGTCTGTGCGGTGCACTACGGTCTGATCCAGACACTCCTCGAACAGACGGACGGCCCGCTCGAGGCCGAGCGGATGCATCCGTTGGTCGGCCCGGACACCTGCACCCTTGACTTGCTCGTTCGGGTGCTGGAGCCGGCGAGAGCCCCGGTCCTGGGCCCGCAGCCGATTATTCACGGTGTTTCGCGGTTGTAGCGATTTTCGGCAACGGTCAGGCTTGCCCCCGAGGGTGTCACTGACCGTGGTGACTCCCGCAGCGCAAGGGGATCACCGTGAAATCACTGAAGAACTCCATCTTCGCGAGGTCTGGTCAGGCCAGCGCTCGGGCCGTCAAGCCCGGCACCGACGGCCCCCTTACCGACACGATCCTCAACTTCGGTCGGTTCCTTCGCCGTGGTGAGACCTCGCCAGACCTTCGTTCGGTCTTTCTCGAGGGCGGCCGCGACGCCGACTCGTTCTACCGTGACCGCTGGACCCACGACAAGGAAGTCCGCTCCACCCACGGCGTGAACTGCACGGGTTCCTGCTCCTGGAAGGTGTACGTCAAGGACGGCATCATCACCTGGGAGACCCAGCAGACCGACTATCCCTCGGTGGGCCCGGACTCGCCCGAGTACGAGCCGCGCGGCTGCCCGCGCGGCGCCGCGTTCAGCTGGTACACGTACTCGCCCACACGGGTGCGCTACCCGTACGTGCGCGGAGTGCTGCTCGAGCTGTACCGCGCGGCCAAGGCCCGCACCGGTGACCCGGTGCTCGCCTGGGCCGAGGTCACCGACAACCCCGAGAGCGCCAAGGCATACAAGAGCGCCCGTGGCCAGGGCGGCCTCGTGCGCGCCAGCTGGGATGAAGCATCCGAGATCGTCGCCGCCGCGCACGTGCACACCATCAAGAAGTATGGACCGGACCGCATCGCCGGCTTCTCGCCGATCCCGGCCATGTCGATCGTCTCGCAGGGTGTCGGCAACCGGTTCATCTCCATGCTCGGCGGCACCATGCTCTCGTTCTACGACTGGTACGCCGACCTGCCCGTCGCCAGCCCGCAGGTCTTCGGCGACCAGACGGATGTGCCCGAATCGGCCGACTGGTGGAACTCCAGCTATCTGATCATGTGGGGCTCGAACGTGCCCGTCACCCGTACTCCCGATGCGCACTTCATGGTCGAGGCCCGCTACAAGGGCCAAAAGGTCATCACCGTCTCGCCCGACTACGCCGACAACTCCAAGTTCGCGGACGAATGGCTCGCCGTACACCCCGGCACCGACGGCGCCCTCGCCATCGCGATGGGCCACGTCGTGCTCAAGGAATTCCTGGTCGACCGCCGCACCACCCGCTTTGTCGACTACATGAAGCGCTACAGCGACTCCGCGTACCTGATCAGCCTCACCCCGCGCGGCGACGCCTACGTGGCCGGCAAATTCCTCACCGCGGATGCCCTGCCCGGCCTGGCCACGACAGTTGCCAGCGCTGCTTTCAAGACAGTGATGCTCGACCAGAACGGCCAGGCAGTGGTGCCCAACGGCTCCATCGGTCATCGATTCAGCGAAACCGATGCCGGCAAGTGGAACCTCGACCTTGAGGACGTCGACCCGCTGCTCTCGATCGCGGATGCACCCGACTACGACCGGGCATCCGTCGCCATCGACATGCCCCGCTTCGACGTGGCTCCGGAGACCGACGAAATCGGTGAACAGCACGCCGGCGGCGCCGGCATCGTGCGCCGCGGCGTGCCCGTACGAATGGTGGCCGGCCAGCTGGTCACCACCGTGTTCGACCTGCTGCTCGCCCAGTACGGGGTGAGCCGGGACGAACTGAACCTGCCCGGCTACTGGCCCACCGGCTACGACGACGCCACCTCGCCCGGCACCCCCGCCTGGCAGGAGAGCATCACCTCGGTGCCACGCCAGGCCGCCGAACGCATCGGCCGCGAGTTCGCGCAGAACGCCGAGGACTCCGACGGTCGCTCGATGATTCTGATGGGAGCCGGCACCAACCACTGGTTCCACTCCGACACCATCTACCGCGCCTTTCTGGCGCTGACCACCATGACCGGTTGCCAGGGGGTCAACGGCGGCGGTTGGGCTCACTACGTGGGCCAGGAGAAGGTGCGCCCGCTCACCGGCTACGGCCAGTACGCATTCGGCCTGGACTGGGTGCGGCCCCCGCGTCAAATGATCGGCACCGGATTCTTCTACCTCGCCACCGACCAGTGGCGCTACGACGGCCTGTCCGCCGACACCCTTTCCAGCCCGCTCGGCTCCGGCGTCTTCAAGGACCGCACCACGGCCGACTGCCTGGTCGAATCCACCAAGCGCGGCTGGATGCCCGGCTACCCGACCTTCAACCGCAACTCACTCGACCTCGTCGACGACGCCGCGGCGGCCGGAGTCGAACCAGCCCAGTACGTCGTCGACTCCCTGGGCGACGGCAGCCTCGAGTACGCCATCGAAGACCCGGATGCGCCGGAGAACTTCCCGCGCGTCATGGTCGTCTGGCGGGCCAATATCATCGGCTCCTCGGGCAAGGGCAACGAGTACTTCCTCAAGCACCTGCTCGGTACCAAGAGTGCGGTGCGGGCGCCGGAGTCGCCGCCGGAGAAGCGCCCGAAGACCATGAAATGGCACGAGTCCGCCCCAGAGGGCAAGCTCGACCTGATGGTCACCAGCGACTTCCGCATGACGTCGACCACAATCTACAGCGACGTCGTGCTGCCGCCGGCAACCTGGTACGAGAAGAACGACCTGTCCACCACCGACATGCACCCGTTCATCCACTCGTTCAACCCGGCCATCGACCCGCCGTTCCAGTCCAAGACCGACTTCGACATCTTCCACATCCTGGCGGAGAAGATCTCCCAGATGTCGGTGGAGCACCTCGGCGTTCGCAAAGACCTCGTCGCAATCCCGCTGCTGCACGACACACCGGATGCGATGTCGAGCCCGCACGGCATCGTCGAAGACAACCTGCCGTTGGTGCCCGGTGTCACCATGCCCAAGCTCGTGGTGGTCGAACGTGACTACCCGGCCTTCTACGAGAGGCTCGGCTCGCTGGGTCCGCTCACGGAGAAGCTCGGTATGGTCACCAAGGGCGTCAAGTTCAATCCCGACGTGGAGGTGGCCTACCTCGGCCAGAAGAACGGCCTCATCGCCAGCGGCCCCACCGCGGGCCGGCCGCAGCTGAAAACGGCCATTCAGGCCTGTGAAATGGTGCTGGCCCTCTCGGGAACCACAAACGGGCGGCTCGGTACCCAGGGCTTCCGCGACATGGAGAAGCGCACCGGTGTGAAGCTGGCGCACCTGGCCAGCGACAACGAGGGTCGTCGGTTCTCCTACCCGGACGTGCAGGGCGCGCCGGTGCCGGTGCTCACCTCCCCGGAGTGGTCGGGTAGTGAGCACGGCGGCCGCCGCTACAGTGCCTTCACGATCAACGTTGAACACCTCAAACCGTGGCACACCCTCACCGGGCGGCAACACTTCTACCTCGACCACGACTGGATGGTGGAGCTCGGCGAGCAGTTGCCGATCTACCGGCCGCCGCTGGACATGCACCGCCTGTTCGAGGACTCCATCGTCGGCTCCACCGCCGCCACCGGAGCCCCCGGCTCCAAAGGTCGCGCCGAGGTGGCCGTGCGATACCTCACGCCGCACTCCAAGTGGTCGATCCACTCCGAGTACCAGGACAACCTGCTGATGCTCTCGCTGTCCCGCGGCGGTCCCACCATCTGGATGTCCCCGCAGGATGCCGACAAGATCGGCGTTCGCGACAACGAGTGGATCGAGTCCTACAACCGCAACGGTGTGGTCGTGGCCCGCGCTATCGTCTCGCACCGGATGCCGGAGGGCACGGTGTACATGTATCACGCGAAGGACCGCACCATCAACGTGCCCGTCGCCGAGACCAGCGGAATGCGCGGTGGCACCAACAACTCGCTCACCCGCATCCTGCTCAAACCTTCTCACCTGATCGGCGGCTACGCCCAGCTGTCGTTCGCTTTCAACTACCTCGGCCCGACCGGGAACCAACGCGACGAGGTCACCGTGATTCGTCGACGCAGCCAGGAGGTTGAGTACTAAATGCGCGTAATGGCTCAAATGTCGATGATCATGAATCTCGACAAATGCATCGGGTGTCACACCTGTTCAGTCACCTGCAAGCAGGTCTGGACCAACCGCACCGGCGTCGAGTACGCCTGGTTCAACAACGTGGAGACCAAGCCCGGCGTGGGCTACCCGCGCCAGTACGAAGACCAGGAGAAGTGGAAGGGCGGCTGGGTGCGCAACAAGCGCGGCCGGCTGAAACTGCGTGCCGGCGGTCGGCTGAGCAAGCTCCTGCACATCTTCGACAACCCCGACCTGCCCGTGATCGACGACTACTACGAGCCGTGGACCTACGACTACGACATGCTCACCACCGCTCCGGCCGGCACGCAGAGCCCGGTCGCCCGGCCCAAGTCCTTGCTGACCGGCAAGAACATGGACATCAAGTGGTCGGGCAACTGGGATGACAACCTCGGTGGCTCGCAGGAGACCGCCGCTGACGACCCCATCCTCGCCACTATGAGCGAGCACGTGAAGATGGAGTTCGAGAACACCTTCATGTTCTACCTGCCGCGCATCTGCGAGCACTGCCTCAACCCCGCCTGTGTCGCGGCCTGCCCCTCCGGCGCTATGTACAAGCGCGAGGAAGACGGCATCGTGCTCGTCGACGAGGACGGCTGCCGCGGCTGGCGCATGTGCGTCTCGGCGTGCCCCTACAAGAAGGTGTACTTCAATCACAAGACCGGCAAGGCCGAGAAGTGCACGCTCTGCTACCCCCTGATCGAACAGGGCAAGCCCACCATCTGCTCCGAAACCTGCGTGGGCCGTCTGCGCTACCTCGGTCTGATGCTCTATGACGCCGATGCCGTGCTTGCGCAGGCCTCGGTCGAGAACGAGCACGACCTCCTCGACGCCCAGCGCGCCTGCTTCCTCGACCCGTTCGACCCCGAGGTCATCGCGGCGGCCAAGGCCGAGGGCATGGAGGACGACTGGATTCTCGCCGCGCAGAACAGCCCGATCTACAAGATGATCTCCGAGTACAAGATCGCGCTGCCGCTGCACCCCGAATACCGCACCATGCCCATGGTCTGGTACATCCCGCCGCTCTCGCCGGTCGTCGACGTGGTTTCCACCACCCAGGCCGACAGCGAGGATGCCCGCACTCTTTTCGCCGCGATCGACCGCCTGCGCATCCCGGTCGAGTACCTGGCCGGGCTGTTCTCGGCCGGCGACGTGCGCCCCGTGGAGGCGTCGCTGAAGAAGCTCGCCGCCATGCGCTCCTACATGCGCGACATCAACCTCGGCAAGCCAGCAGACGAGCGTATTCCGAAGGCCGTGGGCATGACGGGAGAAACGATGGAAGCCATGTACCGGCTCCTCGCGATCGCCAAGTACGAGGACCGCTACGTCATTCCCAAGGCTCACGTGGAAACCGCCCGCGAACTCGACGAGCTCGCCTGCTCGCTCGATACCGACGGTGGCCCCGGCATGGGCGGTCCTGGCCAGAATACTGGACCGTTCGGCCAGGAGCCGGGCATGCCGCTGGCCGGAACCGTCTCGAACTACAACGAGATGACCGGCCGCGGCGGTGAGAAGACCAAGCCCACCACGCCGGGTCGGGTCAACTTGCTCAACTGGACCGGCGGCGCCGTGCCTCAGGGAATGTTCCCGCCCAAGAAGAACCCAGAGGCCACAGCGTGAGAATGCCCAAGCTCGCGCCCCGGCGGGTGACGGCGCTCACTCTCGGCGACGGCGACCGCCGCATCGCGCACATGGCGGCATCCTTGCTGATGGACTACCCCGACGAGGCGCGCCGCGGCCGGTTCTCGGCCGTGGCCACGTCGGTCGAGAAGCTCCCGGATGGCCTGCGGGCCGCCTTCGGCGCCTTCCTCGACGCCGCGGGGGAGATGAACCAGCAGGAGCTGGAGGTGCACTTCACCGCTACCTTTGACCTCAAACGCAAGTGCTGTCCGTACCTGAGCTACTACGCCGCCGGCGACACACGTCGCCGTGGAATGGCCCTGGTGCGCTTCGTCGAGGCCTACCGGGCTGCCGGCTGGGAGGTCGCGGCCGACGAACTGCCCGACTACCTGCCGATGGTGCTCGAGTTTTCGGCCCTCTCGGATTCGCCTATCGCCGGCGAGCTGCTCTCGGCGCACCGGGACGGCATCGAGGTGCTGCGTGCGGCTCTCGAAAAGGTCAACAGCCCCTACATGCATCTCGTCGAGGCCGTCTGCCTGTCGCTGCCGCCGATCGACGATGCCACCCGCCAGCGTTACCTCGACCTCGTCAACGAAGGTCCCCCCACCGAGACCGTCGGCATGACGTTCCTCGGCAATCTCAAACCATTCTCCGCCGACGGCGGATCCAGTGAGGACGTAAGGGTATGACCCCGCTCGACTATCTGCTGTGGGTGGCGTTCCCCTACATCGCCGCCGCCACTTTCGTGGTCGGCCACATCCTGCGCTACCGGTTCGACCAGTTCGGTTGGACCTCCCGTTCCAGCCAGACGTACGAGAACCGGCTCCTGCGCTGGGGGTCGCCGATGTTCCACTACGGCATGCTCATGGTGATCGGTGGCCACGTGGTGGGCCTGTTCATCCCCAAGCCCTGGCTGGAATTCTTCGGCGTCACCGAGCACATCTACCACCTCGGTGCAACGTGGATGGGCAGTATCGCGGCGGTACTGACCATCGCCGGTCTGATCATCCTGATCATTCGCCGGCGTCTGGTCACCCGGGTACACCTGGCCACCACGGTCATGGACAAGGTGATGTACATCTTCCTCGGCGGCACCATCCTGTTCGGCACCACCGCCACCGTTCTGCACCAGGTGCTCGGCGCCGGCTACGACTACCGCGGTTCGATCTCACCCTGGATCCGTAGCCTCTGGGGCTTCCAGCCGCAGCCGGAGCTGATGAGCGATGTGCCGTTCTTCTTCCAGCTGCACGTCCTCACCGCCACCGCGCTGTTCCTGCTCTGGCCGTTCACCCGGCTGGTACACGTGTTCTCGGCGCCGATCGGCTACATCTGGCGCCCCTATGTGATCTACCGCTCCCGCGACACCCACAAGGGCTCCGGCGCCCGCACAGTCAAGCGCGGCTGGGAAAAGGCCGAGCTGCCCAATGTGCGCGTCTCTCCACGCGCCGATGAGCCCGCCCGGCCGTCCCGTTCCCGCACGAACATCCGCCGCTAGCCGCCCGGCGCGGAGCTGGTCGAGCTTCTCAGCCGGCCAGCTCCGACGCCTCATACAGGAGGTCGGACGCGTCGGCATCGCCGCGAGCGGCCAGGGCGACGACCTCGCCGATCACCACGACGGCGGGGGAGCGCACGCCGGCACCGGTCGCGAGCGCGGTTATGGTGTCGAGTCGGCCGAAGGTCGAGCGCTGGTCGTGCGCGAAGCCGCGCTCCACGATGGCCACGGGCATGTCGGCCCGCATGCCGAGCCGGTTCAGCCCGGCGATCATCTGCAACAGGGTACCGATGCCCATCAGGACCACGATTGTGCCGTCCAGGCCGATGAGATGCGTCAGTTCCGTGTCGGTGATCGGGGCATGTCCGGAGATCACGGTGAAGGACCGGCTGACCTCGCGATGCGTCACCGGGATACCGGCGGCCCCGGGCACGGCGATGGCGCTCGTCACTCCAGAGATCACGCTCACCGGCACGCCGGCGGCACGGCAGGCGAGCACTTCTTCGCCGCCCCGGCCGAACACGAACGGGTCACCGCCCTTGAGCCGCACAACGGTGCGCCCGGCAAGGGCGGCGGACACCATCATCCGTTCGGCGTCACGTTGCGGGATCGCGTGGTGCCCCGGTGCTTTGCCGACGTCGACGAGTTCTGCCCCCGGAGCCCACCGGGCGAGCCGGTCGGTGGGACCAAGCCGGTCATAGAAGACAACGTCGGCGGTGTGCAGAGCGGTCATGGCGCCGACCGTGAGCAGGCTCTCGAGGCCGGGGCCGCCGCCGACGAGAGTGACCGACCCGACCGGTGCGGTCGACGCGGCGGCCTCCCGGGTGAGCCAGGTGCGGTGCCGGGCGCATGCCGCGACGATGTGGGCATCGATGTCCGGCGAGGCCTGCACGACGGCTACCAGGTCAACGGCGGCGATGAGCGCGTTCCACGCACCCGTGGACCGGGGAAAAGCGGGGGTGCTGACCCCGGATACGGGGCGCCCCACCAACACGGGGCCGGGCCCGGTCAGGTGGTAGACGTGTGCGCCCGAGGCCAGGTAGCGCGCGAGAACGCGCCGGGCCGCCTGGGCGCCGCCCACCACGAGCACTCGCTTGCCCGTGTAATCGAGACCGAGGTCCACGGGCTACTCCGCGCCGGTCGACGGAATGCGGGAAAGGTCGACGCCGTCGATGCTCACCGGAATACGGCGGCCGGTGCGCCGGATCGACCCGGCAATGGTCGCGTGGTCACGCTCGTCCGGCCGGGCCGGGCGCGGCTGGTCGCGCTCGATGACCTGCAGGAGAGACGGGTCGGGTGCATCGGAGTTGACGAACGGACGGAAACGGCGCAGCCGCTCCGGGTCGGCCAGCGTGGCCGCCCACTCGTCTTCGTACACGTCGACGTGGGCGGCCATGGCTGCCTCGAGGTCGGCGGCGATGCCCAGGGAGTCGTTCACGACCACGTCGTGCACGTGATCGATGCCGCCCTCGAGGTCTTCCTGCCAGCGAGCGGTGCGCTGCACACGGTCGGCGGTGCGGATGTAGTACATCAGGTAGCGGTCGATGTATTGCACCAGGGTGGCCTCGTCGAGGTCCTTGGCCAGCAGCACGGCGTGCACCGGCTGGAAGCCGCCGTTGCCGCCGACGTAGAGGTTCCAGCCGAGTTCGGTGGCGATCACGCCGATGTCCTTGCCGCGGGCTTCGGCGCACTCGCGGGCGCAGCCGGAGACACCGATCTTGAACTTGTGCGGCGAGCGCAGCCCGCGGTAGCGGTTCTCCAGCATGATGGCCAGGGCCACGGAGTCCTGCACGCCGAAGCGGCACCAGGTCGACCCGATGCACGACTTCGCGGTGCGCAGGCTCTTGCCGTAGGCCTGCCCGGATTCGAAGCCGGCGTCCACGAGGGCGCGCCAGATGTCGGGCAGTTGGTCGAGCCGGGCACCGAAGAGGCCGATGCGCTGGGCGCCGGTGATCTTGGTGTACAGGTTGAATTCGGCGGCGACCTGGCCGATCACGATGAGCTTTTCCGGGGTGATCTCACCGGCGGGGATGCGGGGCACCACCGAGTAGCTGCCGTCCTTCTGCATGTTGCCGAGGGCCCGGTCGTTGGTGTCCTGCAGCCCGCCCCGGCCGGCATCCAGGATGTAGGCGGAGGACTGCGACGCCAGGATGGAGGCGATGGTGGGCTTGCAGACGTCGCAGCCGAGGCCGGTGCCGAAGCGTTCCATGATCTGGTCGAACGAGCTCAGCTGTAGCACTCGCACCGACTCGAACAGTTCGCTGCGGCTGATCGAGATGTGCTCGCAGAGTGCCTTCGAGATCTCGAGGCCCGCGGCGAGCAGCTCGGTTTCGAGCACCTTCTTGAGCAGCGGCACGCACGAGCCGCACTGGGTGCCGGCCCGGGTGCAGGCCTTGAGGGCGCCGAGCTCGGTGACGGGGTCGCCGTGGTCACCGCGGATGGCGGCGCGCACGGTTCCGAAGGAGACGTCGTTGCAGGAACAGAGCTGGGCGTCATCGGGCATGTCCGAGCTGGAGGGGAGTTCGGCGCCGGACGCGGAGAGGTACGCGCCGGGTTCGGTGGGCAGTTCCCGACCGAGCAGCGGGCGCAGTGACAGATACGGTGACGCGTCACCGACGAAGATGCCGCCGAGCAGCGTCTTGGCATCGTGGGAGACGACGACCTTTTGGTACAGGCCGCGGGCGGGGTCGGCGTAGACCACCTCGAGGGCGCGCTCACCGGTGCCGAAGGCGTCACCGAAGCTGGCCACCTCCACTCCGGAGAGCTTGAGTTTGGTGGCGTCGTCGATGCCGGGGAACACGGCTTCGCCGCCGTTCAGGCGGTCGGCGACGACCTCGGCCATGGCGTTGGCCGGTGCGACCAGGCCGATGCAGCGCCCATCGACGCTGGCGACCTCGCCGATCGCCCAGATGCCGGGCACCGAGCTGGCGCAGTCGTCACCGATCACGATGCCGCCGCGCGGGCCGATTTCCAGGCCTGCCGCGCGGGCCAGTTCGTCGCGGGCACGGATGCCGATGGACCAGACGATCAGGTCGGCGTTGATCTGGCGATCGTCGTCGAGGGTGAGGCCGAGAACCTGCCCGGTCTCGGCGACGAGGATCTCGGTCGGGCGGTGGCCCAGTTCCAGCTGGATGCCCTGCGCGTCGATGAGACGGCCGAGGGCCATTCCGGCACCCTGGTCCAGCTGCGTGGGCATCAGCCAGGTGGCGCCGTCCACGATGGTGGTGTTCGCGCCGAGACGCTGCACGCCGCCGGCGGCCTCGAGGCCGAGCAGCCCACCGCCGATCACGGTGACGTTAGCGGGTCGGCCGAACTTCGCCTTCAGGCGGGCGGTCTCACTGACCAGGAAGTCCACGTCTTCGATGGTGCGATATACCACACCGCTGTCGGCGCCGGGCACCGGCGGCACGAACGCGCTGGACCCGGTGGCGAAGACCAGGTCGTCGTAGCCGAGCACGTCGCCGGCGTCGAGGGTCACGGTCTGGGCCGCGGGGTCGACGGCGGTGACGCGGCTGCCGCCACGGTAGTGCACGTGCTCGGACTGCCAGAAGGCCGGCTCGCCCAGCGTGAGGTCTTCGGGGCCGCCGAGTCGGTGTGAGAGGGAGACCCGGTCGTAGGGGAGGTGCACCTCTTCGCCGATGACGGTGACGTCGATCGGGCGAACGCCGTCGCCGGCGGCGCGGGCGCGGGCATCCATCGCCTCGGCGAACCGGTGGGCGGCGGGGCCGCCGCCGATCACGAGCACGCGGCGGGATTGCTGGGGGGTGTTCAGTGTCATCGCGGCACCTCTCGGAGTGGATCAGGCCGCGGAACCCCGATGGCGTAAACCCGCCACCAGGCCGACCTCATGGCGTCTCTCCAGTAAGTCATACGCGCGCGCGCCATATAAGGGTCGTAGGTCCCGAGCCAGGCGCCTGGTGCGTGGGTAACCTGAAGGGGCGCCGCACGCATCCACCGGCCCGGCGCCGGAATCGAAGGGCATCATGTTCACCACACACGACACGACCACGCTGAGCACCGAGGCCGGCGCCGGCTGGGTAGAGGTCTGCGCGCTCTCTCAGCTCGAACCGCTGTGGGCAGAAGCCGCGATCGTCGACGGCGAGCAGCTCGCCCTGGTGCGGATGCCCGACGGAACCGTGTACGCCGTCTCCAACGAGGACCCCGCCACGGGCTCGTACGTGATGTGCCGGGGCATCGTCGGGTCGCGCGGCGATCGGGTGACGCTGACCTCACCGCTGCACAAGCAGGTGTACGACCTCGCTACCGGGGAATGCCTCAACTCGCCCGACCTGAGCCTGCGCACGTTCGAGACCAGTGTCGAGGCTGGCTCCGTGCGGGTGCGGGTGCGTCTCGTTTCGGAAGCGCCGGCGCACGCCGCAGCCTGATGGCTGCCGAATCGGCTGTGCGGGTCACCCCGCTCCTTCTGCTCGCCTCGCACGGCTCCCGAGACCCCGTCGCTCAGCGCGCCGTGCTCCAGCTGGTTTCCGCGGCGACTCGCGAACTGGCCGCCGCGAGACCCGAGACCCTGGTGGTGGGCGGATTCGTTGACGTGCAGCAGCCGGATGTGCCGCAGTGCCTCGCCGAAGCCGAGCCCGGGCGAGACACGGTCATCGTGCCGCTCCTGATCTCCGCCGGCTACCACGTGCGATTCGACCTCGCGAACGCCGTGGCAGACGCCGCGCCGCGCCGGGTCACCGTGACGGCCGCCCTCGGACCCGATACCCGGATCACGGCTATTGTGGCCCGCCGCCTCGCCGAATGCGGTCTCCGCGACGGGGACAGGGTGATTCTCGCCGCAGCCGGGTCCAGCGACGCGAACGCCGTGGCGGATTGCCACGCCGC
Source organism: Cryobacterium arcticum (assembly GCF_001679725.1). Lineage (NCBI taxonomy): Bacteria > Bacillati > Actinomycetota > Actinomycetes > Micrococcales > Microbacteriaceae > Cryobacterium > Cryobacterium arcticum. The sequence goes on along the minus strand of NZ_CP016282.1, from coordinate 2,458,627 downwards.
GGGTGCGCAGCTCTCGGCGCTGCTGGATCGTGCGGTCACGGTCGCCTTCATCACCGCTGCGGAACCCCGCCTACCGGAGGCTGTCGCCGATTCCCGCTCCGAATTTCCCGGGGCGCGTGTGGTTGTCGCCAACTACCTCCTCGCCCCTGGCACTTTCGCGGCCATGGCCCGACGGGCGGGCGCCGACATCGTCAGCGAGCCCCTCCTCGTAGATGGTGAGGAACCTCCCGCCAATCTCGTGGGCGTCGTCCTCGACCGCTACATCAGCGCCGCCGCCGGGTGACTCCGCCACCCGCGGGGGAGCGGGTGGCACCACGGTACGGGCCGACCGTCGTTGCGCTAGCCGGGGTAGGGGGCGTTGGGACGCGCGTAGTAGACCCACGCCAACACCGTGCAGAAGACGCAGAACACGGCGCAACCGATGAAGAACGCCGTGGGGCTGATCGCCGTGAGCGCGATGCCCACGATGAACGGACCGAACGCCGCGATCGCCGAGGTCCAGGCGATGGCGCCGCCGGCCTGACGCTTGGGGAAGATCATCGGCATCTGCTTGAAAGTGCCACCGTTGGCCAGGCCGGCGAAGAAGAAGATGATCAGCATGCCGGTGAGGAAGCCCCAGAACTCGCCGACAGTGGACGGGGTGAGGAAGAAGGACGTGAGGATGGTGCCCACCACCATGCCGGCGCCGCCGACGAAGGTGAAGATTGCCCCACCGAATTTGTCGCAGAACGGGCCGCACGCGGCGCGCACGGCGGCGCCCACCACGGGGCCGATGAATGCGAACGCCAGCGGGTTGGGTGCATCCGGGAAGTCACCGTAGACGTTGAGGATGATCAGGCCCATCTGGGCAGCCAGGCCGCTGTAGGCGCCGAAGCTCATCAGGTAGATGGCGGTCATGATCCAGGTGTGCTTGACCCGGAAGATGTCGATCTGCTGGGCGAAATTGGCCGTGATCGGCACCCGGCGCAGGTACAGAATCGAGAGCACCATGGCGAGCACGGCCCAGGGGATGAGCACCAGCCCACCGTTGTGCAGCCATACGAGTTCCCCGTTGGCACTCGACTGCGGGGTCAGCGCGGCCGTGCCGAGCAGGCCGAAGCCCACCACCCAGGGCAGCAGCAGTTGGATCAATCCGATACCGAAGTTGCCCAGGCCCGCCTGCAGGCCGAGCGCCGTGCCGGCGAGGCGCTTGGGAAAGAAGTAGCTGGTGGACGCCATCAGGCCGGAGAACGCGCCGCCGCCGATGCCGGCCGAAAATGACAGGCAGAGAAGAATCCAGAACGGGGTCGACGTGTCGCGCACGGCGAGGGTCCAACCGAGCATCGGCAGGATCAGCAGCCCGGACGACATCGCCACCAGATTGCGGGTTCCCATGATGGGCGGAAGGAACATGAACACCAGGCGCAGGAGTCCGGCTGCCAGGCCGGGCAGCGCCACCAGCCAGTACAGCTGGCTCGATGAGAGCGAATAGCCGATGTCGTTGAGCCGAGGCGCGATCGCGCTCACCAGGTACCAGGAGGCGAACGCGAGGGTGAGGCTGAATGTGGTGATCCACAGTGTTCGCCAGGCGAGCTTGGAATCCCAGGTCTCTTCGTTCTCCGGGTCCCAGTTGGACAGGTCCGGTTCGAGACGGCTGCTGGCGGCGGTGGAAGCGACTGACATGCGAGCTCCTGGTTTCCGTTGGATGTGAAAGCGCGCCCAGATGGTGTGCCCACGGTCAGCCTGACCGCCGCCGGAGAACCCGACAACGAGCGAACACCGTGAAAAATGATTGACGACCGATACGCCCGGCCTGCGAAGCGGTGGGAGTGGCCGTAGGGGCGAGCCCGAACAGTTCGGGGTTAGGGTCGGTGTATGTCCGGCGCTCTGATCCCCGTGCACTCCATCGAGCCTCTGGCCGATGCTGTGCCGGTCGGACCTGCCCCGACGTGGGAGGCCCGGCTCGTCGACACCCTCAACCGGCCGCTGCACGATCTCCGGCTCTCGGTGACCGACCGGTGCAACTTCCGCTGCGTGTACTGCATGCCCAAGGAGGTCTTCGGCAAGGACTTCGCGTTCATGCCGCGCGACGAGATGCTCTCCTTCGAGGAGATGACCCGTCTGGCCCGCATCTCGGTGGCGCACGGGGTGGAGAAGATCCGGCTCACCGGGGGCGAACCGCTGCTGCGCAAGGGCCTCGAAGAACTCATCGCGATGCTCGCTGAACTACGCACCCCTGCCGGACGCCCGGTCGACATCGCCCTCACCACCAACGGTTCGGCCCTGGCGATGAAGGCGCAGGCGCTCAAGGACGCCGGCCTCAAGCGGGTGACGGTCTCGCTTGACTCGCTCGACGACACCACCTTCCGCGCCATGAACGACGTCAACTTCCCGGTCGCGCGCATCCTGGCCGGCCTCGACGCCGCGCACGCCGTGGGCCTCGGCCCGATCAAGATCAACATGGTGGTCAAGCGCGGCCAGAACGACCACGACATCGTCAACATGGCCCGGCATTTCAAGGGCACGCCCTACATTCTGCGCTTCATCGAGTTCATGGACGTGGGCACGAGCAACGGCTGGAACATGAATGCCGTGCTGCCGTCCAGCGAGGTGCTGGGCCGCATCCACGCCGAACTGCCACTGGAGGAAGTCGCGCCCAACTACACCGGCGAGACCAGCCGGCGGTGGCGTTACGTCGACGGCGAGGGCGAGATCGGCCTGATCTCCAGCGTCACCCAGTCGTTCTGCCATACCTGCTCGCGCGCGCGGGTCTCCACCGACGGCAAGCTGTTCACCTGCCTGTTCGCCAGCGAGGGCCACGACCTGCGAGCCCTGCTGCGGGATGGGAGCACGGATGAGCAGCTCTCCGATGCGATGGCATCCATCTGGCGGCGGCGCACCGACCAGGCCTCGGCGCTGCGGAGCGCCCAGACCGGAGCGGTGCGCTCCTCGGGCGCCAAGAAGATCGAGATGTCCTACATCGGCGGCTAACCCCGACTGGCGCCGGTTTAACCGCACGCTGCTACTGTAAAAACATGGTTACGACCACGCAGATCGATGCCCGGCATACCGCCCTGGCCAGTGAGCCGCGCCGTCGAGCGCTCGCCCTGATCACAGAGTCCGCCGAACCGTTGGGCGTGGGCGCCGTTGCCGAGGCCCTCGGCTTGCACATCACCACCGCCCGTTTTCACCTGGAACAGCTCGAGGCCGCCGGGCTCGTGGAGCGCCAGGTAGCCCGGGCCGGCCAGCGCGGTCGACCCCAGGTGCTGTTCAGCGCGGTAGCGGCACCGCTGCCGCTTGAAGCGGCCCAACAGCAGCTCGCCCAGGCCCTCGCCGCCGTCATTGGCGAAGACGAGGACGGTGGCCGAGCCCGGTCGGTGCGTGCCGGCGAGCGCTGGTCGGCGCAGTACGCGGCCGTGGCCGATGCCGTGGCGCCTGACGCCCCCGACACCACCGACGCACCGGTCGTCAACGTCGTGCCCCCGCTGCTACGCGTGCTGACCGAGATCGGCTTCGAGCCTGAGTTGCGGCCCGACGAGACCACGATCGCACTCACCGCGTGCCCATTCCGGGTCGAAGCGCGAGCGAATCCCGACGTGGTCTGTTCGGTACACCTCGGTCTCATCAAGGGGCTGGCGAGTTCCCTCGGGCACGACGCCGAGGGCATCCATCTGGAGCCCTTCGTGCAGCCGACACTCTGCCTCGTGCACCTGCCCGCCACGGATTAGCCCACGTAGGAGGAGACGTCCACCTGGGTGGTCACGTCGACGTAGACGTCGCCGTCGATGATGGTGAGGGGGTAGACGGGGACGGGTTCGGAGGCCGGCAGGGTGCGGGCGCGTCCAGTGGAGAGTTCGAATCGGCCGCCGTGTGCCCAACACGCCAGGTCGTCGCCCTCGACGAAGCCGTCTGAGAGGGAGATGTCGGCGTGTGAACACATGTCACCCAGGGCGAAGCAGTTGCCGGCGCTGTCCTTCACCAGAGCCACTGCCACGCCGTCAACCATCACCTTGATCGCTTCACCGAGCTCCAGCTCGGATTCTGCGCACACCCTGGTTGCCACCTGCTCCTCATTTCCGCCGAAACTAACCGGCCGAGATTCATGGGACGAACGTCCCGATTAAAAGGATACCGATCATCTAAAGTGGCCCTCTAGGGTCATTCGACCCGGCCGAAGGAGAAAACCATGACCGCCGAACCGATCACCCTGTCCTCCAGCCGCCCCGGCGCTGTCGATGCCGAGGCCACCGCTGGGGCTCCCGCAGCGCACGCCTGCGCCTGCGGTCACGAAGACGAAGAGAAGATCGTCCTGGATTCCCGCACCATCCCGCACGCCATTCGTCACGCCACCATCTTCGGGGCCCTCGGCGCCATCAAGCCCGGCTTCGCCCTCGACCTGATCGCCTCGCACAACCCGCTGCCGCTGCTCGGCCAGCTTGAAAGCAGTCGCCCCGGCGAGTTCCTCATCTCCTACCTCGAGAACGGACCCGAAACCTGGACCATCCGCCTCACCCGCGAGAACTGATCCCACCGCCAGCCTGACCTGACCTCGAGACCTGCCAGCCGCCGCCAATGACCACGCCCAGCCCGTATCGCCGTACCGGCAGTGCCGCTCGCGGCACCGGTCCGACGGTGCGGCCCAACGTCACCGGTCGGCTGGCCTTCCTGCTCTTGGGCGGCATCGCCCTGCTCGCTGGACTCAACGGCGCCCTACTCCTGCTCGGCGTCTGGGCGCCCATCACCAGCACCCGGCTGCCCGAGGTGCACGGGCCGTTGATGGTGTTCGGGTTCGTCGGCACCGTCGTGGTTCTCGAGCGGGCCGTGGCCGTGCGCCGCGGCTGGGCTTATCTCTCGCCCGGTTTGCTCGGGGCCGGTGGTATCGCGCTCATCTCTCCGCTTCCGGTGATCGTGGGCCAGGCCGCGCTGGTCGCCGGCAGTGCCGTGCTGCTGGTCATCTACGCCGAGATCTGGCGCAAGCAGGCCGCGGTCTCCACCGGTGTGCAGGTGCTCGGTGCTGTGGCCGGTCTGATGGCCACGATTTTCTGGTTGCGTGGCATCGGCATTCCACAGCTGGCTCCGCTGCTCATCCTGTACCTGGTTCTCACCATTGCCGGTGAGCGGCTCGAGCTCTCCCGTATCTCACCCACGGTCGACCAGCGGGCCGAATCGTGGATGCTCGGCATCAGCCTGGCCCTCTGCTTCGGCGCCGTCGTGGCCCTGGTCTGGCCGGTCGCCGGCTATCCGCTGCTGGGTATCGGCATGCTCGCGCTGGTGGTCTGGTTGTTCCGGCACGACGTGGCCACCCGCCTGGTGCGCTCTACCGGGTTGCCCCGCTACATGGCCTGCTGCCTGCTGGCCGGCTACGGCTGGTTGGTTGTGGTTGGCGGCATCTGGCTACTGCAGGGTGCGGTGTACTCCGGCCCCGGCTACGACGCGATGATGCACGCCGTGTTCCTCGGCTTCGTGGTGTCGATGATCATGGCCCACGCACCCACGATCCTGCCGGCCGTGCTGCGCCGGCCGCTGCCCTATCGGCCGATCATGTACCTGCCGGCGGCGCTGCTGCACCTCTCACTGCTGGCCCGGGTGCTGCTCGGCGACGCCTACGGTTGGCCGGTGCTGGTGCAGTGGGGCGGGATCGTCAACATTATCGCGGTGCTCCTGTTCGTGGGTGTCGCCGTGGTCTCGGTGCTCTGGGGCGCCGGTGTGCCGGCCCGCACGGCCCCGCGGGTGGCCCGAACGCCGGTCGCTGCCGAGGCTGCCGCTGCCGTGCTGCCCGCCCCGAGCGCCGTGCCGTCCCCAGGACCGGGCCGGGGGTCGCTGCTATGAAAGACAAGCTCTGGCACATCGTCTCGGGCAGCCTGGTGCCCGCCTGGCTGGCCGCCGCGGTGATCTTCACCCTGCTGCACCGGATGGTTCCCGAGTCGGGCTGGCTGCTCGTGCACCTTCTGCTGCTCGGCGCGGTGAGCACCGCCATTCTGATCTGGAGTCAGCACTTCGCCGACACCCTGCTGCGGCGCAAGGCCCTCGGTCATCGTCTCTCGCTCGGGCTGCGGCTGAGCACACACACGGTGGGCTCGGTGCTGGTGATGACGGGCATGGTCATCGACGGATACCCACTCGTGCTGGTCGGCGGCATCCTGGTGGGGCTCACGGCGTTGGCCCACGCCGCGGTTTTTATCACACAGACCCGGGGTGCGATGCCGGGCCGGTTCGCCCCGCTGATTCGCTACTACGTGGCCAGCGCAGTGATGCTCGCCGCGGGCGTGACCCTGGGCATCCTGATGGCGCGCCTGGGCGGCGGGGGCGAGGACTACGAGCGTCTGTTCATCGGGCACCTGGCCCTCAACCTGCTCGGTTGGGTGGGTCTCACCGTGATCGGCACCATCGCGCTGCTCTGGCCCACCGTGCTGCACACCCGCATCGAGGGCGGCACTGTGGCGGCCGGCCACACCCTCACGGTGCTAGTGGGCGGCCTCGGCCTCGTCGCGCTCGGCTGCCTCGCCGACCTGCGCATGGTCGTGGCGCTCGGCATCCTGGTCTACCTGGCAGCGCTCGGCCGGGTGCTCTGGGAAGGAGCCGGCCACCTGCGCCGGGCGCCCGCCGTCAACTTCGCGGCCTGGAGCCTCGGCGCCGCACAGGTCTGGTTTGCCCTCTGCACCCTCGGGTTCGGGCTGCAGATCGCGCTGGCCCCCAGCTGGACGGCCGCGGCCGCCGGCGTGGAAACCCTGGTGCCCTACTTCGCGCTCGGCTTCGCCGCCCAGATCCTGCTCGGTGCCCTCAGCCACCTGGTGCCCGTCGTGCTCGGCGGTGGCCCGGCCGCACTCAAGGCCACCGTGGCCGAGCTCGACCGCGGCGGCCTGTTCCGGGTGATCGTCGTCAACGGCGGCCTGGCCCTGTCGCTGCTCCCGATCTCCAGCACCCTCACGGTGGCGCTGTCGATGCTGATCGTGGCCACCCTGGCCAGCTTCCTGGTGCTGTTCACCCGGGCCCTCCGTGCCAACCGGCGGGTGCGCACCCTGCCGCTCGTGCGCGTGGCGCCCGGCGAACGACCGGTGAAGACCGAGCGACCTCGCATCACCGGGAGGATGCTCGCGGCCGCGACCGCACTGCTGCTCACGGTGACGGTGGGCATCGTCATCGACCCCGCCTCGGTGGGCCTCTCGACGGTGGCGTCCCCGGTCGCCGGGTCGTCGGCATCCGCTGCCGCGACCGGGCACACCACCACGGTAGCCGTGGACATGATCGACACCCGATTCGTGCCCGACCGCATCGAGGTGCCGGTCGGCGACGAACTCGTGATCACGCTCACCAACAGCGACGACATGGTGCACAACCTGGTGCTCGAATCCGGCCTGGTGTCCGGTTTGCTCGACCCCGGCGCCTCCGAGACCGTGCGGGTGGGCGTGATCGGCGCGAGCGTAGACGGCTGGTGCTCGATCGCCGGCCACCGGCTGCTCGGCATGGAGATCAGCATCGTCGCCGTGGGCGAATCCGCCAGCGGTGACGCTGAGGCCGGCACGACCATTGACGGCATGGGCGCCGACGGCTCGCACGCCGGCCACGGCACCGCCACGACCGGGGCCTCCGCCGCCGACGACATCGACCCGATGGCCGAACCCAACGCCGGCTTCGAGGCGAGGGATGCGTCGTTGCCGCCCGCCGCATCCGCCACCGTGCATCGCCAGACCCTCACCGTGCAGAACGTGCCGACAGAGGTGGCGCCGGGGGTGACCCAAATGCTGTGGACCTTCAACGGCACCGCCCCCGGTCCCACCCTGCGCGGAAAAGTGGGTGATGTGTTCGAGATCACCCTGGTGAACGAGGGCACGATGGGTCACTCCATCGACTTCCACGCGGGCACGGTGGCGCCGGATGAGAACATGCGCACCATCCAACCCGGCGAGAGCCTGGTCTACACGTTCACCGCCACCCGGTCGGGCATCTGGCTCTATCACTGCTCCACCATGCCGATGTCGGTGCACATCGCCAATGGCATGTTCGGTGCCGTCATCATCGATCCGCCCGGCCTGGCCGAGGTCGACCGCGAGTACCTCGTGGTGCAGTCCGAGCTCTACCTTGGCGCGCAGGGCGGTGAGGTGGACGACGTGAAGGTGGAGGCGCAGACCCCCGACCTGATGGTCTTCAACGGGTACGCCAACCAGTACGCCGCGCGGCCCCTGCAGGCGCGGGTCGGCGAGACCGTGCGGGTGTGGGTGCTAGATGCCGGCCCGAACGTGGGCAGCGCTTTCCACGTCGTCGGCGGCCAGTTCCACACCGTCTACAAAGAGGGCGACTATTCGCTCAAAGACGGCGGCAGCACCGGTACCGGTGGCGCCCAGGCGCTCGACCTCGCCGCCGCGCAGGGCGGATTCGTGGAGATCACCTTCTCCGAGGCGGGGCATTACCCTTTCGTGAGCCACATCATGTCGGATGCCGAAAAGGGCGCCCGCGGCATCCTCGAGGTGTTGCCGTGAGCGAGCAGGGCCTGTCCCCGAGCGCGCTGCCGCTGCGTGCGGTGCCGCTCCGCAGCACCTGTGGACGGCCGCATCGGTGCCCGCCCGCCATGCAGCGACGAATACTCGAACAGATCGTCCTGTTCCAGGGGCTGTCCGGCGACGAGCTGGCGTCGATCGGCACACGGATAACGTCGCTGGCCTGGTCCGCGGGTGAGGCCCTGTTCAGTGCGGGGGAGCCGGGCGAGCATGTGTACTTCCTCGCAGCGGGTCAGGCGAAGGCCTTCCGCACCACCGCAACCGGGCAGCGCACCAGCCTGGACTTCTTCGGCCCCGGCGACGTGCTCGGCGGCCTCACCTGGGCCGGTGGCAGCGGCTACACCGAGACGGCCCTCGCCCTGGTCACCACCTGCGCCCTGCAGATTGACGCCGGCGCCTTTCGCGAAGTGATGCTGGCGTACCCGTCGGTAGCGCTCGAGGCTGACGGAGCCGGAACGCACCGGGGATCGGGTGTGGGATGCGGGGATTGCGGCTCTCGTGGCGTGGAGGCTCAATCAGGAAGACATCCCGCTCCCTGGATGGGTCAACAACCCCGATCGCGCACTGACTGTACTGTCGTCTTCCGGGTCGCCCCAGCCGACCCGGCGCCCGAGCGTGAGGACGTGCCGGAAGAGTTCGCCGAACGCGGCGTCCTTGCTTGGGCAGATACCTTCGCGAGCGTGTGATGACCGGCACTGCGCTTGATCGTGGCGCGATCATCCTCGGCCTTCGAGATCTCGTCGCCGAGCTTCGCGATGCGGGCGAGGTCGCTGGCATCCGGCTCGCGGGCGGTGCGGCACTCGCCCTGCGATACTGCGACCGGGGGACGACGCAGGACCTGGATGTCCTTCACGTCAACCCCGGCTCAGATGAGTCCCTCGCCGCCACCGGATTCGCCCGGTCCGATCGACATCTGATCCGCGCCGATGTTCCGAGCGAGCGTCTGCGTGCCCCGACAGCGCGAGCGACGAAAAGTGCACGTCAGCCCAGGTACCTCAGCAGTGTCGGTCCTCTCGCTCAGGCGTACTCAGGGCGGCCGCCCACGCGGTAGGTGAGCGCTACGATGCCGGTGCCGAACACCACCGAATCCTCCAAGTGCAATCCGAAGTCCAAGCCGTTCTGCGGGAACAGCCGCTCGCCCTCCCCGACGATCACCGGGAACTGGACGAGGTTCAACTCATCCACAAGTTCGTTCTCAAGGAGCCAGCGGGCGAGTGCCGCACTCCCGACCACGAGGAGCTCGCCAGCCGGCTGGGCCTTGAGCTGGCTAATCTCGGCGGCGACGTCACCCGAGATCACCGTCGTGTGCTCCCAGGCCGGATTGGTCAGGGTATTCGAGACCACGTACTTCGGCTTCGAGCTGATCGCCTCCCCGAACCCACCATCGTTGCTTCGGGTGCCCCAGTACGTCTCGAACAGGCCGAATGTCTTTCGGCCAAGCAGGAACGCATCCGGGCGCCGCCAGGTATCGAGGATGTATTGCGCGGCATCCTTGTCGACGAACGCTCGCGCCCAGCCGCCGCGCGTGAATCCGGGGTCCATCTCCTCGTTGTTGCCGCCGTTCGCCTGAGCGACGCCATCCAGGGTGACCTGCAGGCTGATGGTGAGTTTCATGGTGCTACTCCCTTCGCGCCACCCCTGGTAGGCGGCCTCGCTACTGCAATGAATGCGTCCGATCCAATTCGACAGTTTTGCTTGGAATTCTCCGGAAGTACCAATCTTGATGGGAAGCGTCGGCTCCGCCTCGCTCCAGGTGAATGTACTCGAAGAGCTCGAGGGGAGCGCGCCGACGCTGTGTCAGAAGGGAACCCTCGCGAGCGTGTGTGATGACAGCCACTGCTCTCGATCGAGGCGCGATCATGATCGGCCTGCGAGGTTTTCAATCGCCCTGCGGTACCTCGACCGGGGGACGACGCGGGACCTGGACGTCCTTCACATTCACCCCGGCTCAGACGAGTCCGTCGCCGCCGCCGAGCGCGTCGACTATCGTTGCGGATCAGATGTCGATCGGACCCGGCAGATCCGGTGCCCAGTAGTAGTAAAACCCCCGTTCATGAAGGTTTTCTTTGTCTTGGCGGGCTCGCTGGTTCCTGGCGGTAGAGGATGTTTCCATTCGGGCGTCCTCGACATTGGTCAGACAGCGGCGCGTGTGCAAGCCCCACCGAGCAGACGGTGTCGATTGGCTATGCGCTGGCGGGAGGGATGAAAATGCCTAGGGAGCCCGAGGTCTATCGGAATGTCGTCAGTGGGCGGGCGAGTAGACGCCGACCGCGCCTGTCGCGGTCAGGGCGACGGCGGTTCCCACCGCGTACCCATCCGGTTGGGCGGTCATCAGGTCGAAGGTGAGCACCGAGTCGGCGGCTACGCCCGGTTCGGTCAGTCGAAGGTCGAGTCGCACGGTCGACCCGCTGAACGACGAGCGGACGATCACAGCGTTGGTGCGCACCGGGTTCAGGTCGAGACTCAGTTGGGTGGGGCGCAGTAGGGCGCGGGCCCCGGTGCCGCCGCCGCGGTGGTCGTAGGCGACGGTCAGACGCCCGAGCGCGCTATCGGCAACGGTGCCCTGCACGTGGCATGGAACAAAAATGGCGTCGCCGAGGAAGACCGCGGTCTCTGACGTCGACGGGTTCTGGAACACCTGGATAGGTGAGCCGGCCTGGTCGATCCGGCCCCCGGAAATGACCGCGATCTGCTGGCCGAAAGACAGCGCCTCCGCTTGGTCGTGCGTGACGAGGACCGTCGTGGTGCCGGTGTGCTCCAGCGCCTCCACCACCGCGTGCCTGGTCTGGCTGCGCAACCCTGCGTCCAACGCGCTGAACGGTTCGTCGAGCAGCAGGATACGTGGTTCGGGAGCCAGCGCACGAGCCAGCGCCACGCGCTGTTGCTGCCCTCCCGACAGCTCATGGGGGTAGCGCTGCAAGAGCTGCTTGTCGAGGCCGACGAGCTCGGCGGCGGCCTCCGCCTCGTGACGCCGCCGCTGAGTGCCACGCAGGCCGAAGTGGATGTTCTGTGCCACCGTGAGGTGGGGAAAAAGGGCCCCGTCCTGGGCGACGTATCCGATGCCGCGGCGATGGGCGGGCACGAACACGGAATCATCGGAGACCAGCGAATGGTCGATGCGCACACTGCCGGCATCCGGTCGATCGAAGCCCGCGATCAGCCGGAGCAGCGTGCTCTTGCCGCTCCCGGAGGCGCCCACCACGGCCAGGCGGCTGCCCGCCTCCAACGACAGTGAGACGTCGCGCAGTACGGGCACGCCGCCGAGGTCCTTGGAGATTCCTGAGATGGTGAGGGACGTCATCCGCGCTCCCGCTTTCTGGACTGGGTGAAGAGAATCGCAACCGCAGGTGCGGCGAGCAGGATCAGCAGTACGGCGTAGGGTGCCGCGTTCGCGTAGGCCACCGACGAGCTCGCCGACCAGAATTGTGTGGCCAAAGTCCTGGTGCCATTGGGCGCCAGGAGAAGGGTTGCGGTGAGCTCGTTGGCGGCTCCGAGCCCGACCAAAGCGGCGCCGGCGCCGATGGACGGCAGGATCAGTGGAAGCGTCACGTGGATCCGGGCGGCAAGCGGCGACCGGCCGAGCGCCCGTGCGGCCTCCTCGAGAGCGAGCGGCGCCTGTGCGAGGCCCGACCGCAGGCTGACCAGGGCGCGCGGCATGAAGATGACGACGTACGCGAACATGACAGTCCACGTCGTTTGGTACAGCGCCGGTACCGTCCGCAGGGTCACCGTGACCAGCGCCAGCGCGACGATGATCGCCGGCAGACTGCTGGACACATAGGTGGCGCCCTCGAGGGCCCGGGCCATCCGTCCTGGGTGACGCACCGCGAGCCACGCCACCGGCAGCGCCACGGCTATCGCGGCTGCAGCGCCGCCGCCGGCCAGGAACATCGTCTGCAGTACGGCGGTGCCCAGCTCCGGTTGGGCCCAGGAAGCCGCTCCGCCGGCGACCAGCCACCGGGTGAGGCTTGCGAGGGGGACACCGAGGGACAGTGCCACCAGCACGCCGAGGGCGGCCACGGCGAGGGGCGCGAAGGCGCCCAGCGGCACGCGCTCTCCCGGACGGCCGCTGCCGGAGCCGACCTTGGCATACCGGGCGTGACCTCGGGTCGATGCCTCGAGAACCAGGAGCACCAGACAGATCATCGCCAGCACGACGCCGAGCGCGCTGGCCGCGGGTCCGGCGAACGTTGACTGGTACTGAACGACTATGGCGGTGGTGAACGTGTCGAAGCGGATGAGGGCGAAGGCGCCGTACTCGGACAAGAGATGCAGCGCGACCACGAGCCCGCCGCCCCAGATCGCCAGTTTCAGCTGGGGGAGGACCACGGTGAAGAACACTTTCCAGGTACCGTGCCCCAGGCTGCGTGCCGTCTCTTCGAGTGCCGGGTCGAGCCGGCGGATGGTCGCGGCTGCGGGCAGGTAGACCAGGGGGAAATACGCCAGTGTCGCCACCAGCAGGCCCCCGCCGAGGCCCCCGATCGACGGAACGGCGCTCACCCAGCCGTAGCTGCTGACGAAGGCCGGCACGGCGAGTGGCGCGGCGAGGAGGACCGCCCACAGACGCCGGGCCGGAAGGCGCGTGCGTTCCACCAGCCAGGCCCCTCCGACGCCGATGGAGACGCAGAGGGGAACACCGATGGCAACCAGAAGTACCGAGTTGACCAGAAGCTCACCGACCTTGGGCCGGAAGATCAGTGGCGCCAAGGTGGGCCAGCCCACCTGGGCCACAACGGACACGACAAAGCCGACGGGGACCAGCACCGTGAGGGCGATCGCGCACACGAGAGCGAGCAGCAGGGGAGAGGGTCTCGAGCCGGGGCTCGCGATCCGCCTCCGCTGCCCGCGCAGCGCCGTCGACGTGGTCACGTTGTCCATCCTCTCGCCCCGACGAGGCTACCTGATGCCGGTTAGAGGATCCCGGCTTCGGTCATCAGGTCGGTCACCTTGGTGCTGTTCAGCGTGGCCGGGTCCACCAGGGGGGCGTCCAGGGTGTCCAGCGCGGGCAACGCCGGGTTCGGCGTCACGTCGCTGGCAACCGGGTACTCGAAACTCGTGCCGGTCTGCAGAATGCCCTGGCCGGTCTTTCCTGTGATGAACTTCAGAAAGGCCTGCGCCGCTGCCTGGTTCTTGCTCGACGCGAGAACGCCGCCGCCGGACACGCTGACGAACGCTCCCGGGTCCTCGTTCTTGAAGTAGTGCAGCGCCGTGTTCGCGCTGTTCTCCTTCGTTCCGGCCTGGTCGATGTACCAGTAGTAGTGGTAGATCACGCCCAGCGGGATCTCGCCTGCGTTGACCGCCTTCATCACCGTGCTGTTGCCCTTGTACTCCACCGAGTTCGCCTTCATCGCCGTGAGCCACTCCGACGTGGCGTCGGCGCCCTTCAACTCGAGCATCGCCGACACGATGGCCTGGAAGTCGGCACCGCTGGGCGACGCGGCCCATCGACCCTTCCACGCCGGGTCGGCAAGGTCCTCCAGCGATGCCGGCAACTCCGCTTCGGTGATCAGCGCCGGATTGTACACCACGACGGTCGAGCGTGCGGCGATCCCGGTCCATGTTCCGGTGGAGGGCTTGTAGGCATCCGGCACCTGGTCGAGCACGTCGGCGTCCAGATCGGTGAACAGGCCGGCATTGTCGACGAGCGACATCGCGGGCGAGTTCTCGGTGAGGAACACATCGGCCGGGGACGCTGCGCCCTCGGCGATGATCTGGTTGCCGAGCTCGGAGTCCGAACCGTTCCGGAGAGTGATGGTGACCCCGGTCTCGGCGCCGAATTCGTCGGCCCATTCCTGGGTCAATTCCTCGTGCTGAGCGTTATAGACCGTCAGGCTCGAGCCGGCCAGCGAATCGCCGGCGGCCGACGTCGAGGGCGTGGTTCCGGCGGATGTGGCGCATCCGGACAAGGCCACAAGAACTGAGGTGGCTGCGGCGACGGCGACGATCGTGGAAGGCTGAATTCTCATGGGTCCCTAGCTGGAAGAGCGAAAAACGAACAGTAGGGAAGCCTACCCTAACTCGCTCCACGCCCGGACTCCCGGTGGCATCAGTCCGCCGACGAGAGCGTTCCCACGGTTCAGCCGTATTCGGCGAACGCCGATGCCTCCGAGTACGTCAGATCACGGGGAGCCGCCAGCGTGCGCATGCGACCACGCAGGTAGGCGACGGTCTTGACGGTGTCCGGTTCTCCCGCCACGGATTCTTCCGGCACGCTGATCAGCTCGCTACGGGGTCCCACCACGACCCGTACGACCATCTCGTCACCGGCACTGTTGACCGCCGGCAGATCGAGCAGCTCCGAGTCGTGGTCGGTCGGGAAGGTGACGACCAGCTCAAGGAGCGCATCCGCGGCCCCATCCGTGGTCAGGAACGAATCTCCGCAATACGAAATTCTCTTCATGGTCGTACCGGTTCCCTGCCTTGTCGACACGAACCCGCCGAGGATGACGGCAACCTGACGCGGACGCCTCGACCGAAGCGGAGCGTCAGGAGGTGTTTCATCGGTCACAACCGTCAGGAACGGAGGTCTTCCTCTCTTGAGGGACCGACTGTCGATGCGTCACGGTACCAGGGGAGGGGCTGCCACCGCTGTCGGCGCAAAAGGGGACCTCGTTGCACGGGCGCCACCTCGAGCGACTAGCGGTCGGCCGGGGACGGGGTGATCATGGCCGGATGGTGCACTTCACTGATCGAGTGCAAGCCGGCCGACTGTTGGCCCGGCAGCTGCTCTCCCTGCGCGACCAGGACGTCGTCGTTCTCGGCATTCCGCGCGGGGGAGTGCCGGTGGCGTTCGCGGTCGCCTCGGCCCTGGATGCCCCGCTGGACGTGATCGTGGTGCGCAAGCTCGGCGTGCCTTTCCAGCCCGAGTTCGCGATGGGCGCCATCGGCGAGGGCGGCGAGGAACTCGTCGACGAATCGATCGTGGCGCTCACCGGCGTCACCGACGCCGAGGTTGAGGCCGTCGAGGCCCGCGAGCGCACCGAGCTCGACGCTCGGGTGGCGCGGTTCAGGCCCGGCCGTGACCGGATCGACCTGCGGGGGCGCACCGTGGTGATCGTCGACGACGGGGTCGCCACCGGCGCCACCGCCCAGGTGGCCTGCGACGTCGCGCGGCGGCTGGGTGCCGAGCGCGTGATCCTCGCCGCCCCCGTGATCGCCGCCAGCACGCTGCCGAATCTGACGGGGGCCGACGACATCGTCTACGTGGACGCGCCGGAGTCGTTCTGGGCGGTCGGACAGTTCTACTCCGACTTCTCGGCCACCGAGGATGACGATGTCACCCGGCTGCTGGAGGAGGCGGACCGGCGGATGGCCGGCGAGTCCGGCCGTGACGCCTTGCTCGGCACCGACACGGATGCCGACCTGGATATCCCGCTGTCCGACGTGACGCTGCGCGGCCACCTGCACCTGCCCGCCTCCCCGAGCGCTGTGGTGCTTTTCGCCCACGGCAGTGGCAGCAGCCGGCACAGCCCGCGCAATCAGTACGTGGCCGAGGTGCTGTACAGGGCCGGGCTCGGCACGCTCCTCTTCGACCTGCTCACCCCGGCCGAGGAACTCGACCGCGCCAACGTGTTCGACATCGAGATGCTCGGCCGGCGACTGGCCGCGGTCACCCGATGGCTGACCGACCGTGCCGATGCCTCGGGATTCCGCGTCGGTTACTTCGGCGCCAGTACCGGGGCCGCCGCGGCGCTGTGGGCGGCCGGCGAGCCGGATCTCGAGATCGGCGCGGTGGTGTCCCGCGGGGGCCGACCTGACCTGGCCGGCGACCGGCTGCCGCAGGTCACGGCGCCGACCCTGCTCATCGTCGGCGGCGCCGACCTCACGGTGCTCGAGCTCAACCGGGACGCCCAGCGACTCCTCCGTTGCGAGACCCGGCTGGCCGTCGTGCCCGGGGCCACACATCTCTTCCAGGAACCGGGCACCCTGGGCGCGGCCGCCGACCTGGCCGCGGAGTGGTTCGCCCGCCAGCTGCTGTCATGACCCTCTTCGCCGATCGAGCGGATGCCGGCCAGCAACTGGCCCGGCTCCTCCAGAGCCTCCAGGGCCTCCGGGGCCGCGACATCGTGGTGCTCGGCCTGCCCCGCGGGGGAGTGCCCGTGGCCGCCGAGGTCGCCCGGGCGTTGCACGTACCCCTGGACGTGATCGTCGTGCGCAAGCTCGGTCTGCCCCTCGACCCCGAAGTCGCGATGGGGGCCATCGGAGAAGAGGGAGTGCGGGTGCTCAACCCGCGCGTGCTGGCCCTCGCCGAGGTCACCGAGGCCCAGATCCGCACTGTCGAACGTCGCGAACGCGCGGTGCTCGATGCGCGCGTCGCCGAGCTGCGTCGCGGTCGGCCCCGGCTGGACCTGACCGGCCGCACCGCCCTGATCGTCGACGACGGCGTCGCCACGGGGTCCACCGCCCGCGCGGCGTGCCGGGTGGCGCGCCACCTGGGCGCTGAGCGCGTGATTCTGGCCGTTCCCGTCATCGCCGCCCAGGCGGAGGGAGAACTTCAGAGACCCGCAGGTGAGGCGGCCGACGAGGTCATCGCCGTTGCGGCGCCGTTCGGGTTCGCCGCCGTCGGACAGTACTACCGCCGTTTCGACCCCACCGAAGACGCCGAGGTGACGGCGCTGCTCGCGCGGGCGGCGGACGGCCGCGCCGACACCGACTGAGCAGGGGTTCAGTATCCGGTTCAGTGCTCGCGCCAGCGTCCCTCCCGGAACGACACCGCGGCCTGGCGCACCTCGACCACGGCGTAGAGGGCCGCCGGGCACTTCTCGGCCCAGGCCAGCGCGGCGGCCCGATTCGGTACGTCGATCACGAAGCAGCCCGAGAGTGTCTCGACCGCGTCGAGGTAGGGGCCGTCCTGCACCTGGCGGCTGCCGCCGCGGAGGGTCACCGTGGTGGACTCCGCGGCGGGCCGGAAGATGTCCGCCGCAATCAGCGCACCGGACTCCTGCAGCGACGCGGCGTAGGCGTCGAACAGCTCGCGGAACGGCGGCAGCTCCTCCTCGGAGACGTCACCCTCCCCGCTCTCGGCCTTGATGATGAGCAACGAGAAGCGCATGAGATCTCCTTCGATCCTTACGGCGGTCAGGCGGTGCGTGGTGAGAGTGCGTGTTGCGGGTGGAGCTGTTACAGGTCGAGCGATTCGTGCGGTTCGAGCGGGAAGAAGGTGCCGCCGTTCTGCTCGGTGGCCGCCTTGATCCGGGAGTTGGCCAGGTCCTTGCCGCTTCGCGACAAGCCCATCTCATGGGTGGGGAAGCTCCGCAGCGGCTTGACCGCCAGCACGTAGTCGATGACCTCGGCGATCTTCAACCACGGCGCACCGGCCGGAACGGCCAGCGTCTTGACCTTCACATCCTCCGGAATCGTGAACGAGTCACCCGGGTAGAACAGCTCATCGTTGACGAGCACGCCCACATTGTCGATCACCGGAATCGACGAGTGGATGACGGCGTGCTTCTCACCGAAGAATCGGAGCGTGAACGGACCTGCCTCGATGGTGTCGCCGGCGGAGACGACCGTCACGGCGATATCACCGGCGGCGGCGGCCACGCCGGCCGGGCCGTAGATGGGAACGCCCGGGTTCATGGCGATCACCCGGTTCAACTGCTCGGGCGTCCAATGATCGGCGTGCTCGTGCGTGATCACGACGGCCGCCGCATTGGCCGTTTCGGTCAGCGCTGTGGTGAACGAGCCCGGATCGATGAACAGCTTCTGCCCGGAGGCTTCGAGGACGAGTGCGGCGTGCTCCAGTTTGGTCAACTTCATGTTCCGAGCTAATACCCAAACGGGGGTGCGGACAACGCGCGACACGCGCTTCCTGTGAGCACCCGCAGTCCCATGCAGCACTCTGACAGGCCCCGCGGATGCTCCGCACGTGCGCGGCGCGACGCGCGGACACGGCACTCGATTTGAACTGAGTATCCAGGCTGTGGCATACTCGTGAAGTTGCAAAAACGGCCCCATCGTTTAGCGGCCTAGGACACCGCCCTCTCACGGCGGTAACACCGGTTCGAATCCGGTTGGGGTCACAAACGCCCGGTCTCCTTCTTCGAAGGAGGCCGGGCCTTTTTTGTATCCGGAAGCGGGACGTTCGACCCTGTCGTTGCTGAAAAATGGCTGGGAGTCTAGAACTCACAGTCCAGTGTCAGACGGCACCGGCATCCCGATACAACTCGAAGGACACCATCCCATGGCCAGCACGACCACCCGCGGGGCCGCGGTTACCGCCCCCGCCGCGACGACCGGCACCACCCTGCTCCAGCGTCGTACCCTCGCGGTGCTGCGTCTGGCCACGGGATTCATCTTCCTGTGGGCCTTCCTCGACAAGACCTTCGGCCTGGGCTTCTCCACCCCGTCGGAGCGCGCCTGGCTGAACGGTGGAACCCCGGCCCAGGGCTTCCTCAACAGCCCCGGTGTCACCGGACCGCTCCAGCCGTTCTTCGTGGGCATTGCCAGCCCGCTGGTGGACTTCCTCTTCATGCTCGGCATGATCGCGGTGGGCCTTGCCGTCATGCTCGGCGTGGGCCTGCGCATCAGCGCGGTAGCCGGCAGCCTCATCATGGTCTTCATGTACCTGGCCGAATGGCCCTTCACCGCCGGCGCCGCCTCCACCAACCCGCTCGTCGACTACCACATCATCTACGCGCTGGCCCTGATCGTGGTCGCGGTCTTCGCCGCCGGCGACACCTGGGGCTTCGGCAAGACCTGGAAGTCCCTGCCGATCGTGCAGAAGTACACCTGGCTCGTCTAGGGACCAGCACTCCAGCGACACAGCATCCAGCACCACAGCAGTATCGGCCGGCCGCCCCACGGGGTGGCCGGTTCTGTCGTGTGGGCGGGCGGTCAGTTCCCCCCGCCGCGCGGGTTCGAGCGGGTGATTCGGGCCACCTCGTTGTCGATGTCCTCTTCCGTGATGAATCTCCGGTTGGGGCCGTAGGCGTCCAAGCCGATGAAAAAAGCGGCGATACCCATACCGCCGATCGGGAAGATAGGCCAGAAGTAGGCGCCAGGGGTGGCTAGAAGCCAGATGGCGACGACGATGATCGAGACGCCCAGCCATACGCCGCAATAGTTCCAGAAGTCGCGGCGCGCCTTGAGCCTCCTGGTTGCGAATTGCCGTAATTCGTCACTGTTCATGCCCAGACACTAGCGCCGGTCCCAGAGCCCGGCCATCCCTCGACCGGTTGACCGGCGGGACGAGCCGCTGCGGGTCCACGCGAGTAAGATCGGAGGGTCGAAGGGGAGTATCCCTGTGGGCTCCCTTCGGGCGGGCCCTATGCCGTGGTCGTCAACACGGACCGCTCTGAGGCGGTCCCGGCCGCGGTGGTACCGGGCATCCGGTACGGGAGAGACTTTCGGGTTATCGCTGACTCCAGCACCCGCCGCGTTCTGAAAGGCCCCTTTTTCGTGAATCTTGAGCTGCCCATTGTGTTCGAGGTGGCCTCGCTGGTCATCCTGACGCTGATCCTCGTCGCCGACCTGCTGATCGTCTACAAGCGCCCGCATGTCCCATCGGTTCGGGAAGCGACCCTCTGGGTGGTGTTCTACGTGGGCCTGGCGCTGGTCTTCGCCCTGTTGATGCTGATCTTCGGCGGCGGCGAACATGCCGGGCAGTTCCTGGCCGGCTGGCTCACCGAGTACAGCCTGTCGATCGACAACCTGTTCGTCTTCGTCATCATCATGGCGAGGTTCTCCGTGCCGCGGAAATACCAGCAGGAAGTGCTGATGGTGGGCATCATCATCGCCCTCGTACTGCGCGGTATCTTCATCCTGCTCGGCGCCCAGCTGATCGAGAACTTCAGCTGGATCTTCTACATCTTCGGTGCTTTCCTGCTCTACACGGCCATCCACCAGGCCTTCGCCAAGGAAGGCGGCGACGACGACGCCGAGAACGGCCTGGTGCGCTACCTGCGCCGCCACATCCGCATCTCGCCCAGCTTCGACGGCTCGAAGATCCGCACCACGATCGACGGCCGCAAGCTCTTCACCCCCATGCTGATCGTGCTGATCGCCATCGGCACCACCGACCTGATCTTCGCCCTCGACTCGATCCCGGCGATCTTCGGTATCACCCAGAGCCCGTTCATCGTCTTCACGGCCAACGTCTTCGCCCTGATGGGCCTGCGTCAGCTGTACTTCCTGCTCGGCGGCCTGCTCGAACGCCTCGAATACCTCAAGTACGGCATCGCCTTCATCCTGTTCTTCATCGGCGTCAAGCTCGTCTTCCACGCCCTGCACACCAACGAGGTCCCCTTCCTCAACGGCGGCGAGGGCTTCGAGTGGGCGCCCGAGATCGACACCTGGACCTCACTTGCCGTGATCATCGTGTCGATGGCCGTGGCCACCGTCGCCAGTCTCGTCAAGACCCGGCGGGACGCGCGCCGAGCCGGCGCGAGTGTCAGCCAAGAGCTCGGCGGGCCGACCGGCGAGTGACCGCGCGGCCCAGGCGCCACGGCCGGGAATCTCCCGGTCAGCGTGCGTCTGATCCGACCGATGGTATTGGTACGGTGGTAGCTCCACTTCCCCCGGACGGGGTGGAGCGCTCGCTCGGAGCAAGGACGCGATTCGTGGAGTGCACATGGCGGTGAATGGCGAGAGTGCGATCACTCTCGGGGACTCGAGTGTGCAGTTCAGCTTCAGCGCCGGCAGCGATGTCGGCCGGGTGCGCAAGGTGAACGAGGACAGCTACCTGGCCCAGTCGCCGGTCTTCTTCGTCGCAGACGGCATGGGCGGCCACGCCCACGGAGACGCCGCCAGCCAAACCGTCATCCGGGTCTTCGTCGAACACATCGAACAAGACATCCCCTCCACCCCCGAACGCATCCTGGATGCCATCCACTCCTCGAACGACGCCGTTCGTGACCTCAGCTCGGCCGATGACTTCGGCACCGCCGTCAGCGGCACGACCCTGGCCGGAGTGGCTTTCGTGGACGCCGGCGACGACGTCGGCTTCCACTGGATGGCGTTCAACATCGGCGACTCCCGCATCTACACCTGGGACGGCCGCACACTCGAGCAGCTCAGCGTGGACCACTCGGCCGTGCAGGAGATGGTCGACGCCGGCCTGATCAAGGCGACGGATGCCGAGAAACATCCGGACCGTAACGTCATCACCCGTGCCATCGGCGCCGACGAGTTCGTCGACGCGGATGTCTGGCTGCTGCCCGCGACGGGACGCCACAGCTTCCTGATCTGCTCCGACGGCCTGACCAAGGAACTGAGCGTGGGCGAGATCGCCGCGCTCCTGGCCTCGCACACCGTACCCGAAGACCTCGGCTCGTTGGCCGACGTTCTCGTCGCGGCGGCCCTGGCCAAGGGCGGCAGGGACAACGTCACCGTGGTGATCGTGGAATCCACCTGGGGTGACCCCGGTCAGGACTCCGGGGTGACCCGGGAGCGCTCGAGCGGCTTGCACGAGCACCTCGAAGACACGCGCCCGCGCGACGCGAATCCGCAGTAGGCAGGGACGGGAAAGGCAATGGGGGGATCTGTGCTTTCGTACGACGATGATAATTCGGGCGGCTGGCTGGCCGCGGCGACGGGGGATCGGGTGGTGCTGCTGCCGGCCGACGTGCCTGCCGCCCTGCGCATCTGGGCCGGTCTCACCGCGGAGGTCTCGGCCGACGCCGGCGCACGCACGGTGCTCGACGAGCTCACCTCCGGCGGACTGTCCCGCACCCCGCCGTTCGCGCTTCTCTCGTGGGAGAAGACGATGCCGGCCACGGTGCGTGTGTTCGTGCGCGGCGACGTCGTCGTGGTGCTGCAGACCCCGGACGGGGACGTGTCGATCGGCGGACTGGGCATTTCAACCTGGGTGGAACGATCCGTCGCCCACGTGACCGGAGCGTCGGTCACGGCGTCTCCGCTGACCGAGACAGGCAGCGACCCGGACGCCGACGACCAGGCCCCCCTGTCGATCGACGCGGGGCTTCCGCTGGTGGCGGGCCTGGTGCGCACCCGGCGTCTGCGCCTGGCCGTCGACGCGGTCGCCGCCGCGGGTGCCGCGTCGGCTCCCGTGCCGCCGCCCGCCCGCATCGTGCCGCCACCCGCGGTCCTCGGTGCCGCGCCCACGTCCCCGGTGGGCCCGACCGAATCGGCCGCCCCGGCCGTCGCCCCGGTCACGGCTCCCGCGCCCCTGCCGGTGCCGCAGGAGGACATCGCCGAACCCGCCAGTGAACAGACCATCACCGACATCGTGCCCGCCGACTCCGGTGCCGCCGACGCCGTTCCCACCGACGCCGTTCCCGCTCCAGGTCGCCCCGGCGGCGCGCCCGACTCCGATGCTGCCGCCGACCTGGGTGGATATGACCACCTGTTCGGGGCCACAGTCATGCGCGGTGTCGAACAGGCCGCCGTCCGACCCGACAGTGAAGCCGACGACGACGCTCATCCCGCGGCCGAGCCGGCCGCCGCTCCGTCGGCCGCGCAGCCCGACGCGCAGGAGGAGCTTGCCGGCGACCACGACGGCCACACCGTCATGAGCGGCGACCTGCAGAAACTCCGCGCGTCCCGGCGCCGCCCGGAGGCCGCCCCCGCGGCCGCGGAGGCGCCACGCCTCTACCTGCTGCTGCCCAGCGGTGTTCGCGAACCGCTCAGCCAGCCGATCCGCATCGGCCGGGCGCCCAGCGTCAGCCAGATGTCCGGCGGGCTGGTGCCCCGCCTGGTCAGCCTGGGCGGCGCCGACCAGGATGTCTCCCGCAACCACGTGCACTTCACGGTCGAGGGCGACACCGTTGTGGTCACCGACCTGCACTCCCGCAACGGCACCCTCGTGGCGCTGCCCGGAAAACCACCACAGAAGCTCCGGCAGGGCGAACCCACCGCAGTCATCGTGGGAACCGTCGTCGACCTCGGTAGCGGCATCACCATCACGGTCGGGCAGGAGTGATGCGCCGCGCACCCTCCGTCGCCCCCGAACTGCCCGGCTACGAGTTCGTCTCCATTCTCGGCTCCGGCGGATTCTCCGACGTCTTCCTCTACCAACAACGCCTGCCGCGACGCCGGGTCGCGGTGAAGGTCCTCCTCACCGAACAGCTCAACCCCTCCACACAGGCCCAGTTCGTCGACGAGGCGAACCTGATGGCGCAGCTGTCGACGCATCCGTACATCGTCACGATCTACCACGCCGACGTCGCCGGGGATGGCCGGCCGTACTTCGTCATGGAGCACTGCTCGGGTCCGAGCATGGCCGAGCGGTACAAGCGGGAACGGTTCGCCGTCGACGACGCCCTGCGCACGGGCGTGCGCCTGGCCGGCGCCGTGGCCACCGCGCACGCGGCTGGTATTCTGCACCGCGACATCAAACCGGCCAATGTGCTCACCAACGACTTCGGCTGGCCCGCGCTGACCGACTTCGGCATCTCGTCGAGCCTGGACGACGAACTGCCCGTGCACACCGTCACCGGCGGCAACCTCCCGGGCGGCGCCGAGGCCACCGGAACCGGGGAAAGCCAGTCGGTGGGCATGAGCGTGCCGTGGTCGCCGCCGGAGATGTTCGAGGACGACCCCCGGCCCGACGTGCGCAGCGACGTGTTCTCGCTGGCCGCGACCATCCACACCCTGCTGGCCGGGCAGACACCCTTCGAGATCCGCGGCCGGTCCAACGGCACACTCGACCTGATCGGCCGGATCGAACGCGGCGCCATCACGCCCATCGGCCGGGACGACGTGCCCAGCTCGCTGGTCGCCGTGCTGGCCAAGGCCATGGCCAGCCGCCGGGACGACAGGTTCGCCACCGCCGTAGACTTCGCCCGGGCCCTGCAGCGGGTGGAACTCGAGCTCGGCTACGCGCCCACCGGCATCGACATCCCCACCATCGCCGGCCCCCAGCACTCCCGGCCGGATGCGCCGGCCGGCGACGACGAGACCCGGGCCCGGTCGGTCGTGTCCATCTCCGCGCAGGCACCGGCAGCCCCGCCCGAACGCCCCGTGACCCCACCTGCCCCGCTCATCGAGTCTCCGGCGGCCGGCGAACCGGACCGGGCCGACGCCACCCGCCTCCGCGGCGCCCGGGTCATCGAACCGGTTCGCGAGCGCACGGTCGTTCGCCCACGCGGGTCCCGGCCGGCGCCCGCCCCCGTGACCACTCCCGCCGAACCCGTCGAGGAAGCCACCCGGCCGCCCGTCGACCCCCCGGCCCGGCGGCGACCGCTCATGCTGATCGGATCCATCGTCCTCGGCGTCCTCCTGATCGGAGGCGTGGCCACGGCCGTCACCCTCACCGGCGCCAACGGTTCCGCGCTGACCCCCACCCAGTCCGCGGCGCCCGCGAAACCCGCCGGCATCAACGCCGTCGTGGGTGTCCCCGCCCCGGTCCTCGACGGCACCGCCACCTCGGAGGACGGCACCCAGGTGACCTTCACGGTGAGCAACCCCAGCCCGCAGGAAGGCGACGTGTTCCGGTGGGCCCGCGCCGAAAACCCGGACCAGCCCACCCTGAGCAAGACCGCGGACATCACCGTCGAGGGCATCGTGCCCGGCTCGACTGTGTGCCTGGACATCTACCTGCAGCGGGCCGACGGCAAGATCTCGGAGGCGAACCGTGCCTGCAACCGGTGAGACCATCATGGTGAAGCCGCTGCGCGTGGAATTCTGCGGCGAGTGGTATTCCGTCGACTCCGGTGCACCGTTCTCCATCGGCCGGGAATCCGATCTCACCATCGACGACAACCCCTATCTGCACCGCACCTTCCTCCGGCTCTACGAGGACTTCGGCCTGTGGTGGATCGCCAACGTAGGAAACCTGCTCTCGGCCACCGTCTCCGACAGCACCGGGACCGTGCAGGCGTGGCTGGCGCCGGGCGCCAAACTGCCCATCGTGTTCCAGACCATGCACGTCATGTTCAGCGCCGGGTCCTCCACGTACGACTTCACCATCCACGCCGAGGACGACTTCTACAACACGTCGCTGTCGGCCTCCCACGAGGGTGGAACCACCACGATCCTGCCGGTGACCCTCACCACCAGCCAACGGCTGCTCATCGTGGCGCTGTCCGAGAGCATCCTCACCCAGGCCGTTCCCGGCCGGGGTGCTATTCCCAGCTCGGCCGAGGCCGCCGCCAGGCTCGGCTGGAGCATGACGACCTTCAACCGCAAGCTCGACAACGTGTGCAGCAAGCTCGACAAGCTCGGCGTGGCCGGCCTGCGCGGCGGTGCCGGCCACCTCGCCACCAACCGGCGCGCGCGCCTGGTCGAGTACGCGGTCGCGACCCGGCTGGTGAGCCTGGACGACGTGATGCTCCTCGACCGTGCAGCCGAGGAATCCCGGCTGTCGGCCTCCGGCGCACCGGCCGGCAACACTGCGGACAGCACCGATGCGGTCGGTGCCGTCGATGGGGAGCAGTCCCCATAGGAGTGGCACTCTTTCGCGTGCTAGCGTGAATCCGGTCAGGAGCCTGTGCTGAACGTCCCGCGGTAGCGGATGACGCGCACGGGTCCTGCGGCCGCGTTACGTCACTGACGCACCGGCAACACACGAGGGGGACACGGGTGGGGACCCTCAGTTCGTGGTTGCGTGGTCGGCGGATGTCGGCATCCGTGGTGGCGTTGTCGGTGTTGGCGGGTGTGCCGTTGACGTTTGCGGTGCTGCACGAGGGTTTCCCGGTGACGGATGTGGACCTTGCGGCCCGGGATGTCTGGGTGACGAACGGTAAGCAGTTGCTGGCGGGCCGGTTGAACCGGCAGATCGAGGAGCTGAACGGGTCGGTCAATGCTGCGTCGAGTGCGTTCGATGTGTTGCAGGACGGTGACGACGTTTTTCTCATCGACGAGAGTGTGGGGTCGATCGAGCGGATCGATCCGGCGTTCACGACGCTGGGTGAACGCGTGGATGTGGCTCCGGGGTCCGAGGTGGTCTACGGCGGTGATTCGATCGCGGTGATGGCTCAGACCGGTGATGTGTGGGTGATCAACGCCGCGGGGGAGTTGAGCTTCGACCCGAAGACCACCGACCCGGTGTTCAGCGTGGGCAAGGGCGGCCACATCGCCGTGTCACCCGACGGCGTCGTCTTCGGCGCCTCCGCCGCCGAGAAGACCCTGTCCCGTTACGATCCCATTTCAGAGGACGGGTCAGAACCCACCACGAGCGAGCTGCCCGAACTCGGCGACTTCCAGATCGCCACCGTCGGCGAGACTCCCGTCATCCTGGAGCCGGGGGAGGACCGCATCCTCGTCGACGGCAAGACCCTGACGGTGCCCGCGGGAACCATGAAACTGCAACGGTCCGGCGCCGACAACAACCGCGCCATCGTCGCCACCGGCACCGGGCTGCTGGAAATCCCGCTCGACGGTGCCGAAGACGGCTCGGATGTCGTGACCATCGACGCCTCCATCGACACCGCCGTGACCGACCCCGCCGGGATCTCCGCACCCGTGTGGTTGAACGGCTGCGCGCATGGCGCGTGGGGCGGAGCTCAGCGTTACCTGGCCGCGTGCGACGGTGCTGAGGTGCTGCGGGAGACGATCGAGCAGCCGACGGTGGGCAGTGTGTTGGAGTTCCGGGTGAACCGGGATGTCATCGCGTTGAACAACCTGTCGAACGGGAATGTGTGGTTGGTTGATTCGAATATGCGCCTGGTGGAGAACTGGGAAGAGGTGACTCCTCCGGAGGAGGAAGAGGCTGAGGACGGTACGGAGAAGGCGGCGCAGCAGTCGTTTGAGGACACTCTGGCGGAGCGGACGAATGTGAACCGGGCGCCTCTGGCTCGTGATGATGAGTATGGGGTGCGGCCGGGTAAGACGACGGTGTTGCCGGTGTTGGAGAACGACACGGATCCTGATGGTGATGTGTTGACGGTGACGAATGTGAGTGGTTTTTCGGAGTCGCAGGGTCGCCTGGATTTCATTGATGGTGGGCGGGCGTTGCAGTTCACGCCGGCGGAGTCGGTGGCGGGGACGGTGTCGTTCCGGTACACGGTGGCCGATGGTCGGGGTGCGGTGGCTGAGGCGCAGGTGAATGTGTCGATGCGTCCGTTGGATCAGAATGTGGCTCCGGTGTCGAACCGGGTGGGTGCGATCAGTGTGGAGCAGGGTCAGCTGGTCAGTTACAACGTGTTGTCGGATTGGATTGATCCGGACGGCGATGACATTTATCTGGTGTCGGCGTCGCCGACGACGGGTGATGGGGTGCGGTTCGGTCCGGAGGGGTTTGTCACGTTCGAGTCGAAGACGGCTGAGTTGGGGGTGAAGGAGGTGCAGTTCGTGGTGTCGGACGGCACTCTCACCGCGACGGGTGTGTTGACGGTGGATGTGAAGGCTGCGGGGTCGTTGAACCCGGTGGGGACTCCGGATTTCACGACGGTGTTCGTGGGGGAGACGGCGTTGATCGAGCCGTTGAAGAATGATGTGACGCCGTCGGGGGCGCCTCTGGCGTTGATCGGGGTGAATGAGGTTCCCAACGATTTGTCCGCGGTGGCGAACCTGGAGCGCGGTACGGTCGCGGTGTCCTCGGGTAAGGCGGCCAGTTACGTTTTCACGTACAGTCTCGGTGCCGGGGCCACGTCGAGTGTGGGCCTGATCCGGGTGGACGTGGTGGAGAACCCGGCGGACGTGTTGCCGCCGATCGCGGTGAAGGACACGGCGTATCTGCGGGCGGCGGAGCCGGTGACGATTCCGGTGCTGGACAACGATGTGTCGCCCAGTGGCCGGGTCCTCGCGGTGCAGTCGGTGGACCTGAGCACCACGGATGATCTCGTCACGGTGGAGATCCTCACGAACACGGTGCTGCGCGTCACGGCATCCGCTGCGTTGACGCAACAGGTGCAGTTCACGTACACGATCAGTGACGGTGAGAACAGTTCCACGGCCGGTGTCACGGTCGTGCCGGTGCCTCCGTTGATCAAGCATCAGCCCCCGGTCGCGGTCGACGACACCGTGTCCGTCCGCGCGGGGGACATCGTCACCGTCCCCGTGCTCGACAACGACTACCACCCCGACTCCGCCACCCTCACGGTTCTTCCGGAACTGGCCGACACCGCCAACGCCGGCGGGCTGGCTTTCGTCACGGGCAATCAAGTGCGGTTCCAGGCCCCGACCGAGCCCGGCGCCTACAGCGTCGTCTACACGATCACGGATGCCTTCCAGGAGACCGCGACCGCCACAGTGCGCTTCACCGTGATCGGCCCCGACGACGCGGGGAACCAGGCGCCCACGCCGTTGCCGCTGACCATGCGCACCTTCGCGGACTCCACCATCAAGGTGCAGGTGCCGCTGGACGGCATCGACCCCGACGGCGACTCCGTGTACCTCACGGCCGTGACAAGCGCCCCCACCCTGGGCCGCATCGTGGACCAGGGCAGCGACTACTTCATCTACGAGGCCTACCCGGGCACCGCGGGAACCGACGCGTTCACCTACCAGGTCGCCGACACCCTCGGCGCGACAGCCGAGGGCACCGTGCGCATCGGCGTCATCGCACGGCCGGTCGAGCTCCTACCGCCGAACGCCGTGGACGACGCCATCGAGATCAAGCCCGGCCGCACCGGGTCGATCCCCGTGGTCCTGAACGACTCCGATCCGAACGGGTACAAGCTCACTCTGACCAAGAAACTGCCCGAAGTAGATCCCGGCCTCACGGCCAAGGTCGACGGCAGTCGCGTCATCGTTGAAGCCCCAGCCGAAGAAGGCACCTACACGCTGCGGTACGAGATCACCAACGGGCACGGCGGCGCCGACACCGCGTTCGTGCAGGTCAAGGTCACCGAGGACGCCAAACCCCAGTACCCCATCGCGATCGACCACTTCGTCGAACCCGAAGAGGTCCTGGCCGGCACGCCCGTCAACGTGCCCGTGCTCGACGGCGCGGAGAACCCCAGCGGCCTCATCGAAGACCTCGTCATCAGCCTCGAAGGCCCCAACGCCGGGTCGGGCACCATCCAGCCCGATGGCACGGTTCGCGTCAAGCCGTCGGATGACCGCCAAGCCATCGCCTACCGGCTCACGAACGAGATCGACCAGCTCAGCGCCACCGCGTTCATCATCGTTCCCCCCACACCCCAGTCCGAACCGGCCCAACCGTCGAATCAGCCCTCCACCGAGCCGACACCCGAGGAAGAGCAGTTCCCGCCGCCCTTCCTCCGCGACATCGGCCCGCAGGTCGTCAAGATGAACGGCTCCAAGTCCTGGAGCCTCGCCGACATCGTCGAGGTGCCCTCCGGCCAGCCGGCCCTGCTGCTCAGCGCCACCGCCACCAACAGCGACGGCTCGAACGCCATGACAGGGTCCGCGTCGCTGAGCTTCGTGGCCGCGCGCGACTACCGCGGACCGGCATCCGTCACCTTCGTCGTCACCGACGGAACCGGCGCCGACGACCCCAAGGGCCGGCAAGCCACGCTCACCATCCCGATCACGGTCGGGGACCCCAACTTCGAAGACGTCGCGCCCACCTTCACCCCGCCCAAGGTGACCGTCGAGGCCGGTGAGGCCGCCCAGGTCGTGAACCTGCGCTCCTCCAGCGGCCACCCCAACCCCGACATCATCGAGAGGCTCAGCTACGGCTCGCTGGCCGGTGCCACGGCAGATGTCGCGGCGAACCTCGACGGCGGCTCCCTCTCGGTCTCGGCTCCGCTCGGCACCCAACCGGGCACCAAGGTCACGCTGACGTTCGCCGTGACCTACAAGGAGTTCACGGTGCCGGGCTCCGTCACCGTCACGGTCGTCTCCTCCAGCCGGGCCCTGGCCCAGGCCGTCGACGACGCCGGACCCAACGGCGCGGGCATCGAGACGACGCCGAGCTCGACCGTGCAGGTGGCGGTCCTCGACAACGACTACAACCCGTTCGCCCAGGACGGCAAACCGCTCACCGTGGTTTCCGCCGCCCTCGAGCAGGACGTCAGCGGTGGAAAGGCATCCGTCGCCTTCACCGCCAGCGGCGTCACCATCACCACCGGGCCCGGCGCCACCGGAACCCTCACCGCGGTGTACCGCATCCAGGACGCCACCCGGGACCCGGCCCGCGCCACCCAGGGTCGCATCACCCTGGTCATCCGCGACCGCCCGGATGCGCCCAACGCTCCGGCCGCCGCCGAGGGCGACGCCATGGCCACCGTGAGCTTCACCGCCCCGTCGTCGAACAACTCGCAGATCACCGGCTACACGATCACCTGGAGCGGGGGCGGCAGCAAGGACGTGACGAGCGCGGGTAGCTACGACATCACCGGACTGACCAACGGCTCCAATTACGCCTTCCAGGTGGTCGCCCACAACGCCAAGGGCACGTCGTCGGCGTCCGCCCCCAGCAGCACCGTCACACCGTACGGCGTGCCGGGGGCCCCCGCCAGCGCCAAACTCACGGCCTCCAACACCGGCAGCGGCGCGCTCGGACTCAGTTGGGCAGCCCCCGGCAGTACCGGCGGCCGCGGTGTGACGAGCTACGAATACCAGTGGCTGGAGGGCGGCGGAGTCAACGGCGGGTCGACGTCCGCGCGTACGGCATCCGCCACCGGCAACGCGAACGATCAGTACCGTTTCCAGGTCAAGGCCTGCAACCCGCGCGGCTGCGGCGCCTGGACCGCGTCGAACGCCGCCACGCCGACCACCCCGCCGCCCCCGCCGCCGCCGTGGGCGCCGACAAGTAACGCCGCCACCGTGACCAGGACCACCTGCCCGGAAAACCAGGAGTCCTACGACACCAACGTCACCAACGCGTCGAGGGGATGCACCATGAATCCCAGCGGATACGTGCCGGCGGGCACAGTCATCGATGCGGTGTGCCACTCGGTTCGACGCGGCGTGCACTACTTCTATTTCCTCACGGAAGACGGAAGCTACAACGGCTGGTTCATACCGTCGGCCGACACGTCGCGTCCGGACTGGCAGAACATCGGGAACTGCTGACCCGGGCTGGTTCGCTGCGTCATCGCTCGCCGATTCCGAACTGCTGATGAACACACCCGCATGGGGAGCGCTCCCCATGCGGGTGGCACTCATTTGCGTGCTAGCGTAAAAGCCGGTCAGGGGGCAGTGCCAATAGTCCCGGCGTTGGCGAGTTCGGCAACGCACGAGTGGGCACCGCAGCAGTTCAGCAGCACAGCACACCAGCAGCACAGCGATTCAGCAATACAGCGATTCAGCACAGGCAACAGCTACGAGGGGGACACGGGTGGGGACCCTCAGTTCGTGGTTGCGTGGTCGGCGGATGTCGGCATCCGTGGTGGCGTTGTCGGTGTTGGCGGGTGTGCCGTTGACGTTTGCGGTGCTGCACGAGGGTTTCCCGGTGACGGATGTGGACCTTGCGGCCCGGGATGTCTGGGTGACGAACGGTAAGCAGTTGCTGGCGGGCCGGTTGAACCGGCAGATCGAGGAGCTGAACGGGTCGGTCAATGCTGCGTCGAGTGCGTTCGATGTGTTGCAGGACGGTGACGACGTTTTTCTCATCGACGAGAGTGTGGGGTCGATCGAGCGGATCGATCCGGCGTTCACGACGCTGGGTGAACGCGTGGATGTGGCTCCGGGGTCCGAGGTGGTCTACGGCGGTGATTCGATCGCGGTGATGGCTCAGACCGGTGATGTGTGGGTGATCAACGCCGCGGGGGAGTTGAGCTTCGACCCGAAGACCACCGACCCGGTGTTCAGCGTGGGCAAGGGCGGCCACATCGCCGTGTCACCCGACGGCGTCGTCTTCGGCGCCTCGAAGAAAGATAAAACCCTCACCAGCTACGACCCCACCGCCGAGGAACCCGAACCCACGACCAGCGAGCTACCCGAACTCGGCGACTTCCAGATCGCCGCCGTCGGCGAAAAACCGGTCCTGCTCGACACCGAGAACGGCACCGTGATCGTCGACGGCTCCGCCACCGAGCTGCCGGCCGGTGCGGTCAAACTGCAACAGTCCGGCGCCGAACACGACGCAGTCCTCGTGGCCACGGGCCAGTCCCTGCTCCAGGTTCCCCTGGACGGCGCCGCCGACGGCAGCGACATCGTGGCGGTCGACGCAGACCTCCCCACCGCGGTCACCGACCCCGCCGGAGTTTCTTCCCCGGTCTGGTTGGACGGCTGCGCGCATGGCGCGTGGGGCGGAGCTCAGCGTTACCTGGCCGCGTGCGACGGTGCTGAGGTGCTGCGGGAGACGATCGAGCAGCCGACGGTGGGCAGTGTGTTGGAGTTCCGGGTGAACCGGGATGTCATCGCGTTGAACAACCTGTCGAACGGGAATGTGTGGTTGGTTGATTCGAATATGCGCCTGGTGGAGAACTGGGAAGAGGTGACTCCTCCGGAGGAGGAAGAGGCTGAGGACGGTACGGAGAAGGCGGCGCAGCAGTCGTTTGAGGACACTCTGGCGGAGCGGACGAATGTGAACCGGGCGCCTCTGGCTCGTGATGATGAGTATGGGGTGCGGCCGGGTAAGACGACGGTGTTGCCGGTGTTGGAGAACGATACGGATCCTGATGGTGATGTGTTGACGGTGACGAATGTGAGTGGTTTTTCGGAGTCGCAGGGTCGCCTGGATTTCATTGATGGTGGGCGGGCGTTGCAGTTCACGCCGGCGGAGTCGGTGGCGGGGACGGTGTCGTTCCGGTACACGGTGGCCGATGGTCGGGGTGCGGTGGCTGAGGCGCAGGTGAATGTGTCGATGCGTCCGTTGGATCAGAATGTGGCTCCGGTGTCGAACCGGGTGGGTGCGATCAGTGTGGAGCAGGGTCAGCTGGTCAGTTACAACGTGTTGTCGGATTGGATTGATCCGGACGGCGATGACATTTATCTGGTGTCGGCGTCGCCGACGACGGGTGATGGGGTGCGGTTCGGTCCGGAGGGGTTTGTCACGTTCGAGTCGAAGACGGCTGAGTTGGGGGTGAAGGAGGTGCAGTTCGTGGTGTCGGACGGCACTCTCACCGCGACGGGTGTGTTGACGGTGGATGTGAAGGCTGCGGGGTCGTTGAATCCGGTGGGGACTCCGGATTTCACGACGGTGTTCGTGGGGGAGACGGCGTTGATCGAGCCGTTGAAGAATGATGTGACGCCGTCGGGGGCGCCTCTGGCGTTGATCGGGGTGAATGAGGTTCCCAACGATTTGTCCGCGGTGGCGAACCTGGAGCGCGGTACGGTCGCGGTGTCCTCGGGTAAGGCGGCCAGTTACGTTTTCACGTACAGTCTCGGTGCCGGGGCGACGTCGAGTGTGGGCCTGATCCGGGTGGACGTGGTGGAGAACCCGGCGGACGTGTTGCCGCCGATCGCGGTGAAGGACACGGCGTATCTGCGGGCGGCGGAGCCGGTGACGATTCCGGTGTTGGACAACGATGTGTCGCCCAGTGGCCGGGTCCTGGCGGTGCAGTCGGTGGACCTGAGCACCACGGATGATCTCGTCACGGTGGAGATCCTCACGAACACGGTGCTGCGCGTCACGGCATCCGCTGCGTTGACGCAGCAGGTGCAGTTCACGTACACGATCAGTGACGGTGAGAACAGTTCCACGGCCGGTGTCACGGTCGTGCCGGTGCCTCCGTTGATCAAGCATCAGCCCCCGGTCGCGGTCGATGACACCGTGTCCGTCCGCGCGGGGGACATCGTCACCGTCCCGGTGCTCGACAACGACTACCACCCCGACTCCGCCACGATGACCGTGGACCCCGACCTCACCGACACCGAGAACGTAGGCGGCCTGGCCTTCGTGTCCGGCAACAGCGTGCGCTTCCAGGCGCCCGCGCAACCCGGCTCCTACAGCGTCAGCTACCGCATCAGCGACGCCTTCGCCGAAACGGCCACGGCTGCCGTGCGCTTCACCGTCATCGGCCCCGACGACGCCGGCAACCGCGCGCCGACGCCGTTGCCGCTCACCATGCGCACCTTCGCCGAGTCCACCATCAAGGTGCAGGTGCCGCTGGACGGCATCGACCCCGACGGGGACTCCGTCTATCTCACCGCGGTCACCTCGGCACCCGAGCTCGGTCGCATCGTCGACCAGGGCAGCGATTTCTTCGTCTACGAGGCCTTCCCCGGCACCGCGGGAACCGACTCCTTCACCTACCAGGTGGCCGACACCCTCGGCGCGACCGCCGAGGGCACCGTGCGCATCGGCGTGATTCCCCGCCCCATGGAGCTGTTGCCGCCGAACGCCGTCGATGATGCCATCGAGATCAAGCCGGGCCGCACCGGGTCGATCCCCGTGGTCCTGAACGACTCCGACCCCAACGGCTACAAGCTCACCCTGACCAAGAAACTGCCCGAAGTAGATCCCGGTCTCACGGCCAACGTCGACGGCAGCCGGGTCATCGTCGAAGCCCCCGCCGAAGAAGGCACCTACACGCTGCGGTACGAGATCACCAACGGGCACGGCGGCGCCGACACCGCGTTCGTGCAGGTCAAGGTCACCGAGGACGCCAAGGCGCAGTACCCGGTCGCGATCGACCACTTCGTCGAACCCGAAGAGGTCCTGGCCGGCACGCCCATCAACGTGCCCGTGCTCGACGGCGCGGAGAACCCCAGCGGCCTCATCGAGGACCTCGTCATCAGCCTCGAAGGCCCCAACGCGGCCAACGCCGAACTGCAAACGGACGGCACCGTACGCGTCGAGCCTTCCACCCAGCGCCAGGCCATCGCGTACCGGCTCACGAACGAGATCGACCAGCTCAGCGCCACCGCGTTCATCATCGTGCCGCCGACGCCCAAGGCGGAACCCGTTGAGCCGGAGAACCAGCCGTCCACCGCACCGACCCCCGAGGAAGAGCAGTTCCCGCCGCCGTTCCTGCGGGACATCGGCCCCCAGGTCGTCAAGATGAACGGCTCCAAGTCCTGGAGCATCGGCGACATCGTCGAGGTACCCTCCGGCCAACCCGCCCTGCTGCTCAGCGCCACCGCCACCAACAGCGACGGCTCCAACCCCGTGAGCGGCAACACCCTCACGTTCGTGGCGGCACGCGACTACCGCGGACCGGCATCCCTCACCTTTGTCGTCACCGACGGCACCAGCGCCGGCGACCCGAAGGGCCGCCAGGCCACCCTGACGATCCCGATCACGGTCGGTGACCCCAACTTCGAAGACGTCGCGCCCACCTTCACGCCGCCCAAGGTCACCGTTCAGGCCGGAGAAGCGGCGACGATCGTCAACCTGCGCTCCTCCAGCGGGCACCCGAACCCCGCCATTATCGAGAAGCTCAGCTACGGCGCCCTGGCCGGCACCACGGCGGATGTCGCGGCGACCCTCGACGGCGCCAACCTGGTCGTCTCGTCCCCGCTCGGCACCCAACCGGGCACCAAGGTGCGGGTGACCTTCACGGTCACCTACAAGGAGTTCACGATCCCCGGCTCGGTGGACGTGAGCGTGGTCTCCTCGACCCGGCCGCTGCCGCAGGCCGTCGACGACGCCGGACCCAACGGTGCCGGCATCGAGACCCGCCCGAGCACCTCCATCACGGTGCCCGTGCTCGACAACGACTACAACCCGTTCGCGCAGGACGGCAAGCCGCTCACGGTGCTCTCCGCCGTCATCGAGCAGCAGGTGGGCACCGCCACGGTGAGCAACACCGCCACCGGGGTGACCGTGAACACCGGCTCGGGCGCCACGGGGACGCTCACCGTGGTCTACCGCATCCAGGACGCCACCCGGGATCCCGCCCGCCAGACCCAGGCACGCATCACCTTCGTGATCCGCAACAATCCTGACGCCCCCAACCGGCCGCAAGCCGTGGAGGGCGACGGGAGCGCCACCGTGAGCTTCACGGCCCCCTCGTCGAACAACTCGCGCATCACCGAGTACGTCATCAGCTGGAACGGCGACTCTCAGACTGTTGCCAGCGCGGGCACGCACTCGATCACCGGTCTCAAGAACGGCACCAACTATGCCTTCACGGTGACCGCGCGCAACGCGATCGGCGATTCCACTCCCTCGGCGGCGAGCAACACGGTCACCCCGTACGGGCTTCCCGGAGCCCCGGCCTCTGCCACCCTCAAGGCGCCCGGGCAGGGTACCGGTGACCTCAGCCTGAGCTGGGCCGCGCCCGGCAGCGACGGCGGCCGCGGAGTGTCGAGCTACAAGTACGAGTGGATCAAGGGCAGCGCCTCCAATGGCTCCACCAGCGGAGCCCGCACGGCATCGGCCAAGGGGAACGTCAACGAGCAGTACCAGTACCGGGTGCAGGCCTGCAACCCGCGCGGCTGCGGCGCCTGGACCTCCTCTGACACCGCCACCCCGCAGCCGAGCCCGCCGCCGCCGCCGCCGAGCGCCACGATCCAGAAGGGGCGTGGCTCCTCCGTGACCGGCTGCTCCGACGCATCCATCTGTCACCGCGTGAACGTCGTCTACGCCAATTTCGAGCCTGGCGACTACCTGATCACCACCGAGCTCTCCGGTGGCTCGGTGTCTGAGAGCCGGTATTCCCTCGGCCGCAGCGGTACCGAGGAGACCACCAACACGCTCGGCATCCGCCCGGCCGACGACAGCATCCGGGTGCGGCTGACCCGGGTGAGCGACGGAACCGTCTTCTACAGCAACACGATCAGCGGGGCGCAATGGAACTCGATGTGATGCCCTCCCGCCGGATCGACCCGACCACGACCAACAGAACGGACACCATCGAATGAGCGTCACACAGGAACAGGCAGACTGGTTCGCCGAGGCGTTCGGCAAGCTGGTCGGAAACGTCGAACAGGCCATTCTGGGCAAGGAGCACGTGATCCGCCTGGTGGTCGCCGCCATGCTCACCAACGGCCACGTGCTGCTGGAGGACTTCCCCGGAACGGGCAAGACCGTGCTCGCCAAGGCCCTGGCGAACACCCTGGACGGCACCCACTCGCGCATCCAGTTCACCCCCGACCTGCTGCCCTCCGACGTCACCGGTGTCACCATCTACGACCAGGGCAAGGGCATCTTCGAGTTCCACAAGGGACCGATCTTCGCCTCGATCGTGCTCGCCGACGAGATCAACCGGGCCAGCCCCAAGACCCAGTCCGCGCTGCTGGAGGTCATGGAGGAGGGCCGGGTCACCGTCGACGGCGTCAGCCACGAGGTGGGCAGCCCGTTCATGGTCATCGCCACCCAGAACCCCGTCGAGCAGGCCGGTACCTACACTCTGCCTGAAGCCCAGCTCGACCGGTTCCTGTTCAAGACCTCGCTCGGCTACCCCGACCACGACACCGCGGTCACCCTGCTGCTCGACTCCTCGAACCGCGCCCGGGATGCCGGCATCACGCCCATCATCGCGTCCAGCTCCGTCGTGACCATGGCCCAACTCGCCTCCGAGGTCTTCGTCGACGCCGCCGTGCTCGGCTATCTCAACGAGATCGTCACGGCCACCCGCACCGACGTCTCCTCCACCCTGGGCGTCAGCATGCGCGGCGCCCTGGCCCTCGCCCGCGCCGCCAAGACCTGGGCGCTGTCCCAGGGACGTACATTCGTCACCCCCGACGACATCCGCGACCTCGCCGTGCCCGTGCTGGCCCACCGCATCATGGTCGACCCCGAGGCCGACTTCGCCGGCGTCACGGCCGAAGAGATCGTCAACCGCATTCTGGTCGAGGTCGCTCCTCCCGCCTTCCGCGCCGCATGACGCTCCGCACCGAGCGTTCCCCCCAGCGAACCTCTCCGGCCGTCCACGCCCTGAGGTCGTTGGGGCGCGCGCTCGGGGCGGCCGCCGGCAATGCCTGGCGTCTGGCCCGGCAGCTGGCCGCACTCGTGCTGCAGCGCATCCGCCCGGTCACCGACGTGGTCGCACCGGCCGGACGCCTGGTGTTCCTGGTCGCCGTGCTCGCCTTTGCCGTGAGCGCCCTGTTCGGCTGGGTGGAATTCACCTACCTGGCCAGCACGCTCCTGGCGGCGCTCCTCGTCGCGGTGCCCTTCATCGTCGGTCGGGCCACCTACACCGTCGACCTGCAGCTCAACCCGCACCGTGTGGTGGCGGGGGAGCGGGCCCTGGGCCAGATGACGGTCACCAACTCCGGTGAACGCGCCCTGCTGCCCGCGCGGATGGAACTGCCCGTCGGCAGCGGCATCGCGGAGTTCGTGATCCCCGGCCTGGCGCCGGCCGCCGAACACGACGAACTCTTCGCGGTGCCGACGCACCGTCGGGCCGTCATCGTGGCCGGTCCCGCCATCTCGGTCCGCGGCGACCAGCTCGGCCTGCTGCGCCGCACCGTGCGCTGGACCGAAGCCGTCGAACTGTTCGTGCACCCGGTGACCACCCGGATCGCCTCGTCGGCCGCCGGCCTGATGCGGGACCTCGAGGGCGAGATCACCAAGAAGATCACCAGCGACGACATCTCCTTCCACGCCCTGCGCGCCTACGAGCCCGGCGACGCCCTGCGCAATGTGCACTGGCGCACCTCCGCGCGCACCGGCCAGCTCATGGTGCGGCAGTTCGAAGAGACCCGGCGCACCCAGCTCACCCTCGTGCACAGCGCCGAGAACCGGTATTACGCCTCGGAGGACGAGTTCGAGCTGGCCGTGTCCGTCACGGCCTCGTTGGCGTTGCGCGTGATCCGCGACGGCACCGGCCTGAGTGTCGTGAGCGAGAAGTTGGCCCTCCGCACCGCCACTCCGGTGGCCATGCTCGACGACTCGTCCCGCATCGAACCGGTGAGCGACCTCTTCCCGGGCCTCCGCGAGTTCGCCCGCGCCGCCACCCGCCGGCTCCCGCCGCCCAGCGTCGTGATGATCGTCGCCGGCTCCACCATCGACCTCGCGGAGTTCCGTGCCGCACAGACCCTGTTCGGCAAGGACGCGACCACCCTCGCGTTCCGGATCGAGCCGGGCGCGCAGTCCCGGCTGTCCACCGTGTCCGGCCTCACCGTCGTCACCATCGGCGACCTGGCCGATCTGCCCAAACTTCTCCGACGGGTACACCGATGAGCCGCTCAGACCCCACCCCGCGCACCGCGATGCCGCAAAGCCCGGCCACACCGGCCTCTCCAGGTCCGGTCCGGGCCCGTCTGGCCGCCCTGCGTCCGTTCCCGTCCGCCGCCTGGGCGGATGTCGCTGTGCTCAGCCTGCTCTCGCTCCTCGGAGTCCTGGGACTCGAGACCTCCTTCGGCGACTACAACTTCCTCGTGGCGGGGCTCGGCGGCCTGATCGTGGGCACCGGCGCCGCCGTGCTCGGTTACGCCCTGCGGCTGGGCGTCGTCACCAACGTCCTCCTGGCGATCCTGGTCTACTTCCTCCTCGGCACGCCGTTCACCATGCCCGGCGAGGCCCTGCTGGGCGTGCTGCCCAGCGTCTCGTCCACGGCCGGTCTCGCGCTCGGCGCGGTCTTCGGCTGGGCCGATATCGTCACCCTCGGCACCCCCGTCGAGGCTCCGTACTACATGCCGGTGCTGCCGTACTTCGCAGCCTGGCTGGTCGCGCTGGTCGCCACCATGCTCGCCAGCCGCTGGCTGCCCCGGCACCGCCGCACGGTGTGGCGCACGGGCCTGCTGCTCGTCGGCCCGGTGCTGCTCTACCTCACCGGCATCCTGATGGGCACCGACCAGACCTACTTCGCGGGCCTGCGCGGTGTGGCCTTCGCCGTCGTCGCCATCGTCTGGATCGGCTGGCGACGCAGCAACCAGGGCTCGGCCGGCCGCTCGGGCGCCGCCCTCTCCGGCGCTGATGCGGCCGGCACCCGCCGGCTCTTCCGCCGCAAGCTCCTCGGCACGGCCACCGTTATGCTCGGTGCGGTGCTCATCGGCGCCCTCGTCGGCGGCGTCCTCGCCCCGAACCCGAAGGACCGGTTCGTGCTGCGCGAGGAGATCCAGCCGCCGTTCGACCCGTTGGAGTTCTCCAGCCCGCTTGCGGGTTTCCGCCAGTACACCAAGACGCTGGCCGACACCCCGCTGTTCACCGTGACGGGCCTGCAGCCCGGCGAAGTGCTGCGGCTGGCCAGCATGGACGCCTACGACGGCAAGCTGTGGAACGTGGCCGCGCCCGACACCCTCGTCGGCGGGTCCGGCAGCTTCCGGCTCGTGGGGCGCACCATCCCTGCGCCTGCCCTGGCCACCAGCATCCAGAACAGCACGGTCACCATCGACGTCGTGGGATATGAGGATGTCTGGCTGCCCGGTGTGGGCTACCCGACCACGGTGGACTTCGACGACGCCGGCAGCCAGGCCGAGTCCGAGAGCCTGCGCTACAACAGCGACAGCGGCACCGCCGTGCTCACGAGCGGGGTGGAACCCGGCTACGAGTACACCGTGAGCGCCCAGTTGCAGCAGACCTACCGCGACGAAGACCTCCAGAACATTCCCGTCGCCGATGTCACCCTGCCGGCCGTGCAGAACATCCCGGATGTCGTCGTGGCCAAGGCCATCGAATTCTCCGGCGGCGCCGACACCCCCATCGACAGCCTGCGCGCCATCGAACAGTCCCTGAAGACCAAGGGGTTCCTCAGCCACGGCCTGGCCTCCGACGGCATCCCGTCCCGGGCCGGCCACGGCGCCGACCGGCTGAACGAGCTCTTCACCCGCACCCAGATGGTGGGCGACGAGGAGCAGTACGCCGCGGCCATGGCCCTGATGGCGCGCAGCCTGAACTACCCGGCCCGTGTGGTCATGGGCTTCGCACCCGAGGTGGCCGAGGACGCCACGAGCGTGGAGGTCACCGGTACCGATGTGACCGCCTGGGTGGAAGTCGCGTTCGAAGGGATCGGCTGGGTGCCCTTCTACCCGACCCCCGATCAGACGGATGTGCCTCAGGACCAGACCCCGAAGCCCAAGACCGAGCCGCAGCCGCAGGTGCGCCAGCCCCCGCGCATGGACAACGAGGCCGACGACCTGCTCACTGCCGTGGAGATCGACGACACCAAGAACGAGACCAAGGACAAGGACTTCGTCCTGCCCGTCTGGGCGTGGATCGCCATCGGCGTCGTCGGCATCCCGCTGCTGCTCCTGGGCCTTCCATTGCTCATCGTGGCGCTGCTCAAGTCCCGGCGCCGGCGCCGGCGCAAGACTCGGGGAACGGGCGATCAGCGCGCCGCCGGGGCCTGGTCGGAACTGACCGACGGTTTCGCCGAGCTCGGCTACGACGTGCCCCGCGACTCCACCCGTCGCCAGGTCGCCGCGAGCCTGGACAGCCAGCTCATCGCTCAGCTCGCCACCCGGCCCGAGGCGGCCGGTGCCGAGCTGACGAGTGCCGAGCTGACGAGCGCCGAGCCGGCAGACGTCGACCCGGCACGTCTGGAGCCGGCGGGCGTTGACCCGGCGGACGAGGCACCCTCAGACGCGCCGGCGACCGACGCGCGGCTCTCTGACGCGCCGCCCGCTGACGCGCCGGCCGTTGCTGAGCCGGCGGTGGCCCGGCCGAAGCCGACCCGGTCTGCTCCGGCCCGGTCGGTGGACCTCATCGACGCGGCCGAGGTCGTGGCGGCCCACCGGCTGGTGCCCGTGGCCGACACCGTCGACAGCGCGGTCTTCGGCGGTCGCGAGATCGACGACGAGGCCGTTGACGAGACCTGGGCCCAGGCGCTGGCGTCCCTCGCCACGGCGAGTGCGTCGGCGGGCCGGTTGCGCCGCCTGTTCGCCCGGTTCCGGCTGCGCTCCAAGCGCGACTGGAGCCAGGTCAATCTCCGCGGGTCCCGCGAGGGTTCCCGGGGCTCCACACGAGGCCGAGGGTAGGGTTGAACGGTGGACACACCAGTGGATAAGCCGGGTTTCATCGTGCCCCCTCCGGGCCTGTTCCCGGTCGACGACGACCGGTCGGACGCCCGCGACAGCGGCTCCCCGGCGTCAGCCCGAGCCGCCGCGGCGCCTCCCGCGGTGACCCCGATGCCGGGAGAGCTCCCGCCCGTCGAGGCCACCCGGAACGCGGCGGCCTTCCCCGCAGTTGATACCCGCATCGCACCCCCGGCCGGCGCTGCGACGCCCGCACCCGCCGGAGGCCCGACCGGAACGCCGGCCGCCGCTCCGCCGTCCATGATGACCATCCCGGCGTTCCTACCCGCGCCGCTCGGCACCATCCCGGTGCCGCCCCGCGCCGCGCCGGCCGCCCCGATCACCCCGCCCGCGGCGATCACCCCGCCCGCACCGTCGCCGGCAGCATCGGGAGCATCGCCGGCATCGGCCGCGGCGCCGCCGACGGCCCCCCAGGCCATCACCCCGGCGATGCCACCGGTCGGCCCGCCCGCCGAGGCGGCGTCCGGGTGGACCCTCCGGCTCGCGGACGGGCAGGCCGTTGCCGTGACGGGGTCTCTCGTGCTCGGCCGCGACCCGGCACCGGTCACCCGGCGCGCGGCCACCATGGTCAGCGTGCAGGATCCAGCGCTCTCGGTCTCCAAGTCGCATGCACTGGTGGAACTCTCCGCCTCGGGGGAGCTCACGGTCACCGACCTGCACTCCACCAACGGTGTCAGCCTGTCCGATGCCGCGGGGCAGCGAGTGCCGCTGGAGCCGGGCATCCGCACGGTCCTCGGCGACGGAGCCCGTCTGCTCCTCGGCGAGTTCGCCGTCGTGGCCAGCCGGGCCTGAGTGGTTCCACAGCGGACATCTGCGCCCGGTGTGCCGGACCCAGAAGTTCGCACGGGAACCAGATGCTGCTACGCCGCGGTGTCCTCCTCGTCGCCGTTCTGCGGTGGCGACATCCCGGCAGGCGTCGGGGCGCTCGACAGCGGCGGTGTCCTCGGCAGCCGCAGGGCGGCACCGAAACCGAGCAGACCGGCCAGCGCCAGTCCGGCATAGACCACGGTCAGCGAGGTCTGCCTGGCCTGGGCGTTGATCTGGATCATCGCGTCCTGCTGCTCGGCCGGGTACCCCGAGATCGCAGTGCTGAGTTGGCCGTCGCTGATGATCTGGGCCTTCTCGGTCACGGCGGTATCCAGCTGTGCCTGCTCCGACGAGGTGAACACCGTGCTGTCGTCGATGAGGCTCGTGGCGGTCAGCACGAATACCGACAGGATCAGCGCCCCGGCCAGTGCCGTGCCGAGGGACGCCCCGATGTTCTGCGAGGTGTTGATCACTCCGGACGCTTCATTGGACCGCTGCGGTTGCACCGACGACATGATGAGGTTCTGGTTCTGGGAGGCTATCGTGCCCGCACCGAACCCGACCAGCGCCAGCCCCACGATGAAATCGGTACCGCTCGTGGCATCCCGCGCCAACAGGCCCATCATTGCGGCACCGAGCACGATGATGGCGAACCCGGCCAGGATGACCGAGCGCGGGGCGAACCGGCGGCTGAACACCCGCCCGCTGACCGCGGCCGAGAGCAGCACGGCCAGGGACAGGGGCAACAGGGTCAGCCCGCTCTGGATGGCCGAGTAGTTCAGTTCCATCTGCACGTAGAGGGACAACGCGAAGATCGACCCGGTCAGCACGAGGTACTGCAGCAGCTGCACGGACGTTCCCGCAGAGACCGCCCGGAGGCTGAACAGAGTCAGGTCGAGGAGAGTGTCGTGGTGATGCCGGTCGCGGCTCCGTTCCACCAGGATGAAGACGATGAGGAAGAGTAACCCGATCGATACGAGGATCACGGTGGGCGAGATCTGGCCGGCGGTGAGGACGACCTGTCCGAGCACCTCGACGTCGACACGGCTGACGACGAGCCCGTAGGCCGAGGCCAGCACGATGCCCAGGACCACGGTGATCAGTCCGGCGGAGCTGAGGATGAAGCCCGCCCAGTCGAAGCGCGGTTTCCGGCCGAGGAACGGCGCATCCTTGATGATCTTCAGCTGGGTGAAGATGTACAACGCCACGAGGAGTTCGCTGGCGAAGGCCAACCGCCACGACAGGTAGGAGGTGAACAGGCCCCCGATGATCGGCCCGATCCCCGCCGCGATTCCCGCGATCGCCGCGAAACCGGCGTACGCCTTGGCACGGGCGGGACCGGCGGCGAAGTTCGAGACGATCAGCGACATCATGGCCGGGAGCATCATGGCCGCGCCGAGACCTTCGAGGATCGACCAGCCCAGGATGAAGAC
Source organism: Cryobacterium arcticum (assembly GCF_001679725.1). NCBI lineage: Bacteria > Bacillati > Actinomycetota > Actinomycetes > Micrococcales > Microbacteriaceae > Cryobacterium > Cryobacterium arcticum. The sequence goes on along the minus strand of NZ_CP016282.1, from coordinate 2,414,355 downwards.
ACCCAGGGTGGGGGAGAGCGCGGTAATCGTCGTCCCGGCGGAGTAGACGGTGAGACCGAGAACGAACGCGCGTTTGCGGCCGATGATGTCGCCCACCTTGGCGCCGGCGATCATGAACGCGGCCATCACCAGGGTGTACAGCGTGATGGCGTTCTGGATGCCGGTGACCGTGGTGTCGAAATCCGCCACCAGGGTCGACAACGACACGTTCATGAAGGTCGAGTCGACCACGATGATGAACTGGGCGAGCAGGATCACGACCAGCACTCGGCCGGTCTTCGCTGGAGCGGCTGTCTCCGTCATGCGCACACCATACGTCGACCCGGCGCGAACCGTGGGCACAGCACTGGAATCCGCGAATCGGAGCGGCTCAGGTCACAGATCGCGACGGGTGCGGGGTGCAGTGTTAGCCTATGGTGTGCTGTTTAGTCGACTTCTTCTTCTGTGCCGCGACGAGTCCCGTTCCTAAAGGCCTCACTCGTCGCGGAGTCTGTCGTTGGCTGACCACCGTTCCCGAGGAAGACGCACAAACATGACTACTGCAGTGATCACCGACGCGGCGATCGAAAGTTCCCGTCCGCGCACCCTGGCCGAGAAGGTCTGGGACAAGCACCTGGTTGCCAAGGGCGAGAACGGCACGCCCGACCTCATCTACATCGATCTGCACCTCGTGCACGAGGTCACCAGCCCGCAGGCCTTCGACGGTCTCCGGCTGGCCGGGCGCCCGGTGCGCCGGCCCGACCTGACGATCGCGACGGAGGACCACAACACGCCCACACTGGCGATCGACCGGCCCATCGCCGATCTCACCAGCCGCACCCAGATCGAGACGCTCCGCAAGAACTGCGCCGAGTTCGGTATCCGCCTGCACTCGCTGGGCGACATCGAACAGGGCATCGTGCACGTGGTCGGCCCGCAGCTGGGTCTCACCCAGCCCGGCATCACCGTCGTCTGCGGCGACTCGCACACCTCCACCCACGGGGCCTTCGGCGCCATGGCCCTGGGCATCGGCACCAGCGAGGTGGAGCACGTCATGGCCACCCAGACGCTGCCGCTCAAGCCCTTCAAGACCATGGCCATCACGGTCGACGGCACGCTGCGCCCCGGCGTGACGGCCAAAGACATCATCCTCGCCGTCATCGCCAAGATCGGCACCGGCGGCGGCCAGGGTTACGTGCTCGAGTACCGTGGCAGCGCCATCCGCGCTCTCTCCATGGAGGGCCGCATGACCATCTGCAACATGTCGATCGAGGCCGGCGCCCGCGCCGGCATGGTCGCCCCGGATGCCACCACGTACGCCTACCTCGAAGGCCGCGCGCACGCGCCGCAGGGCGCCGACTGGGACGCCGCCGTCGAGTACTGGGACACCCTGGCCACCGACGAGGGCGCGACCTTCGACGCCGAGGTCATCCTCGACGCCGACACCCTCGAGCCCTTCGTGACCTGGGGCACCAACCCCGGCCAGGGCGTGTCGCTCAGCGACACCGTGCCCAACCCCGCCGAGATCGACGACGCCAACGAACGCAGCGCCGCCGAACGCGCCCTCGAGTACATGGATCTGGCAGCGGGAACCGCGATGAAGGACATCCACGTCGACACCGTGTTCCTCGGCTCCTGCACCAACAGCCGGGTCGAAGACCTGCGCGCCGCCGCCGAGATCATCAAGGGCAAGACCATCGCCGACGGCGTGCGGATGCTCGTTGTGCCCGGCTCCGCCCGCGTGCGGATCGAAGCGGAGGCCGAAGGCCTCGACAAGATCTTCCTCGCCTTCGGCGCCGAATGGCGTTTCGCCGGCTGCTCGATGTGCCTGGGCATGAACCCCGACCAGCTCGCCCCGGGGGAGCGCTGCGCGTCCACCAGCAACCGCAACTTCGAGGGCCGGCAGGGCAAGGGCGGACGCACCCACCTGGTCTCCCCGCTCGTCGCGGCGGCCACGGCCATCCGCGGCACCCTGTCCAGCCCGTGGGACCTCGTGCAAGACGGCACGGTCCCCGCCGGCCTCGTCCCGGCAAGCCTGTAGGAGACCCGACATGCAGAAATTCACCACCGTCACCGGCGTCGCCGTGCCCCTGCGGCGCTCGAACGTCGACACCGACCAGATCATCCCCGCGGTGTTCCTCAAACGCGTCACCAAGACCGGATTCGAGGACGCCCTGTTCTACGGTTGGCGTCAGGATCCTGAGTTCATTCTCAACCAGGAGGCCTACCAGAGCCCCCGCGTGCTGGTGGCCGGAGCCGATTTCGGCACCGGATCCTCCCGGGAACACGCCGTGTGGGCGCTGCGCGATTTCGGCTTCGACGTGGTGCTCAGCCCCCGGTTCGGCGACATCTTCCGGGGCAACTCGGGCAAGCAGGGCCTGCTCGCCGGCCAGATCAGCGAGGCCGACGCGGAGACCCTCTGGGCCGTTCTCGAGGCCGACCCCGGAATAGAATTGACGGTCGATCTGGTTGCCTGTACTGCCAGTGTCGGTGACCTCACAGTCTCATTCGAGGTCGACGAATACACTAGATGGCGACTGCTGGAAGGCCTCGACGACATCGGCCTGACTTTGCGCGACGAAGCGCGGATCGCAGAATTCGAATCCCACCGGGAGCCTTGGCGCCCCCGCACTCTCCCCGCAAGGCAGGTAAATTTGTGATCATCGTCGGCGAAACCAACCAGGTCCGCGAGAACGTCAACGACCTCTCAGAACGCGGAAACGCGCAAAGTCACGGAGCCAATGTGGGCCTGATCGGCGACAAGATCACCATCCGCGGCGGCCGCCCCCTGGTGGGCCGCATCGAGGTCAAGGGCGCCAAGAACCTGGTCACCAAGGCCATGGTCGCCGCGCTCCTCGGTGAGACGCCCAGCATCCTGCGCGACGTGCCGAACATCAGCGACGTGCGCATCGTGCGCGGCCTGCTCGAGGCGCACGGCGTCAAGGTCACCGAGGGCGACGAGCCCGGCAGCCTGCAGCTGGACCCGGTGGACGTGGAGAGCGCGCACTACGCCGACATCGACGCCCACGCCGGCTCCTCCCGCATCCCGATCCTCTTCTGCGGCCCGCTGCTGCACCGCCTCGGCGAAGCCTTCATCCCCGAGCTCGGCGGCTGCCGCATCGGCGACCGCCCCATCGACTACCACCTCGAGGTGCTGCGCAAGTTCGGCGCCGTCGTCGAGAAGCAGCCGGACGGCATCCGCATGTCGGCGCCGAACGGCCTCAAGGGCACCAAGGTCGAGCTGCCGTACCCGAGTGTCGGAGCCACCGAGCAGGTTCTGCTGACCGCCGTGCGGGCCGAGGGCATCACCGAGCTCAAGAACGCGGCCATCGAGCCCGAGATCATGGATCTCATCAACATCCTGCAGAAGATGGGCGCCATCATCACGGTCGACACCGACCGGGTCATCCGCATCGAGGGCGTCGAGAGCCTTCAGGGCTACCAGCACCGTGCCCTGTTCGACCGCAACGAGGCCGCCAGCTGGGCCGCGGCCGCGCTGGCCACCGACGGCGACATCTTCGTCGGCGGCGCCAAGCAGGCCGAGATGCTCACCTTCCTCAACGTCTTCCGCAAGGTCGGCGGCGCGTTCGACATCCACGACGACGGCATCCGGTTCTACCACCCGGGCGGCGACCTCAAGCCCGTCATCATCGAGACGGATGTGCACCCCGGGTTCATGACCGACTGGCAGCAGCCGCTCGTGATCGCCCTCACGCACGCCCACGGTGTCTCGATCGTGCACGAGACCGTCTACGAGCAGCGCTTCGGCTTCGTAGACGCGCTCGTGGAAATGGGCGCGACCATCCAGATCCACCGCGAATGCCTCGGCGGACACCCGTGCCGCTTCGGCCAGCGCAACTTCAACCACTCCGCGGTCATCGCCGGCCCCACCAAGCTCGTCGGAGCCGACATCGAGGTCCCGGACCTCCGCGGTGGCTTCAGCCACCTCATCGCGGCCCTGACGGCCGAGGGAACCTCCACCGTGAGCAACGTGGGAATCATCAGCCGTGGATACGAGAACTTCATCACCAAGCTGCGTCTGTTGGGGGCTGACTTCGATCTCGAAGGATAATGGCACCGTGCCAGATGCAAACGTGCCAGAGTCCACCGTGCCCGATCCCGCGTCACCAGCGTCTCCGGTGACCGGCAAGGGACGCTCGGAGAAGAGCAAACCGTCGATCTTCTGGCTGCTCGCCGCCATCGTCGTTCCGGCGATGAACGTGGCGGCCCGCTACAAGATCACCGACGGACACAAGTTCCCCCGGCAGGGCGCGTTCGTCTTCTCGCCCAACCACTACAGCGAGATCGACCCGATCGTCATGGGCATGGTGAGCTGGAAGCTCGGCCGCCTTCCCCGCTTCCTGGCCAAGGCGTCGCTGTTCAAGCTGCCCGTTGCCGGCTGGCTCCTGACGAAGTCGGGCCAGATCCCCGTACAGCGCGGCGGATCCGTGCGCGGCAGCGAACCCGTCAAGGCGGCCAGACGCCTCGTCGAACGCGGCCAGATGGTGGTGGTGTACCCGGAAGGGTCGCTCACCCGTGACCCGGAACTGTGGCCCATGCGCGGCAAGAGCGGCGCCGTGCGCATCGCGCTCGAGCAGGGCATCCCCATCGTCCCCGCAGCGCACTGGGGCACCCAGCAGCTCATGGAGCGCTACTCCAACAAGCTGCACCTGTTCCCGCGCAAGACCATCCTCGTCAAGATCGGCGACCCGCTCGACCTGGCCGAATTCCGCGGCCGCAACCTCGACACGGCAACGCTGAACGAAGCGACCGCCGTGGTGATGGATGCCATCACCGCCCTGCTCGAGGACCTCCGCCAGGAGAAGGCGCCGGTCAAGCGCTGGAACCCGTCCGAGCACGACCAGAAAGAGACCGGCCGCTTTGAAGCCTAGAGTCCAGCCAGGAACCCGGGTAGCCGTCCTCGGCGCGGGAAGCTGGGGCACCACCTTTGCCAAGATCCTCACCGACGGCGGCGCCGACGTCGTTCTCTGGGCCCGCCGCCCTGAGCTGGCCCGGGAGATCACCGAGGGCCGTCGCAACAGCGACTACCTGCCGGGCATCAACCTGCCGGTCGGGTTGCGCGCCACGTCCAGGCTCGACCTGGCGCTGGCGGGAGCCGAACACGTCTTCGTCTCGGTGCCGAGCCAGTCCCTGCGTGAGAACCTCATCCAGGCCGAACCGTTCCTGGCGCCCACCGCCACCATCGTGTCGCTCATGAAGGGCGTCGAGCGGGCGTCCGGGCTGCGGATGAGTGAGATCATCGAGCAGGTCCTGCCCATCGACCCGGCCCGCATCGCGGCCATCTCCGGGCCGAACCTGGCCCTGGAGATCGCCAAGGAGCAGCCGACCGCCGCCGTGGTCTCCTCGTCCAGCCTGGAGACCGCACACGCCGTGGCCCTGCTGGCCACCACCAAGTACTTCCGCTCCTACGTCAACACGGATGTCATCGGCACCGAGTTCGGCGGCGTGCTCAAGAACCTCATCGCCGTGGCGATCGGCATCGTCGACGGCGTCGGCTACGGCGAGAACACCAAGGCGTCGATCATCACCCGCGGGCTCGTGGAGATGACCGACTTCGCGGTGGCGTACGGGGCGCAACCCGAGACCCTCGCTGGTCTGGCCGGCCTGGGCGACCTCATCGCCACCTGCCAGTCCCCGCTGTCCCGCAACAACACCGCGGGTCGCCTGCTGGGCCAGGGCTACAGCTACAACGACGTCATCGCCCAGATGCAGCAGACCACGGAAGGGCTCGCCTCGGTCAGCCCGATCCTCGAACTCGCCCGGGCCAAGGGCGTCGACATGCCCATCGTCGAACAGGTGCGCCAGGTGCTGGCCGGTACGCTGAAGCCGCGGGATATTGCGCCGCACCTCACGACGGACTCCGGCGCACCGCAGGGTGAAAGGACCATTGATGACGGACAAACTCACGGTAGCGCTGCTGTTTGGGGGGCGGTCAAGCGAACATTCGATCAGCTGCGCCACAGCGGGCGGGGTGCTGGCCGCAATTGACCGTGACCGCTACACCGTCATCCCGGTGGGCATCACGCGTGACGGTGCCTTCGTGCTCGAAGACGACGACCCGGAGAAATTCGCGCTGACCGCATCGGCCCTGCCCGAGGTGACCGACAATGGCACCCGGGTGCTCTGGCCCGACAGCGCGGGCAACCGGGAACTCAGCATCGTGGACGCCTCGGGGCGCCGCAGCCTCGGAACCGTCGACCTGGTCTTCCCGATCCTGCACGGCCCGTACGGCGAGGACGGCACCGTGCAGGGCATGCTCGAGCTCGTCGACTTGCCGTTCGTCGGCTCCGGCGTGCTCGCCTCGGCTCTGGGCATGGACAAGCACTACACCAAGACCGTGCTCCAGCACGCGTCGCTGGCCGTTGCGCCGTGGCGCACCATCACCGCCGACGACTGGGCCGAAGCGCCCGGTATGGCCTATGCGGCACTCGAGGAACTGGGCCTGCCCGCCTTCGTGAAGCCCGCCAGGGCCGGCTCGAGCGTGGGTGTGAGCCGGGTGTCCAGCCCCGACCAGCTGGCCGAGGCCATGGCCGTTGCGCTGGCCGAAGACGACAAGGTGCTCATCGAGGTGGGCCTGGTGGGCCGCGAACTCGAGGTCGCCGTGCTGCAGGGCCGCCCCGGCGAGCCCACCCACGCGTCCGTCGCCGGAGAGGTCGTGGTCACCGGCCGTGACTTCTACGACTTCGCCGCCAAGTACCTGGATGCCGCCGGTATCGACCTGGTCTGCCCGGCGGTGCTGCCGGCCGACGACCTGGCCGAGATGCAGCGGATCGCCGTGCGGGCCTTCGAAGCCATCGACGCCGACGGCCTCGCCCGGGTGGACTTCTTCCTCACGGAGCAGGGCTGGGTGATCAACGAGATCAACACCATGCCCGGGTTCACACCGATCTCGATGTTCCCCAGCTGCTGGCTGGCCAGCGGCTACACCTACCCGCAGCTGATCGACGAGCTCATCGAGGTGGCCCTGGCCCGGTCGGCCCGTCGTCGGCGCCCCGAGCCGGCCGCCGCAACAGCCGAGTAGTCGCCGGTGCCGCCCGACTGGGCGGCACCGGCTCCTGCGGGCTTCGGCGGGCTCCGGCGGGTGTACAACGCTAGGGCGCCGCGCCCAGCTCCACGAGCAGCACGCCACCCATGATGAGGGCCATTCCTGCGGCCATCAGCCAGGTGAGCGGCTCACCGAAGAGCACCTTGCTGGCCAGGGCCGTCAGGGCCACGCCCACGGCGGCCCAGACCCCGTATGCGACGCCGAGGGGCAGACCCGCGCCCAGGGCCAGCGAGAGCAGGGAGAACGCCGCGAGGTACCCGAGCGCCACGACGAGGTACCAGGCGCGCCGGCCATGCACGGCGGCGCGCAGCGAGAGGGTGGCCGTGACCTCGGTGAGGATCGCCCCGGCAAGGAACAGCCAGCCCATCATGGCGCCGCCTCGGGCGGCACCGGCGGGTGGCCGGCCTGGGCCCCTCTCGCTGCCGCCCGGCGCCCGGCCTGCTGCGAGCCCAGTTCCACGCACAGGACGCCGCAGATGATCAGCGCCATCCCGGCCAGCATCAGGGGTGTGAGCGCTTCGCCGAAGATCACGGCCGCCAGCAAAGCCGTCGCCGCGACGCCAACGGCACCCCAGATGCCGTAGGCCACCCCGAGCGGGAAGCCCAAGCGCAGCACGGCAGCCAGCAGCGCGAAGGAGCAGGCGTAGCCGGCGACGACGAGCACGTACCAGGCCGGCTGGTCCAGAGCGCCCTTGAGTGACAGCGACGCTGCGACCTCGCTCGCGATCGCTCCAGCCAGGAGCAGCCAGGCCGTCATGGTCAGGGAGTGTTGCCCGGCAGCGTCACGTCGTCGGCGCCCACGCACTGCGTGGTCGCGGGAACGTTCGCAATGGCGGAGGCGAGATCCACCAGGGTGGTCGAGCCGCTCACCAGCTCGGAGTCGATGTAGACCTCCGTGGCCGGGTCGCGCCCATAGGTCGTGTACCGGTAGCGGGGCTTGTCCGAATCGTCCTCGATCCAGTCGATGCCGTTGATGCTCACGCAGGGCAACGTCGTGGGACCCGGCACAGCGACACCGCAGGTGAGCAGCACAGCCGCCGGGTCGCCCCAGGCGCCCGTGGCCTGGGCATTGGTCTCACGCTCGGGCTGGTCGGCCACAGTGGTGGGCAGTCGCACGATGATGTCGGCGCAGGCCGGGTTCACGGCATCCGCGGCCGGCTGCATGGGAACGGCGGCCGAGCAGCCGGTGAGCAGGATCGCGCCGAGCGCGACAACCCCGGCGCAGGCCGTGCGCAGGCGGATGCGCCGGGGGCGGCCGGCGGACTGGCCGGGCGTCAGGGGCCGGGCCGGGTGCGGTGCCGAATGCGCTGCCGAATGCGCTGCCGGGGACATGGGCGTGAACGGGGGAGTCATCGCATTCAGGTTACCGTTTGAAGTATGACGAATGCCGCAGCCGTGCCCTCCTGGGCGACGGAGGACACCCTGGCCGACCTGAGCGAGGGCGAGGTTCTCGCGCGCATCTTCCCCCGGCTGCCGCAGGCGGACACCGAGCTGCTCGGCCCCGGCGACGACGCGGCGGTGCTCAGCGCCGCGGACGGCCGGTTCGTGGTGACCTGCGACATGATGATCCAGGGGCCCGACTTCCGGCTGGCCTGGTCCACCCCGCACGACCTGGGCTGGAAGGCCGCCGCGACGAACCTCTCCGACGTCGCCGCCATGGGGGCCCGCCCGACGGCGCTCGTCGTGGCGATCGCCGCCCCGCCGTCCACGCCCATCTCGGTGATCCTCGGTATCGCCGACGGACTCCGCGACGGCTGTGAGGCTCTCGCGCCGGGCTGCGGAGTCGTCGGAGGCGACCTCTCCGCCGCCGACGCGCTCACCCTCTCGATCACGGCGTTCGGCGACCTCGAGGGCCGCCCGCCCGTGCTGCGCTCGGGGGCCAGGCCGGGCGACGTCGTGGCGCACGCCGGGCGACTCGGCGACGCCGGCATCGGACTTGGACTGCTGTTCCGCTTCGGCGTCGACGAGCAGGGAGTGCCGAGCCGGGAGCAGGCCGACCTGCTCAAGGACCGGCACGGCGCCCTCGTCGCCGCCCAACTGGCTCCGGTTCCCCCGATCAACCTGGGGCCCGTTGCGGCCGCGGCCGGGGCGACCGCGATGCTCGACGTCTCCGACGGCCTGGCGATCGATGCGGGCCGGTTGGCGCGGGCAAGCGGTGTGGGCATCGATTTCGACTCAACCGCACTCGGCGACAACCGGGAGCTGGCGCTGGGCGGCGGCGAGGACCACGGCCTGCTCGCCACCTTCCCGCCGCACAGTTCCCTGCCCGAGGGTTTCCGGCGTCTGGGCGCCGTGACGGCAGAGGCCGGCATCGTGCTCGTCGACGGCGAACCGCACACGCAGGGCGGCTGGGATCCCTACCGGGGATGGGACGGCCAGGCGGGCTAGGACCAGAGGCCGATCGGACCCCTACGCGGCAGGCTTGACCAGGCTGCGGGCGATCTCACGAGCCCAGGCCTCGACCTGCGGCCAGTCGCGGAAGTCCCCGGCCGGGATCTTCTCCGCGGCTCCCGGAAACCGGCGGATGGTGCGGTGCGCCAGGCTCAGGGAGTCCGGGTCGATCGCACCGAAGAAGACCCGGTGGCCAACGGGGCGCACTGTGCTGTCGAAATCGATGATTTCCGCCGGCACCGTGTCGGCCAGGATGTCGGTGGCCTCGGCATCCGTCGCCGGAGTGCCCAGCGGGCCGCTGCTGAACAGCCAGACCGGGTGCTCGAGCAGGGTGGGCTGGTAGCGGCGCACGAACGTCGTGGCATCCCGGAGCCAGTGCCCCATGTACACGGCGCTGCCGATCACGAAGGCGTCGACTCCGGCCACGTCCTCGGCATGCGGGGGTTCGGCCGCGTCGTAGACCCGCACGGTGAGCCCCGCCAGGGCGAGCTCAGCGGCAATCCGCTCGGCGATGCCCCGGGTGGCACCGTAATGGCTCGCACAGACCACAGCTACGCGCACGGGCTCGACCTTTCGGATGTGGCGGACGAAGCTGTCCACACACCATACGTTAGGCCTTAAAACCAGCGCTGACCAGCCCTCTTCGGGGGGTTGGTCAGGCGGGAACCGCGACGTCGGCGTACCAGAGGGTGGTGTCGCCGTAGTCCTTGCGGCGCACCAGTTCGAGACCGGGGCCCCAGGTGGGTTCGGGGGAGCGCGAGGACCGTTCCACCACGACGAGGGCATCGGGATCCAGCAGCGGCACCAGGGCGGCGAGGTTGGCCGCCAGTTCGGTGTCGGGGAGGTCGTACGGCGGGTCGATCAAGACCAGGTCGAAACCGTCCGGCGTGCCGGCCAGGAATGACTGGACGGCCTGGCTCGACACCGAGATGCGCAGCGCGGAGTTCTTGGGGGCGGCCTTCTGCACCGCCTGGGCGTTCTTACGGCAGGTCTGGCTGGCCGCGAAACCGTTCTCGACCAGGGTGACCACCCGGGCGCCGCGGCTGGCGGCCTCGAGGCCGAGGGCGCCAGAGCCGGCGTACAGATCGAGCACCCGGTAGTCGCGCACGGCGTCGCGCGCCTCGAGTGCGGAGAACAGCGCCTCCCGCACCTGGTCGCTGGTGGGCCGGGTGCCCTTGGCCGGCACGGTGAGGGTGAGGGAGCCGGCGAACCCGGCGATGATTCGCGTCATTTGTCTTCGAGCCTAGCCGCCGGGCGCTGTCCACATCCTTCGGCATCGACGGCGGGTGTCGGTGGCGACCTTTAGCATCGAAGTATGACCGGTCCGGATGCCGCCGCCACCCCGCACGGGGAGCCCGCCGACGACGCTGCCGGCACCCTCACCCTCGACTCCGGACTGCGCGGGGTGCTCGGCGCCGCCCCGGCGACGGCGTTGGCCAAGGCCTTCGGCATGACCACGGTCGGCGACCTCCTCAGCCACTACCCGCGCCGCTACGCCAGGCGGGGTGAACTCACCACCCTGGCGGAGTTGCCGCTCGACGAGGCTGTCACGGTGCTCGCCGAGGTGCTCTCGGTGAGTGTGCAGGACTACGGCCGGCCGCAGCCGGGCAAGAAGGCGGTGCACCGCACGAAGGTGGTCATCTCGGACGGGCGCGGCATGCTCACTCTGACGTTCTTCAATCAGCCCTGGTTGATCAAGACCCTGCGCCCGGGCATGCGGGCCATGTTCTCCGGCAAGGTCACGGTCTTCAACAAGACCCGGCAGCTGGCCCACCCCGCCTACGAGATCGTGCCGGGCAGCGACGACCCGTTGGACGCCACGATCTCGCCCGCCGAGGCCATCGAGGCCCGCCTCTGGGCGGACCGGCCCATCCCGATCTACGCGGCCACCGCGGCCGTCACCAGCTGGACCATCGCGAAACAGATCGCGAAGGTGGTCGACCAGCTCGGCCCCATCGACGACCCGATCCCCGAGCGGCTGCGCCGGGAGCGCGGCCTGCTGGACCACCGGGACGCGCTCGTCCGCATCCACCGGCCGATCTCCGACGAGGAGTGGAACGAGGCCAGGGACACGCTGCGCTTCACCGAGGCCTTCGTGTTGCAGTGCGTGCTCGTGCAGCAGCACACCGAACACCGCGCCCGGCGCACCCGCGCGCGGCTTCCCGTTCCCGGCGGGTTCCTCGAACGGTTCGACGCGGCGCTGCCGTTCTCCCTCACGGTGGACCAGGAACTCACGGGTGCCGAGATCCAGCGCGACCTGGGGCTGACCGCGCCCATGAACCGGCTCGTGCAGGGGGAGGTCGGGTCGGGCAAGACCGTCGTGGCCCTCCGCGCCATGCTCGCCGTGGCCGATTCGGGCGGGCAGTCCGCGTTGCTGGCACCCACCGAGGTGCTCGCCGGGCAGCATCTGCGTTCGATGGCGCGCATCCTGGGCCCCGACCTCACGGCCGAGCTGATGCCGACCCTGCTCACCGGCCAGCTGCCCGTGGCCGAGCGACGCAAGGCACTGCTGCGCACGGTGTCGGGCCAGGCGCGCATCGTGATCGGAACCCATGCCCTGCTCAGCGACACCGTCGGATTCTTCGATCTCGGCCTCGTGGTCATCGACGAACAACACCGCTTCGGCGTCGACCAACGTGAGGCTCTCCGGCTCAAGGCCGAACTGCCGCCGCACGTGCTGGTGCTCACCGCAACGCCCATTCCCCGCACCATCGCCATGACGGTGTTCGGCGACCTCGATGTGAGCACCATCGCCATGCTGCCGGCCGGGCGCCCGGGCATCGAGACCTTCGTGGTGCCGCTCGATGAGAAGCCGGCTTGGGTACTGCGCGTCTGGCAGCGCATGGCCGAGGAACTGGCCCTCGGCCGGCAGTGCTTCGTGGTGTGCCCGGCCATCGCCCCGAAGAAGCTCGAGCAGGGCGAGGAGATCGACTTCGACGCCACCCCGATGACCACGGTCGAGGAACTGCTCGCCGACCTGCGCCGGCATCCGCTGCTCGCAGCCGCGCGTATCGAGCCCCTGCACGGCGCCATGACCGCCGATGAGAAGGAACACACCATGCGGGCCTTCGCGGCCGGTGACATCCAGGTCCTCGTCGCCACGACCGTCATCGAGGTCGGTGTCGACGTTCCCAACGCCTCCGCCATGGTCGTAATGGATGCGCACCGCTTCGGCGTGTCGCAGCTGCACCAGCTGCGCGGACGGGTGGGACGCGGGGGAGTGCCGGGCCTCTGCCTGCTCGTGACGGCGGCTCCGATCGGCAGCCCGGCCCGGGAGCGCATCGAAGCCGTCGCGAAGACCCTGGACGGCTTCGAGTTGGCCCAGGTCGACCTCGAGCAGCGCCAGGAGGGCGATGTGCTCGGCCGGTTCCAGTCCGGCGGGCAGTCCTCGCTGCGGCTGTTGCGCGTCGCCACCGACGGGGACATCATCTCGGCCGCCCGCACCGCGGCCCGCGAACTCATCGGCGGGGACCCGGAGATCCGCACCATTCCCGCGCTGCGGGCGGCCGTGCGCCGCAGGCTCGACGACTCCGAGCGTGCCTCCCTGTCGAAGGGGTGAGGTTGAGCCGCAGCCCCCGCCAGCCTGACAAAGCCCTCGACGTCCGGCCAATCCGGCCGCCTCGGGCAGCGGCTGTTGCGTGCTGGCGCTAGGGTGAACCGTATGCGCAGGATCGCCGTCGTACCTGGTTCGTTCGACCCCGTCACACTGGGGCATCTCGACGTGATCCAACGGGCGGCCGGGCTGTTCGATGAGCTGCACGTGCTCGTGGTGCACAACCCCGGGAAGTCCGCGCTGTTGCCCATCACCCAGCGGGTCTCGCTCATCGAACGGGCCATCGCCGAGGCGGGGGTGCCCGGCAACGTCATCGTCAGCTCCTGGAGCATGGGGCTGCTCGTGGACTACTGCGTCGACGTGGGCGCCAGCGTGCTCGTGAAGGGCATCCGCTCGCAGATCGACGTGGCGTACGAGACTCCCATGGCGATCGTGAACCGCAACCTTGCCGGCGTCGAGACCATCTTCATGCTGCCGGACCCCGCGCACGCCCACGTGTCCAGCTCCCTGGTGCGCCAGGTCGCCGCGCTCGGCGGCGACATCGCCCCGTACGTGCCGCCCGCTGTCGCCGCCTTCCTGAACCGGCCGCTGGCATGAGCGCCCTGCCCGGTCGACTTGCCTCCGACGTGCCCCCGGCCGTGGACATGACCGGGCGCGACCGGTCCGGGCCGCACGGACTCGCCGCTGAGGCCGAGACCGTGGTGGAACTCGCCGACGTGCAGCACGCCGCCGTGGCGATCATGCGCAATGTCGAATCGGTCATCGACGGCAAGCACTCGGCCGTGCAGATCGCCCTCACGGTGCTCCTGGCCGAGGGTCACCTGCTCATCGAGGACGTGCCCGGCGTGGGCAAGACCATGCTCGCCAAGGCCCTCGCCACGTCGGTGGACTGCACGGTCAGCCGTATCCAGTTCACCCCCGACCTGCTTCCCTCCGACGTCACGGGCGTCTCCGTCTACAACCAGGCCGAACGCCGGTTCGAGTTCAAGCCCGGCGCCATCTTCGCGAACCTGGTGATCGGCGACGAGATCAACCGCGCCAGCCCCAAGACCCAGTCGGCCCTGCTCGAGTGCATGGAAGAGCGGCAGGTGACCGTGGACGGGCACAGCTACCGGCTGGCCCGCCCCTTCACCGTCGTGGCCACCCAGAACCCGATCGAGATGGAGGGCACGTACGCGCTGCCCGAGGCGCAGCGTGACCGCTTCATGGCGCGCATCTCGATGGGATACCCCGACCCGGCGTCCGAGCTGGCCATGCTCGACTCCCGCGACACGAGCAGCCCGCTCTCCCGGATCTCCGCCGTGGTCACCGAGGCGCAGTTGCGCGGCATGATGACCGCAGCCCGCGGCGTGTTCGCCTCGGCCGCCGTGAAGGAATATGCGGTCGCCGTGGTGCGGGCCACCCGGGACGACCGCGATCTCCGGCTGGGCGCGAGTCCCCGGGCCACTCTGCAACTGATCCGGGCGGCCAAGGCCCAGGCCGCGCTGCACGGCAGGGAATACGTGCTGCCGGACGACATCGACTCGCTGGCCGTGGCCGTTCTCGGCCACCGGCTGGTGCCCACGTCCCGGGCGCTGGGGCACCGGTCACAGGACAGCGCCCTCCTCATCGAAGAGACGGTCAGGCGGATCCTCGCGGCCACTCCGGTGCCGACCGGGTCCTCGGGCCGGTCCTAGCGGCGGCCGGGCGACGGGAACCAACGTCATGAGCGGATCGCAGGCAGTCAGGATGCGCCCCGGGCGGGTTCCGGCCACGCGCCGGGCCGTCCGCCGGCAGGTGCGCCCGACCCTGCGCGGTGCCCTGTTCCTGGCAGTCGGAGTTGCTGTCTTCATCACCGCCTGGGCCTACGACATCCGGGACCTCCTGTTCCTGGGCTCGGTGCTGCTCCTCGTGCCGCTCCTCTCCCTCGGCTACGTGCTCGTGCACCCGCTGCGGGTGGCCGTGGCCCGCACCTTCCGGCCGGGAACGGTCTCGGCCGGGCTGCCGGTGACCGTGGCCGTTCAGGTGCGAAACCTGGCGTCGGTGTCGTTGCCCGGGCTCCGCTGGCGGGATGTGGCGGCGGGCGGCATCTCCGTTCCCGCCGTGCAACCGCTGCCCGTGCTCGGCCCGGCCCGCCGGGGCCGCGGACCCGGCAGCGACACCGCCAGCGTGAGCTACCAGGTGCGTCCGCTCCGTCGCGGGGTCTACGCGGTGGGCCCCCTCATGCTCGGTCGCGCCGACCCCTTCGGCCTCGCCTACAGCGAGTGGCCGGCCGGGGCGCCGCACGACCTCACGGTCACGCCCACCGTCTCGCCGTTGCCCGGCAGCGGCGTGTCCATCACCCGGGGCGAGGGCTCCCGTCACGAACGCATTCGGCACCTCAACAACGACTCCGACGAACTCATCGCCAGGGAATACCGGCCGGGCGACCCGATGCGCCGGGTCAACTGGCCCGCCACCGCACGGCACGGCGAGATCATGATCCGGCAGGAAGAACAGCGCAGCCACCCCGAGGCCCGGGTGGTACTGGACACCGCCCGCGGCGGCCGGGCGGAGGGCCGGGAACACGATGCCGAGTTCGAGCGGGCCGTCGAGTTGACGGCGTCGATCGCGGTGCACCTCATCGACGCCGGATTCCGGTTGGATGTGGTGGAGCTCGGCCCGAGCCAGCTCGCCCCCGGCCAGCTTCGGGCGGCCGGCACCCTGGTGCCCCGCGACCCGGACGCCGGGCGGCGCGGAGGCCTGCACGGCGACGACCCGGTCTCGTTCACCGGCCCGGAGGGAGCCCTGGCCCTGGTCGACGCGCTGGCGCAGATCGCCCCGCAGGACCACGTCGCGCACCCCGACGGCGAGAACGGCCCGGGCGACGCCCGCCGGAACGCTGCGGCGTTCGGGCGGCAGATTCCGACCTTCGCCGTGCTCATCGACCTCGACGATGCGGATGCGGCGGCCCTGGCCGCCCTGCGGGGTCTGTGCCAGCCGGCCGTCGCCTTCGTCTTCGATACCCTACGCGGCACGGTCCTCGAGCGGCTGGCCGAGGCCGGCTGGCAGTGCGTGCCGGTGACGGCCGCCACACCCGTCGACGCGGCCTGGGCGCGGGTCGGCCAGGACCGGGCGGAGGCCCGATGACCGCGCCGGGTCGCACCCTGCCGCCCCCGGGCATCCGCCCGGGCGGACCGCCCCGGGCTGCGCCGTCAGCGGACGCGCGACGGCCGGCCCGCCGCCGGGTGCCGCCGTTGCGGTGGCCGCTCTCCGCGGCGCTCCTCGTAATGCTCCTCGCCGGGTGCACCGCCCTGGGCACCGTCCTGGCCGGGTCCGGCTGGTGGTGGGTGCTCCTGGTCATCGCGGCGGCAGTCCTGTCCGCCGCCGCCGGGTTCCGGCGCGCCCGGGTGCCGGCCGCGCTCGTGCCGGTGCTCTCGGCGGGCGCCCTGGTCGTCCTGCTCACCCTGGTCTTCGGCGGGGGAACCGGCGTGCTGTGGCTGATTCCCACCGGCGACACGTTCGCACGATTCACCGACCTGGCCACGTCCGGCGTGCGGTCGATCCAGACGCAGGGCACCCCGGCGCAGGTACTGGACGGCATCCTGTTCCTCCTGGCCTGCGGGGTGGGCCTGCTGGCGATCCTGATGGATGTGCTGGCGATCGGGCTGCGCTGGCCCGCACTGGCCGGCATCCCCCCGCTCGTTCCCCTGGCCGTGCCCGGTTTCGTCATCGACACCGGCGCCGAGTGGGGCAGCCTCGTCGCCACCGCCGTGGCCTACCTGCTGGTGCTGCGCGTGGACGCCCGGCTGCGCGGCATGGAGGCGATCCGGCAGCGCGGGTCGCTCGGCTGGAGTGCGACGTCACCTCCGGGCGCGGTCCGCGGCGCCCTCGCCATCGGCGCCATCGGTATCGCCGGCGCTCTCGTCATCGGCCTCACCGCCCCGATCGTCTCCGGCGTCACCGGCGGCTCCCGGCCGAACAGCGCCCTCTTCGGCGGGGGAGTGAGCCCGATGATCAATCTGGGCCAGGACCTCCGCCGACCCGCGCCCACTCCCGCCCTGCACTACCGCACGACGGCCAGCGAACAGCCGTACCTGGCGCTGCTCACCCTCGACGACATCAAGGGCACGACCTGGCTGCCCCGGCCCGTGGAGATCGACCCCGAGAAGACCGTGGAGGCGATCGACGATCCGCCCGGCCTGTCCGAGGCCGTCACGCGCACCTCCGCCACCACGACCATCGCCATCGACGGCGTGAGGACCGACCTGTTGCCCGTGCCCGTGCCCGCCACCTCGGTCGACGGGCTCACCGGAGAGTGGTTCTGGAACAACGGCACCCGGGCCATCACCAGCCCGGACAGCTCCACGAGCGGTCAGCGCTACACGGTGACCTCCCTGGAGGTGCAGCCCACGCGGGAGCAGCTGCGCCAGGCCGGCGGACGGTATCCGGCGGGGATCGAGTCGAGCCTGGCCCTGCCGGAGGATACGCCGGGAATCATCGCGGAGACCGCGGGCACGGTCACGGCGGGCGCCGAATCGAACTACGACGCCGCGGTGGACCTGCAGGACTACCTGCGCGGCAACGACTTCAGCTACGACACCGAGGCTCCCGTCGAAGACGGGTACGACGGCGGGGGCGCGGCGGTCATCGCCACCTTCCTCGAGGTGAAGCGGGGTTACTGCGTGCACTTCTCCTCGGCCATGGCCCTGATGGCCCGCAGCCTCGGCATTCCCGCCCGGATCTCGCTGGGCTACCTGCCTGGCACCCGCACCACCACGGTGGTCGGTGGGCTCAACCGCTACAACGTCGACTCGGACGACCTGCACGCGTGGCCCGAGCTGTACTTCACCGGGGTCGGCTGGGTGCCCTTCGAGCCGACGCCGGGCCGGGGGAGCGTTCCCGACTACGCGTTGCCGGAGAGCTCCGCGGTGGCCGGCGCTCCGGAGAGCGGTGGTGCCGCTCCCGTCGCCCCGCGCCCCAACGACAACCCCGGTCTGACGGGCGGGCCCAGCGGCACCGTCACCGCGGCGGAGGACGACCTGCCCGGCATCCTGGCCCGGGTGGGACTGCTCGTGGCTGCGGCCCTCATGCTGCTGGCCGTGCCCGGGGTGGCGCGCGTCCTGCGACGCCGGCGCCGGCGCCGGCTGCTGGCCGCCGATCGGGCCGGCGCCGTCCTGGCCTGGCGGGAGCTCACCGACACCGCGCTAGACCACGGGGTCACCGTGTACGAGACCCTCACCGCGCGCGAGCTGGCCGGAGCCATCCGCGCCCGCCCGGGGGTCGGCGACACGCCGGAGGTGAGCGACGCGCTCGAACGGATGCTCGTCGCCATCGAACGGGCCCACTACGCCCGCACGTCGCCGGGAACCGGCGGCGGCGCCGACCTCCTGCGCGACCTGGATGCCGTCGTGCGCGCGGTGGGGCAGGGCGGCAGCGCTGCCGAAAGGGCGCGGGCCACCGTGGCGCCGGCATCGCTCGGCTCCACCGCCCTCCGCCGGATGGGACTTGCTCGGGGCTCCGCGGTCGGCCCCGACGAGGGGGCGAACCAGCGCACCCCGACGGGCGCGTAGAATTTTCCCTTGTGAACAAGTTCAAGAAGACCCCGTACAAGGTTGACGTACGTGACATCATCAACCGCCCGGGAACGCTCTACGAGCGCGATATCGACATCCTTGTGCCCAACGACCTCGGCGAAGCGCTCGTGGCCGTCAAGGCCGGCTCCACCCTGCACGCCGAGCTGCGCCTCGAATGCATCCACGAGGGCATCCTGGTGACCGCCGATGTGACCGGAAAAGCCGCCGGAGAGTGCGGAAGATGCCTGATTGACATCGAATTGCCTGTCCGAGTTCATTTTGTCGAGCTTTTCGCGTACGATCTAGACGAAGCTTATGAGTGTGCGGTTCAAGATGACCACGTGGATCTTGAACCACTAATCAGGGATGCAGTGGTGTTGTCACTGCCGTTCCAGCCGGTTTGCCGGCGGGATTGCCCAGGTCTCGACCCAGAGACCGGGGAACGGCGTGCCACTTCCCCTGAACTTGAACCGAGTGACGTGCAGGATCCCCGCTGGTCCGCACTATTGGAATTCCAAGCTTCCGAAAGCATCAGCACGGATGAAGACATCCGTGCTGTACCGGATAGAGAAGAGAAGTAGTCATGGCAGTCCCGAAGCGCAAGCAATCACGCTCCAACACCCGCTCACGCCGTTCCTGCTGGAAGGCCGAAGCCCCCACCCTGGTGAAGACCATGGAGAACGGCAAGGTCGTCTACAGCCTCCCGCACCGCGCGAAGGTCGTCACGGATGCCGCCGGCACCGCACTGTTCATGGAGTACAAGGGCCGCAAGGTCGCTGACGTTTAGTCAGAGGATGGTGCGCTGCCGTGTCGAAGTCTGACGCCGGTTCCCGTCACGCCGAATCTCCCGCAGCCCGCGCTGCGGGAGTTTCTGCTGTGCGGGCCGAAACGGTGACCAAGGGAACGGCCGGGACGACCGATGCCGTGTCGATGTCGGCTCTGCAGGAGATCCTCGGCCTGCAGATCGATCCCGGCCTGCTCGAGCTCGCCCTGACGCACCGCTCGTACGCGTACGAGAACGGTGGCCTGCCCACCAATGAGCGCCTGGAGTTCCTGGGCGATTCGATTCTGGGCCAGGCCGTGACGGTGATGCTGTACCGCAGCTACCCCGAACTCAGCGAGGGCGACCTCGCCAAGCGCCGGGCCAGTCTGGTGTCCAGCGCCGCTCTCGCGGGGATCGCCCGAGGCCTCGGCCTCGGCGCTTTCGTGCGCCTGGGGCGTGGGGAGACCCTCACCGGAGGACGCGAGAAATCGTCCATCCTGGCCGACACCGTCGAGGCCCTCATCGGGGCGGTCTACCTCGACTCTGGCGGGGACCGCGCGACCGAGTTCGTCCTGCGGCTCGTGCAGCCGCTACTCGCCGACCCCGGCCACTTCGGCGTGTCGATGGACCCGAAGACCAGCCTGCAGGAGGCCGCAGCCCGGCTGAACGCCGGCGTGCCGGTCTACACCGTCGCCGAGAGCGGGCCCGACCACTCCAAGGTCTTCGTGGCCACGGTGTCCGTCGGCACCAGCGTGAGCGCCACCGGAACCGGGACCAGCAAGAAACACGCCGAGATGGCCGCGGCCCTCGAGGCGTGGACTCAGCTGCGCGCCCGACGCTGAGCCGGCCGGATGCTTCTGGATGGCGCTGAACGGCGACGGGTGACCCATGCCTGAACTGCCCGAGGTCGAGGTCGTCCGCGCCGGACTCGAGCCGGCCGTCTCCGGTGCCACGATCACGGGCGTCGAGGTCTTCGACGACCGGTCCCTGCGCCGGCACGACCGCTCACTGGGCGAGTTCGAGGCGCTGCTGACCGGGTCCAGGCTTCTCGCCGCGGTGCGCCGAGGAAAGTTCCTCTGGTTCCCGCTCGCGGAGCGGACCGGCGGATCCGACCGTGCCCTCGTGGCGCACCTCGGTATGAGCGGACAGGTGCTGCTGCGAAGCCCGGGCGAAACCCCGGAGAAGCTGCTGCGCATCCGTCTGGCCCTCGAGCACCCGGTGCACGGTGAACTGGCGCTGCACTTCGTGGATCAGCGCATCTTCGGCAGCATGGCCGTCGACACCGTGCTGCCCACAGGTGACCGGCGCCCGGCCGGCTACTCCGGACCCGGGCTGGCCCCTGGACGGACCCTGGACGGCGAACGGGTTCCCGCCGCTTGGGAAGCCCAGATCCCGAGCCAGGTGGCACACATCGGCAGAGATCCCCTCGACCCTGCCTTCTCGGCGCCGGAGTTCTACCGCTCGCTGGCGCGCACCCGCTCGGGCATCAAGAGGGTGCTGCTCGACCAACAGGTCGCCAGCGGCATCGGCAACATCTACGCCGACGAAGCCCTGTACGAGGCCCGGGTGCACTTCGACCAGCCGGCCGCGTCACTGTCCACGGCCACGGCCCGACGGCTGCTCGCGGCGGTGCGCGCCATCCTGCTGCGCGCCCTGGCCGAAGGCGGCACGAGCTTCGACGCCCAGTACGTGAACGTCAACGGGCAGTCCGGCTACTTCTCGCACAGTCTCAATGCCTACGGGCAGCACGGCCGGCCGTGCCCGCGCTGCGGAACCGAGCTTGTGCGCGCCCGGTTCATGAACCGGTCGTCGCACTACTGTCCGCGCTGCCAGCGGCTGCGCTGACCCAGACTGCGCTGACCCAGACTGCGCTGACCCAGACTGAGCCGACTCGGACTGCGCTCGTTCAGAGCGCGCTGACCCGGCGCCAAGCGCCCTCGTACCCCAGCGGCACAAAGCCGAGAGCCTCGTTCACGTTCAGCATGTACCGGTTCTCCTCGGCGTTGAACGTGGTCACCATCGTCTGCTCCGGATGCGTCAGCGCCAGCTGCCTCAGATTGGCCGCCTTGAGCAGCATCCCCAGCCGGTGCCCCCGATGTTCCCTGAGCACGAGGGTGTCCTCCTGCTCGACGGCCCGGAGCGGGTCCGCGGGAACGGACAACTCGGTGAACCCGGCCAGCCGGCCGCTGGGGCGGTGCAGGGCAGCGGCCACGAGTGTGGCGCGCGGTCCTGCGGCCGCGGCATCCTGCTCGCTCCGGAGCCGCTCGACGGTCCAGACGTCCTCGGGCTCCTCCAGGCCGGCGCTGGGCGCATCCGTCGACATCCGCGTGTACAGCCGGGCCAGGTCATCGAGCCAACGCTCGGGCGTCCGGCCGGTCCAGGTCAGCACCGCGTAGTCACCCCCGGCGCGGGCCTGGGCCTCCTCGAGGTGCCGGTTCAGCAGGTGCGGGTCGACCGGAAGCACCAGCGCGCTGCCGCGCTCGACCTGCTCGAGGGTGTACCCGTGCCGGAGTAGGAAACGCACCTCGGGGTTATCGGCCGGCACCGAGCCGAACCCCGTCGGGGGTGCCAGCCGGGGCCCTGGGCCCTCCGGCGACATCGCGTAGACGATCCGGATGCTGCGTCCCGCGGCGTCGGCCAGGGCGTCGAGGCGCGCGGTCAGAGCGCCCCCGATGCCGTGGGTGCGGTGCTGCGGCAGAACCTCCACCGTGAACCAGGCGAACTCGGACTCCGGATCGGCGAGAGTCTCGTAGACGCCCCGTCCCACGATGTCGCCGCCGACCCGGGCCACGAAGAGCCGTCTGGGGGAGTGCTCTGGCGTGAGCCAGGCGGGCCAGAGTTCCTCGGCCGTCTGATTCAACACGGCCGTTCCGTACGCGTGGGCCTCGACCCTGTTGCGCACCTCGATGGCTGCGGCGAAATCATTCCAGCCCGGCCCGGAGGTCTCCGATGGAATCGTCAGTTCGTCGATGGTGAATGCCGTGGTCCCCATTTGGCCGAGCCTAAGCGGTGGCCGGCCCGGGCGACAGGGGCCCAGGCGATCCTTCTTCCGCGCTGGCACCGAACGGGCGCGGGGCGACCTGGAGGCCATCACGGGTATCCCGGCGGAGAAGCTGTGGTTCCCAGTAAACGACCGGCAATCCGGTACCGTGGACTGACCGATGCCGTCAGGGCCGGCCGTGACGGTCGCCAGCCGGCCGAGGAGAGAAGGGACGGGCGCGTTGTACCTGAAGAGTCTCACCCTCAAGGGCTTCAAGTCGTTCGCCCAACCCACCACCTTCGCCTTCGAACCTGGCGTCACCTGTGTCGTGGGACCGAACGGCTCGGGCAAGTCTAATGTGGTCGATGCCCTGGCCTGGGTCATGGGCGAACAGGGCGTGAAGACCCTCCGCGGCGGCAAGATGGAAGACGTCATCTTCGCCGGAACCTCCACCCGCGGGCCGCTCGGGCGCGCAGAGGTCACCCTCTCGATCGACAACAGCGACGGCGCCCTGCCCATCGAATACGCCGAGGTGACCATCTCGCGCACCCTCTTCCGCAACGGCGGCAGCGAGTACGCCATCAACGGCCGCACCTGCCGCCTCCTCGACGTGCAGGAGCTGCTCAGCGACTCCGGCCTCGGCCGGGAGATGCACGTCATCGTGGGTCAGGGCCAGTTGGATGCCGTGCTGCGCGCGAGCCCCGAGGAACGCCGCGGGTTCATCGAGGAGGCCGCCGGAATCCTCAAGCACCGTCGCCGCAAGGAAAAGACCGTGCGCAAGCTCGAGGCCATGCAGACCAACCTCACCAGGCTCAGCGACCTGGCCGGGGAGATCCGGCGCCAACTCAAGCCGCTCGGCCAGCAGGCCCAGGTGGCCAGGGAGGCGCAGCAGATCGCCGCGACGGTGCGTGATGCGCGGGCGCGGCTGCTCGCCGACGACGTGGTGACCCTGCGCACGGCGCTGGACGCCCACGGACGCACCGAGAGTGAGCGGCACTCCGAGCGCATCGTCATCCAGGACCAGCTCGACCACAACCAGGCCCGCATCCGCCGGTTGGAAGAGGCCCAGGTCGGTGACGCCGTCGACGTGGCGAGGCGCACGGCGTTCGCGCTCGAATCCGCCCAGGAACGCCTGCGCGGCCTGTACACCCTGGCCAACCAGCGCCTGGCCCTGCTCGGCAGCCAGGCCGAACCGGCCGAGCGGGCCTCGAGCGTCACCCCGCAGCGTGTCGCCGAGGCCGCCGCCGAAGTGGACCGGCTCGAACGCGGCATCAGTGTCGCCGAGGACACCTGGACCAGGACCCGGGCCGTCACGGCCGGCCTCCGGCGCGACCTCGACGCGCTCGATGACGAGATCTCGGCGCAGGCAGCCCTCGTCTCCCGTCACGACCTGGAGGTCTCGCACCTCGCCGGACAGGCCGACACGGCCGCGTCGCGGCTCGCCGCCGTGCGCGGCGAGGTGTTGCGCCGGCAGGGAGCCCTGTCCGCCGCGCGCGAGCGCCTTGCGGCCGCCCGAGCCCAGCTGGCCGAGCTGGAGGAGACCGAGCTGCACGAGGCCCACGGCGACGACTCCGACGGAATGCCCGCCGGCATCGACCCGGCAGACCTCGATGAGATCGTGGAACGCGCCCAGGCCCAGATGCTCGAGTCCGGAACACAGATCGAGCGTCTCCGCGACCTCCTGCACGGCCACGAACGCGAACGAGACGCCCTCGCAGCCCGCCGGGGCGCCCTCACGCTGGCCATCGGCCAGAAGGACGGCTCCTCCGCGCTCCTCGAGGCTGATCTCGCCGGCATCGGCGGCCTCGTCGCCGAACGGATGAGTGTGCAACCGGGCTTCGAACGTGCCATTGCCGCCGCTCTCGGCTCCCTCGCCGACGCAGTGGCCGCCGACGACCGCACCGCGGCCATCCAGGCCGTCGAACACTCCGACCTCCATCACCTCGGCCGGGTCGAGTTCGTGCTGACCGGAGCGGGTCCGGCCGCACCGGCTGCCCTGCCGGGCCTGCCGGGCGCGGTGCCCGCCGCGAGCGTGGTCGAGGCGCCGCCCGGGGTGCTCGGCCTGCTCGGTCGCACCCTCATCGTCGACGACCTGCCCGCCGCCGTCGCCGCTGCGGATGCACTGACCGGCGAGGCGGCCGGCGACCCCGTCACGCTGATCACCCGCGCCGGCGACGTGCTCACCGCGCACTCCCTGCGAGCCGGCACCGGCGCGGCACCGAGCACGCTTGAGCTCGTCACCGAACGCGACGCCGCCGAGAGCCGCCTGGCCGAGGTGACCAGCGAGATCACCATCGTCTCCGGCGACCTGGGCGACCAGCGCACAGTGCACGCTGCCGCGCAGGCGCAGGCCACGGCGGCGGCGGCCCTCGTGCGCGACCGGGACGCCCGCGAGAACGCCAAGGCCGCGCAACGCGTCCGGCTGACCGTGCAGGTGGATGCCGCCTCCGCCGACCTCGACCGGCTGTCGGCCGCCGCGGAACTCGCCGCGGCCGGCGTGGCCGAGGCGGAGAGCGCGGCGGCGACCAGCGCGGCCGCGCTGGAGACCCGGCGCTCCCAGCCACGCCCCATCCTGGATGTCAGCGCACGGGATGCACTCGCGGCCGACCTGGATGCCGCCAAGGAACGTGAGATCGAGGCGCGTCTGCAGGTGGACACCGCCAGGGAACGGGTGCGGAGCGGCCAGGGCCGGGTGGCCGCTCTCACCCGCCAGCTCGAGACCGACCGGGCCGAGGCCGACGCGGCCGCGCGGCGGGCGGTTCTCCGGCGCCGGCAGGTGGATGCGGCTTCGGCCGTGGCCGACGCGCTGCCCCGGGCCCTCGGGTCCATAGACGCGTCCGTCGCAGAGGCCCGGACGCTGCTCGGCACGGCTGAGGCCGAACGGGCCAGCCAGAACGAGGAACTCGGCTCGTTGCGCCGGGACGAAAGTTCCCTGCGCTCCCGCCTGCAGGCCATCACCGAGAACGTCCACGGTCTTGAATTGCAGATCTACGAGAAGAAGCTGCAACTGTCCGCCCTGCTCGAGCGGGCCGCACACGAGCTCGGCCTGGTGGAAGACGTCCTGGTCGCCGAGTACGGTCCGGACCAGCTGGTGCCGGCCGCGGCGGCCGACCGGGCCGACGCGCCCCTGGGTGCAGCCGAGACGGATTCGGGTACACCGTATGACCGGGACGAACAACAGGCACGACTCGCCGCGGCCGAACGCAAGTACGCCCGCCTGGGCCGGATCAACCCGCTCGCCCTCGAGGAATTCGCCGCCCTGGAACAGAGGCATCTCTTCCTGACCGAACAGCTCACCGACCTCACCAGGACCCGGGCCGACCTGCTCACGATCATCGACGACATCGACGACAAGATGGGCACCATCTTCTCCAGCGCGTTCGACGACACGCAGGCCGCGTTCGCCGAGGTGTTCCCGGTGCTGTTCCCCGGTGGCAGCGGCAGCATCCAGCTCACCGACCCGTCCGACATGCTCACGACGGGTATCGAGGTGTCGGTGAAACCGGCCGGGAAGAAGATCGAGCGTCTCTCGCTACTCTCCGGCGGGGAGCGCTCCCTGGCGGCCGTCGCGCTCCTGATCGCCATCTTCAAGGCGCGGCCGAGCCCGTTCTACATCATGGACGAGGTCGAGGCGGCGCTCGACGACGCCAACCTGGGCCGTCTGCTGACCATCTTCGAAGACCTCCGGCGCACCAGCCAGCTCATCGTGATCACCCACCAGAAACGCACCATGGAGATCGCCGACGCCCTGTACGGCGTGTCCATGCGGCAGGACGGCGTGTCGGCCGTGGTGGGGCAGCGGGTCGTGCGCGACGACGTCGAGCAGGCCTCCTGAGAGCAGCGTGTCGTGATCAGCCGTCCTCCTCCGGGAGTGGGCGATTGCTGCGGAACAGGTTCTCGGGGTCGACGGTGCGTTTGAGGGCGGCCAGCCGCTTCAGCACGTCGGGTGCGAATGCGGCGGAGAGGTCCTGGCCGGCGGCCAGAAAGCTCGGCACCGTGCGCGGCACCCCCACACCCTGCAGGGTGTCTTCCAGCGGCTGGAAGAGCAGGTGCCGGTCCGCGGGTGCCGGGATCGGGGCACCTGGAGGCAGGATGGCCGCCGCGAAGAGCAGGTATCCGGTGTCCAGATGCCCGGCCACCCCGTCTTCCCCGACGGTGGGATCGCCGATGAGGCCGCCGAGCGGGCGCAGCTGCAGCATGGTCAGACCTGCGTAGCTGGCGGTGCGGAACGCGGCGACCAGGCCCGCCATCGTGGCCGGGTCCAGGTCGGTCACACTCCTGGACCAGTCCAGCGTGGCGGACGGCTCCTGCGGCTCGCCGGAGACCTCCCCGAGCTGACCGATCGGGAACGGCCGGGTGAGGTCGGCGATCACCGGGGCGATGGTGTGCAGGGGAGCGAGAAGGGCCTGGCCGGCCTCGACCGATCCGACGAAGACGGCGTCGACCTGGGTGAAGCTGCGGCCGCGCAGCAGTTCGGGAACCTGCTCGATGTCGGGCATGTTGATCAGCCCGAGCATCAGGCTCAACTCGGGCGGCGCGTCCAGCAGGACGTCGGTGGCGGCACCGAATACGACCTCGGCCGATTCCGCCGGGAAGAGGAGCTTGCCGCCGAACAGGTCGGGGGCGCTGAACAGGTCGATCTCCAGGGCCGTGACCACGCCGAACAGTCCCGCGGCCCCGCGGAGCGCCCAGAGCAACTCGGGGTCGGTGTCGCGGCTGACCCGCCGCAGCACACCGGTCGCGTCGAGGAGTTCGACGGCCCGGATGGAGTGCGCGGCGAGGCCCTTCCACCGGCTGAACCAGGAGTGGCCGCCGGAGAGCAGGTATCCGGCCACGCTCACATCGGGGTTTGAGCCGGCCAGGGCCACCAGCCCGCTGCCGTCGAGCCGGTTGAGCAGGGTTCCCCAGGGCACTCCGGCGCCGACGCGGGCGTAGCGGCCCACCACGTTCACCGTGATCTCGTCGAACGCCGTGGTGCGCACCAGGATCCGCCCGGACAGGCTGTCGGAGGCGCCGTGCCCGCGCGGCTGCACGGTCACTCCCAACCCGTCTTCTCGGGCGGCGACGATCACCTGTCGCAGATCGCGCACCGAGCGGGGGAGGACGACGGCCGCCGGATGCTGGTCGACGGCGAGATTCCAGGCGGCACGGGCATCGTCCCAGCCGGCGTCGCCGGGCAGCAGGATGTCGCCGTCGAGCCGGCCGGACAGGGCCGCCAGCGCAGGCGGGGCATCCGCTCTGCCCGAAGCGGTGCCGGAGGGATCGAACGCTGCCGGGCCGGTCGGCCGGGCGTCGGGAGTGGGAGACATCGGGCATCCTTTCGACGGGGCGTCTCTGGTGCTACCGCTTACGGTGGTGTCGCTCTGCTGTGAACGCTCTGGTGCTACCGCGAAGATACCCAGCACTGCGCCGATCCCGCCACCCCCGGCGGCGGTGCGGCGGCGCGCCTGAGCGGTCGGTGCGCGCGGTGGGTCAGCGCCGACTAGCCTTGGACCATGGCAGAACGCACCCCGTGGTCCCTCTCCGGCGCATTGCGCGGAGTGTTCGCGAAGAAGACGATCGACGCCGATACCTGGGACGACCTCGAGGACTCGTTGATCACGGCCGACTTCGGGCCCGATATCACCGACGGTATCGTCGCCGAGCTGCGGGCGAAGGTGTCGCGCTACAACACCACCGACCCCAAGGACCTGCACCGGATGCTGCGGGAAGGCATCGAGGAACGGCTCTCCAAACTGGACTCCACCCTCAACCTCAGCGCCCGGCCCGCCGTGGTGCTCGTTGTGGGCGTCAACGGCGTGGGCAAGACCACCACCATCGGCAAGTTCGCCAAGTTCCTGCGCGTCTATGACCGCAGTGTGCTCATCGGCGCCGCCGACACCTTCCGGGCCGCAGCCGTCGAGCAGCTCGCCACCTGGGCGGAACGCGCCGGCGCCGACATCGTGCGCCCGCAGGCGCAGGGCCAGGACCCGGCCTCGGTGGCCTTCCAGACCGTTGAGCGGGCCATCACCACCGGCACCGAGATCGTCATCATCGACACGGCCGGCCGGCTGCAGACCAAGGGCGGGCTCATGGACGAGCTGACCAAGATCCGCCGGGTGATCGAGAAGCAGACCCCGATCTCCGAGGTGTTGCTGGTGCTCGACGCCACCACCGGCCAGAACGGGCTGGCTCAGGCCGAGGCCTTCATCGAGCACGCCGGCGTGACCGGACTGGTGCTCACCAAGCTCGACGGCTCGGCCAAGGGCGGCTTCGTCCTGGCCGTGCAGGAGAAGACCGGAATTCCCATCAAACTCGTCGGGCAGGGTGAGGGCATCAACGACCTCACCGGTTTCACCCCGCACGTCTTCGCGCAAAAACTCGTCGGATAGGACGCCCCATGACCATCGAACACGACTTCTTCGGAGTACTCGGCAGCGACGACGAGAGCGGTGAACTGTACTGGTCGGACACGGCCGAGCTGGGCGACCAGAACGTCGACGTAGACGTGAGTTCTCCCGACGAGGAGTCGGTGTCGTCGGAGGCGCTCGACATCGTCGCGGCCATGATCAATGCGCTCGAGGAACTCGACTCGCAGGCCAGGGAATCCCTCGTGGCGGACCTGAGCGCCGAGGTCTCTGTGACGAGCCAGTTCATCACGGCCCAGTTCGACGAGCTCGACGACGAGGTGCTCGAGGACGCCCTGATCTGGGATTCCGGGGACAAGCAGATCGACTTCCTGCGCTCCATCCAGTTGCAGCGCATCGGGTTCCACCCGCACCACATCGGCGCCGACCAGCACTTCGCCGTGCTCGACTACTCGATCAGCCCGCACGAGACGGATGCCCTGCTCGTCGTCACCCTGGACGTGCACGGGGACACCATCGGCATCGCCGCCGACAGCTGACCTGTCGCGGAACGGACGAAGGCCCCCGGAGTGATCCGGGGGCCTTCGCTGTTCCTGCGGCCCGTGAGCCGGGGAGCCTAGCCCAGGTGCATGGCCGGCTCGGAACCCAGCAGGTCCTGCGGGCGCGGGCGCACCATGAAGAAGGCGACCGGTGCGGCGAGGAAGACCCCCACTGCGGCCCAGAAGAACGCCGCCTGGTAGCCGTCGACGAAAGCCTGCAGCTGGGCGACGGGGGTGCCGTAACCGCCGGCCAGGGACGCCGCGACGGCCGAGGTGTAGAGCACGGTGAACACCGCAGAGCCGATGGATCCGCCGATCTGCTGCACGGCGGTCACGGCGGCGCTGGCGGCCCCGGCGTCGTGGGCGTCGATTCCGGCCAGGGCCACGTTCTGGAGGGGAACGAAGATCATGGCCAGGCCCGCACCCATCAGGATCAGGCCCGGCAGCACCTCGGCGGCGTAGCTGCCGTCGACGGTGATGCGCGACAGGTAGAGCAGTCCGGCGGCGACCACGAGGGGGCCAACGGTCATCGGCACGCGGACGCCGATGCGAGGCAGGAATTTGGACAGCACGGTGGCGCCGACCATGATCGTCGCTGTCATCGGCAGAGACGCGAGGCCGGATTCCAGCGGTGAGAAACCGAGCACGATCTGCAGGTGGAAGGTGAGGAAGAGCAGACCACCGAGCAGGGCGGCGCCGGTCAGGGTGCCGGTGATGAACGCGCCACCCCGCACCTTGTCGGCGAGGATCCGCAGGGGGAGCAGGGGGTGGTTGGAGCGGCTCTCGACGAGGACGAAGAGGGCCAGCAGGATCACGCCCAGCGGGATGAAGACCAGCACCTGCCAGGACGACCAGCCGTTCTCGGCCTGGGCGAAACCGAAGACCAGCGAACCCAGCCCGAGAGCGACCAGGACGGCGCCCGGAACGTCGTACCGGGTGTTGCCGTGGGCCTTGCTCTCACGGATGATGGGGATCGCGGCGACGATCGCGACGATGGCGATCGGCACGTTGACGAGCAGGCACCAGCGCCAGCTGGCGTACTCGGTGAGCACGCCGCCGAGCACGAGGCCCACAGCCGCGCCGCCGCCGGCGATCGCACCGTAGACCGAGAAGGCCTTGATGCGGTCCTTGCCGCCGGGGAAGTTCACGGTGAGCAGCGCCAGGGAGGCCGGCGCCAGGAGGGCGGCGAACAGGCCCTGCAGGCCGCGGGCGGCGAGGAGCTCCCAGGTGCTCTGGGCCATGCCGCCGA
Organism: Cryobacterium arcticum; assembly: GCF_001679725.1. NCBI lineage: Bacteria > Bacillati > Actinomycetota > Actinomycetes > Micrococcales > Microbacteriaceae > Cryobacterium > Cryobacterium arcticum. The sequence continues at coordinate 2,383,955 of NZ_CP016282.1, read as the reverse complement.
GGGTGGAGGCGACGGCGAAGCCGGCCATGCCCACGATGAAGGAGCGCTTCCGACCCCAGTAGTCCGCGATGCGGCCGCCGAGAAGCAGCAGGGCGCCGAAGACCAGCGCGTAGAGGGTGACGACCCAGGTGCGGTCGCCGTCGCTCATGCCCAGGTCGCTCTGGGCGTGCGGGAGCGCGATGTTCACGATGGTTCCGTCGAGCACGACGGTGAGCTGGGCGAGCGCGACGATGGCCAGCAGCCACCACCGGCGGGGGTTGTGGCCGGTCGGGTCGGCGGGGTTCTGAGGAGAGGGGGAAGGGGTGGAAACCGGTGAGACGCCGGTCGCGCTCGATTCTGACATGCCGAGAACTCTACCAAACGAACTAGTTCGTTTTGGTACGATCGAGGCATGGAACCCGATCATTCACCTGCTGTTTCGTCGACGAAGGAGCCCGAGCCCACCCGTCAGCGCATCCTCGAAGCCGCCAGGACCGAATTCGCCGCCCACGGGCTGGCCGGAGCCCGGATCGACCGCATCGCGCGCAACGCTTCGGCGAGCAAGGAGCGGTTGTATGCCTACTACCGCCACAAAGCGGAGCTGTTCAGCGCGGTCCTCGAGCTCAACCTGGGCGAGTTCGCCGAGGCGATGGCCGGGGCCGGGGGAACCCTGCCCGAGTTCGCGGGGGCGCTGTACGACCACTCGGTCGCGCATCCGGAGCACCTTCGGATGATCGACTGGGCGCGGCTCGAACGTCAGGACGTCGTGGATCCCTCCTGGGCGCTCATGGACCGCTTCCACGCCGAGCAGCTCCGCGGGATCGTGTCCCTGCAGCGGGCCGGCGCCGTGGACTCCTCGTGGGACCCGGAGCACGTGGCTGCGCTGATCTTCGGGATCGTGACCTGCTGGAACCATGAGCCGGCCGAGGCATTGGCAACGCCGCCCGTCGTGGATGCCGGCACGATCGCGCACCGGCGGGCCACGGTGGTGCGCGCCGTGGAGCGTCTGATGGTCCCCGGGGCGCCATGAACGGCGCCTACCGAACCTGAACGGCCTCTAGTGAACGGCGCCGACCGTGCGGCGTCTACTGGACAGTGCCCTTGACCGGGTCGCCCAGCGGAACGTTCTCGAGCACGCTCACCACGCTGGGGCCGGTGACATGGTCGGCCAGGAGTGCGTTGAGCTGGCCGATCGGAGCGCCGGCGGCGTGCGCGGCGAGGTCGTCCGCGGTCGTCCAACGCTCGATCATGACCACGGTCTCGGCGTCGTGGTGCAGCGCGTACAGCTCGCACCCGGCCTCGTCGTGCACCCTGGGGGAGACGATGGCGAACGCATCCACGACATTCTGGCGGTGCCCGTCGAGCGGAGTGATCACGGCGACGACGACTACTGGCATGGCTGCTCCCTGTTCTGGTGGAGCTTCCACCGTACGCGCCCCGGCACGGATTCCCGCCAGTGAGAGCAGACGCCCCCGGAGCCGGTTAAACTAAGACCACAATGGCTACTTTTGGAAACCTCTCAGATCGCCTCGCCGAGACGTTTAAAAATCTCCGCACCAAGGGCAAGCTCAGCGCTGCGGATGTCGACGGCACCGTCCGCGAGATCCGTCGCGCCCTCCTCGACGCCGACGTGGCGCTCGAGGTGGTCAAGGACTTCACCGGGAAGGTGCGCGAGCGCGCCCTCGGCGACGAGGTCAGCAAGGCACTGAACCCGGCCCAACAGGTCGTGCAGATCGTCAACGAGGAACTCATCGAGATCCTCGGCGGTCAGCAGCGCCGTCTCGAGTTCGCGAAGAAGCCGCCGACCATCATCATGCTCGCGGGCCTCCAGGGTGCCGGTAAGACCACCCTGGCCGGCAAGCTTGCCAAGTGGCTGGCCAGGGACGGCCACACGCCGATCCTGGTGGCGGCCGACCTCCAGCGCCCCAACGCCGTCACCCAGCTCGAGGTCGTCGGTGCGCAGGCCGGCGTGCCCGTCTACGCGCCCGAGCCCGGCAACGGCGTGGGCAACCCGGTCAAGGTGGCCAAGGACGGCGTCAAGTACGCCCAGCAGAAGCTGCACGACGTGGTCATCGTCGACACCGCCGGTCGTCTCGGCGTCGACGCCGAGATGATGAAACAGGCCGCGGACATCCGCAAGGCCATCGACCCCGACGAGGTGCTCTTCGTCATCGACGCCATGATCGGCCAGGACGCCGTGGCCACGGCCCGCGCCTTCCAGGACGGCGTCGACTTCACCGGTGTGGTGCTCTCCAAGCTCGACGGCGACGCCCGGGGCGGCGCGGCCCTGTCGGTGGCATCCATCACCGGCCGCCCGATCATGTTCGCGTCCACGGGCGAAAGCCTGGACGACTTCGAGCCGTTCCACCCCGACCGCATGGCCAGCCGCATCCTCGACCTCGGTGACATCCTCACCCTCATCGAGCAGGCGCAGGGCGCATTCGACGAGGAGGAAGCCCGCAAGATCGCGGAGAAGTTCTCCACCGACACCTTCACCCTCGATGACTTCCTCGGCCAGATGCAGCAGCTGCGCAACATGGGCTCGATCAAGAAGATGATGGGCATGCTGCCCGGCGCCGGCGCAATGAAGCAGCAGCTCGACAACTTCGACGAGCGCGAGATCGTGCGCACCGAGGCCATCATCCAGTCGATGACCAAGGCCGAGCGCGTCACGCCGAAGCTGCTCAACGGGTCGCGTCGCCTGCGCATCGCGCGCGGTTCCGGATCCAGCGTGACCGAGGTGAACCAGCTCGTGCAGCGGTTCGAACAGGCCGCCAAGATGATGAAGACGGTCGCCAAGGGTGGTATGCCCAACATCCCCGGCATGGGTCCGGTGCCCGGCGGTATGGGCGGCAAGCGCCCGCAGGTGCAGCAGAAGAAAAAGGGTTCCAAGTCGGGCAACCCGGCCAAGCGCGCGGCCGAGAACGCCGCTCTGGCCTCCGGCGAGAAGCTCGGCGGCGCCCCGGCGGGCGGCGGCTCCGGCTTCGGTCTCGGCGGCGGCGGTAAGGCTCCCGCTGGCGGACCGTCGGCCGAGGAGATGGCGGCTCTGCAGAAGATGCTCGGCCGGTAGCGGTTCTCGCACGCGGGCGCGGGCGGGGATTAGGATTCTGCAATGACCTCTCCCCAGCCCCGCCCCGTGCGCCTCGGCGTACAGATCGCCCCCCAGCACGCCGACTACACGTCGATCCGGAACACCGTTGCCGCCGTCGAGGCGCTCGGTGTGGACATCGCCTTCAACTGGGACCACTTCTACCCGTTGTCCGGCGACCCGGCGGGGAAGCACTTCGAGTCCTGGACGCTGCTCGCCGCGTGGGCGGAGCAGACCAGCGTCATCGAGATGGGCGCGCTGGTCAACTGCAACAGCTACCGCAACGCCGACCTCCAGGCCGACATGGCGCGCACCATCGACCACATCAGCGGCGGCCGGTTCATCTTCGGCACGGGTTCCGGCTGGTTCGAGCGCGACTACGACGAGTACGGCTACGACTTCGGTACCGTGGGCAGCCGCCTGGACTCGCTCGCCTCGAACCTGCCCCGCATCGAAGAGCGCTGGGGCAAGCTGAACCCGGCACCCGTGCGCGACATCCCCGTGCTCATCGGCGGCGGCGGCGAGAAGAAGACCCTGCGCATCGTGGCGCAGCACGCCGACATCTGGCACTCGTTCTCCACGCCCGACGTGCTCGCCCACAAGCTCGGGGTGCTCGGCACCTGGTGCGACACCGTGGGCCGGGACATCGGCGAGATCGAGATCTCCACGGAGCTCCGCGGCAAGACCACCGCCGATGCCGACGAATTGCACGCCCTCGGCACCACCCTGTTCACCCTGGGTATCTCCGGCCCGGACTACGACCTCGCCCCGGTCGAGGACTGGCTGGCCTGGCGGGACGCCAAGAACGCCTGACCCAACCGTCTCTCACGGGTCGCGGGCTACGGGACGAGGCCCTCGCGGAGTTCGCGGCTCAGGGAGGCGACGACGGCGGGCAGGCTGCCGTTGTGCGTTGCGGCCACGGCGAGCTGCCGCTGGTAGCTTGCGCCGTGGTCGAGGATCAGGTGCAGCTGCAGTAGTTCCGGCAGGCAGCCCAAGCGTTCAGCCGTGGGAGAGAGCACCTCGACGAGCCGGCGGACCTCGTCGGTGACCATACGCTGGGAGCCGTTGGAGCCCACGATGATCTCGGCAGCAAGCCCATAGCGGGCGGCGCGCCACTTGTTCTCCCGCACGAACCACGGTTGCATCGTCGGAACCGGACGGCCCGCGTCGATCTCGCTCGACATCCACTCGACCAGGCACTGGATGAGCGCGGCGATGGCGCCGAGTTCCTCGACCGTGGACACCCCGTCGCAGGCGCGCACTTCGATGGTGCCCCAGCGCGGCGACGGGCGGATGTCCCAGCGCACCTCGGTGGCGTCCTCGATGATCCCGGTCAGCGTGAGGTCGTGCACATATGCCTCCCACCCGGCCCAGTCCTCCAGACGCCACGGTAGCCCCGCGGTGGGAAGCTGCTGGAACATCTGGGCCCGGTTGGAGGCATAGCCGGTGTTCACCCCGGCCCAGAACGGACTCGACGCGCTCAGCGCCTGCAGGTGCGGCACGAAGCTGAGCAAGCCGTTCAAAATGGGGATGACCTTGTCGCGGTCCTCGATGCCCACATGCACGTGGATGCCCCAGATCATCATGTTGCGGCCCCACCACTGAGTGCGGTCGATGAGCTTGTGGTAGCGCTCCTTGTCGGTGACCTGCTGGTCGAACCACTGGCCGAACGGATGCGAGCCGCTGCAGATCGGGTCGACGCCGCGCGGGTCGGTGATGGCACGCACCTCGGCGACCTGCCCGGCGACGTCGGCGACGGCGCCGGCCACCGTCTGGTGCACCCCGGAGACGAGCTCCACGGTGTTCAGGAGCAGTTCCCCGGTGATGTGCGGGTGCGGAGCGCCATCCGGGCCCTTCAGGGCCTCCAGGACCTCGTCGGCGATCGACACGAGGTCGCCCGTCTCGCGGTCGACGAGGGCCAGTTCCCACTCGATGCCGACGGTCGAGCGTTCGGAGCGGGCGAAGTCGATGCGCACGGGTTCGCCGCCCACGGGGTCGCCGTCCACGGTCTGGCTGCTCACGGTGCTTTTCCCTCACGTTCCGAGCCCCTGAGCGGGGCGATGTGGCACAATCCTGACAGCTAATCGGTGCGCCCGCCGTGCGCCGCGCTGCAGAACGTCATCTGACGCAGCGGCTCCGGCGGAACTCGATTATCACAAAGTGGTCGATGTCTGACACAATGATTAGTCGAGTTCCGTTGCGCCCGACCCTCTAATCCGGCGCAGCACGAACCTTATTGAGCTTGTGCCGAGTGTGCCCCCACGCTCACGGCTGTCAGTTCGCCAAACATCTAAATCACAGGAGAATTGTGGCTGTCAAAATCCGTCTGAAGCGCATGGGCAAGATTCGTGCGCCGTACTACCGCATCGTTGTCGCCGACTCGCGCACCAAGCGCGATGGTCGTGTCATCGAAGAGATCGGCATCTACCACCCCACGCAGGAGCCTTCGGTCATCGAGGTCAAGTCCGAGCGTGCCCAGTACTGGCTCTCCGTCGGCGCACAGCCGACCGAGCAGGTCGCGGCACTCCTCAAGCTGACCGGCGACTGGGGAATCTTCAAGGGCGACAAGAACGCCGTCTCCACCGTCAAGATCAAGGAGCCCAAGGCTGCCTTCGTCGCCGACGAGAAGAAGAAGCCGGTTCTCAAGCCCAAGGCCGAGAAGCCCGCGGCCAAGGCCCCGACCGAAGACGTTGCTGTTGAAGCAACCGAAGAGGACAAGGCGTAATTTTGCTCGCTCCCGCGCTTGAGCACCTCGTCAAGGGGATCGTTGATCACCCGGACGACGTGCACGTTGTAGCCCAGAACTCACCCCGTGGCGAGGTGCTCGAGGTTCGTGTGAACCCCGAGGACCTCGGCCGGGTGATCGGCCGCGCCGGTCGCACCGCCAAGGCGCTGCGCACTCTCGTGGCCGCACTGGCCGATGGCAAGCGCGTGCGGGTCGACGTTGTCGACACGGACTTCTGAAGCGGGTAGTGACTAGCCCCTCATGAGCGACGACAGCACGACCCCGGCCACCCAACTGCGGGTGGGGCGCCTCACCAAGGCCCATGGCCTCAAGGGCGCCATCAAGCTGGAGCTGTTCACGGATGACCCGGGACGACGTTTCGTCCCGGGCGCCGTGTTCACCCTCCAGGTGCCGACCAGTTCCCCCTGGCACGGCAAGACCATCGAGCTCGTCGAGTTGCGCTGGTACAACCAGCACGCCGTCGGGTTCTTCAAGGATGTTCCCGACCGCGAGGCCGCGGAGACCCTGGCCAAGGCGATCCTCTGGATCGATCAGGACCCGACCGAGCAGACCGACGAAGAAGACGCCTGGTACGACCACCAGCTGGTCGGCCTCGCCGTCGTGCGCGACGGGGTGCAGATCGGCACGCTGACCCGCCTTGAACACCTGCCTGCGCAGGACCTTCTCATCGTGAAGACCGCCGCCGGCGAGGTGATGATCCCCTTCGTCAAGGCGATCGTTCCCTCCGTCGACGTCAAGGCGGGCATCATCACGATCACACCTCCTCCCGGACTGCTCGAAGAGCTCCCGGAGGAACCGGACACCGATGAACCGGCAGCGACGCCGACTCCCGACGCCCAGGACGCATAGACGCGCCTCGGCCAATTCACGGGGAGAGGCGCGCCGCGCCACACCTACTTCACGTTCGTAGAGATCGCGGCCGTTGAAGAGGAGTACCGTCGCATGTCCTATGTGAAACCCGACCAGCTGATCGATTCACTCGTTCACTCCGGGGTCGTCAAGACCAACCTCACCGCCAAGCAGATGTTCCTGCGCGGCACCCTGTCCGGAGCGATCCTGGGTGCGGCCACGACGCTGGCCCTGACCGCGGCCGCGCAAACCGGTCTGCCGATCGTCGGTGCGCTCGTCTTCCCGGTGGGGTTCTGCGTGATCCTCATGCTCGGCCTCGAGCTGGTCACCGGCAGCTTCGCGCTCATCCCGCTTGCCGTCCTCGAGGGGCGCACCACCATCGCCAAGGCCGCGAAGAACTTCGCCGTCGTCATCCCGGCGCACATCGTCGGCGCCGGCCTGTACGCCGTACTGTATGTCGGCGTCATCACCTACCTCGGCACCGACACCACCGACCCGATGATCCAGGCGATCATCCACCTGGCCGAGCACAAGGTGCTGCCCTACGAGGCCGTCGGCGCCGGCGGCATCCTCGTCGTGGTGGTCAAGGCCATGCTCTGCAACTGGATGGTCGCGCTCGGCACGATCATGTTCTACACGTCCACCTCCGCGGCGGGCAAGATCCTCGGCATGTGGCTGCCCGTGCTCACGTTCTTCGGCCTCGGCCTCGAGCACGCCGTCGTGAACATGTTCGTCATCCCGGCCGGCATGCTGCTCGGCGCGAACATCAGCTTCGGCGAGTGGTGGGGCTGGAACACCGGTCCCGTCCTGATCGGCAACTTCCTGGGCGCCGTGCTCTTCACGGCGCTGCCGCTCTACTTCTCGCACCGCAAGACCGTCAACCGGGCCGCCTCCGAGCATGACGAGGACACCCAGGCCGACTCCGAGCATGACGAGGACACCCAGGCCGCGCCGGAGCTCACCGGCGCCCACTCGTAGACTGGCTCCTATGCGCATCGACATCGTCAGTATTTTTCCGGAATTCTTCGGTGTGCTGGACATCTCCCTCCTCGGCCGTGCCCGTCAGGCCGGCCTGATCGACCTCTCCGTGCACAATCTGCGCGACTTCACCCATGACCGGCACAACACCGTCGACGACACGCCCTACGGCGGTGGCGCCGGCATGGTGATGAAGCCGGAGCCGTGGGGTGAGGCGCTGGACAGCATCCTGGCCCAGTCGACGCTCGCCACGGCGTCGGGCTCAGACGCCGAGTCGACGGATGCGCCGGACGGCGACACCGGCCCCGTCCTGATCTTCCCGTCGCCGGCGGGTGAGCAGTTCACGCAGGCGATGGCCCGTGAGCTCGCGTTCGAACCGCACCTGGTCTTCGGCTGCGGCCGGTACGAGGGCATCGACCAGCGTGTGGTGGACCACTTCGCCACGCGAGGCCGGGTGCGCCTGGTGAGCCTGGGCGACTACGTGCTCAACGGGGGAGAGGTGGCCGTGATGGCCATGATCGAGGCGATCGGCCGCCTCATCCCCGGCGTCGTGGGCAACCCGGAGAGCCTCGTCGAGGAATCCCACGAGGACGGCCTGCTCGAGTACCCCAGCTACACCAAGCCGTCCAACTGGCGCGGGCTGGACGTGCCCCCCGTGCTGCTCAGCGGCAACCACGGCGCGATCGCGGCCTGGCGCCGGGAACAGCAGATCGAGCGCACCCGCCTGGTGCGCCCCGACCTGCTGCCCGCCGAGCCGGCCGCCGACGGCGCGCTTCTGCCCGCAGCGAACTCCAAGGCTCGGCGGGGTTCCCGCGGGTAATCTGGGCACTGTGATTCTCCGCAGGGTCTTCTACTACTGGCAGTTCGTGGCCGTTGTCGCGCTTCCGCTCTGGCTCATGGTCGCCGCGTCGATCTTCGGCACCACGGCCTGGCAGGTGCTCGGAGCCACCTTCGGCGCCATCGCCATCGGGTTCGGCCTGCTGGTCGTGAGCCTGCTCTTCCTGGCCCGCCGGGAGGTGCGCCTGGACAAGGCCGTGTCCTGGGCCGACGTGGGCGTTCTCACCGGCTGGCACGTGCTGATCGTGCTGATGGGGGTCTACGCCGTGACGGCCCCGTGGCTGTCGGTCCTCGTGGTCCTCGTCGGGGTGGCCGCCTTCTGGTTCGCGCTCTGGGAGCTCTTCGACGCCGCCCGCAAGCGGGTGCGCGAGGCCCTGGTGTACATCGACGAGACCGCCAGATTCGGAACGGTTCCGGCCGGGTCACCCTCGTTCCCCACCATGACGAATCCGGCAGCGTCGCGACCGGACTCGGCACCGGCAGACCCGAGCGTGATCATCATCCAGGAGAAGCACGACGAACGCTGACCTCCCGGCGCCCCACGCGCCAGGGATGCTTTTGGTGTGTGGCCCCGTTTAGTGGCAGAATAAGCGTTTGTGCCGCGGCATGTCTCTGCCACAGGGGAGCTGCATTCATATCGGCACGCACACACTCAATTGGTCGCCACCAACTCACAGCATGTGAGCGGGCGGGGCGCCACTAAAACGTCCTCGACCTGTGGCGGGTACAGAGAGCGAAGAACATGCATATTCTCGACCAGGTCGACGCGCCTTCACTGCGTTCAGACATCCCCGAGTTCCGCGCCGGCGACACCGTCAAGGTCCACGTCAACATCGTTGAAGGCGCACGCTCGCGTGTCCAGGTCTTCCAGGGTGTTGTCATCGGCCGCTCCGGTGAAGGCGTCCGCGAGACCTTCTGCGTCCGCAAGGTCAGCTTCCAGGTCGGCGTCGAGCGTACCTTCCCGGTGCACTCCCCGGTGATCGACCACATCGAGGTCGTCACCCGTGGTGACGTGCGTCGCGCGAAGCTGTACTACCTCCGTGGTCTGCGTGGCAAGAAGGCCAAGATCAAGGAAAAGCGCGACTAAGCATCCCGCGAACCGGCAGTGCCGCGTCGCTCGGACTCAACCCTGAGCGTTTTCGCAGCACGCTGGATTTCCCCCTGAGCTCCTCCCCGCTAAACTGGGCGAGGAGCTCAGGCGGTTAAATGACAGACAACACTCTGCCCTCGCGATCGCATCGCCTGGAACCAGATTCGTCGCGCAAGAAGCGCGGCATCGCGATCTTCCTTCGCGACCTCTTGATCATCTTCGTGGTGGCCCTGCTCATCTCGTTCCTGATCAAGACCTTTCTCGTGCGCTCGTTCTACATCCCCTCAGGGTCGATGGAGAGCACGCTGCTGGTCAACGACCGCATCATCGTGAACCAGCTCGAACCCGACCTCATCCCGGTCTCCCGCGGTGACGTTGTGGTCTTCAGGGACCCGGGCGGATGGCTGCCACCCCAGGCGCCCATCGAGCAGAACCCCATCGTCGCCGCCCTCGACTGGACCCTGTCGGTCGTCGGCCTGTCCGCACCCGACAGCAACGACCACCTGATCAAGAGAGTCATCGGCCTGCCGGGCGACCACGTCGTCTGCTGCAACACGCTGGGCCAGATGAGCGTCAACGACATCCCGCTGAACGAACCGTACGTCCTGCTGCCGGTCGGCCAGACGAGCGTGTCCAAGGACGCGTTCGACGTGGTCGTGCCGAAGAACTCGCTGTGGGTGATGGGTGACAACCGCTACGACTCGCTCGACTCGCGGTATCACCCCACCGCCCCCGGCAAGGGCTTCGTGCCGCTGGACAACGTCGTGGGCCGCGCCCTGGTGATCAGCTGGCCGCTGAACCGGTGGAGCTGGCTGGACGACTACCCCGAGGTCTTCCGCGGGGTCGAGGACGCCGAAGAATGACGCTCAAGTCATGATGATGGCCGTGGTTGAGCCCACCCTCGACGTGGAGCTGGCCATGCTGGCCGCCGGAGCCACCTGCGTCATCGGCTGCGACGAGGTGGGCCGAGGCGCCCTCGCCGGACCCGTGGCCGTCGGCGTCGCCGTCGTCACGGCCGATGTGGGCGCATTTCCCGTGGGCCTGCGCGACTCCAAACTGCTCAGCGAACCCCGCCGGGAACTGCTCGCACCGCTGGCCGCGGCCTGGGTGCGGCACAGCGCCGTCGGGCTCGCCTCGGCCCAGGAGGTCGACGCTCACGGCATCATCGCCGCTCTCGGGCTGGCCGGCAAGCGCGCCCTGGCCCAGCTGCACGCCGCCGAAGTGGACATCGTCGGCGGGGTGGTCCTGCTGGACGGCAACGACGACTGGTTGAACAAGGCCCTCGCCACACCGCTGTCGGTCGTGACCCGCATCAAGGCCGACCAGGATTGCGCGTCCGTGTCCGCGGCATCCGTGATCGCCAAGGTGCACCGTGACAGGCTCATGATCGCGGCCGACCTCGGCACCCCCGGCTACGGCTGGTCGGGAAACAAGGGCTACGGCAGCGCCGAGCACATGGCCGCCCTCGGCACGCTCGGCGCAAGCGAGCACCACCGGCTGAGCTGGCTCAAAATCGCGCGGTAGCTTCAGCGCGTAGGATTGTCTCACCATGGAAGAAGACGAATTCGAGGACTACGACCGCGAGGTCGAGTTGGCCCTATACCGCGAGTATCGAGACGTTGTGGGGCAGTTCCAGTACGTCGTCGAAACCGAGCGCCGGTTCTACCTGGCCAACGAGGTCGAGTTGGTGCGGCGCGATACCGAACACGACTTCTATTTCGAGCTGACCATGAAGGATGTCTGGGTCTGGGACGTCTACCGCTCCGACCGGTTCGTGAAGTCGGTACGGGTGCTCACGTTCAAGGACGTCAACGTGGAAGAACTCGCATCGAAGGAATTCGAGCTGCCCAAGGAACTCGCACTCGACGAGTAGCCACCCCGGCCGGTCGCCCGGCTGCTAGCGTGTGCGGATGAACGCGCGCAGCACCCCACCGAGCACCCCCGCCCACAGCGTTTCCAGCGCCCAGGCTCAGGCCGCCGTGGACGCGGCCCTCGAACTTGCTCCGCTCATCGACGGGCACAACGATTGGGCCTGGGAATGCCGCGAGAACCGCGGTTACTCCGTCGAAGGCCTGGACGCGAAGCTGGACACCGACACCGACATCGGCCGGCTGCGCGCCGGCCGGGTGGGCGGCCAGTTCTGGTCGGTGTATGTGGAGGACGCCCTTGAGGGCGCCTCAGCCGTGCAAGGCACTCTGGAGCAGATCGACTGGGTGTACCGGCTCGCCGCCCGGTACCCGGACACCTTCGCGATCGCCACGAGCGCGGCCGGCGTGGAGGCCGCCCGGGCCGATGGGCGTATCGCCTCCCTGCTCGGCGCCGAGGGCGCCCATTGCCTGAACGATTCACCGGGTGTGCTGCGGATGCTCGCCCGGCTCGGTGTGCGCTACCTCACCCTCACCCATGTGCACAACACCAGTTGGGCCGACTCCGGCACCGACGAGCCGGTGCACGGCGGGCTCACCGCCCGTGGCGTGGAGTACATCCGGGAACTGAACCGCCTGGGCATGCTGGTCGACCTCTCGCATGTGTCCCCGGCCACCGCGCATGCCGCGCTGGATGTGACGAGCGCCCCGGTGATCTTCAGCCACAGCTGCTGCCACGGTGTCACGGCGCATCCGCGCAACGTGCCCGACGATGTGCTCGCACGGCTGGCCGGCAACGACGGCGTGCTCATGGTCACGTTCGTGCCCCAGTTCGTCTCGGCCGAGTACGCCGCGTGGTTCGACGGCGACCGGAGCGGCCCGGCGCCGAGGGTGACGCTCGCCCAGGTGGCCGACCACGTGGAGCATGCCCGGGCGGTGGCCGGCATCCGCCACATCGGGCTCGGCGGTGACTTCGACGGTACCGACGAGTTTCCCGAGCAGTTGGAGGGCGTGGACGGCTATCCGGCCCTGCTTGTCGAACTGGCCGGTCGAGGCTGGAGCGCCGCCGACCTCGCGGCCTTGGCCGGCGCGAACGTCCTCCGGGTGCTGCGGGCCACGGACGCGGCCTTCGCCGGGGGAGGGTCGACGACCACCGGCCTCACCGTCTGAGCGGCCCGCGCCCGTTCACGGCGTACGCGGCTCGCAGATGACGACGGGGATGTCGCGGCTGGTCTTGCGCTGATAGCCGGCGTAGCCGGGGTTGGCTCGCACGATGCGGGGCCACAGCTGCGCCTTCTCGGCCTCGCCGGCGGTGCGCGCCCGCATCGGGCGGGTCACCCCGTTCTGGGTGAGCTCCACGTTCGGATCGGCGACCAGGTTGAGGTACCAGTAGGGATGCCGCTCATCGCCACCCTTGGACGCGATCAACACCACCGTGTCCGGTTCGTAGACCGGCGCCGTGAGCATGGTGGATCTGCGGGCGCCGCTCTTCCGGCCCGTCGTGTGGAGTTCCACGACCGGCATGGGGCCGATCTTCCAGCCCAATCGGCCGCGGGAGAGCACCACCAGCGACCGGTGGGCGGCGTTCATCACGCGCATCATCAGATCGGTCGAACGGTGGGCCAGAGTCCTCGTCATGCGACCAGCCTACGACCGCAGGTGGTTGACACCCGGGCGGGGGGTGAGTAGCTTCCGCATCGAGCGCTGAGCGGACGCCCAGACCAGGCGGCCCGTCCGCGCCCGAACCATCCAGCCGTCCCCTACGAGCAAGGAGTTCCCATGTCTGACGATTCCGTCTTCCTCTACCTCGGCGTCTACCCCGACACGGCCACGGCCGAGTCCGATCTCGAGGTCGTGCGCGAGCTGCACTCCGACAAGGTCATCGGCACCTATGACGCCGCCGTCGCGACCAAGGAGGCCGACGGCACCGTGCAGGTTCGCCGCAAGACCAGTAAGCACGCCGGGTGGACCGGGGTGGCCGCCGGTGCCGTCCTCGGGCTCCTCTTCCCGCCGTCGATCATCGGAACGGCCATCGTGGGCGGCGCGGCCGGCAGCATCGTCGGGCACTTCTGGCGGAGCCTGGACCGTGGAGACCTCAAGGAACTCGGTGAGATGCTCGACTCCGGTGAGGCCGCGCTCATCGTGGTCGGCAAGGACCGCCTGGAGGAAGAGTTCCGCAAAGCCGGTCTCGTGGCCCAGAAGCACATCCAGAAGGAGCTCAAGGTGGACGCCAAGGAGCTCGACAAGGAACTGGACCACGCATCGGCGGAGTTGCAGAAGCAGGCCCGCAACGACACCTACTGACCGGCCTGACCGGCGACCCGCGCCCGTCCTCCACAGGCCTCGCACTGCTGCACCTCTGCACACCCTGCGTCCCGGCACCCCGTGGCCGGCGGGCACCAGCGCACCCTGGTGGCGGAGGTGCTCGTGGCACGCAAAGACGAAGTGGGCCGGCGCGGTGAGGACTGCGCGGCGGATTACCTGGCTCGGGCGGGGTACACCCTGCTGGAGCGCAACTGGCGGTGCAGCCAGGGTGAGATAGACCTGGTGGTGGCCAAGGACGGCGACATCGTGTTCGTCGAGGTCAAAACCCGTTCCGGCATCGGCTACGGGCATCCGTTCGAGGCGATCACGGTGGCCAAGCTGGCCCGGTTGCGGCGGTTGGCCGGAGCCTGGTGTGAGCAGTCCGGGCTGCGGGCCCGCCGGATCCGCATCGACGTCATCGGCGTGATCGCCCGGGCCGGCCACGAACCCGTCGTGGAGCACCTCGAGGGCGTGTTCTGATGGGGCTGGCCCGCACCCGGTCCGTCGCGTTGATCGGGCTGGCCGGCTCGATCGTCGAGGTGGAAGCCGATATCTCGAGCCAGTTGCCGGGGCTGCGGCTCATCGGGCTGCCCGACGCGGCGCTGGCCGAGGCGGCGGAGCGGGTGCGGGCGGCGGCCAAGAACTCGGGCTGCGCGCTGAACCCGCACAAGCTCACGGTGAACCTGTCTCCGGCCGCGCTGCGTAAGCACGGCTCGGGGTTCGACCTCGCCATAGCCCTGGCGTGTCTGGCCGCTGATGGCGTCGTGCCGGCCGAGTCGGTGGGCGCGGTGCTGCACATCGGCGAACTCGCCCTCGACGGGAGGCTCCGGCCCACCCCGGGAATGCTGCCGGCCGTGATCGCCGCGGCCCGGTGGGGCTACCGCACCGTGATGGTGCCGGCCGGCAACTCCGACGAGGCGGCGCTCGTTCCGGGCATCCGGGTGATCGGTGTCGCGTCACTCCGGGACGCCCTGATCTGGCACGGTGCGCGGTTGGAACCGATTGCCGTGGACGTGCTGACGGCACCGGCCGAGGAAGACAGCGTCGATGAGTCGCTGGACCTGATCGACGTGGTGGGCAACGACGAAGCCATCCTCGCGCTGCAGGTGGCGGCCGCGGGCGGCCACCATGTGTTCATGCTCGGCCCGCCCGGCGCCGGCAAGACCATGCTCGCCGCCCGGCTGCCGGGCCTGCTGCCCGACCTGGGTCCGGCCGCCTCCCTCGAGGTGAGTTCGCTGCGGTCCTTGAGCGGCCGGCCGGTGGGGCGGTCCCTGATCACCCGACCGCCGTTGGAGGCGCCGCACCACACCATCACCGCGGCGGCCATGGTGGGTGGCGGCAGCGGCCAGATCCGTCCGGGCGCCGCGGCGCGCGCCTCGCATGGGGTGCTTTTCCTCGATGAGGCCCCCGAATTCGCCGCGGCCGTGCTCGACGCGCTGCGGCAGCCGCTGGAGTCCGGTCGGATCAGTATCCACCGTGCCAATGCGGTCGCGCATTTCCCGGCCCGGTTCCAGCTGGTGCTGGCGGCCAACCCGTGCCCGTGCGGCCAGTACGGTACGGGGGACGACTGCAGCTGTGCCCCGAACTCGCGGCGGCGCTATCTTGCACGTCTCTCCGGGCCCCTGCTGGACCGTATCGACATCCAGCTCGCCGTCAAGCGGGTGAGCGCGGCCGAACTCCGCTTGTCCGCCGATGGCGGGCGGCTCTCCAGCGCCGTGGCCCGGGAGCGGGTGCTCGCCGCGCGGGCCGCGGCGGCGGAGCGGCTGAAGGACACCCCGTGGACCCTCAACTCCGAGGCGACGGGGCCGTGGTTGCGCGGACGTCAGACGCGGCTGGCCGGCTCCGTCACGGCGCTCCTCGACCGGGCCCTGGAGCGCGGCGGCATCACCATGCGCGGATATGACCGGGTGCTGCGGGTTGCCTGGTCGATAGCCGATCTGACCGGAGTCTCCCGACCGGGAGCGGACGAAGTGGGGCAGGCGCTCTATCTGCGGAAGGGAATGGCGTCATGAACCTGTTCGGTTTGGAAGAGACACTCGTGCGGTCCTTGGCCGACGGTGTGCGCCCCGGCGCCGCCCCGGCCGCCGCACCCGCCCCACCGCAGCCGGCGGCCTCATCCCCGGCCCCGGCCCTGGTCCCGGCCGCGGTGGACAGGGCCGGTCCGGCATCCGAGACCGCGCTCGCGCTCGATGCCGACCTCTTCGCCCGGGCGGCGTGGACCACCATCGCCGAGCCCGGCGACGGCGTGGCGGGGGCTGTCGTCGAGCGGCTCGGCGCGGTGCGGGCGCTGACCGCCGTCGTGGAGGCGTGGCCGCCTGGGCGGCTGTCGGACAGCCTCGCCGCCGGCGTCGACGAGAACGGGGCGGGAGACCCGGCCGGCCTTCTCGGGGAACTGTCGCAGGCGCTGGCCCGCTGGCGCCCCCGGTTGTCGTCCGCCGAGGTGATCAGGTCCTTGCAGCAGGCCCGCCGCACCCAGACCACCCTCCTGCTGCCGGGCGACCCGCTCTGGCCCGGCGGCGTCGACGACCTGGGCCGGCATGCCCCGCTGGCTCTGTGGTGGCGCGGACGCCCAGAGGCCCTGGCCGCGCTCCGCCATTCGATCGCCCTGGTCGGCGCTCGGGCGGCCACCGGGTACGGCGAACACGTGGCCATGGAGGCGGCCGCCGGTCTGGTCGACCGGGGTCTGGCCATCGTTTCGGGCGCCGCCTACGGCATCGACGGCATGGCGCACCGTTCGGCTCTGGCCAGCAACGGAACCACCGTGGCGTTCCTGGCCGGGGGAGTCGACCGCTTCTACCCGAGCGGACACGACGCCCTGCTCACCCGCATCGTGGAAGCCGGGGCGGTGATGAGCGAGCTGCCCTGCGGGGCGGCCCCCACAAAATGGAGGTTCCTGCAACGGAACAGACTCATCGCCGCGGCGAGCCAGGCCACGGTGGTGCTGGAGGCCGGCTGGCGTTCTGGGTCTCTCAACACGGCCGGGCACGCCACGGGGCTGTCTAGGTACTCCCGCAACCAATGCAAATATTGGTCATTGGGACCCCGTGTTCGGGCGCTCTTAAGAACTAACTGCTAGGCGCCCCTGAGCAATTGATCTCGTGGAGGCCGAAGCCGAGGTCGCCAGACCGCCGCCTTCGGTCTGAATGTAGCTACGTCATGGTCGTCGCCGTCGCCCGCGTGGACGCCCCAAGGCTGCGGCGAGCAGTGGGCTACGTCAGTGCCGACCTGCGCCATTGGCGCCGTCGTTCGTCTTTACTCCAGATCCGCAGTTGCGGCACAACCGCGGAAGCCCCTGTCAGCCCCTGCTGCGCAGCCAGCGACACGACGAGCACATTGACATGTGGGGATTGCCCTCGAACGTCGCTGACCAGTGGGAACAAAATCGGTGGCGAGCCTGAGAGGGTCTTGACGAAATGGGACGTAACCACGCGATTGACTTATCGGACTGACGTAAGCGCCTCCGGCCCCATCGGTGTCTCATCGGCTTTCCATGTTGGAGGCTGATCCTCGCGCGCACATAGTTCGGTGCGTGGCAGCGTGTCACCCGCACTCGCGCGCCCAGAATCGCAGCTGCCTAGTTGGCGCACCGAGCCAGAGCTCATCTGAGTGGCTGTGCCTCGCCTCTTGGACGGGCCAAGGGCATTGCGCGAACCCGAATAGGGGGTAACGCTGGCCTGAGCATTGCGAAGGAGGAAATCATGGCGGCGCGAGACCCATTCGGCCTTCACACTGAAATCGTGGAGGAAGTTCAACAGAAAATGTTCTACCTACTCGGAGACCTGGGTTTCACCGCATCTTCCGCGGGAAAAGTCGCCATGCCGCGAAGCCCCGGGGCGCTACTTAGAATGCTGGCTGGCGCTAAGGCGCTATCCGCGACGGGCCGCCAGGGGCTTGGACAGGCAGTAGACGTTCTGCCAATGGTCCTTGAGGCTCGCAAGAAGATGTCCCCCGATGCGCGGCGCGAGTCGGACGTTATTGGGGCCATCCTCTACAGCGTTCGATCCAGGAATGACCTTGATCGTGGGCTCGATCTAATCGCTGAGCTGTTTCAGACAACTACCGCTACAGAGACTGTGGTGGCGGTTAGGGACCTCGTCACAAGCGGAACCGGAAGGATATATGGTCCGGGGACCGATGTGCTTCTTGAATCAAGCAAGACCGGTCAATCGCAAATCGTGGCCAAAAGCGTCAAGGAAATTCTTAAGATTGATGCCGGAGCGGCGGCTGGTGCAATCGCGGGGGGAATTAGAGATGCCCGGGTGATTGCCCTTGCCGCTACAGGGGCATCCGCTGCAGCCTCCGCAGAGGCGGTGCTGGACCAGATCTTTCCAGAACAGGTCCCACTTTTTCCAAAGGGTGGGAATGGGCCGTACAATCCAATTCCTAATCCCAATCCGTGAGTCTAGGCCTCTGGGACTATATTCACTCCACGGAGCGAATCAGCCGTATTGTAGCGTCACACCTGAGTAATGGCGATTGAGCTACGCTAAGGCGCCAGCCGTGTGCGGGCCACCCCCTTCAGTATGTGAAGTGCAGAGTCTCTGCTGAGTCGAGGATTCTCTATTCGTACGAGACGTTCACCGGCCAGAAGGTATCCCCGCTCTAGGTGACCCGCTACTACGCCGGACAGCTTGAGTACGTTTCCATACGACTCATCAGCGGGCCCTGGGGCCAGCAGCCCCCCCGTCTCCCACGTTCAGTCGGATACCGGCACTAGATCGGCGTGGAGGGTCGCCGGTAGTGGTCGAAACGTCGGTCCACGCGGACTGACGTGGCGATTGCGACCGAAGATAGAGCAGCGCGTTCAAGACGCTTGACCGCTCCACAGGTTTCTCGGTCTGCCCCCTTACTGCGGCGTAGCGTGACAGTCGATAGAGGTCTTCGAACCTGTTCCGAATGTAGTTTAGGGTCTCCGCGGCGGCGAGATAGCACTCATCGAATCGTCACTCGCGAGATGGTGAACCCAACGGATCTCGACGACCGGGGTGAACATCCAACTGAATTCACGAGCATTCAGCGCACTAGTCCCGCGCGCTCTACAGAACCATCATCAGAGCGGGCCAATTCTGCGATCGTCGGAAATGGGTCAATGCGGAAGCATCCGCCCCTGCAACCACAGCTAATTCGGGGGCGATCAAAATAGCACGGGCCAACAGCGCGATCTCGTTTTCTGCAGTAGCCAGCCGGAGCATTAATTCGGCATTTTTAGGGAACTCGGCGCTTGCTTCTCGCAGGATCGCGGACTCTTGCTCGCTGTCGCCTAGGGACTGGGCCAGCGCCGCGAGCATGAGTGAGGCGCCGCCCTATGGGGCCACATCAGCTAGGCGTGACCCCGGATCGTCGATGAGAGTCGCATTAGAGGAAGTTGCTTTGCAGCTGGAAGACACTGGTTGACCTTCCTCAACAGAAAATTGCGCGAGTCATCGATCTTGTCTGCAAGGAGAAGGAATCGATCGCGATCCTTCAGTTCGAGGTGCATCCAGCCGTCGATATAGCGAACAACGACCGGGAACTCCGTTCTCAGGTGCTGGAGATCGGCTTCGACCTTGTCGAGTGCACGAGTGATTTCAGTGACGCTTTGGGCAGGAAGGGGATCCCGGCAAATCACCGTGCTCGAGCCACGTATTTTTACGCGGGTCTTGATGGACTGCGTACCTAGCGCCGAGCGCACACCCTTGAGCGCCGTACTCAGGTCGACAAGTGAACCCTCGTCCGCTGCGCAGAGAAGGAAGGCCTGCCGGCTGAAGATCTTCTGCAGGAAGTCACTCGGCTCTGGATCGGCGATCCACCGGACGAGGGTCGGCATCTCTGCATCGGTCGCCACTTCCCTCAGGTCGTTTAGCGCATGATCGAAGGCTACGGAGTCGAGGTTGCCCGCCAGCAAGTATCCATAGAACAGCGGAGCGAAAAACGCACCTAAATCGTCGCTCAGCGGATGCGTGGACCCGATCACCCATCCACCTTCGGGAATGAAATGTGGTGCCCAGTGTGCCGTATCGCAGCCATTAAGGAAAAGCCCAGCGACATGATTCGTATCATCGCGGAAGGTGGCTACTAGTCTTTCGGGAGTGATCCTGCCCTCCATAGGGAACGGCGAAGACTCGTTCATGTCTAGGGCAATTAGGTCTCCCTTGCTGCCATGCCCAATGAAGTGAAAGATGTCTGGCCGAAAATCACTTAACACCTCGGCCAGGTCCGTCCAAGATCGATCGTGCTCGACCCGAACTGCGCAATTTCCTCTCGATCCAAGCTCCTCGATCTGCATCACTTCATGCTCTGCGTAGATCAGATTCTGTGCGCCCAAAAGCTGGGCCCAGACGAGGATCTTCACGGGCGAATCGCTGACGCCGATTTCAGTCATGTTCGGATCCTATTGTGCGGTGACCGCGCCAAGAACTCGAGCAAGAGGCCACGAGACGGGTGCGGTATCGGTGCCCGATGCTCCAATGCGCAGCTTAGGGTGGGGTGGGTGACTCGAGGCACAGTACCCGCCCACCGCACAATCCCTCAGAAGCGAGAAGCGCTGAACCTTCATGAACTTCATTTCAGCATCATGGCGTCCATGACTGGCCACGTGGTGGAGCACCAAGCAAGTCCGCGACAAGCGGGGACCACCCGCGGCGCGACACGGCTAGCTCAATGGCCTCGTTGAGTTCGTCCATCAGGGTGTACTTAGTCGAACAGAGGGATTCTTCTGCGTAGCAGTGACACCCAAGGTCTCGAACGGTAGGGATTATGGAAAGCCGAAGGGGGGCACGACCGAGCTGGATGACGTCCGCGGCCGGGCGGCCTCAGGACGGGCCATCCTCACGAACGAAGAGGCTCCCGCTGGCGTCTCCGTGTCCGATGAAGTGGAACATGGCCGGTCGCACCGACCGATCGAACGACGCAAGACGCTCCCAATCAACCGAGCGGGGCACAGCGACGACGTCCCAGCTTTCGGCGCACGCCGATTCTAGATGTGTTCACTCCTGATGAGGTCGGCATCGATGTAGGTCCAAACCAGGATCGTATGCATGGCGTCAGTCTTGCACGCCCGCCAACCGCAGATACCTAAGACTTCGCTAGGTTGCAGTCCCGTGAGTTGTTGTTGGTGGCGTCACTTCAGCGACAATTTCGAGAGCCCCGTCTATCAGCCATTCCCAAAGCGGTTCCGCTGACATCTCCAATTTCTCAGGCGGTCCAGATGGATCCAGCATGTTCGGCCTCTCCATCATGTGCACCTCGCTCGAGCCTGACCAATAAGTTCTCCAGATTTGGTCGACGGAGGCCTGATCAGTAAAGAATCCACCTCGCTCACCGCGCTGTGCGAAGTTGACTAGCGCGCTGTTGCACCGAGCTGACCGAAGTGTTTTCACTGGTCGACATTGCAAAATAGTCCCGATAAATCTGCCTCTCATTGTCGTCCTAGCCCGCACCGCGTCGTCTATCGAACCCCACGTGTACAGACAGGCAAGCCGAGATGGCAAGTCTTTGAAGTACCTGATCCGGCTTAACTCAGCGTTGTACTCCGCGCGCATATCGCTCGACACCCGCAGTGAATGGAACCCTACGAATGTGTTGTAGTTCGGATTGGGAATCCATGGCAACCATTCGTCGCGCTGTACAGCATATGTCTCAGGATTCTGCTCGGCATACGCCAGCCCCGCGGACGCGATGCGTCCCAGGCTCATATTCCATTTCACGATGGGGTTTGCGTCTCTGGTGACGATCACGAATAGCTCTTCGGGTAGTGCTTCAGTCATTCGTGTCTCGCAATCGGTTAAAAGGATCGCGACTGAGCATAATCCTGGCCTGGGGACCCTGCGCCGATTAGTAGCCTTTCACAGCGATGTATCTTCCTCCCGAGCCGCGTGGTTGAACTCCTCGGAGTTGGCGCCTGCTTCCAAGGTGGTTCTGTGAGGTTGAGCCCTCGAGCCGAGCCGAGCGAGTCGGGTCCTGTCCGTTCTTGGGCGATCCCGCTCGCTGATGGTGCGGCCGTTTCGTTCATTGCACAGCGGCTGAAACGGTCGTTACCGGGCGTACGTGACCTGGGACACAACTATTCGTGAGAGTTGGAGCTGCAACCCACCGAGACACCCCTGACATACTCAGAACAGGGGGTCAATATATGAGGGTACGACGCATCGAGATACAGAACTTTCGTGGCATCAAAAGTCTCGATTTTCGGATACCTCATGACAAGAAGTTCATCTGCCTCATCGGTCCGGGGGACAGCTCAAAATCGACCATTATCGACGCCATCAACCTCACGTTAGGTGAGCGGTGGAGTCTGTCTCTCAGCGACACAGACTTCTATGACGCGAAAACCGACAAGCCGATAGTGATAAGAATTGCGCTTGCTGATCTTCCAGCTGAGATCCGTACTCATGCTCTGTTCGGGCTGCACCTATCAGGCATCGATAGCGAAGGGGAGTGGCAGCACGATCCCATAGACGGCGTTGAGCCTTGTGTCATTGTGGAACTTCGTGTCGAGAGTGAGATTGAACCGATCTGGTCGATCTATCGCCCAGGGGGAAACGACAACATTCCGATTGGTTCTGGGCTGAGACGGAAGTTTTCGGTATTCAAAGTCGATGACCGAATTGATAACCATTTGCGTTGGACGAAGTCCTCCGCGCTGACTCGCCTAACCGACTCAACTCATGGGGCCTCCGGCACACTGAGTGCAGCTCTGGTCGCAGCGCGTATAGCGGTGAACGGTGCCATCACACCCGAGCTTCAGATTCTGACCGACGATATTGGAGCCAGACTCGGGGAGCTGGGCAGTGGGAACTTCAGTGACCTCAAGCCTGGGCTCGACACGTCGCTCTCCACGGCAGGCGGAAACCTCGCACTATTCGAAGGCGAGGTTCCGCTGACGAGCTTTGGGTTGGGCACGCGCCGATTGGCTGGCATTGCCACCCAGGAGATGGCTTCCCAAAACAAGTCGGTCATTCTCATTGACGAAGTTGAATATGGTCTAGAGCCGCACCGACTTGTGCACCTGCTGAAGCATCTCCGCGCGGACAGTCAACTCGCTCAAGTTTTTGTAACCACACACTCGCCGGTGGCGGTAGAACAGTTGGAATCGAGTGACCTCGCTGTCGTTCGATGCGTGGAAGGGGCCGCAACGAGCCAGCTTGTCCCAATAGATCTGAAATTCGCGCAGGCGACCCTTCGTGGCGGGCCCTCTTCGTTCCTCGCGAAGAAAATCATCGTTACTGAAGGCAAGACCGAGTTCGGACTGTTGCTTAGCTTGCTTGAATGCTGGGACACACACGCAGCTACGACAGACGGAGCTACGAGCGCGGCTAACGGAGTCGCTGTCGCAAACGGCAATGGATCTGTCGCACCATACCGCGCAGCCGTTCTTGCGAAGTTGGGGTACGATGTCGTGCTCTTCATCGACAACGACGAACGCACGATCGACGCTGCCGCCACCAAGGCGTCGGAAGCGGGGGCCGCTGTTCTTCGTTGGCGAAAAGGCAACGCAACTGAGAACGAAATGGTCGACGCTATGGGGGCTCCCTTGCTCACCAAACTGTTAGCGGTAGCGGTCGAAGTGCGGGTCGACGAAGCCACAGTGAGGTCCGACCTACTCAATGCGGGCAACAAAGGGCTGAGAATTTCAGGCTTGGATGTCGAGTCTTGGATCAGCGTTGATGGTTTCACTCTCGAATCGGCACGCGCGCTGATCGCGAACACAGCGCTGAAGAGCAAGTGGTTCAAGAGCGTGGGAGCGGGTCGCACCTTGGGGGTTTTTATCAACAGGTACGCCGGGGAACTCAGACAGACACCGTTCGGCCAGACGCTCCTCGCCGTGAAAGCTCACATATATCCTCAAGCGGCACGTGCTGCCGAACGAGGGGCTGAGGCTGCGACGGTGCCGGTGCAGAGCTAGTGGATATCGAACTCCGCGAGAACGCGTTCGCCATTCTGTCGAGTCTTCCCGTTGCGCTCGAAATGCCCGCCGGCACGGGAAAGACCCATCTCGTAGCAGCGCTTGCCGCTCTCGCGGATGAAACAGACGACCGTGTGTTAATTCTTACGCACACGCACGCAGGTGTGGGCGCAATTCGAACGCGCCTCAAAGCATTCGGTGTCGCGTCTCGAAACGTGCACGTCGACACCATCACAGGTTGGGCCTTTGATCTTGTGCGCAGCTATCCAGGGATAGCCGGCATTGTTGTGCCGGAAAACCCTGATTGGTCTAGCTCGTCCGAGTACGTCGCTGGCGCCATGAAGGTTGTGAATGCTCAGGCGCTGACAGACGTTCACGCCGCGAGCTTCGAGTACTTCATCGTCGATGAGTATCAAGATTGTGATCTCGATCAGCATGAGTTTGTGCTCGCAATCGTTGCTGCCATACCGAAGACGTGTGTACTCGGAGATCGACTTCAGGGCATTTTTGACTTCAGCGGACAAGTGCTTGTCGATTGGGATGCCCAGGTTTTTGAGAGTTTCCCGCGATATCCACAAGCGCATACTCCTCGCCGATGGGCTGGCCACAACAAAGCGCTCGGGCAGTGGTTGCTTGACATCCGCCCGGCCCTCCTGGCCAATGAGCCCATCAATCTAGCTGCGGTAGATTTTCCCGGATTCTCTTGGAACCTTCTCGACCCACGCAAGCTCGCCAGCTCTGCTTTCGCCAAGCATCCAGACGGCGAGTCGGTCCTGGTGCTCGGCCAGTGGGCCGCGGATGCCAATCAGTTGGCGAGCAAGCTGAATGGGGTCTACGAGGTCATGGAAGACATCCAAGGGAATTTTATGGTGTCGTTCTTGACGCGACTAGACGCGGCCGAACCGGCTAACTATGCCGCCTTGTTGGCAAGATTCGCCAAGCAGTGTTTTTCGGGACTTGGAGGACTCGATCGGGCTATTACAGACAAGCTGAGCCGGGGTGCGACCATTGGGCATCTTTCTCGGCCGGGGCTCGCAAGCGTTCAGGGCGCACTCGACGCCGTCATGGAAGCGCCAACGTACGAATCAGTCACCCGCGCCATGCGGACAATCGGCGCTGTCAGAGCCATACGGCTGTTCAAGCGCGAAGCCTGGAACGAGGTCCGAAAGGCGATCGACACCGCGTCTAGTGGCGATGTGACAGCCGTGGGCGCGTTGAGCAATATCCGTGATGCTCTTCGTCGAACCGGGCGACATCCTTCGCACAGAGTCGTCTCTCGCACACTGCTTGTGAAAGGACTCGAATACGACCACGTAATCATTGCAAACGCGGGACTCCTTACGAGCAGTCGGAATCTCTATGTCGCATTGAGTCGCGCACGGAAGACGCTCACCGTGTTCAGCCCCGACTCGTTACCCCGCTACACCAGCTAGACCGCAAGCTCGGTTGAGCTGTCCTGAACCGCAAATTGAAGTGGCGGACATTAACTATGGAGACATCCAATCCCCGGGGCCTTGCGCTAGTCCCCGCGCAGAAGCTTGCGAGGGTGGGACCCACCGCTATAGGGGCCGTTCTAGATTCCTGAAGGGTATGTTCGATTTCGTCTCAGCATTGGGACGCATCAGGAGGCTTGTGATCGACAGCGACGGGGGCGAGCTTCGTGCCGTAAACGAGCCCTACCGTAGATGCCCCGAGTGTGTTGCGGATTGTCAGCCTGAGCCGTTCCCGATCACCCAAGTCATTCACGTGGCTTTCACCTGCTCATTGCACGGCATCCACACTGCGATCGACCCGCTAGAGGACACGCCATGAAACACGATACGGCGATACAGTTGAGTCGTGGTCGCTCCGCCTTCGCGGGCTGCTGTAAACGCGGACAGCCACCGCTCCGCGTTCGTTGGCGAGCTGAGGAGATAACCCGTTTCCGTTAGGGAGTCGTACTCGTCCTTGGTCATGAGCACGGCTGACCCTCGCCGGGAGACGATCTCGATCTCCACGCGGTCGAGGTTCACGCGCTCGATCAGACCGGCAAGACTGCGGCGGGTATCGCTAGCTGTGATGGCCATGGCTGCCCCCTTGACTTCTCGCTGGCACCGGCTGTTCAGGCGGGATGGTTATTCGCTCTGTGCGTCCGGCGCGGATGTGGCGTTCTGAACGTTTCTAGGATCCATTACGAAGTTCAGGAGGTCGTCCGAGTCCTGTTTCCACAAGACATTCTTGCGAGTCGAGACCGACGGCTCGCCGCCCCTCTGCCTGATGTCGGGTTGGTCGTAGATCATTACCAGCCCGTCGGCGGCGAACTCCTGTAGATATGGAAGAAGGGCGTCGCGCTTGCGATCTAGGCAATCCACGAGCGACTCGCTTCCTGATTCAAATGAAAACCAGTGGATATCGTCCTTCACGAGGGATCGCATCTGTCGAAGCAATTGGAAGTGCTCTAGATCGTACTTCGCGACAATTCGTTGGAATCGGTCCCGGTCCGTATTGCCGTGGGTGCGTACCCAGCCATTGATCAAGCCGTGCCAGATGAACTCACGCTTTTCCTCTTCAGCAGTCTCTTGAGCGGCCCGCAAAGAGCGCACGAACGCTGCATCGAGGTCTTCTTCCGTCGGCGTTGGACTCCACGTATCGAGGTCGAGTCGAAGTTGTAGATCCTGCACCAGCGTTTGTAGGGTCCGAATCGCCCGCTTAGTTTGCCGGTCTCCCGCCGACGGAACAAGCTCTGTGGCCAGACTTCCGAGCGGGATCAGGCCGATCACGAGCCGCAGCGCTGTTAATCCATGATCGTCCGCGGTGGAATCGAGGGGATTGCGTGCGGACGACGAACGGTTGTCTCGTACTTCAAAGGTCATCTACAGCACTTCTTTTCTGTCGCCGAGCGGTTCTCATGAGAATATCCAGTGCAGGTAGGGCCGCGCGAGTGACGGCGTCTGCCTCTCCTCCTCAATTAGCTTGGACGCTACGAATACCTTGCGAGCACGGGGCGGCTCGCTCGAATCGCATCGATATTTTCCAGAGGCGGTTCTGTATGCTCGCTTTCGGCTAACGGGCTGCGTGCTACCCCCAGTTCTGGAGTGATCTAGGCAAATACGCCCGCTCCCCAGGAGACAT
The DNA here is from genome assembly GCF_001679725.1 of Cryobacterium arcticum. Classification (NCBI taxonomy): domain Bacteria; kingdom Bacillati; phylum Actinomycetota; class Actinomycetes; order Micrococcales; family Microbacteriaceae; genus Cryobacterium; species Cryobacterium arcticum. The sequence goes on along the minus strand of NZ_CP016282.1, from coordinate 2,357,225 downwards.
CGAGCGGGTTGCTTGCCAAGCCACGCGTAATGTGTGGGCTCAGTGCTCGCAGGGTGGTCCTTGGGGCGGTCGGTGCCAGATAGGTGCGTCATGACCGTGGACGACTCCTGCCGCATTGGTCTAGCCGGCTGAATTGCGAGTGAGAAGGGGACACGTGTTCTCAACGGGGGCTTCAAGTCCGATCCGCTATCCGGACCAGGGCTCTCGTCCACTCATGACGAAGCGAGCCTGGTGGCTCGTGGTGCTCAACATCCTCCTGCCCGGCTCCGCCCAGGTGCTCGCTGGCAGCCGCGGCCTCGGACGGTTCGGCCTGCGTGCGTCTGTCGCTTTCCTTCTGCTGCTGGCGGCAGCCGGCGTCATGTACAAGGTCAACCCTGAGCTCGTGCTCTCCGTGTTTACGAACTCGATCGGCCTTTGGGCCCTCGCCGCCGTGCTGGTCTTCTACAGCCTGCTGTGGGTGACTCTGACCTTTGACACGCTGCGTCTGTCGCGCCTGGTGCGGATCCGGCCCAACGCGCGTCCACACATTGCAGGACTGGCCACCGTGGTCATGGTCGCCCTCGCTGGCACGTCTGGATACGGTGCCTACGTGGCCACCACAGCCAGCGGGGTCCTCTCGACGATGTTCATCACCGCGCCGTCTGAGCCGCCGGCCGACGGGCGCTACAACATCCTGGTCATGGGCGGAGACTCCGGCTCCGATCGAGCGGGGATGCGCCCGGACAGCATGTCGGTGGTCAGCATCGACGCCGACACCGGACAAGCGGTCATCATCGGACTGCCTCGAGATCTCGACCTGATCCCCTTCCCTGAGGACTCACCGCTACACGCGGCCTACCCGGACGGCTACGGGTACGAGGACCGCTGTGACGTGGACGCCTGCATGCTCAACTCGATCTACACCGAGGTGGACCAGAAGAGCCCGGAGATGTATCCGGACGCTGTGGCAGAGGGAAGTGAACCCGGCATCGAGGGCATGCGCGACGCCGCCAGGGGCATCACCGGTCTCACAATTCAGTACTACGCGCTGATCGACATGCAGGGATTCTCTGACCTCATCGACGCGCTTGGGGGCGTCGACATCAACGTGGCCGAGCGGCTGCCGATCGGTGGTCGGTTCGAGGACCTCAGTGACGTCGAAGGCTGGGTGGAGGCGGGTCAGCAGCACATGGACGGGTTCACCGCGCTCTGGTACGGCAGGTCACGCCACACAACGGATGACTATGACCGCATGGCCCGCCAGCGCGTCCTGCAGCAGGCGATCCTCACGCAGTTCACGCCGGCGAACGTGCTCACAAAATTCCAGGGGATCGCCGCGGCCGGCCAGCAGGTGGTCAAGACCGACATCCCGCAGGGTGCGTTGGGCTATTTCACCAACCTGGCCGGGAAAACGAAGGCCCTACCGATGGCCACCGTGGAGCTCGTCCCGGACAACGGCGTCGACCCGACGGATCCCGACTACGACTACATCCGCGGCCTGATCGCGGCTGCTCTGGTGCCAGCCGCGGAGTAACCCGCCACTCGAGGTCGAAGCGCCACTGCGCGCTCTCAGCGCCCCAGAGTGAACGGCGCGGTGACGATCGCGTCCGCTTGCCCGTGCGCGACCTTAGCTGTCGCCCGATACGACTAGCTTCCCGGTAAGTCAGGCACACGCTCACTAGGGCGCACGACAGACGCTGCCAAGACGGCATCGCCGGTGACCCGTCATCTACCGTTGGGGCAAGGCACGCCTCAAGGTTCGGCGAAACGCCCGACGAGTCAGGTTGCTCACAAGCGACTTTTGCCCGCCGGCAGACGGTGTGTGGGCGACCGTCGTGGTAACCCGATAGCGTCGCTTCTATGGCACGAGTAGAACTTGCTCTGAATCTGAGTGACCGCTGGGATCGCGGCTCTTGCTGAAGTGCGGCCGCTTGGCCATTGGATCGCGCGATCGAGGGAAAGTGGCTATTGATGGGTGACTCATACAGGCTGATGGCGGGCGGTCGGATGCTTACATGGGGCAAAAACGATCTGCCACTCAGACTCCTAACTCTTTTCCGAGAGAGCGACCGCAAAGTGAACCGAAAGTGGGTAGACGCCCTACGTATCTCCAGCGATTCACAAGAGGTCGCCGACCTCGAGGACATATTCCTTGCGGAGCGCGGAGACTTCGGACCGAATGGCACCTATATCGACAGCCCTTTCGTTTACGCCGCGCCCGCAGGCGTGATCACCTCGCGACTTAACCTCTCGGGGTACCACCCAGCAGCGTGCAGAAGCGAACTCGTTGCGCTGATCCGCTTAATCAACGATGGCAGCGACGAGGTGGAGCTCAGTCCTCAAAAGGAGAGTTCCGAGCCTTGTCGCCTCGTTTCGGCCGACTACGTACTCACCGTGGGACTGGAGGCGCTTCAAGAGCTTCGCCAGGACGGCGTTCAGCCCTCAGACATCGCATGGGACCGACTCGCTTGCCTGCAATGTCTGGAGCCGTGGCTGTACGAAGACAAGGACGTCCTCCTACCGGTATTGGCCCTTCAGCTCGAACACGTCGATCCTGGCACTCCCGTCGAACTAGACCTTCACGAGCTCTTCATGGCTGACTACTTCACGGAGGCGGAAGATATAACGAGCGGAGCGTGGGCGAAGTTGGCAGAGCTCACGTCGGGAAATGGGCCCATTATCGTCGTAACAGAGGGGAAATCCGACGCCCGCTATATCAGCAAGACTCTCGCACACGTATACCCGGACCTGACTGGCTACTTCCGCTTCCTTGACTTCGAGACGAAGTATGAGGGTGGAACTGACCAAGTCGTGCGCACTCTCCGCAGCCTGGCCGCCGTTGGTGTGATGAACCGGGTCATTGGTGTGTTGGACAACGACGGTGCGGGTGCCAAGGCAATGAAAGATCTAGAGCGATCTCGCCTGCCAAACAACATCAGATTTATCATGTTGCCAGACGTTCCGTATGCGGAGGACTACCCGACGCAGGAGGGTATCTCCGCGAATGTGAATGGCCGCGCTGCATCCATAGAGTTCATGTTCGGTCCGGCAGTGCTTCGTGCAATCGACGGCGCCTTTATCCCGGTGCAATGGGCCAAGGATACGGACGCGGTCAAGGGGCATGGAAATCTAAGTAACAAATCGCTCGCCAAGGCGAACATTGACAAGCTCCTGAAACAGCCCGCGTCACAGCTGGAGGGTATGAATGGGGTTTGGGAACACATGTGTACGCTTTCGTCGGCGCTCCTGACAGCAGCGACGCCACCACGATTTCCAGGGCAAGAGCTTACTTAGCTTCTCGCCTCTATAGAAACGACGGGTGTATTGACCGGGTAAGTCACCGCGCATGGTGGCCCTCCATGCACGGGCGATGCACCGGCCGAGGTTCATCACCTTCGAACTCGGCGCCACCGCGATACCCCGGCCACACGGCATCGGGGTCGTGCCAGTGTACAGAGCACCTAGCATCTTGCATGCTTTGGGTCCCGTTTGCGGTACCTGCCTCGGAGCATATTGTGTGAGACTTCGACCGTGATCGCAGACTCAGTGCCGTGGCGTGAAGAGCTCTTGAAGATAGCTACCGCGTTGGAACGACGCGCTGAGGTGAAACGATGGTCGACCAGGACGGGATTCCTCGTCGAACGCGACCTCATGGTCGGCATGTTCACCATCCGCCGTCTGGTCGAATCCGCTAAGACATCGTCCCTGCTACCGCGCGAGCGAGTGTCGTTCGGCATGCACCCACTGACCAGTCGTGTTCCCGGTATCTATGACCGATGGGAGTATTGGGAGTACTACGACATGGATTCGAAGCGACAGACTGAGCTCACCGTTCGCGAGCTAGTCAACCTATTTGTCCACTCCTTCGTGCTTGAGTTCTATCCTCAATCGGAGGAGGGGCCGGCGAAGATTTGGGTCGTATCCGAGCGCGACCGACACAAGTGGCTTTACTCGATATCGTTCGCGCGCATCGCGGCGCTTTTTCGCCGGATCGGCCACGAGGATGTTGTTCATATGGAGGGCCCATGGGACCAAGCGGCGACACGGTTGTCGCAACACGACTACGTGGATGCCGGGCTGGCGCGTTACGCCCCATACCCGTTCGTTGAAACCCCCACCGCCTCGCGCGACCGGCTCGTTGCTGCATTCCCACAGTTGTTGACGGACCGGATCAGTAGCGAGCAAGTCGGTCCCAAGATGTGAAGCGTTCACACGGCAGGCAGCCCGGGACTCTGGACTGACTACATCCGCGAGGCGAGTGGTTCGCCCACTGGTCTGTGCCGTTGAAACAGGTGTCGAATCAAACGTTGTTGTCAACACCCGGCTATTTCATGCTCGAAGTGTGACAGAAACTATCCTGACCGACACGGCACCTGGGCGGGATTCGCTATTGCTGGACGCTTCCCCTTCTCTCCCGTAGCAATTGAAGGGCGTACTGCCGACGACTTTCCGGTGTGGCCTCCACGGAATGATCTCTCCATGGCGGAGCTGATGCGACCTCGATCTCTTGATCAAGTGCCGCGTAAAGAAAGTCCAGTCCGACAATGTTGTCCAAGGCCTCAAAATCAAGGCCGCTAAGCATCAGCGGCGCATCGGGAACACCGTCCGTGACGCCCGTTATGACGAGACGCGCCACGACGTCTAGGGGCAGCCATTCACCGGTTAGGAAGAGTGCCGCGATCCAGGTGCGGACGCCCTCAACGTCGATGCGATACCAATCCCCAATCAGATTCCAGATGTGCTCGTCAATATCGATGGGGGAAGTAGCTCGTTGTGATTCGAAAAGTGCTCGAACGTGCACCAAGAAGCGCAAGTCGGCTTCTGCAAAAGAGGTTTTTTGCTCGTCCGAAAGGCGATAGTGAGCCCTTGGGTCGTTGGCGTACTGGAGCCAGTCCGACAGTATTGGGAGCCCGCCGGATTTTGCCGCAACCGTCTCCACCGCCACATGAACGTCCGATAGCGGCAGTCCAAGGAACACGCGCGCACCAAAGACTCGTAGCCGCCGATGGTCGTTGAAGGTGTCGGTGCTTTCGGGCACAGCGAGATCCTGGTCGGCTAGCCAACCCACGAGTGCCAGGCTCCCGGAGGGATCGGCTTCGTTCGCGGTCTCGAGCTTGGGGATGATTAGGCCAGCTTTGGCCGGAAATTGGGAATGGACCAAGTCGAGTTCGTGACCGGGTGTTCCATTTGAGATTTGTGCATACGCCGCGAAAACGAGTCCGTCCGCTAGGTCGTCACTCGGGACGCCGAAATGAAAGTAGCGGTCGAAGTAGTCGGGATTCCCGACCCTCGGTGCAGGTGCGTCGCTGTTGCCGTAAGTCCGGCTGCTCTCGTTCCATTCTTGATTGAACTTCGGAAATAGAGCAGAAAGCACATCGGCCACATCATCATGATGCTCAACGGCAATGTGCGCTTCGTTCAGCCGACGAACCCACGGTTCTTTCGAAATTTTCGAGTCCATCGCCCTCAACATTGCGCCCATGGACGCCGAGCGACCGCCGATGAGCGAGGCGCGCTCCACCCGAAGCATGGCGTAAAGCAGCGGTTCCGCCGTTCGAATCCAAGTGAGGATCAGGTAATCTTCCAGGTCGAAGTCTCTTGCGTCCTTCGGAAGAAATGCTTCCGCCTGAGACACGAAGCGGCCGATGGACCTGGGTGTATCGAGGCGACGCCGCATTAGCGAGTAGTACGCCTGGCTGAATCTTCTCAACGGCTGGGCGACGGTGTCGAGGCCGACTCGGGCGGCCAACTGGTCGATTGCGACATTCAACCAAGTCTCGATTTGCCGGTCCCGGAGAGGCGGGAGATCAAGTCTGATTTGCACCATTTTTTCCAGGTAATCCACCGCGCGCCTGGGGTCATTCGTCCCTACGAGCCCCGTGCGCGTGAGCGCGTCGAGAAGGGTGTCCTCGTCATAGGAGATGAGGTAGTGAACGTTATGCAGGCGGCCCGTCAGCCGAAGCAACTTGAATACCAGGAGCAGTTCGTCAGGAGACAGCCGATCCAGATCGTCCAGGACCATGAGTACGGGCCTGTTCATCAGCCTGAGAGCGTCGTCGGTCGATCGTTGGATAGCGGAAAGAGACTGGTCTCCGCCGATCATCTTGGAGACCGCAGACAGTGCTTGGCTGGGATCAAGCCCCAGGCCGGCAAAGACACTCGCCAACGGGGCCGTTGCCTGACCGATGCTGGATATCTTGCTGCGGATGCTCTTCCACGATCTCTCGCTTGGCAAGGCCGCGGTGAGTTCACGGAAGAATCCAACCTGGAGAGAAGCCAGATCTGAGTAATACCAAGGATTGAAATCGACCACGATCCAGGCCGCCCGATCAACAGTGGAATGAGTATCGAGTCGAGAGCGGATCATGTTCAGCATGCTTGACTTTCCCGATCCCCAGGCGCCGATTAGTGCCACCACTGACGAATTGCCGCTGACTCTCACATTGTTGAGGAGTCTGGCAGCCGAATCGGCAAAGTCTGCGCGGCCGAGGCGATCAGGCGAGTCTTCGGTGTCGAGAATGGGGTCATCCCCGAGCCAAGTTGGGCTTTCGGGATTGCGTTCCATGAGTCACAGCATGGCAGACGCGGCGGGTGTCTGGCATCGAGGCGGTATGCGGGGAAACGCGAGCGAATTTGCCAATTTGCTTAGGTACGCCGTAACCGAAAAGCACCACTTGTCTTTGATCTCTTTGCGCGCTGCATCTGCAGATCAGGCTTATTCAGTTCAGCGTCGGCAGCGCAAGAAGTGCGAGATTCCTCGCCTGGTTCTATCGGCGGGATCCAACAACGCAACCTGCAGAGACCCAAACCTGCCTCGCAAAGTTCCGCGTCCGCCTTCACTGAAGAAGCTGGACGAACTTCGGGCGCCGGCCAGCGCAATACGATTCGCATATGCGTTCAGATGCCCTAGGTGGAGGAGATACCAACCCCGACAAAGACGACCGTGGGGAAGGTGTATCCGCAATGAATGAAGTTGAGCGGGAGACTTCAAGACAGAGCGCACTTGTTCCGGAGATTGGTGAGAGTTGGGCTCGTTGGTACGACTATCCGTACCGCGCCATCGAGGGGCTCTATCGGCTCTGGTCATGGGGCCACATGCCACGACCCGTAAGGCTCCTGCTCAGTCAGTTTCAGAGCTATTTGCGCTTGTTCAATTCGTACGACCGCGAGAAGATATCGCACCCGGACGATCCGCGGCACAACGTTGTGGTTCCAGACGGGGAGCAAGTGGACCTCCCGGTGCTATTTGTCGTCGAGTTCTATAGCCCCGCCTACTCCAGGGAACTAAGACGCTCGATAACTAGTAGATCTTGGCCGCGGGATCGTCACGGCAGCGTCCCAGGCGACGATCTTCGAGACCAACTCAGGCGCTTACGCGAATTGAATTCAGGGTTCAACAGTCAAGTCGGCAGCTTTCGTGACACGAAGTCGGAGGCATGGTGGATACCGAATGCCAAGGTGGAGCGGCTACCTGCCGGAATCGAGCACGTCGAGGTGCATCTAGAATCGCTCGGCCCGAGTCTGACGGCCCTAATTGCGGCCTTCCACCTGAATCCAGAACGAATGCTTGCTCTCGACCGCGCGGCAAAGGCGCCCCATCCGCCCAAACTGATTCGGGTGAACGGCAAGCTCCACCTGTACCAAAAAATCTTCCAGGGGATAAATGACGTTCAGGGAGAGCGTGCTCGACTGCACCAGGACGCCAGGGAGTGGCTAGCGAAAAAAGTGCCAGGTATTTTCGCGATGGAAAATGATCGTCAGCTTCCCGTCTTGGACGTCATCCTCACCCATTCGCACGATCCCTTGGGAACTGAGCGCCGCCTCGACAACAGGAATTTCCTGCGTGCCCTTGGGCTAGAAGGGCCATCCTGGAATCAGGTTGTGTCTCCTGATCTACCGGGATTCGAATTATTGGAGTACCGTCCTGAACGCCTCCGGAAAGATGATCGTGCGCAGTGGGCCCTCGTCGCAAAGCATGCATCGGCTTTTGACGACGATCGCTTCAAGTTCAATTTCAATAAATCACGTACCAGCCGGAACATTGCGCGTGCCGCCAACTCAGGTGCCATATTCCTCCTCACGCGTCTAGCGATCATGGAGTTACTGGATCTGAAAAGTAGACAGACAAGCCAATCCCGCGATATCGCCAATGAAGTGCATTCTGGCCATCGGCCCGCGAGGAGCATCAAGAAATTGCGTCGAGCTCTGCTGACCAACAGCATCGATCTCGACGCCATTGCGGGCGACCTGATACGCCTCACCGCAACGACCTGGAGATACGAATTCAACGTCCCAACTCTATGGTCGCAGACGGGGCCAGCGGGAAAGAGAGATTCAGGTAAGGGCCAAAGGAAAAAACGGAAGGACTCCACTAACAAGACTCTTCTGAAGGACTGGGCGGACGTCCAATCCCGCGACATTGCAGAACTACTCGAGGCGGACCGATCCCTGACCGCACTCCTCGGTGTCGTTGCGTCCCTGGCGAGCTCCTTATCAGCCATACGAGCTCAACGCTGGTCCATACTTGTCAGCATTGGCTCGTTTGTGGCTGCCGTGGCCGCAATTTGGTTGGCATGGCTAGCGTTGGGATCCAACCCATAGCGCCCGAATCCAGATGTTACTCGGTCCTAACCAAAGACTGCTCACCTGTTGGGCTGGCGGGCCTTACCGTCCTGCAGCTATTCGCTCACTGACGGACGTCAAATGAGGATGGAAAGCACAACTACTCCGACCATGGATACTGACTGGTCTTGAACTTCGCATCAGCCGTGCTGCGCGGGATCTCATCGCCGTGCCGCCAACTCCCTGAGTCAGCGGCAACTGCGTCCGCTTCCGGTACCTCTACGAGGGGGATTTTGAGTCCGAGTGCTACCGCGGCCGCAGCTCGATTGTGCCCATCGACGAGTTCTCTAACCCGTAGATCGCCCGATTTTCGTTTGTCGGTAGTCCAGCGCCATGGCAAGGGTCGAACCCAGCCTTTTTGCTCAAGCGACAGCTTGACTGCGTTGTACTGCTCATTACCGCGGACTGTGTCCAGCACGTGCCAGACTCCAGAGCAGGTGTGGTCAATAGATCCGCAGTCGTCGATGGATGAAACGCGGCTTTAAACTCCTGAGCGGTGTACCAGACGACTCCTGGTTCGCGGAACTCCATGCCTCACAACCTAGCCCACCCGGGCACGTGCATGCCTCAAAGGTCGCTCACACGGCATTCCTGGTCGCTCGAAGGTCGAAGACGGCCATGGCGGTCCTTGGATGGGTGGGGAGAACGACGACTAGAGTAACGATGGACCGGCAACCGCAGGGCTCTCTGCTGAGGTAACCGAGGAGCGTCTGCGTTGGGCTGTGCGGTATCAAGAGCAGGTAGATCTGTGGCCGGGAGTCGCCCATCTGTGGGAGCGACAAGCGCGAGATCGCAAAGCCAGCGAGCGTCGGCGCCGAGATCTGAGCCAATACGCTCGGCATATTCTCTCTGTCCGCTGAGGGAGGAGCCACCATGGGTCGTGCAGCAGCACCACCCGCATCATTACCAGCATCGACGCTGCAAAATCGTTGTGACACAGCGCTTCGAGATGATTGGTATGCCGCTGAATGCTCAAGGCTCGATCGGCCCGCCGGAGCCGGTTAATCGGGCCCAAGGTCGGCGCCGCCGGCCTGCGGGAAGGCTTGCCGTCGCCGGTGTCGCCCGCCCCCTAGGCGCGTCCCCGAGTAAGTCGCGCCGCCATTGCATGCACGAAGTAGGCTCGATTTGTCCTAGCCGCCTGTTTCGCGCGCACAGACGCCACGAGGGCTTCGAGCATTGGCGGTGCCAGCGCCGCCCCGGCGGTGAGGCTCGATATCCCAACCAGCCCGGCACCGGCGGCAATCCCAAGGGCGAATCCTACGGTTTGTAAAACCTCGGCCCTTGTGGCAAAAACATCGATTGCATTTCGCTTGAAACTCGCACTCCTGAGGACCGCTTCGAGTTCATCAACAGCCGGAGCTACTTGTCGTTCCCACGCGAGGAGTAACTGCCTGGAACGCTCCGCATCACTTGCATCGTCTTGGCCCACGCTCTCGGACACCTCGAGCATAAAAGCCCGAAAGGGCCCAAGGTACGGCGCGAGGTCAGATCGCACGCCTGGTATCTCGTCAAGCCTCATTGCAGACAATCCGTCCACCATGCGCATCAGCTCAACCGCGCCCCGAACCACGGTCGCTGAATCCAAACCAGCAGGTTCGCCGGTTAGACGCTTAACACCCCCGAATACCGTGTCGTCCATCATCACGCTCGTGCGTGAATTGACGACATCGTCGACGATCGTGAAGAACGCGCGATTAAATTCCATGTCATTGCCTGCGCTGATATCAGCGAGTTTCTGCGGTTGTGACTTCGGTGTCGGGTCCCACGGCAGCTCCTCGAGAAGGCCATCTAAGGCCCGAAGAGGTTCGCTTGTGAGCATGTCTCCGTGTAATCGGTAATGGGCAGCTAGCGCGACTCGGATCGATTCAACCCTCTTAATTGAGTCTGGAATGACGCGGGCATATTCGCCGGACTCTGGATCCAGCGCCGCCTCGATCGATGCAATCTCCGCGTTCGTCAAGAGGTCGCTCTCGGCGATTTTCAGTCTCGTGAGTTCGTCTGAGTCGCGCCGAGTTGACAGACCTATAGCCCGAGCCAGGAGCGGAACGGGCCAGCCCAGAGTGTTGTGGTCTCGCACCTCGTTGCTCAGAAGGTCAACCCGATGAGATCGAAGGGTCACCTTATCCGCGAGTAGAAGCGCAGGTTTTACGAACTCTTCGTCGTATTCTGCTGTTTTGTGAAGCTCCTCTACTGGGAGGAACCCACCCTCGCCCACCAGGGCGGTGACGGGGTTGCTAAAAACCGTGATCTCAAACAACATTCCCCTTAGCGTGCAGCCCGTTGGACTCCGTCGGTCGTCTCGATATGAGTCATCTTAGAGATAGGGAGCCCCCCCCCCCCAACGCTGGCCGCGTCTGCCCTTTGCCTGGTCACGGCGAGGCCAGACTCGCCATGTCATCTTCTCGGTCGCCATCGGCTGCCATGCCCGGACGCCAAATACACAGTCGTCTCGAGCACGCAGCGACCGATTAGGTGAGCCGCGACGCTATACATGGCATGCTCACGGGGGCGATCTCCACACGCTTCTCAACTGGGCCCCTTCTCGCTTCAAGGGAGGGGGGGCAACCTGCAATTCCTGGACGTATTCACTCCGCTTCACTAGGTTCAGTTCATGACAAACCGCAAGGCCACGCCGAGCGCCATTAATCGCATCGAAGTCGTGTTTAGAAGCAGTCGGCCTGACTGGGTTCCTATTGCAGCCCTCGGGCTGTCGCTTCTCGCCGTCTTTGTAACACTCTGGGTTGCAATCTTCCCATCGATCGAAACGGACAACATCCGCAACGACAACGCTCGAGACTATCTTGAACTTGTAATTTCGACGCAGGCGCACGTGCCTCTATCGGCAAGAACCTTTACCGTTGCGGATTCCGACGCGGATGACTTCGCCGTCGTCGTCAGTAACGTCTGGAATGCTCTCTCTTACGCGCAGGACGAACGAGAGAAGCTGATTGCAGGTTCTGTAGTCTCGCTGGGTGAAGGACGCTTTGAGGTTTGTTTTCCAGTGCTGGATGTGAAGATCTTCGGGGGTGAGTGCGTAGAAGCCGCCCGGTTTGAATTCACCGATCAGAACCTCATCCAACGCTTCACCGTTGACGGACTAATGGTTGACAGCGTCATGTCCCCAACGAGTGACGGGCACAACAAGCTCACACGCCGTGACGACGACCCAGTAGATATCTACGCCGCGGGAACGCTTCGATACGCGAAGACCGATGAGCAAGTATCCGTGTTCTACCTGGAGCGCCACCCCGCACCCGATCGGGACGAGTTCACAGCCACATTTGGGGCCGTCACTGCGCAGGATGAGAGCGAAGAAGACGCAGAAATCATGGAGAGCCGCTTCCCAGAAAGCCTTAGGCCACGAGAAACGTCTTACGCCGTGATCCGAACAACACAGCACGCTCGATATCTTGCTACTTGCTGGACAGGTATTCCTGACGTTGTTGAAAAGTGTGAATGGACCTACGGACTCCAGTGATGCGGTCGACATGCACAACACGCGGGGTCTGAATTGACCACGCAGAGATGGTCTCAGTCATGGGAATCCTCGCTCTCGGGCCGCGTCATTAAGTGGGTCTCCCAGTCTCTATCCCGGCGAACCGAGGGCGCCTTCGGCGGGCCGTCGAGCCACCGCCAATTCAACGTCGACAGCTCAAGGAGCGCGAGATTCCTCGCCTGACCGTCTCGCCCAGCGAAATGACCTGCTGGCCGGAGAGCAGGGTGGTCGCGTCGGCCGCGTGCAAGGGACCGTAAACGAGTATTTGCGGCTAGATTACCGACCACAATTTCTTGACGAGCCCACGTGACCGACTTGAGTAGCCGAGGGCGTCCGAGCTCCTCCACCACCCATCCCCTCACCTGCCAATGGCAGACGTAGGTACGGGTTACGTCACCATCCGGGTGGCGCGCCCAGCCCGAATCCCCCGGGGAGCATCTGCTCCTCGGGGGATTCTTCTCTTTGCCCGCCAATGAGCTCAAGAATGTGCTCCCGCGTACCCGCTCGACCAGACCGGAGGAGGTCCGACCATGAACGAATTCACTGCAGATCCGGTACAGACGATCGTCGTCAAGCCGTCCACCCATTTCGACACCATCACTGCAGCCGCGTTCGCGTCCGGCCTATCCCTGGCGCAGGCGGACCTCGACAGCGAGCCGTGGCGCACTTGGCTCGCTGGGAGCTTCACCAAGAGCGTCCGGCAGGCCAAACGGCCGGCGGACCTCGAGCGCCTCCGCACTCTCGACCTGCCACGCATCGAGATCGCCGTCGGTGACGCCGTAAATATTGCCTTCGTGCCGGCGCCATACGACCAGAGCCCTCGAGAGATCAGCCGACTGCAGGTTTCGGGGCTGGACCTCGAGCGTGAGGCCACCGCCGGGGGCAACTACGCCCGTGCCGGCGCTGTCACGCCGCACATCGAAATCAACCGGGAGGCAGCGATGAGCACGGGAAAGACAGCCGCTCAAGTCTCTCACGCGGTGTGTGCCTGGCTGCTCGCTCAGCCTCTGGGAACGCGCCGCGCCTGGGCCCAGCGGCCCGGGATCAGCCTGAGTGAGATCAGCTTCGTTGAGCAGGATGATGAGGTCGAGACGCAAGCGTCGCTGTCCACATCTGAGCGACGACTGATCGTCATCCGAGACAACGGCCTCACCGAGGTGACGCCAGGCACGACGACGGTGCGCGTCTTCGCTGAACGCTTCGCCTGAGAGTGCTGGGTGCTTGCCGCTTGCTCGCGGAAACGCGCGCCTACGGAGAAAGTACCGGCGATCAGAAGAGAAGTACGGTACCGCACATACAGGGCATATTGGACCAAAAGTCCAGGCCAGAGGCGATAACTGCTCAGCAGGTGCACAGATCGCAGAGAAGTGTACCGGCAATGGGACCGTCAATTCGGTGTCCTGATTTCCCTGCTCACCAGCATAATCGCCAAAATGTACCGTTTGTACCCCAACATTGAAGGTTGTCTCGTGCGTGCGCGTGTGCGTGCGCGCGTGTATGGGCTTTCTGTAAATCGGCGGTACAAACGGTACATTTCTCTTTCTCTCTTCTTAACTTTCGAGGTAAATCAAGAGAAAACATCCTCGATGCCTCCAAAACCACGTACCGTTTCTTCATTTCGGCCGAGCAATCGCCGGTACATCGAATTTCACTAAACAGCCACTGATCAGGGGATTTGCCCTCTGAGCATGTACCGTCTTTGATTCCCAACGCCGGTACATTTCGCCATTTTGGACGCGCCTGGCAGGGCTGGAGGCATCGAACGACCCACAAGCCCCCCACTGAGGGCTCATAGTGCGAGCCTTCTATCGAGCTTCACGAGCGGCATGTTTCACGAGCTACTGCTGCACGGCGACTGAAGGGTCCTTATGCCGCCGGCGCCCCTCCCGGGCGTGCCCTGACGGAGCGCTGTAGGGCAGCTGAACGCCTCGCTGTCCCGGGCGTGGCTCCGAGCACCTAGTCATGCCTCCGCGTGCTCACAGGGCCCTCTATGGCTCGATGGGCACTAGGCCCTCACGACGGTGGAATCTGCCCGGAAGTCGGCGCTGACATCGGATGGCTGAGTCCGACGGAGCTGAAGGACGGCACCACCGAGACGGTGTGCCCTGGTCGATGCGGCGCCTGGATCCTCGTGGACAACGTAACCGGCAAGATCATCGACCGACAGCGATAGCCAGTGGTAGACATACGCGTCACTTACTGGAAGTATTGACGGGTATAGCTGTCACCGAGTCAGGAGCGCTTATGGTCACCCGTCGTTCGCCGGCACGTTCGCGCATGCTGGTCGAGCTTGGCGCGAACATCGCACGCTGGCGGAAGCTTCAGGGTCTCAGTGCCTCCCAGCTCGCCGAGCGCGCTCATGTCACCAGGGACACCCTTCGGGGCATCGAGACCGGCACCGGTGCTCCCCGGATGGACTCACTGCTGGCCGTGCTCAACTCGCTGGGCCTGGCCAACACCGTCATCGCCAGCACGGATCCCTGGAACTCCACCGCCGGCCGGGCCCTCATGGACGAACAGATCGGCATCGCTGGCCAGGTTGGCCACACCCCCAACCCAGCCGCGCAGCCCAACCAGCCCAGCGCAGCAGACCGAAAGTGAGGACAGCATGAGCAACGAACAGGTGCGACTCATTGACGCGGTCGATGTGTATCTCGACGAGAGTCCAGAGCGCCCTGAGAGCCCTGAGAGCGCCGGTGCCCCCCTCTTGATCGGAGCGCTTCGAGCATCCTTCGGAGCCGGCCGCCAGCTCGGCGGCAGCAGCTTCGAGTACACCGCTGAGTATCTGGCGAGCCCGTCCCGGTACGCGATCTCCCCGGACCTGCCCCTGGTGGCCGGCAAGCAGTTCTCCGGAGAGGACGCTGCGCTGTTTGGCGCTTTCGCCGACGCGACACCAGACGACTGGGGCACCGGCCTCATCGACGCTGCATTCACGCGCGAGCGAGGCGCTGGGTGGCCGCTCGCACTCGGCGAGTTCGACCACCTCGTGCAGCAGAACGACCTCACCCGTATGGGTGCGCTGCGCTTCAGGGAACCCGGCACCTCAGGTACGAGTGCAGCTGGTGCGAGTACACCAGGCACGAGTACAGCAGCCCCTGAGTGGCTAACAGCTGCCCAGCACACCGCGGCAAACCCCAACGATGCGCAGCGCATCGCTGAAGCTGTGGCCAGATTCGAAGAGTACGAGGCCACTGACGAGGACATGGAGATCCTCGGCTACGCGGGCTCCAGTCTCGGCGGCGCCCGGCCCAAGGCCACCATCCAAGACGCCGACGGCGGCCTGTGGCTGCTGAAGCTGCCCTCGAACCGCGACCGGCGCATCGACACTGAAGCCTGGGAAGCAACCGCACTCGACCTCGCTGCCGCCGCTGGACTGCGTGTTCCCCGCCACCGCCTGATCCGCCTCGACGAGCACAAGTCGTCGCTGCTCATCGAGCGCTTCGATCGGCGCTTCGATCAGCGAAGCCAGTCCCGAGTCGGCTACATGTCGGCGATGACCGCAATGCAGCTTGGGCCGCAGCAGTCTGCGACGTACGAGGATCTCGCCGACACGATCGACCAGGTCACCCTCGAGTCTTCAGTCGAGGACCTGCGAGAGATGTTCGGCCGCGTGGCACTCACTGTGCTGGTGGGTAACGTCGACGATCACTGGAAGAACCATGGCTTCACCAGGGAGCGCACTGGAGTTGATGCTGGCGCTGCGACGTCCTGGCGCCTCAGTCCGGCCTTCGACGTGAACCCCACTCGACCAGGGAGCCGAGTGCGCTCGCGCAGGATCAACAGCCACGACGACCCGTCGAACCGCGACGTGCGTCTGCTCATTGAGGGCCGTGACGCCTACCGGCTAACGCAGCGTGATGCAGCTGAGGTGCTCGCGCGCGTGACTCGTGCTGTTGGTACCTGGCGCGAAACGGCCCGGAAGTACAACATCGGCCCCGGTGAGATTGAGTACATGGCGCCGGCGTTCAATGAAGCGCAGTTCGAGTACGCCGAACGCTTCGTTATTGAGCATCTGGCAGTAACTTCGCCGCGGGTGCCGCCGGCGGTGCCGCCGGTGCCTGCCATCCCCAGGGCTGGGCAGCCGCTGGCCGATCGCAAGCGGCGCTTCCCTGAGCTCTTCGCCGCTGGCGAGGGTGCCTCGAGCTCACCGGACGCGTCAACTGACCTTGAATACTGAGCCGGCGCACTCGAGGGGGCCCTTCATGACCAACCTCATCGCGCCGTCGTCGTCCCAGACCAGAACGCAACCCTGCCCCGCCTGTGGGACCTGGCTATGCGACGACTGCGGCGCCCGGCGCCCCTACGCCAGCCGGTTCTCCGAACACGTGCAGCACTGCGCGAGCTGCCACAGCCTGAACGGACAGATGGTGCCGAGCCGTCACCGAGCGGGGAGGGCAGACGATCATGCGGCTGCTTACCAGTCGATCATCGCGAGTGGTTCCATCGTGCGCTACCCGCTCGAGCCTTGCCAGAACCATGGTGGTGCAACAGCAGACCTGAAGGGTGAGCCTCCACTAGGTTCAGACCATGGCATCCCCTGACATTCAGATCAGCTTCGAGACAGCACCCGCGGCACCCACGCCAGCCGAGAAATTCGCAGCCAGGTATGGCCGTCCAATCCCAGCGACCGCCGAGTCGGACGCAGTTTGGGCAGCGCAGAAGCTGCCGACCTCCGCGCCGCTTCGCCGCCTGGCAGCCGAGTACCTGTGGGCTGGCGAGTGCGCGGGCATCTGCGCGGTCTGTGAGAGCCCGATCGACTTGCAGTTTCGAGGCAATCATCCGGGTGCCCCGACACTGGACCGCATCGTGCCGCGCGAGGATGGCGGCGACTACGTCTGGGGCAACCTCAGGGTGCTGCACCGCTCCTGCAACGAAGAGCTAGCCGAGGGGAACCTGCCTGTTTCCGTGGAGTGGGCCAGGGAGCTCCTGAGCGCCAAGATGCGCGGCGTTGCGGGCGAGTTGACCCGGTCGGACATCTTGAGGATTCAGATCACTCACGCCGCACGCAGGCTCGTCGAGGTGCGCGCAGAGCTGGCCGGCGCGGGACTCTCCGCCGATGCGACCGAAGAGCGGCTGCGCTGGCAGGCGCGATACCAAGAGCAGGTGGACAACTGGCCTGGGGTAGCTGACCTGTGGGAGCGACAAGCACGAGACCGCGAGGCTGGTGCGACCGACGCCGACGCCGAGGGCTGAGCCAATAGGCTCGGGTCAGCCCTTCTGCCCGCCGAATTTGGAGTCACCATGCGTCGAGCAGCAACTCTGCTCCTCCTACCCTTGCTTGCCTTGGGTGGCTGTGCAGCTGAGCCAGAGCTGACCGTGGCACCGACGGCAGCTGCGAGCACAACACCGTCCCCTGCCGCGAGGTCTGTATCGGGATTCGTCAACGTTGCGGCTACCAGCGAGCAGTTCGCGATGCTGAATGCCGCAACCGACCTCGACCCGGTGAACGCGTCTTACGACTGCGTGAGCGCTGAGGGATATGCAGATGTGGCCGAAGGCGCGCAGATCACTGCCACCAACGCGTCGGGTGACGTCGTCGCAATCGGCACGCTCGGAGCTGGCCAGTACGAATTCGAGTCGGACAAGATGTTCTGCCAGTTCCCATTCACCATCGCCGACATCGTTCTCGACGAGAAGCTCTACGGACTCAGCGTCGGAAACGTGTTCCGCGGCGATGTGCAGTTCTCCGAAAAGGACATGAGGGTCGGTCCGCGCTTGTATCTGGGGTAGCGCCTGGAGCGAGAGCTCTGGTGACGTTGCTGTGGTCGAGCCCGCTGCAGGGCGGCCCCACTAAAGGCAGACGTTGTCGCCATGAATGGCCACCTGGGCAGTCGCCTGCTTAACCGCGTCTTCGACTCTGACGGGGCCGGCTTGGGCAACTTGCGCCGTGCGTCCCACTTCGTCTGCATCCTCAGGCGAACCACTGACGGCATAGGTACTGGCGGCGCCAGCGAACCTGACCGTGCACATCGCACCTAGTAGCCGAAGAGTTCGGCATAGTACAGGTCACCGTGGATGTTGCTGACGCCGACGAAGATCATCGCTGCCACCAACACCACTGATACGCCCCCTGCCCAAATCGCGGGCGCTACTCGTGCTCCCGCTCGCGGCGCCAGGAAGAATGAGAGACCGGACAGCACCAACGAGGCAGCAGGCAGCAGGAGTGCGAAGAGCATGTCTCGTTGGTGTTTGGTTGCCATGGCAAGGTAATACTCACCCGAGTAGTCGTCAGGATCAAAATAGAAGCTTGACATGAGGAGGCCGAGCAACGAGACGAACGAGACGGCAATCACGAGCCACGCGAGAACCAGAGTACTGATCGTGGGCCAAGGGCTCAGAGTCGGACGATTTTGCGGCTTGAGCGAGTCCATATCGGAAGTCTCCCAGCCCCGTCACGCACGCGCGTCATCACAGGGATTGACATTCGATGGCTAGCTACGCCACCGGAGCCCCGCGACTCCGCTGCTCGGACGACGGCAAGTTCCTCTCACGCCTCAGCGGCCAGAGCTGACTTCACGGTTGGCAATCCCAAAGCAGACTCGAATCACCGCTGTCATGGCTCTACGTCGTGTGGAGCACCCAGAAACACAACGTATGCAATAGTTTTTGCCGCCAGCTCCTGCCTGATACTTTCCTGAAGCCCTGATTCATTTGTCAGTCACGAGCAACACGGCGGTATCAGGTTCACAGCTGGCGGCACGCCAACGCCCAAGCGTCAGCACATAGAACGACCTGATGCGAAGCGCGAGATCGCGAGGCAAGTGCAAGCCCGCAGGGCTGACCCGCTAGGCCATCACGAGCCTGACATGATCGGCAAAATCACCTGCGGTTTGTATGTTGTGCGCCGTGCACTCTCGGCCGACCAGTCCGTCGACGATCAACTGCAGGGGATCGGTTTCCGCCTTGCGGCCAGACTTCAGGGACCCATGCTCATCGACGATGACGTAGCCGAGCTCAAAGAGGTGATCACATCCGAGTGAGCAGGCGAGCATTGCGATCGACGCGAAGTCTCTGCGGTGCTCCTCGCTGGACACAGCTCGAGGCTTGATATGCGCTGCAATCAAGAGTGACGCAGGCAGTTCGCGACCGCAGAGGTCGCAATCCGCCACGTCGCGACCGGCAAGTAGGTATTCCCGAAGCCGACCTTGCTCTCGTCGGCGCCGAGCTATCACCCGTGCGTCTGTCTCACCGAGTTCCCAAATCTGCTCCACCAACGACGGCTCAAGCACACTCGTCGAGGTGTGGTCCACGGACACTTTCAGCCGCTCCAGAAGGCGCTGCCCCTCTGCATCAGTGATGACGCTGAGGTACTTCTCCTGGGGAACGGCGTTGCGATCCATCGGACCAGGCGCACCAACCGCAATAAGTTCCGGCAGCTCGTGCCAGTCGAGCGCGAGGCCCGTCGCGATCGGCACAACTCGCACGAGCCACCCTGCGTCGAGGTCAGCCGGTGTGCGCTTTGGATACCCCGTCGGTCGCGGCGCCGGCACCCATTCAGCAACCACCTGACTGACCGCTCGGACGAGTCCGTGTGCGTAGTGGAACACGAGGTCCCCGTTGCGGATTTGCTTGATGCGAACTCGGTCCTGTCGAAGGGTCCCGTCGGGCCATGGTGAGCTCCACAGGGTGCCTTGCACGATAGCCGTGTCGTAGTTCCGGCCCTGGCTTGCCCACCAATATGTCATGAGATCCTTCACGTCGTTTCGCCGAGATCAATGCCCGTATCCGCCAATGCAGTCCTGGCATGAGACCCGCCACGGGGTCTGAGCGAGAGCTTAGGGCTATCGAAGGCGGTACCTCGCAGCGCCTAGACCTCAGCAGGCAGACCGACACGTACTCGGACGGCTGCGTCACGAGCCATCGCCGCCGGGGTGTCGACGATGGATCGAACCCGCACCCCCTCGCAGGGCTCGAGAGCCCCCGTCTGGTGTTCCGTCTCGACGGTGACTAGTAGCAAGGCATACAACGCGTCCTGCCCGAGGGAATCGCTATACTTCCTGACAGGCGGTACCCACGCCTGCAGCGACGTACCAGGAAAGCCTCGCGCCACACCTCGTACATCTGAGCCAAGGTCCAACGGATCGGGATCCATCTCCATCACCACTCCAGGGCGATGCAGTGGGCGCGAGACACGGCATGCCCGAAACGGGAGACACGATGACGTCCAATGCTGCTTTCAAGAAGCGGGTCCGAGAACTCTCGGCACAACAAGATATTCCCTACGCAGAAGCCCGATCTCGGCTCCTCAGCGCGAAGACTTCGACAAGCGACGCCGCGCGCACGCACGGGAAGAACCGCGCAGCTGACGCGGCCATGACCATGTACGCGCAGCTCATCGGCACCGCTCTGATCGGGCGCGCACGTGAGATGCAAAGAGCCGATGACGCACTCGAGCGTGCTGAGCGCGCCTGGGTGGAGACCCAAGAGAGGAAGGGGCTGCGCGTCGTGTCAGGCGGCCAGACCGGGACATATGACGAGGACGGAAAGGCTCCGTGGACGGTCAGAGACTGGCGTACTCACGAGACGCTGGCAACCGGCGTCTCCAGCTATGACGACGTGACCTGGGCTGACAACTGGATCGACATCAGCGCCGCCGATGTCGCTCTGAACGGGGTCGACCTTGATCCCGCAACGAAGGTCGTTGACGAACTTCCAGCGGACACGCCTCCTCAGGTGCGCTCATTCATCGGAGGACTCGTTGCCGCCATGGAATACGAGGACTGGTCGCTCGAGTTCGCGGAATGGGTAGGCGAAAACCGGGGCTAGGAGCGATCCCCGCGTGGCGCGGTGATGCAGCTCGCATTACCGCGCCATCTCGCGCAGGCAGTCGCGGCTCACCGAAGGGCCTCCGGATGACGATTCGATGCTCAAAGAGCATGCGCCGCTTCTGTTGCATGTGCGGCGCCAGCTCGCGGGGCCCCCTCGCTGGGGTCAGGGTCACAACGATCTTCTGCTGCGCTGCGCGCTGCTCCGGGGTGAGGGCTATGGTTCCAAACGAGGGGACGTTTGGGTGCGGCTGGTGCGGTCAGCCCCGTCTCTTCGCCCGATTGGGAACCTCCACGCCGGCCGCCTACCAGCAGGCACTGATGGTGGCTGCTACCTCTTGCGCTTCCTCTCTTCGCGGGCGGCATCTCTACGCATCCTGTCGCCGTAGGTCTCTTTGCTCGGTCGCACTTTCGACATCATCGGAACGAAGATGATAGGGCCGATGAAGGCAGCGGCTCCGAAGATGAAAGCCCAGGTGGAGTTGCCGTCTCCGTTGTTCCAGGTGACGTAGTAGAGCCCCCAAGCCAGGGCCTCCCATCCAACTATGGCGAGTGCAATCATGCGCTGATTCTAGGGGCTTCCGAGGTTGTCACGCCGGCCAATGCCCGACGCTCATGGCGAAGCAACTACCAGAGGGATTCAGGGATCCCCGCGGTTTCGAGTGAGCAGTATGAAACTGCCTCAGTGATCGCCACACCACGGGACGAGATCGAGTCTGGGATGCACCTCATCACGACCATCGAGTCTGGTTCTGGGTACCCCTTCTCCGTTAGGCCCTCTTTCACATTGAGGATGGAGTCCCAGACACTTCGTCGGGCCGATTCGGTCAAGCTCTCGCCGCCAGCCATGAGCGCAATATCCGTGGCGTCCTTCAGATCGTCGTAGGTGTAATCGCCGCCCAAGATGACCCATGCCTGATGGATGGCGCCCTCGGTCTCGTCTGCCTCGGCCGAACTCGATACTTCTGAGTTGTCGACGGACTCTGACTCATCGGCGGTATTCGCTGTCCCCGAGGTGCATCCTGTCAGGACGAGCCCCACTGCCAACAACCCCGATGCGAACGCCATTGAGCGCATTCCCCCACCTCTCATTAGGAATGCCCAGTTTGGCAGGTGCTTGCCTGCTGTTTCGTGAAGCAGAGCAGCAAAGTCTCGCCAGCACCGTCGCACCCTTGCCGCCGGCGGGCGACATGTTGTGTGAGCCAGCGACACCTTGCGTGACGCGATGCGACACGCTCTTAGGCCTATTTTTCGACTCCGCCACATCTCACTTCAAGGGGCTGGTTTTTTGCCCACGATAATCACACTTATCACTACAATGTGGCGTCAGGCCGTCGGCTCCAACCTGTTCAAGTTGCGGTGTAACTAGGCCTCGAGAGGCTCCCTCTACAGATTGATCTGGTCTGCTTCGTCGTCGGCAAACGCGAGCTCATCCAATACCGCACGCCATGGATATGCAGCGATAGCTTCCTCGAAACTTGGAGCTGTGTTTCGCTCGCCTAGAACTTTCTTTACGGCCAAGTCGAAAAGCTGGAGGGCGCACATATTGCGCGCGGGATCGGTGGATAAGTCGAGACGCAGTCCTTTGGCGTCGATAGTCCCAAATACCATTACCGCGAATGGCCCACCGGGCTGGGTCATTGAGGTGACAAACTCTGCACCGCATGGCGACAAGTGCGCGTTGATTAGCCCGACTAGGCGCGGTGCGTCTCGGACAGTGATGCTGTGTGCTGGTGGCTGCGGTAAGGGACGGACCGTTGTGCTCAATCTGCGTTGAGTGCGCTCAACTGCTGAGGCCCACACCCAAACGCGGTGTGTGCCGTGACTTTCCCATTGGACGTATACGGCGCGGGGTGTCCATGCGAGCGCCAAGCCCTGGATGTGCTCAGCGGTGGCGGGGTATCTGATCCACGCGCGCACAGAGGGAGGGGCGCTACTCACAGTGGCTAAGAGGTCGCCCAACTCGCGCGGTGTGAGACTGAAAGGGCGGGGCGCAAAACGACCGGCAGAGTCCGGCTCAACCTGGTTGAGCGTGTCAGCGTGCACGTGTTGTGCGTGCCACTCGCGGGATTGACTGGTATCCGACTCCATCTTTCAATTAGAACATAGGTTCGAATTGGCGATCATGCTCAATCATTGAGTTGCATCGACCATGGCGAATCTCGCCATAAGAACCTCTCGGCGTGGTCGTCAGGATGCAGGTACGCGGCTGTGTGCGTCAATCTGCCGGTCGCGTGCCTGACGGGGGAGGACTCGACTCAGTCGAAGGCCATTGTGCCGCGTTCGGGTTGAATTACCTGCGGCGCCACGCAGCGAGGGTCGACTGCTAAACCAGGCTCACCAACTCACACGACGGGCACCGCCAAAACGGACTTTCGGGCGGGCCCTCGGCTCTCATCGGCAGTAAGCAGAGCTCGCAGTTTGGGGGCGCGATACCCAGATCTGGGTCCATGTCGGCACCATACCCCCTCCCACCGAGCCCCGCTCTCCGGGAAGCCCACCAAGATCGCGGGGTGGGCTTCGGTGGTGCTGAGGCGAGCGTAGTTCAGCCGACGCAGACCACGGCATAGGTCGCAGCGTCGTCTCTGCCAGCGAGCCATGCTTCGATGGCTGCCTGGGCTTCTGCCTGGGAGAAGTAGTGGGCGGTCTTGTCTTCGCCGACCGTCACAATCCAGTAATCCGTGGTGTTCTCCGCCATGACATTCTCAAAGGCGGTGATCTTCCACGCGACTGCCACTCGTTTGCCCGTGTTCTTGGCCACGTAGGCCTGAGCCTGGCCGAGAGCCGATTCAGCAGCTCCGAAGTCTTCGGAGTAGTTCGTAGCCGGAGCGAGAATTGCAGCAGCCTTCACATCAGCATCGGCTTGTACTGCGGCGGGCAGCGGCTCGTTCTTATTCACCACGACGAACGTGCCGTCATCCAGCGGGTAGCCGCGCTGGCCCAGCGCTGCGTCTTTCAGCTCGGCCGCGGTCGCAGCGTCTACGATGTCGCCGGTGGCCGGTGCCTTGACGGGCTCAGCCATCGGGGGAGTCGCCGAGGTGGACTCGACGGTCGGCGTGAGGCTGTTGGTAGAGCCTGCAGCGCAGCCAGTGAGCAGGAGCGCAGCAACGGCGGCGAGGCCGAGGAGGGTGGGGCGGGTGGCGCTCTTCTTCATGGTGTGCCTTCGGTCTTCGCTGTCCGACGGGCACAGCGTTCTACGACAACTTAGCGTCAGGGCGGAGTGGCCGTTTGGGGGTGAGACGCGGAGCATTGCCTGTTAGGCGGCCTTGCAGGGGTTAGGCGAGCGCGTATCCGATGACGTCGTGGGATACCGCGCTTACGACGTCGCCGGGAACATCGGCGTAAGCAAATCGATAAACCGTGTTCAGACGGGGATTGAAGATCCCAAGGTGAGTGAGCGACCCGTACTGATCCTGACCCGAGTGCCGACCCATGATGAGGTACATGAGTAGTTGCAACGTGTGTTTATTCGTCGGCGGGCTCACTGACACCTTGAAATCCCACAGAGTATCCGCGGTGAGAAAGTCCCCGTCACCTGAGTCCACCACCTCCGTCATTGACTGCCTGTTGACTGGCCTGAAGCCGTCTTCGGTGATCGGGCCATGGCTGGTGAAGAACGCCACGGCCCTCTCAACCATGGTGCGGATATGGGCGATGGTGGCGGCATCTGGAATCGAGCGCTGATCCACATAGAAATCGGGCCCCACTCGGAAAGCGATGTCGTAGCCAACCAGATGCACCGCTGCGCGAATCGCGTCATCATCCGGAATGAGGCCCGGTCGCAATGCCTCCAGGTTCAGAAGCGCATCGGCGATGTACTCCATCTCCCGGGCCTCCGGCTCGCTGCGCAGATAGTCCACATCCACAACCGGAGTTAGACGACCTAGGTCAAGTGTTGTGATGACTTCTCTGGCATGAAGTCGGACAGCGCCCCTAATCGAAATCTGGAATGCGTCCCCCGGCTCAGCGCCATTTGCGAGGCGCGACAGGTAGTCAACGGCCATGCCCATCGTGGTGGCATGAATGTTCTCGGCCTTGTGGTCGAGAACCTGAGTGTGACCGTCTCCAAGCTGGATCGTCTCCATCGTGCGCGGGTTGACGTATCCGCCACGCGGCTGGGTGATCTGGCTAATTCGCCTTACTACGGAAGTCATAGTCTCACGCTAAGTAGCGTCTCGCTCCTGCACGACCCCCCTTTCGTCCTCAAGAATGAGGATGTTCTCCTACACGCGGGGCGTCCGTGATCACCCATGGATGGGATCGGTTGGCCGCTTCACCTTTGCGGAGTGAGCGGGCTTGTAGCCTGACTGCATGGGGAACAACGACGAGTATTTCAATGCGTTGCGTGACTTTGACGCGGCTATGACCGCGAGGCACTACCAGCGCGCGGGGGTCGTCCAGGTCGGGGGCATGGCGAGCGTCCTCGACGCGATCGAACGGTTCAGTAGCTCCACGTTCGGTTTGCCACCATCGATGCCACTTATCGACTCGACGGGTCGGGCCATCTACGCCATGTACCCCGATGATCGGACGCTGGCCTACGTGGAAACTCTCGGAGCGGATGCTCGAATGACCGCTCGTATCCGAGTGTCCGCGTGGATCTCAGAACGTGAAGCAGTTGCCGATGCTCGCGCTTTGCTCGAAAAGACCCAATGGTCTGCCACTCGGGAGGATGTGTTGCGGGCGATGTGCACTTCCGCTCGAATCGATCGGCGTCGTGCGGCCACGCTTTTCTCCTACATGTTGAAGAACGGGGAAACGGTGGAGCGAGTTGGTCAACAAAGCCAGCCAGATGAAGGTGCCCTCGCTCGTGCCCAGATGCAAACACCGCCGGCAGGATTTCGTATGGGGCGTTTGGCTGTACAACCCGTCGTGGTCAACATCTCGGCGCTTCAAAGCTCCCCAGTAGTTGGAACTAACGGTGCCGAGCGCAATGTGGAAAGGCTGGCGCGTAGTCACGAGCTCAGCCGTCGCGCGGTCCTCGAGCGCGGGTCTGCCCCAACATATCTCGGGCGGCCTGACGCTCCATTCCAGGGAGTTACAGTTCCCGCCTCAGAACGTATTCCGGTGAAAGCGACGACAGTCCGACTCAGATCTCTGACGTGGCTACTGTGGCAGCGACGCGAGTCTGCCGCAAGCCCTAATCGCGCGCGAGCGCACGTTGTTGGCCTCGACGGAGAGCTGACCAAGATCATCAGTCTCCATCAC
This sequence comes from Cryobacterium arcticum, assembly GCF_001679725.1. Taxonomy (NCBI): domain Bacteria; kingdom Bacillati; phylum Actinomycetota; class Actinomycetes; order Micrococcales; family Microbacteriaceae; genus Cryobacterium; species Cryobacterium arcticum. The sequence continues at coordinate 2,331,155 of NZ_CP016282.1, read as the reverse complement.
GATGTAGTCCGACACTTCGCAATGCCCCATCGTGACTCTGTAGCGATCTTGGACTCGGACCTCGTTCTGCACGTATATGACCAGTCCGGCCGCGTCCTCTTCGAGACGGCCCTAGCAGGCACCCCCGAGGTGACTGCAGCGTTTGGAGCTTGGAACCAAGATTCACATCCGCTCAAGATCCAGGCGGCCCTTCGGGGTATCGATTTCGACCCTGATCGCCGAATCCTGCTAATAACGCTACTCGAGTTCGTGTGGGTCTTCTCGGCGGACGGTACGGTCCTCTTCGCGAAACGAGTACAGGCCGCGGCGAGTCGTTCGCTTCAACTCGGCACCCTTGATGAGCGAATGGCTGCTGCAGTTGCCGTCCTTGGACTGCCGCCGGACTCATCACACGACGATATTGCGGAGTCCATAGAAATGGCAGGCCATAGGTTGACCACGGACGACATCTCCCTAACCGCCATCATCGAACCAATCGAAGACCGTCTTACCAACGCCCTCGAAACTATGGCCAGCGCTAGGCAGGACGACGCCCGCGACTGGATATACGGGGCATGGCTAACACCGGATGGAGGCTGCATCGTCTCTGCGTACTCTGGTAAAACCCTTGAGCTCGATGCATGCGGTGTCGAACTCAGAGCATGGTACGCGCGGGGTCCGCAGCTGGAAGCAGTCCGCCTCACCGACTGCTGGTTTACGGCATCGTTTGGCGTTCCCTCCATCCTCATGGAAGCCGGCGTAGCGCAAACGCTTAGCGCCGAGGACCGAACCAAATGGCATGCCACCCGCACCCCTGAGGTATTGAGCGTGCACAAAGCGAACATGCTCCCGCCGCTGCAGGTCGTCTTGCCAGCGACATTCGTTGCATTTTATCCGGCAGGGGAAGGTCTGGTCATTGAAACAAAGACCAAACGCTTTCGAATCGAACTCGCCCAGAATGGCTAACCGCGTCGATAACAACAGACTTGCGAGAACGTTCCAGGTGAGTTCTGCCCGGAGGAGTCGTTCCACATCAATTGGCAATCCCTCGCCCGTCATCTGATCGGGGCAGGAACAGCTGACAATACGGAAATTGCCCAGAGAATTCTTTTCCATGGGACAACATAGCCAGTTCAACTGCTACCTGCTGGGCCAAATCCGTCGTTTGACCGCTGTCGCCTCTCCGGGGCGCAGCCAGCGCTACTCAAGAGTTATTGAGGAGGGCTCCGGAGATGGCGGCCAACATCAGTAGCGATGTGAGCGATATGGCCACGATTCCGATAGTGACCCCGGCAATGGTGAGTCCTCGGCCCGGCGCTCCGGGTGGAATCCTATTCCGGGCTCGCACAGATTGGACGAGGCCGGTGATCGAAAGAGGGAGGCAGATGAGCGGCACGGTAACGAAGAAGATCCCGAGGATCGTAAGGATGAAGCCGCCTACCCGGCCGGGCGTCCTCGAGAAATCGAGCTGCGGAGCCGGGAGAGCCCAGGTCGATTGCGGGGTGTACGGCGAACCAGCCCGGGGCGATGGACGAGGTTCCCTTGCTGTGGCTGGCCTGGGTTCTGACAGCCACTTGACGTAATAGGCATGGAGATTCGCCTCAGATGCCAGAAACCAGTTCGCCTCTGCTTGATTCATCGCATAGCCGAGTGCTTCCCTAGAGCTCGTCGAGCCGAAGGAAACCTTGAATTGTTCGAAGGTCATTTCTCCTTGGGGCACGAGGCTCGTCGGTGATTTGGTAACGCTGCTGAGGGCGGACCTGTTGTCCGGCGCTCCGTCGGCACTTGCATGCGGAACGCGGTCGCTCTGGACGATACGGGCTTCATTCGCCCATGCATCAAGCCAGCGCATGAATGGGTCGAAGTGCTTCCGGACCTCGCCGACGCCGTACGCCGAGATTCCAGATGCATATGGCCCCGTCAATTGTTGGGGGACCGTTGCGGTTAGAAACGCGACGCAAGCCTGCACGTAGGCCATCGCTGGCGTCTCAGCCGACGCGTGAGCTGCCAACTTGAACTGGCCCTGGGCAGTGACCAATATCTCGGCAACGATAGCCACGCCTAGGTATTGAATCGGATCACTAGCCTTGACTGGTGTCACGTTTGGGAGCGAGAAATCATTGGATTCGCTGGTCGGATCGGACACCCACAATCGCGATTCTGTGGCCCAATCGCGGGAGTAACCAATGGCTGGCACGGAAATACGCAGGGCACTGACTCGTGCGCCATTTCGGTCGACCTTCAAGTCCTCCACGTCTATCGGGAATGCGATTCGCGAGAAAAAGCCGTCAAGCTGATGTTTGGCGACGCTCACGGTGAACCTTTCGATAATGACTGGAACAAGACTTTCAGCATTCTGATCTGCGCGGATACCCCCGTTCGGGGACCGGCGGCTCTGCTTGGGCGGCAGGTGGCGCAGTCAAGGTGCCAGCCCAGGGCACTCGATCGCCGATCCCCATCCCCAAGCGCGCTGCAGACCGCGGTTCTCTCACTCGATCTACACGGCGCGCGGGGTCCAGGCCAGAGCGCGGGCTGTACATATATAGGCAATCCGGGAAGGCTCACCCAGGCAGCCGAGAGGCCGTGGAGTGTGTGGGACACTCTGAGAATGACATCCAAGAATTGCGCATACTGCAGTGTTGTCTCCGAGATGGCGCCAGTGTTTGCGTACAGCCAGACCGATTCTCTGCGCACCTCTACGGACGGTCACGGATACAAGTCATCCGTGACCAGCAAACGGGCTCACGTTGCCGCCCGTTGTGGGAACTGCGGGGCGCTGAATGTTGCAATAGTCACGGGGCCGAACACTGACATTGGATCGTCTGTGCTCAACAACGCAAGCAACATTCTTATGGACACCGCGAACATCGTCGTGTGGCACCCGACTTTTGTGTCGTCGCGTGAATTCCCGGACGTTCCGATACATGTCGCAAGGTGTGCATCCGAGGCCTTCCAGGCGGCTGGAATCGGCGCCTTCATTGCAGCGATACTTATGGCACGAACGACGATTGAAGCAACCGCGAAAAGCCAAGCGATCACCAAAGGCAACCTGATCGCAAAGATAGACGCTATGGCATCCGCTCAGCTGATTCGCCCGGCGCTTCGAGAGGCCGCGCACGCGATCCGGCATCTCGGCAATGACATGGCTCACGGGGATATTGAAGACCCCCCGGCGCAGGTGGACGCCGAAGACGTTCTCAAGCTAATGGCAATGATCCTCACCGAGGTGTTCGAAGCGGCGGCGCTCACCAAAGCGATCATGGAGAGACGCGCACAGTAAGAGAACCAACTGATGCGGCTCAGTCAGCGGTATTCTCGCAGTCAGGCCGTGTCATGTACTGGGTCACCCAGTCTCGCGTCCGTCGAACCCGCGGCGCCTTGCGTGGGCCCTCGAGCCACTGCCAATGCAGGGTCGATAACTCGAGGAGAGCGAGATTCTTCGCCTGGCCATCACGGCCTAGGGAAATGACTTGCTGCCCGGAAGGCAGGGTGATCTCGTCGGCCGCGTGCATGTGACCGTGAAACAGCACCTTCGGCGCGATACCTTCCCAGACCTGCGTGACGAGCTCGCGCGACCGGCTCGAATAGGCCAGGGCTTCGGGGCTCCAGCCCATTGGATTGCGGTTGAGCACGGATTCCGTAGCGGCAGTGCCACCGTCAACGGTTTCGTGCGTGAGAAGGATGTCCGCGTAGCCACCAGCGACGGCATGCGCAACGTCGTGTTCCGTGGGTAGTTCACCGGGGAACCAGCCGATGCCCGCTGTACGCTGCTCAAAGTCAACGGAGGCGGCACCGCCGAAGGACGCGAAGGTCTTGTTGGCGATCGTGAATCGATAGCCGCGGGGGAGTACCTCGACAGCGGAACTCAGCTTTACTGGTTGCCCGGGCTGCGAGTCGAATTCACTCTTGAGCCATTTCCAGTCCTCGTGGTTTCCAGGTGTGACGAGCACTCTAGAGATGCCGGCCTTCCCGCACCAGAAATCGACGGCATCGAGGTACTTGCGGCCACGCACGCCCGCCCAAATCCCAAAGTCTCCGAGGTGGAGGATCGTTCTGACCCCAATGGTGTCGCGGGCAATAGATGGAATGGCCCTGCCGACCCAGTCGATATTTCCGTGCCAGTCGCCGGCCACCACAACATGCGTCTCGGCTTCCGGGACTAGCGGGGTCTTGATCAACGGAGTTTCGGCTAATTCTGCCTCGCAGCTCACAACGGTAATCCCCGTTCCATCAGATTATGCATGGCCTGATCTTGAGCGAGGAAGATGCCAGCGATGTTGTCCGTCAAATCGCGCTGTCCCAGAGCGGTCAGCTCTTCCCAGCGTGGCCGCTCGCCGCCTGTGGCAGCAGACTGCTGGTCCGCCAAGCACCTCGCGGTCTCCTCAACGAGTGCGACCCGGAACGGCGGCCACAGATCGCGCCAGGATCTTTCGTTCATTGCTTTCCTTCTGGGTGTTCTTGATTCGATGAAGACGAAGGCGGATGCCCGCGCCGACTAAAAGCCCTACGACAACGAACGGCTGCTATTCTGGCTTCCCTTTCTGGTGCCGGCGGGAATGGAAAGACGCTGGGCCCTCAGACAACGAGCGGGTGCGTTTGGTGAACCTGATCCACTGATTGCGGCGCCAGTGGACAGCCACGCTGAGTCGAAACTGGTGGCGGACTGATGCTGGTATCCGTCCCGCCCAGATTTCCTGGTCGGACAAAAGAGCGTCGAATAGCTCGGAGAACGTCGGGCCGGCCTTGGTGCTCCGGCGGATGTGGCGAACGTATTGACCTGCTTGTTTGCCCCATCCGTCGGAGGTCTCATCTCCCGTGAGCACCATGAACAGAGGAAGGAGTCCATTGTTGATGATGGGTGAATGGCCCGGAGCGCTGTTCTTGGCTTCACCTTTCGCATCCGGCTGCACCTCTGCCGCCAGCGCTGTCGCGTCGAATTCATTTGCACGAATCGGGCGGCATTCACTACCTAGGTTTGGCTCGCACATCGGTTTCCTCTTGCCCTGGTCGGCGTGGACGGTGGCGGCATCAGTTCCGCGATGCCCGACTCTACTCACCGGTGCATTCGATTAGTACTCCACTCATATCCGAGCAGAATTGGCACGGCTTAGCGTGGGGCGCCAGCCCGACTTTGGCCATGGACTGAGCAAATGGTTGCCCAACGTCGGGGCAGTAGAAGGTGCTGGTGGGCAGTCGCTCATCGCCAATCAGAAGCCTTGACGAGATTGATTACGTTCTTCACTTCACGTCCGTCGCGGAGCCACTGAACAGGAGTCATACGAGATTCGCCGACGAGTTCGCTCTGTTCGGACAACATGAATCCAGCGGTGCTTTGCCAGTGCCATCGCGGTGTGACGGAAGCGATGATTTCAGGCAGCCCGGGAAGTAGCCCCGAGGGAGCATTGAACTGCCATCTGGGGAAGCGGAGGCGACCCGACACCTCGATGCCGTACAGCTGCCCGTTGGCCACTGCCGCACGAACGCGGTCATCGCTCCAATCGAGGAAATCTGCTGTGTCTTCTAGTGACGTCGTCGCTAGAAAATCGAGCAACCATTCCTCGGCGGTGCTGACCTGCAGACCCCCTCGGTCCACCGATGCGGATGTTGCTGCCCATTCTGCAGCGGTAAATGAGCCTGATTCGATAAGGAACTGCACCTGGTCTTCTGTCAGCCCGCGCGCGATCGGCTTCATCGCCAGTAGGAAGTCAGTGAGAGCCTTAACGAAGTACTCGCGATCGTTGCCCAATTGGGCTATGGCGTCTGCAAGACCCTGGACCGCGATGTCCGAGACCTGTGGGCCGAGCAGCCCGTCATCGTCGCTGGGTGTTCGTGCGGACCTGGTCATGGAGGGAAGACTAGAGGTACTCGCCCGATATCGCCACCGCTGTAATGTCAGCGTCGCCGCGTATGAACGCGGGGTTGCTCGTATACGAACGGATCCGTGAACAGGCCTTTCGGACACTGGCAGAAAACGCTCAGCTTTGCAGGCATTCGCCAGCGTCGGCGTCGAGATTCCTGGTAGCCATGCCCTCAGGCAGTGCTTGCTATCAATCAGCTCTAGCTCGACGGCAACTAGAGCAACCTGCATCGAAGGATTGGGGCTCTATTCGTACTTATGTTCGCTGTCGTGGCCGCCTAGTGGCCACCCAATGGTCACAAGCGGGCCGCACACACAACGCATTTCCTGCGGACTCATTGGCGGTCCTGCTTCGGCCGGTTTTCGGCCGCCAATGGGCCGGACATCGGTCACTCCGCGCCCTCCAAAAGTGGTGTCGAATCCAGTGGCCATCAAGTGGTCAGACCCTGTCCATTGCGTGGTCACGGGTTGCCCTCAAGAGGGAGCGCGACATTCGTATGCATGTTCCCTTTCGCCACGACGGCATAACAGCCACCCAGGCGGATCCGGGCAGGACGCCGTGGCTTGCCCAGGTGCATGTGGCGTATTGCGCCACGACGTCGGAAAGCGTTCTAGAGCGTCGCCGTGGGCGGCTTACCTATCGCCGCTGCGTGCGGTCGAGACTCCGTTGTGCCGCCAACCAGGCGACTTCTTTTGTATCGACTCTGTGCCCAATGGCCTGAGGTGAAACGCAGAAGCGGGCGCCGTTGCACGGCTGTCACGAGCCCCGATTCGTCCTCCTCCGTCGGTCGAAGCGGATAGTCAGCGCAGCCTCTTCGAGACGGCTCTGACACTGATGAAGTCGCATCAGGAGGTGCTCAGCAGAGCTGAGCACCGCGCTGATGATGAGGCACAAGCAGCCGCGTGCCCGCGGCTGCGGCGGGGTGAAACGAGCATTGAGTCAGAGGTGGAAGTGCGCTCTGCGTCGCTGCGCTCAATGGCTGTCAACACGGTGCCAAGGCACCTCGAAAGCCGTTGACAGCCAAACCCCGCCTTTCCAACGGAAATGGATGCCACTGTTAACAACCCCCAGTGCTGTTGACTGCGTCAACGGGGTTGTTAACAGAGGTGTTGAATCATCCATTTCCGCTGATACACCAGCAAAAAGCGACACGATTCTCCGCTGAAGCTCCGAATACGTGAGGAGAAAGAAAAGGGCATAAGGGGGGATGGCACCAAGCGTCGTTTTCATTTCGCTTCGCTGCATGAAATCTAGCTTGGTGGTCGGCGCAGCCGACATCCCTTCGGGAGCACTTTCGACTGTCGCTTCGCTCGATCTCTGTGTCTCCCTCTCCCGCCTCGCTAGGCTCACCGGGCCCTTACTTCGTCGCTACGCTCCTCGCCCTCCCAACCCCCTGCTGGGTGGTTGTCGGGTGCCATACTGCCAACGCCGCTCCTCTGCTTCGCTCCCCACGGCGCAGTCAGGATCACACCGGTTTCCAACCGGCAAGCGTGAGCGATGAGGCTGCTTCGCGAGCCGAACGAGTGCACCGTGCGCGCAGCATATGAGCGTGAGCGCTTCAGTGGCGGCGTGCTGCGATCGCAAAAAGGCGGTATCGAGCGGCAGGAGCCTTCGAATCCGGCAGGAGGCCAAGGGCGCACCCTCTACATCGTGTGTGAGGCCGTCGACCTCGACGGCATATTCGCGGTACCTTCCAAAGGAATCGAGAGGGTAGCAATTGCAGCCCGGATTGGGCACTATGAAACCAGGCGACCGGGGGGAGATGCTGAGTAGCTCTTCTAAGACGACGAGGAGCGGTCGGTTGCGTTCTGTCTAGCAAGAATATGGGGGGAATTCGATGAAACGATTTTCAAAGCGGATGGTCGCGACAAGTGCTGGAGTGATGGCAATTGCGTTCGTGGCGTTCGGAGGGAGCACTTCTGCGTCCGCGGATGAGTCCGCGGTCTGCACCCCTGACATGTTCAAAGACGCCGAGTGCATCACATTCGTGGCCAGCGAAAGCGAAGATCCTCTCACCGAGGGCATACGAGCCTTGGCGCTCAATGGTGACGACGAACGTGCTGGGGAATTCCTGGAAAACCTGTCTGGCAGTGTCAGTACCGAAACGACCCAGTCATTGCAAGAAGTGCTTGACGCGCCTGATTCTGGGACGGCTGGCGCGGCAGCCGAAAAGATGAGCAGCGACGGGGTCATGCGGCCGCTGGGCACGAAATACTCTGACGGTCAGCTCTCAGGAGACGTGAACTGGGAGTTGTACGTGGACGTCGCTTATGGCTATTGCACGAGCGTTTCGAACTGCACCGCGATCGGTCGCACTAACTTCAATCTGTGGCAGGAGCTCTTTTACTATTCCACCGACGGGGTGAGTCTTGCCGGAAGCGTGTACACGTATCAAGGATCGGCGGTCTCGTTCCAGGAGAGCAAGTGCACGACGTACTACGAGATAGCGCCTTTCGATCAGCCTTTGTACGATTGGGCTAACTGCAGCCTCGGGTCGTACCCGGGAACAGCGAAGCAAATCAACTTTGCAAACTTCCAGCAGGGGAGCGCAGTGGGCACCCAGTACCACCTCGAATGGCGTGTTGCCTTTACCGTCCAGGGAGATCCGGTCGGCGCACAGTTCTCACGGCTGTGGAACAGCTACAGCTACAAGATCTTTGCAAGCCCCACACACGCCCGGTATCAGTCCTGAGCGTGGTCGAGGGCCACCACCAACTCGTTCGCTTCGATGCTTAGCAAATCGACTGGATGCATCTGATACACCCGGATCGGAGTGTTGAAGACAACCCGCGCCGCCGTGTCAGTGGTTTCGAGTAACTCAGCGATGCCCGTCACGGCGGCTTCGGCGGTGTCAGAGTCCATGACAATTGCCATGGTGGCCCCGATCTTCGTTCGAGCCGCGAGGAGCGCCCGCACAACCGTCAGGCGTTCAAGAAGCACTTCCCGAGTTGTCTTTTCCACGCTAGGAGGCTAGCAGGGGTGCCTCTACGTCTTGTCATGTAGCGACATCGATAGGCATCTTGAGACTACGCGGGAATTGGGAGCCATGATTCGGGAAAGAGCGGTGTCCGCTGGTACGCAGGTCAACGTGGACAATGAGGATTGGAACGAGGTGAGGCTTTCGCCGACGCACGAAGCTGTTGTCGCGAGCGGACTACCGCTCCTTTGGCTCAACCCATATACCCAGCAGCTCGGGACCGCAGTCTCGAGAGGGCATGGTGCTGAAGGCGACACAGCTCGCGCCACAGTAGACATTCCGGGCTCCGGCTGACTCGCTCTGAACTTCAATGGGGCACTTTCGCCTGGCGGGATCAGGCCTGACGAGCGATCTACTCGAAGAGTTTCAGACGAATAATCTGGCCGAAGTTAAACGCAGGAATGAGTGGGTACACCAAGACGCTCTGCGCCAGAGAACCTTACTGATGGAACGCACAGCGCGGGACGAGAGCCCCACGATACACCGGACGTCGAACCCATCGTGCAGGGTTTGCAACCGGCCGTTGTACGACGGTTTCCTCAAACGGGGCGGCCACGCCCTCTGCGCGCGGCCGAACGTAGGAACTCGCTCTGGTAAGCGGGAAAGCGTTTGAGATCCTGGTTCAGAGCAGGTCCCAGATGCGTCCCACGTCCTAGTACTTCACCGGTTGAGAGAGGAAGACCTCAAACACCCCGGTGTCAATGCAGTTCATCACCACCAGCGAGCAACGCCGCGGGCCGAAGGCTTGCGGACATTCATGCGCGCCATAGGCCCGCCAGACGTCCAGCGAACGCCTTGCGCCCACTGCGGAGATCATCGAAGGCCACCAATCAGGTCCTCGGGGAGCCGCGCATCCATGCAGGTGATCCTGCGGCCGATATGGCGGAGCTCACTCTTCTCGGTCATCACGCGGCCCCCTTAAGACGTGCAGCGATGCGGTCGCACTGCTCGTCGGAGAGCGGGCCGCTGAACGCAAGCACACGATTGGCTGCGATCTCCAACTCAGCGATTGCGGCTGTGGCCCGGTCGGTGGAGACATTCATGCACTCCAGCGCTTCGAGTGCGGACAGGCGCACGTAGTACTTGATTCCGACGCGCTCGTAGGGGAGCGTGCCGTCCTTCACCCGTCGTCGGATGGTGTACATCGATCCGAACCGGCGTTCGCCGCGTTCGTTGCGCATCTCGGAAGCCTCTGCAAGGTCGAGACGAATGTCGGTGTACACGGCGGGCCGCATGTTGGTGATTGTGGGGGGCATAGTCAACCTCAAAAGTTTGGTTACTTTCAAGGGACCGAGTCGCCGAACCTATTAGCGGTTGCTTGGCGGTCGTGCACCGACGGTGCTCGTCCACTCGTAAATCGAACGTCGAGGTGATGATTTCTAGTGCACTTCGAGGGTGTTCTCTGCCCTTATGTTATTCGGGCCATCTCGAACATACTTACGCATGCCTAGGATGTCAAATGCTGATATACCAGCATATTTTGAAGGTCTGTGCTGCTGAATGATGAACGTGTCGGCCGGCGGCTTCACGGACACGGCGAGAATTACTGATGGCATGCATCGGCCCCCGGCAACGAGTGCGCGCGCCCCATCACTGCCGCGTTGCAGGCGTTCTGTCTGCGACGTCAGCGATCGAAGTGCTTTGGTGCCTTGCGAGTGAGCGCAAGAAGCCATCGTCGTTTGGCTCGAGGCTCAATCCTCAGGAATGACCCATTGGATACGCCGTAACGCCCATGCGCGCTCGGTGTACTTAGTGTCAGTGTCTGGATCGATGCCGCGTGCACCTTTGGCGGCCGGATTGATGGTCAATCGCAGTCCTAGGTCTGCGATAATCCTGCGCCTTTCCAACACCTCCAGTGCATCCCAACGTTCCGGAATGGACTCAGCAAGCCGGATGTCGCTCAGGGGCGACTCCGCCCTGATTGCGGCGAGGCGCGCCTGGGTTCGCCCGATTTTCTCGGTCAGGTCCGCGAGCTTTTCCCGTGCCTTCGCTTTGTCCATAATCCCCTCGCCGACAAGGTCAGTGACATCGTCACGACGCCGCTGCAGATCGGCGACCTCGTCCTGCAACGGGGTGGCCTCATCGTTGGGCCGCAAAGCCATCGTGACTCGTTCGTCTGCCAGCTTCTTCAAGACGACCGCTCTCACGAGGGCATCGACGTACTCACCCCGAATGGACGCGCAATGCTTGTCGACGCAGACGTAGGTGGTCCTTTTCAGCCGCGTACCGTCCTCGCGAAGGGCCGGCACCCGGACGGGGTTCCCTCTCGCGTTCAGGGTATTGTTTCGAGTCGTCACGTCCTGGGCATGGCTAAACATCTGGCCGCCGCAGACACCGCATGTCAGCATCCCACTCATGAGGTGCTTGGGTGTCACCGCCCACGAGCGCTTCCGCTTGCGATTCATCTTCAGCTCACGAAAGTCCTTCCACTGTCTCGGGGTAAGGATTGGCGTCCATTGAATGGCCTTACCCTCGTCCAGGTCGACCTCTTGACCCTTGTAGGTAGGGACGCCGCCATAGTGCGAGTTCTCGAGTAGACGCTGGACGCGGGAGCCTTGCCACTGCTGACCGAGCAGGGGTTTGATGCCACGGCTATTCCAGTCAACTGCGAGCTGACGGTAGCTCGCACCCTTGAGTACTCTTTCGTACCCCTCCTGGATGACCGCGGCCTCCGCCGGCACCTGCACGATCTTTCCGCCAGTCCTCTCGTAGCCAAAGGGCCGGAGACTGAACTGCCAGTGACCATGGCCGGCGAGCTGCACGTTCTTGGACAGTTGGCGCAGGCGCTTCTGCTCACCTTCATACTGGGCCCAGGCAGCGAGGGTGCGGGCAACCGCTCGGCCAGCTGGCGACAATAGGTCAAGACCGTTCTCGGCCGAGGTGACAAAGTAGACCTTGCTGCCCACGTCCATGACTCGCTCAAGGTCTTTCGTGAGTCGCAGCAGTCGGTCTTGATGCCAGGCAATAATTACCCTCGGTTTTGCCGCCAGCATTGCCTCGAACTCTGGGCGCCGCTTGCCGTTGGTCGCACTCTGGTCGTTGTCGCTATAGACGTGATCGACCGTCAAGTTGAGCTTCTTCGCGAGTTGCTGGCAATCTTTTTCGTGCCGCTCGACACCCAATTCTTCGCCGCTACGATCCTGCGACATTCGAACGTAGATGACGCAGCTTGCTTGACCAGTTGTTGCCATGGCTAGAGGCTATCCCTAAACAGCCTGGCGGGGCACGCGGCCGCCCTCGGGCGCCCGCTGGGAGCCGTCCCCGGACCCGTCACCTCGCCCACCTCGGCCGGCTGTCACCGGCTGCTGCGCGACTACGACGCCATCTGCGTGACCACGGCCGCCGAGATGGCCGAGCTGATCGGAGTGGGGGTCGACCCCGAGCTCGACCTGCCCGGCGCGGGCGGAGCTGTGGGCGGTGCCGGGCCGCGGGAGCGCACGAGCGATCAGATCCGGGTCTTCGACGCCCTGAGCGTGCGGGCGCCACGCGTGCCGGCCGAGGTCGCCCGGCGGTCCGGGCTCTCGACGGCCGCGGTGCTCGGCGCCCTCGGCACCCTCGATCTGGAGGGATCCGTGCGGGAGCGCGCTACCGGCTGGGTGCGGGTCACCTGAGCGGGCTTGCGTTCCCGGCCCCTGCGTCACCTCCCCGCAGCGCCCCGTCTGCCAACTGCTCCCCATCCGGACAGGTGGCGCCGTCGCACCGGGACCGGATGTCCGCACCGGGACCAGTTGCGGGACCAGTTGCGGGTGCGGCGGCGGGCGCGGCTGCGCGTGCGGCTGCCGGGGGAGGTCGGTGGGGGCGTTTAGGGTGATGGGGAGAGACCGTGGCGCACCACGCGCCGGGTCAGCCGAGAGGGCGAGGGGCCAGCCGATGACGGACACCACACCGACGAACGCGCAGATGTCAGCGCCGGCACCAGCGCAGCCCGGGCCGAGTCCTGCCGGGCGTTCGTCTGCTCGCGCCACCGAGCGCGACGAGAGTCCCGCCGTGCAGCTGGGGCAGTACCCGGCCGCCACCCACCTCATCGCCCACCTCAGCGACACCCACTTCCTCGGCACCGCGTCCGACGGCTCCGGACGCCTGCTCTACGACGCCGTCGACACCGACAGCACGGTGCACCGGGCGATGGCACAGCTGGAGGCGTCCGGCCTTCCGATCGACGCACTGGTCTTCACGGGGGACATCGCCGACCGCGGCGAACCGGATGCCTACCGCCGCGTGCGCGACATCGTCGAGGCGTCAACCGAGAGGATGGGCGCCGAACTGATCTGGGTGATGGGCAACCACGACGAGCGCCAGGCATTCCGCACCGAGCTACTGCGCGTCGAGGCCCACGACGCTCCCATTGACGCCGTGGCCGACCTCAACGGCCTGAGACTCATCACGCTGGACACGACGGTGCCCGGGTACCACCACGGCGAGATCACCGCCGGGCAGCTCGCCTGGCTGACGGAGGTGCTGAGCGAGCCCGCCGAATTCGGCTCCCTGCTCGCGCTGCACCACCCGCCGGTGCCCACGGCGTTGCCCCTGATGACGATCCTGGAGCTCCGCGAGCAGGCCGCCCTCGCCGAGGTCCTGGCGGGCAGCGACGTGCGCGCGATCCTCGGCGGGCACCTGCACTACGCCACCACCGGGCTGTTCGCCGGGATCCCGGTCTCGGTCGCGGCAGCCACCTGTTACACGATCGACGTGGCCGCCCCGCCCCGCCAGCTCACCGGCGTGGACGGCGGACAGTCGATCAATCTCGTGCACGTCTATGCCGACCAGGTGGTGCACTCGACGGTTCCTCTGGGCGCGTTCGACGTGGTCACCCGCTTCGATCCCGCCTACCTGGCACGGATGGAGGCGCTCAGCGCACCCGACCGCCTCGAGGCGTTCTCCCGGCACACGATCTGACCCCGAACGGATGCCCGCCGTGGATACCCGCGTCGCTGCCGCGATCCAGGTCCGGGCAGGGGATGCTGGAAGCATGAACCTGGACCGGGCGATCGATGCCTTCGCTCGCTACCTCACGACGGAGCGGGGGTTCTCCGCCAATACCGTGCGCGCCTATGGCGCGGACCTGGCCGGGCTGGCGACCTTCGCCGAGGAACGCGGGGCGACCGAGGTCCACGAACTCGGCCTCGAGCTACTGCGCGACTGGCTGTGGACCGGAACCGAGGCAGGCCTGGCCCGCGCCACGATCGCCCGCCGCTCCGCGTCCGCTCGGGGATTCACCGCCTGGCTGACCCGAGAGGGCACCCTGGCCAGCGACCCCGCGGTGCGGCTGCGCTCACCGAAGCCCGGCCGCACCCTGCCTCGGGTGATCAACCGCACCCAGATGCAGGAACTCCTTGACCGGCTCCAGCTCGCCGCTGACACGGGTGACCCTGCCGCGATCCGGGACCTGGCCGTCATCGAGTTGCTGTACGCCTCGGCGTTGCGCGTGTCCGAACTGGTCGGGTTGGACATTGCAGACGTGGATCCGTCCCGTCTGACCGTGCGCGTGACGGGTAAGGGAAGCAAGGAGCGCGTCGTGCCGTTCGGGGTGCCGGCGCAGAAGGCGCTGCTGCGCTATCTGGACACCGCGCGGCCGGCCCTCGCCGCTGCCACTGCTCCGGCCGGAACCGGGCCCACCACGGCGCTGTTCCTCGGCCGGCACCAGCAGCGCCTGGGAGTGCGCGCGGTGTACCGGACCGTCGCCGCGCTGCTCGAGTCGATGCCCGGTACCGGACCGGCCGGCCCGCACGCCCTGCGGCACACAGCGGCCACCCACCTGCTCGACGGTGGCGCCGACCTGCGCGCCGTGCAGGAGATGCTCGGTCACGCGAGCCTCGGCACCACCCAGATCTACACCCACGTCTCGGCGGAGCGCCTCCAGCAGAGCTACCGCCTGGCCCACCCCCGGGCCTGACCCGCAGAGGCGGTGGCAGGTCAGCGGGGCGGCTGGGGGACAGGGCCGGTCGGCGGCAGGGGAAGCAGGACGGCCCGCGCGATTCCGCCGAGAAACAGCACGGGCGAGATGTACTGACCGTGCCGGCGCACCCCGAAGTGCACGCAGCGATCCGAGCAGTGCGCCCCCGACGCCACAATCCCCACCACCTGCCCTGCCCTCACCCGCTCGCCCGTGGCCACGGTGGCCGCGACCGGTTCGAAACTCGAGATCAGGTCGTCGCCGTGCTGGATCGACAGCACCGGCCGGTCGACCACGGTGCCGGCGAAGGAGACGACGCCGTCGGCGGGGGCGCGCACCGGCGACCCGGCCTGGGCCACCAGATCGATGCCGCGGTGCCCGGCGGCAAAGCGGCTGCTCGGAGCTTCGAAGGGGCGGAGCTGATCGTGCGGCGGTCCGACCGGCCAGGTCCACACCACGAGGGATGCGGTAGCCGTTGCAGCTGCGGAAGCGGGATTAGCTTCGGGCGCGCGGGCGGCTGACCGTGGCGCGGCTGCGGCTGCGGCTGCGGCTGCGGCTGCGGCTGCGGGTGCCGGTTCCGGCACGGATGGGCTGAGCAACAGGGTCAGAGCGGCCGCGACTGTCAGCCCCATGCGGCGGATGAGCGGGAGGGTCAGCGTGGAGGATGTCATACACCGAGACTGGACGCGGCGGGGCGACGGCAGGTCACCAAAGCTGAACCTGTGCACACGGCGGTGGCGAACTCGACTGTGGAGGGGCCGAGCCGTCCACGGACGGGGCCGGGCTGGTGCTAGAGTTCTCTGAGCAGCGCTTTGTGCGCTGACTACGCGTGCCCATTCGGCCAACACACCCATTCGGTCCTGACTTCGCAAGAAGACGGGCGGGTCGTGCGCCGGGCACCAGGAGTAGTGGTCATCCGATCACGACACAAACCGATGGGCGTTTTCTGCTGCGCAGATTCGTCAGATAAGGAGTACGGCTCATGGCCGTCGTAACCATTCGCCAGCTGCTCGACAGCGGCGTGCACTTCGGGCACCAGACCCGCCGTTGGAACCCGAAGATGAAGCGATTCATCTTCACCGAGCGTTCCGGCATCTACATCATCGACCTGCAGCAGTCGCTCGGGTTCGTTGACAAGGCCTATGACTTCGTCAAGGAGACCGTCGCCCACGGCGGCACCATCCTCTTCGTCGGCACCAAGAAGCAGGCGCAGGAATCGATCTCGGAGCAGGCGACGCGTGTCGGCCAGCCCTACGTCAACCAGCGCTGGCTCGGTGGCCTCCTCACCAACTTCCAGACCGTTTCCAAGCGTCTGGCTCGCATGAAGGAGCTCGAAGAGCTCGACTTCGAGGACACCGCCAAGAGCGGTTTCACGAAGAAGGAAATGCTCATCAAGAAGCGCGAGCTCGTCAAGCTGCACAAGAGCCTCGGCGGAATCCGCAACCTGACCAAGACGCCGTCCGCGCTCTGGGTTGTCGACACCAACAAGGAGCACCTCGCCATCGACGAGGCGCGCAAGCTCGGCATCCCCGTCATCGCGATCCTCGACACCAACTGCGACCCCGACGACGTGCAGTACCCGATCCCGGGTAACGACGACGCCATCCGTTCCGTGGGCCTCTTGACCCGCATCATCGCGGACGCCGCTGCCGAGGGCCTCATCCAGCGTCACCAGAAGCCGGAAGAGGGCGCCGAAGTCGAGCCCCTCGCCGCCTGGGAAGCCGAGCTGCTCGCAGCTCCGGCCGAGACCACGCCCGAGCAGTCCTCCGCTGACACCGAGAAGGTTGCCGACGAAACCGTCGCCACCGAGCAGGTTGCAGAAGAGGCGCCCGTCGCTGAGACCGAAGCAGCAGAGCCCGCAGCGGCCGAAGCCGCAACCGAAGAGGTTGCAGCCGACGCTCCCGTAGCCGACACCAAGTAAGGACAACAGGTATGGCAAACTTCAACCTCGAATCCGTCAAGATCCTGCGCGAGCGCCTCGGCACCGGCATGGTCGACACCAAGAACGCACTCGTCGAAGCCGATGGCGACATCGAGCGCGCGGTCGAGATCCTGCGTCTCAAGGGTGCAAAGGGCAACGCCAAGCGCGCTGACCGCTCCACCTCTGAGGGCCTCGTCGCCGCCAAGGTGATCGGCAACACCGCGTACCTGCTGGAGCTCGCCTGCGAGACCGACTTCGTCGCCAAGGGCGAGAAGTTCGGCGCTCTCTCCGAGAAGGTCCTGGATGCGGTTTCCGCAGCCGGCGCCACGAACGTCACCGAGGCGCTTGCCGCTCCGGCCGACGGGCAGACCGTCGGAGACCTCATCAACGGCGAAGCCGCGATCATCGGCGAGAAGTTCGAACTTCGCCGCGTCGCAGCCGTCACCGGTGAGAACTTCGAGATCTACCTGCACAAGACCAGCAAGGACCTGCCCCCGCAGGTCGGCGTGGTCCTGGGCTACGCCGGTGAGGATGCCGCGACCGCTCGCAGCATCGCCCAGCACATCTCGTTCGCGAACCCGGAGTACCTGGCTCGCGAAGACGTTCCCGCAGAAGCCGTCGAGGCCGAGCGTCGCATCGTCACCGAGATCAGCGAGAACGAGGGCAAGCCGGCCGCCGCGCTGCCCAAGATCGTCGAAGGTCGCATCAACGCCTACTTCAAGCAGGTCGCCCTGCTCGAGCAGGACTACGCCAAGGACAACAAGCTGTCCGTGGCCAAGGTCGTCGCTGACGCGGGACTGACCATCTCGGGCTTCGCCCGTTTCAAGGTCGGCGCGTAACCAGCACACGCACCACGTAGCACCACGAGGAGGAGATCGGGTCGCCCAGGCAATCCGGTCTCCTTTTCTGTGCCTACAGCACACCCCGCTCCGGCGGCGTGTGCCCCCGACCGGGCTGGTACCGGTAGTTTTAGAAGCAGGTCACAACGGAAGGACGCTCACGGGCATGTCAGACACGGGTAAGAAGCGCAGGGTCCTCCTCAAGCTATCGGGCGAAGCATTCGGGGCCGGGAGCCTCGGCGTCAACCCCGACGTCATCAGCGGCCTGGCCCGCGAGATCGCCGAGGCGGCACAGACCGTCGAGATCGCGATCGTGGTCGGAGGCGGCAACTTCTTCCGTGGCGCCGAACTCTCTCAGCGCGGCATGGACCGCGGCCGCGCCGACTACATGGGCATGCTCGGCACCGTCATGAACGCCCTGGCCCTGCAGGACTTCCTCGAGCAGGCCGGCGCTGAGACCCGCGTCCAGTCCGCCATCGCCATGACCCAGGTCGCCGAGCCGTACATCCCGCGCCGCGCGGAGCGTCACCTCGAGAAGGGCCGCGTCGTCATCTTCGGCGCCGGCGCCGGACTGCCCTACTTCTCCACCGACACCGTGGCCGCCCAGCGTGCCCTGGAGATCGGCGCCGAGGTCGTGCTGGTCGCCAAGAACGGTGTCGACGGGGTCTACTCCGACGACCCTCGCACCAACCCCGACGCGCACAAGATCCACAGCATCACCTACCAGGATGCGCTCCAGCGCGGACTCAAGGTCGTCGACTCGACGGCCTTCAGCCTCTGCATGGACAACAGCATGCCCATGCGGGTGTTCGGAATGGCGCCGCACGGTAACGTGACCGCCGCCATCCTGGGCGCCGAACTGGGAACCCTCGTCTCCAACTAGGATTATTGAAGCCACCGAAGAAGGAGTCACCGTGATTACGGATGTCCTGTCCGACACCACTCAGCGCATGAACAAGGCCGTCGAGTCCGCGAAAGAGGACTTCGCCACCGTACGTACGGGCCGCGCTAACCCCCAAATGTTCCAGAAGATCCTGGTCGACTACTACGGCACCCCGACCCCGCTGGGTCAGCTCGCGTCGCTGCAGAACCAGGAAGCTCGCACGCTCCTGATCACCCCGTACGACAAGAGCGCCCTGCGCGACATCGAGAACGCCATCCGGGACACCCCGAACCTCGGCGCCAACCTCGGCAACGACGGAATCGTCATCCGGGCCTCGCTGCCCGAGCTGACGAACGACCGCCGCAAGGAGTACGTCAAGATCGTCAAGACCAAGGGCGAGGACGCCAAGGTGTCCGTGCGCAACCTGCGCCGCAAGGCCAAGGACGACCTTGACGCTCTCAAGAGCGAGGTCGGTGACGACGACGTGGCCCGCGCCGAGAAGGAACTCGAGCAGATCACCAAGACGCACATCGACCAGATCGACGACGCGCTCAAGCGCAAGGAAGCCGAGCTCCTCGCCATCTAGGGGAGGGCAGCGTGATGACGGACGATCCAGGGCCCACCAAGCCACCTCACCGGGGACGCGGCGCATCCCGGGCCGAGTTCCGTGCGCAGGTGCAGTCCACCAAGGCCGACATCGAGCGGCAGGTGCAGGCGACCAAGGCCCAGCTCGACGCAACGAATGAGCGCATTGAGGCCCGCACCGGGCGCAACCTGATCCTCGCGACCCTGATCGGGCTCGTGCTGGGCGGGTCGATGCTGGTGAGCCTGATCTTCATCAAAGAACTCTTCATGATCGTCGCCTTCGTCATCGTGGGCTTCACCTCGTTCGAGCTCGCCCAGGCCCTGCGGCACGGCGGCCGGAACGTCCCGCGCATCCCGGTGCTCATCTCGGCGGTCGCCGTGGTGCCCGCCGCGTTCTACGGGGATGCCGCCGGGCAATGGCTGGCGACCCTGGGCGGCATCGCGTTCATCGCGCTGTGGCGGGTGGCCATGCTCGTGCTACCGGCGCACCGGGCGCCCGCCAAGATCGTGCTCGGCGATATCGGCGGCGGATTCCTGATCCAGGTCTACGTCGTTTTCCTGGCCAGCTTCGCGGTGCTCCTGGTCACCCAGGAGGGCGGCCAGTGGTGGACCCTCGCGTTCCTGCTCCTGGTCATCTCGGCCGACACCGCCGCGTACGCCGCCGGCCTGTCCTTCGGCAAGCACCGCATGGTGCCCACCATCAGCCCGAAGAAGACGTGGGAAGGCTTCGCTGGCGCGGCCATCGTCTGCATGGTCGTGGGTATCCTCCTGGCCATCTTCATGCTCGACGAGCCCTGGTGGTTCGGCCCGATCTTCGGCACCGTCATCCTGATCACCGCGACCTTCGGCGACCTCGCCGAATCGCTCATCAAACGGGACCTGGGCATCAAGGACATGAGCTCGTGGCTGCCCGGACACGGCGGTTTCCTCGACCGCCTCGACTCGATCCTGCCATCCGCGGCCGCGGCCTACGCCCTGTACCTGATTTTCGCGTGACCGGGTCGCTTTCGACAGTCGGCCCCTCGTGAGGCAGAATGAGGCGGTGAGCACAACGTTTCCGCGATCCAGCAAGAAGGCCCCCGGCTACAACCTCAAGCAGGTTGAAGAGTTCCTCGAGTCGACCCGCCAGGCGTACGACGGCGCGGACGGTCCGGACCAGCTGACCAGCGCCGACATCCGCCACACCGCGTTCAGCATGCAGAAGGGCGGATACTCGCCCGAACACGTGGACGCCGCGCTCGAGCGCCTCGAAGACGCATTCGCGCTGCGGGAACGCGAACGCGCCACCAGCGAGGCCGGGTCACAGGCCTGGCTCGAGGAGGCGCGCAGCACGGCGCAGGTTCTCATCAACCGGCTCGGCCGGCCGGACGGTCACCGGTTCTCACGAACGAGCATCTTCAGCTCGGGCTACAACCGAGCGGATGTCGACAGCCTGTCGGCCAAGCTCGTCAGCTACTTCCAGGACGGGACCACCGTCACCGTCGACGACGTGCGCACGGCAGTGTTCCGGCCCCAGCGTGCAGGCTACCGCGAGGCTCAGGTGGACCTGGTTCTGGACAGCGTCGTCGACGTCATGCTCGCCGTTCGGTGACCCGCAGCGTGTCGTTACCTGGCTGTTACACAAGAAGTGGGCTAGGGTCGAATAATCGTGGGTAGACATCTCAGTATTTCCGCGCCCGAATCGGGCGTTTCTCCGGTGAGCACACCGGCCGTCAGTGCACGCCGTGCGCCCTATGTTCCGGCGCCGTTGCGCGCGTCGACCAGGCCGCCGCAGCGCGCAGTGGTCCGCCCGCGGTCCCGCGGCCACGCCGCCCTGTCTCTGTTCGCGTTCTCCGCGGCTGCCGCGTTCGTCCTGGTGACCGTCGTCGACCCCTACTCCGGCGCCACCGCGTCGCCGTACTTCCAGGTGCCCGGCGCAACGTCGGACCGGTACCAGGGTGCGGCCGCCCAGTCGCTGCTCGTGGCGAGCAGCGTGGAGAACACGGTCATCGTGGACGGGTACACCGTCACCGAACCCGAGCCCGAGCCGGCTCCCGTCGTGATCGCACCGGCGTCCTCGTCCTCGTCCTCCTCGTACAGCGCCGCCGCTGCTGCGGTGCCCGACCCCGGATCTGCCCAGGCCTACGCGTACGGAGCAGTCGCCGCCCGTGGCTGGGGAGAAGACCAGTACAGCTGCCTCGTCTCGCTCTGGAACAAGGAATCCGGCTGGCGCGTGAATGCCGCCAACCCGAGCGGCGCCTACGGCATCCCGCAGGCCCTGCCCGGGTCGAAGATGTCCAGCGCCGGCTCCGACTGGGAGACCAGCGCCGCCACCCAGATCGAATGGGGCCTGGGCTACATCAGTGGGCGCTACGGCACCCCCTGCGGCGCCTGGGGCCACTCGGTCGACGTCGGCTGGTACTAGAGCAGATCGCCGGTCCGTCCGGATCGGCAGAATCAGCCCCGGGTAGACTTTCCTCATGCCGCGCAGTAACCGTCCCCACGGCCGCAAGAGCGGCGCCGGCGGCGACGACGACGGATTCGCCCGCCTGCAGGCAGGGTGGCGCCGCACCGAATCGAAGCGAGACGGTCTCTGGAACGTCCAGCCGATCAGCGCTGTAGCGGCCGCGAAGACCTACCTGTGTCCCGGCTGCCGGCTGGAGATCGCGCCGGGGGTGGCGCATGTCGTCACTTGGCGCGGCGACGGGGTGATGGGCGACGCCGCCGATCTCGCCGCCCGTCGGCACTGGCACCTGCACTGCTGGAAGCTCAAGTAGCGACAGCCCTGTCCGGCGCAGTGCCTTCCAGTGGCCGGCGGGGTGTGAAGACCCCTGCACCACCCGCGGCAGCCGTGCCGTCAACCCGATGAGGAGAATGTTATGGCCGGACCGGTCGAGATCCGCGGCGGTATCGAACTGCCCGCCGTGCGGGAACACATCGAGTTGCACACCGGTGACGGGTTGACCCTGGTGGGGGAGCTCGCGACCCCGCTGCACCGTCCGGCCGTGGCGACCCTCGTGACGCTGCATCCGCTGCCCACCAGCGGTGGATTCATGGACTCGCACATCCTGCGGAAGGCCGCCAGCCGGTTGCCCGCCCTGGCCGACCTGGCAGTGCTCAGGTTCAACACCCGCGGCACCACGTCCCCCCGCGGAACCAGCCAGGGCAGTTTCGGGCACGGGCAGACCGAACGTGACGATGTGGCCGCCGCCATGGCCTTCGTGGCGGAGCGGGGCCTGCCCAATCCGTGGTTGGTCGGCTGGTCGTTCGGCACCGAGTTAGCCCTCAAGTATGGCCTCGAGCACCCCATTGCGGGCGCGATCCTTCTGTCGCCGCCCCTGCACCGGGCGACGGATGCGGAGGTGGCGGCCTGGGCGGGAAACCCGCGGAAGCTCGTCGTCCTGGTTCCAGAACTCGACGACTACCTGCGCCCGGACGAGGCGCGGGCTCGCTTCGCGAGCGTGCCGGACGCGCGGTTGATCGCCGTGGACGGCGGCAAGCACCTGTGGGTCGGGGAGAACCAGACCCGACGGGTGCTCAATGAGATCGTGTCCGTGGTCAACCCGGCCAAGGCGCCGCTGCCCGACGAGTGGGCCGGGGAGCTCTAGCCCCTGCGGCCCGGGCCGCAACCGGGCCTAGAGCTCGTTCTGGCGGGGGATGACGACCTGCTTGATGATCATGATGACCGACGCGGCCACCGGGATGGCGATGAGCGCGCCCAGGATGCCGAGCAGTGAACCGCCGGCGAGGGCGGCGACGACCACGACGGCGCCGGGAACGGCGACCGCGCGGTTCATGATGTTGGGGCTGAGCACGTACGCCTCCACCTGCATGTAGACCAGGTAGTAGATGCCGGCCACGAGCACGGTGAGCCAGGAGCTGCCGATGCCGGGGATCATGCAGGTCGCCACGATCAGCACGGAGCCCGTGATGGTGCCCACCAGCGGGATCAGCGAGAACAGGAAGGCGATCACCGCGAGCAGTGCCGGGAAGGGCGCGCCGATGATGGAGAGGAAGATGAAGCTGAGCACGCCGTTGCAGGCGGCCAAAGCCCCTTGCCCCACGATGAAGCGCCCGACGGCCGTGGTGATCTGCTCGCTGAGGTCGGCGAACCGCTCGCGCTTGGAGGCGGGAACCAGCTGGTAGGTGGCGCGCTTGATGCTGTTCAGTGACGCCGTGAAGTACAGCGTGAGGATCAGGATGATCAGTCCACCGAACAGGCCGGTCACGATGGCAACACCCGAAGCGACGATAGCGCCCGTGATGGTGGTGAGGTTGCCGCCGAGGTAGTCGGTGACCGATCCCACCAGCTTCTGCACGTCCAGGGCGGGGAACTGCTTCTGCACGTCATCGAGGAAGGTCGAGGTGTTCACCGAGGTGATCAGGTCCGGGATTCGCTCGGAGAGCTTGGCAACCTGATCGACGATGATCGGCACGATCGCGAAGATCACGCCGGTGAGAACGCCCAGCACGGCCACCAGGACCGTGAGGATGGCCGCCCAACGCGGGAACTTCTTCTTCTCCAACCACGACACGGCCGGGTCGAGGCCCAGCGCGAGGAACAGTGCGGCGCCCACGTAGGTGATGATCGTGGACAGCGACACGACGGAGCTGAGGATCAGCACGCCGACTCCGACACCCAGGGTGCCGACCAGGCCCAGACGGAAGGCGTTTTGGATCTTCACAGTTGTCTCCACTTTTCCGGTGCGGGCCGAGCCAGCCGCGCGAGACGAACCGGAGAAGCCGGGGGTGTTACTGGTCCTGGTCGGAGTTCACTTTCTCCGCCTGGGTCAGGACGCTGCGCAGGCTTTCGAAATAACCTGCGACCGAGTCGCGCTCAATCCTAATCTGCGCCAGGCGGTCTTCCGCGTCGGTGACGAGGTCACGCGTGCGTGTCTCCGCATCACTGATGAGCGCCGCGGCCCGGTCCTCTGCGCCCTGCACGATGCGCTCGGCGGCGTCATCGGCCTTCGCCTTCTGCGCCTTGGCCTCTGCGCGTGCGCCGGCGTCCAGCTGCTCATTGAGCGTGCGCAGTTCGAGGGTCCTGGCGTTCGTCCCGGCCAGCTGGGCAGCGGAGTCGTCGAGGTACTTCTGAGTCTGCGCCACGGCGGCCTGGTGCCGGGCCAGGTGATCCTGCTCGGCCTCGTCCCGGCGGGCCTTCAGCTCCACCTCGAGGTCCGCGCGGATCTGGTCGATCTCCCGGCGGAGCTTGGCCGCCTCGTGCTCGCCGCGCTTGCGGGTGGCCGTGAGGTGGTTGTCCAGGTCGATGCGGGCCTGCTCGCTGTCGGCGTCGAAATCGGCCTTGGTCTGTTCCAGTTCGCGCGCCAGATCGGCCCTGGCCTGCTCCACCTCGGCGGCGAGGTCGGCGTGCGCCTTGTCCAGGTCCCGCACCACGGCGGCGCGGTCCCGGTCCAGTTCGCGGTCGAGGTCGGTGTGCGCCTGCTCGCCCTCGATCGCCAGAGCGGTGCGCGCCTGCTCGATCTCCCTGGCCAGGTCGGTGCGCGCCTGTTCGATCTCCACGGAGAGGTCGGCGCGGGCCTGCTCGGTCTCGTGGGCGAGGTCGATGCGGGCCTGCTCGGTCTCCCGGGCCAGGTCGATACGGTCCTGTTCGGTTTCGGCAGCAAGGTCGATGCGGGCCTGCTCGGTTTCCCGGGCCAGGTCGGCGCGCTGCTGGTCGAGCTCGTGGGCGACCTCGGCGCGGGTGAGTTCGGTCTCGCGGGTCAACCCGGCGGCGATCTCGCGGGCCTCGGTCGCCTCACGCTGCGCGACGACACGCACCTCGGCGGCTTCCCGCTCGGCTTCGGAGCGGATGGCGGCGACCTCGCGCTTGACCGTGGCGCGGAGCTCCGCGGCCTCGGTCGCCACGGCGCCGCGGATGGCGGCGGCCTCCTGCAGGGCGTCCTGGGTGACCTGGTCCGCGGTCTCCGCGGCCCGGCTGAGCAGGTCGTCGGCCTCGGTCTGGGCATCGGTCAGCAGGCGACCGGCCTTCACCGTGGCATCCGACACCGAGCGTTCGGCGTGTTCGGCGGCCTGGCGCTTCATGGCGTCGACCTCGGCGGATGCTGACGCGCGCAGCTTCTCGGCGTCGATGTCGGCCTGGGCGATGACCCGGGTGGACTGTTCCTCGGCCACCCGGAGGGTGTTCTCGAGCTTGGTGCCGAGGCCGGAGAAGGTGGGACTGCCGACCTCTTCGATCTCGGCGTTGAGATCGTCGATACGCTGGGAGAGCCGCTTGACCTCCTTGGCCGACTCCGTGCTCTGCGCGTTCGCCTGGATCAGGTCGCGTCGCAGGCCCTGGATCGCCTTGTCGACCTCGTCCTTGTCGTACCCCCGGAACACCTGGGTGAAGTCAGCCTCTTCGGTCGCCACGATCTCTCCTCGTTAGTGGGCGCTCACCCCGTCTGTGCACTGGCGGAGCGGCCCGTCTGATTTTAGTGCCTCCGGCGGCGACCGCACCGACCCATCGGTCACCAGGATTGCCCCTGTTCAGGGGCCGATTCCGGCTGCTGGAGGTCTCGAAGAGGCCGGGACAAAGCGCTATTAGGCACCTCTCAGGAGCGTCCACTATCGTAGAACGTCCGTGTCTGTTGCTTTCCGGCCCCGGCACACGGTGGCGCACGCTCCAAGGTGCAGCCATCGGCAGGCAACACAGGAGGGTTTTACGTGCGTTTCGTCTTCGCCATTCTGGCATTCGTTCTCGCTGCGTTGATGATCGCATTCGGCATCGCGCAGCGGACTATTTTTCTCGAACCGGCTTCTCAGAGCCTCAGCGCCACCATCGGCGACGGTTCCCCCTACGCCGTGATCGAGGGCAGCGCCCTCACCGCATTCCCCGGCAGTCAGACCATCACCGTGGGCGGCGCCGACAGCGTCTTCGTAGCTTACGGCCGCACCAGCGACGTCACCTCGTGGATCGGGTCCGACGACTACGCCGACGTGGCCTTCGATGCCGAGTCCAACACCCTCGGCGTGACCACCGTGGACCCAGCAGCAACGGAGCCGTCCGCCGACAGCGCCGAGGCCGAGGCCCCGGCCCTGCCGACGAACCCGGCCGGATCGGATCTCTGGCTGCAGGAGTTCTCCGCCGAGGGGTCGCTGACGACCACGCTCACCGTTCCGGAGGGCATCTCGGTCATCATCGCTTCCGACGGCACGGCGCCGGCGCCCACCGACATCACCGTCGCCTGGCCGTTGGACAACTCCACACCATGGGCTGGACCGCTGATCGTCGGGGGAGCGCTGATGGCCCTGATCGGCTTCGTGGTCTACCTGCTCGGCCTGCTGCACTTCCGTCGTTCCCGTCGTCCGCGCCGCAACGTTCCGCGCGGCCCGCGCATGCCCAAGCTGCCCCGGGTGCCGCGGCCCAAGACGATCAAGGCCAGTGAGATCACCGGCCCGCGTCGCTCGATCGGGCGCTCCATGATCGCCGTGCCGCTGGTCCTGGTCTCCGGGCTCGTGCTCAGCGGATGCTCGCCGGAGTTCTGGCCGTCGTCTGCGCCGGAGCCGTCCGGAACCGCCACCGCCACACCGTCCGCCACCGCGGAGGGCACGGAAGCGCCCGCACCTGCCGAGGTGAAGGCCCCGGCCGTCACCACGCCGCAGCTCGAACGCATCGTCGGTGACATCGTCACGCTGACCGCGGCCGCAGACGAGAGCCTGGACGCCGACAGCATTGCGACCCGGTTCACCGGGCCTGCCCTCGAACAGCGCCTGGCCAACTACAAGATCCGCACCGCGGACTCGTCCTTCGCCCCCACGACGGCGCTGCCGGATTCCCCGATGACCCTCACCTTGCCGCAGCAGACGGACACCTGGCCGCGCGTGGTCATGACCGTCCTGCAGTCGGACGATGAGTCGACGGTGCCCACCATGGCGCTGATCCTCAAGCAGGAATCACCGCGGGAGAACTACCTCGTGGAGTACGCCATCCAGCTCGAGGCCTCCGCCAAGGTGCCCGGTGTCGCGCCGGCCACCATCGGGGCTTCCCTGGTGCCGCCGGACAGCAAGCTGATCTCCATGGCCCCCGAGGCCGTGGGACCGGCGTACGCCGACATCCTCCTGAACGGCGAGGCGAGCGCGTCCTTCCCGCAGTTCCAGGCCGAGGGCGACTCCGCCCGCACCCTGCTCGGCGTCGACAGCAAGCAGAAGCAGAAGGACGCCCTGGAGGACACCGCCGCGATGGAATTCACCAACGCAGCGGGCAGCGGCGACGTTGTGGCCCTGTCCACCAACGATTCCGGCAGTATTGTGGCCGTCAGCGTCAACGAGATCACCACGGTGACCTCGGTGAACGGCAAGGCGACGATCGAACCGACGTCCGGTCCGAGCAAGGCCCTGTCCGGGATCACCAAGACCACCAAGGGCATCCAGAACACCTACAGCGAGCAGTTGCTCTTCCATGTGCCCGCTGCCGGGTCGACCGACAAAATCGTTCTCCTTGGCTTCAGCCAAGGACTGATCTCATCCGTGGAGCTTCCATGACCGTCATCCCCCCAGCCGGCTCAAACCTGCGCGGCGCCGTCGACCTGTCCTCGCTCGTGAACCGTCCGCCGGCGCCTGCCGCCGGGGCGGCCGGTGCCCCCGGTGCGCCGGCCGGCCAGGCCGGTCCGGTGCCCGTTCCGAGCCTCGTGCTCGAGGGAACCGACACCAACTTCGCCGAGCTGCTCGAGCTGTCCAAATTCGTTCCGGTGATCGTGGACCTGTGGGCACAGTGGAGCGAACCGGCGACGTCGCTGACTCCCGTGATGGAGAACCTGATCCGGGAGTACAACGGCCGGTTCGTGCTTGCCACCGTCGACATCGACGCCAACCCGCAGCTCGCGCAGGCGTTCCAGGCCACCTCGGTGCCCACGCTGGCGGCCGTGATCAACGGTCAGCCTGTGCAGCTGTTCGACGGGGTCCTCCCGGTGGTGCAGATCCGCGAGGTCCTCGAACGTGTGCTCGAGCTCGCGGCCCAGCACGGGGTGACCGGTGTCGCCGACGCCGCAGAGGCCCCGGCCGGGGAGCCGGCCGCGCCGGTGGAACCCGAACTGCCGCCGCACCACCGCGAGGCCTACGATGCCATCGAGCGCGGCGACTACGCGGCCGCGATCGACATCTACAAGCTCTCCCTGGCCCGCGACCCCCGCGACGCCATGGCCACGGCAGGGCTCGCCCAGGTGAGCCTGCTCGGCCGCCTGCAGGGCAAGACCATCGCGGAGGTGCGTTCAGCCGCCGCCGACAACCCCGCTGACCTCGACGCGCAGTTGCTCGTGGCCGACCTCAACCTCTCCGGCGGTCACATCGAGGACGCCTTCGACCGGCTGCTCGGACTATTCCCCTCCCAGGACGCGGCGGGCAAGAACCTGGTGCGCCAGCGCCTGCTCGAACTGTTCGAGGTCGTCGGCACCGACGACCCCCGCGTGCCGCCGGCCCGCAAACGCCTGACCGCGCTGCTCTACTAAGGCCAGGGCGCAACAAGCGAAAGCGCCCGTGTGGTCACGTCAGCCCAGCTGAGATGACCGCACGGGCGCTTTCGCGTGCCCCGGTGCTGCTAGCGGCGCAGGCGCAGCCAGAGGGCGCCGAGGGGCGGCAGGGTGAGGGTGGCGGATGCCGGGCGTCCGGCCCAGGGTTCGGCGAACGCGTGCACCTCGCCGAGGTTGCCCACGCCGGAGCCGCCGAAGTTCTCGGCATCCGTGTTCAGGATCTCCTCCCACACGCCGGCCTGCGGCAGGCCGACCCGGTACCCGGTGTGCGGGGATCCGGAGAAGTTGAACAGACAGGCGACCGGGGTGCCGTCGTTGTCCCAGCGCACGAAGGTGATCACGTTCTCGGCCGCGGCCCCGCCGTCGAGCAGCTCGAAGCCGCCCGGATCGTTGTCCCTGGCCCAGAGGCTCGGCGTGGCCCGGTAGACCCGGTTCAGCTGCCCGACGAGGTTGAACAGGCCGCGGTGGCCGGGCTGGTCGAGCATCCACCAGTCCAGGCCGCGTTCCTCGCTCCACTCGGAGCGCTGGCCGAATTCCTGGCCCATGAACAGCAGCTGCTTCCCCGGGTGCGCCCACATGAAGGCCAGGTAGACCCGGACGTTGGCAAGCTGCTGCCACGAGTCGCCCGGCATCTTCGCGATGAGCGAGCCCTTGCCGTGCACGACCTCGTCATGGCTGATCGGCAGGAGGAAGTTCTCGCTGAAGGCATAGACGAACGAGAAGGTCATCTCGTTGTGGTGGTAGGCCCGGTACATCGGGTCCTCGCTCATGTACTCGAGCGAGTCGTGCATCCAGCCCATGTTCCACTTGAGGCCGAAGCCCAGGCCACCGCCGGAGGTGGGCGCTGTGACTCCGCCCCAGTTGGTGGACTCCTCGGCGATCATGATGGTGCCGGGATTGCGCTTGTACGCCGTCGCGGTGACCTCCTGCAGCAGGCTGATCGCCTCCAGGTTCTCCCGGCCACCGAACTTGTTGGGCTCCCACTCGCCGTCTTTCCGCGAGTAGTCCAGGTACAGCATCGACGCCACGGCGTCGACCCGGAGCGCGTCGATGTGGAACTCCTCGAGCCAGTAGAGGGCATTCGCGACGAGGAAGTTGCGCACCTGCTTCTGGCCGAAGTCGAAGACGTAGGTGCCCCAGTCCATCTGCTCCCCACGGCGCGGGTCGGGGTGCTCGTAGAGCGCCTGGCCGTCGAAACGCGCGAGGGCGAAGTCGTCCTTGGGGAAGTGCCCTGGCACCCAGTCCATGATTACGCCGATGCCGGCCTGGTGCAGCCGGTCGATGAGGTAACGCAGGTCGTCGGGGTGGCCGAAACGGCTGGTCGGGGCGAAGTAGCCGGTGACCTGGTAGCCCCAGGAACCGCCGAAGGGATGCTCGGACAGCGGCATGAACTCGACGTGCGTGTACGCGAGTTCACCGAGGTAGTCGATCAGCTCGTCGGCCAGGGCGCGGTAGCCCAGTCCAGGGCGCCACGAGGCCACGTGCATCTCGTACACGCTCATCGGGCGGTCGTGCGGGTCGGTGGCGCTGCGTTCTGTCAGCCAGTCGGCATCCTGCCAGACGTAGTCGGTTTCGCCGATCACCGACGCCGTGAGCGGCGGCACCTCGGTGTACCTGGCCATCGGGTCGGCCTTCTGCACCCACGCGCCGGCCTGGGTGAGGATCTCGAACTTGTAGTTGGAGCCGGCGGCGAGTCCGGGCACGAACAGCTCCCAGACGCCCGTGCTGCCCATGTTGCGCATGGCGTGCAGGGTGCCTGACCAGCTGTTGAAGTCACCGATCACGCGCACGGCGCGGGCATGCGGGGCCCAGACCGAGAAGGAGGTGCCGTCGACCGCGGTGAGCACCCCTGTGCACCTGCGCACGTGTGCGCCGAGGACGTCCCAGAGCTGTTCGTGCCGGCCCTCGCCGATGAGGTGCAGGTCGAGTTCGCCCAGGGTGGGCAGGTAGCGGTACGGGTCGTCGGAGAGCCAGGCCGGACCGCCGTCGTAGTGCGCCTCGACCTGGTAGTCCTGCGGTCCGATGGTGCTCACGCCCTGCCAGATGCCGAAGCCCAGGTGGGCCAGCTCGATACGGGCGCCGGTGGCGAGCACCGCGACGACCTCGGTGGCCAGGGGGCGGAGCGTGCGGATGACCGTGAGCGGGTCCGTGATGCCGGGCAGGTCGAGCAGGTGCTGGCCGAGCACCTCGTGCGGGTTGTAGTACGAGCCGACCGAGACGGTCTCCAGGATGTGGGCGGAGATCTCGGGGAGTTCGTCGGCGGGGCTGCCGATGGCGTGTTTCATTCGGAGCGTCCGTTCTGGGTCTGCAGGGTGGCCGGAACCCGCACGTGCAGGATGTGCACGGGCTCGGTGAAGGCGTCGAGGCGCACGAAGTTGTCGGCCGACCAGGTCCACACCGAACCGGTCACGAGGTCCTCGACCTCGAAGTGGGAGCCGAGCGGCAGGCCGAAGCGCGTCACGTCCAGGTGCACCACGGTCTCGTGCACGGAATGCGGGTCGACGTTCGCGACGACGATGAGCGCATCCGCCCGGCCGTCGTCGGTGAACTCGCCGGCCAGGTACTTGCTGTAGACCAGGATCGAGTCGTCGTCGCTCGAGTGGATGTCGAGGTTGCGTAGCTGACGGAGCGCCGGGTGCGCGGCGCGGATGCGGCCGAGCAGGCCGAGGAACGGCGACAGCGACCGGCCGAGGGCCTCGGCCTTGGCGAAGTCACGCGGCCGGTACTCGTACTTCTCGTTGTCGATGTTCTCCTCGGCACCTGGACGAGCCACGCTCTCGTAGAGCTCGAAGCCCGCGTACACGCCCCAGGTGGGCGCGGCCGTCGCGGCGAGGGCCGCGCGGATCTTGAACGCGGCCGGGCCGCCGAACTGCAGGTACTCGGTGAGGATGTCCGGGGTGTTGACGAACAGGTTGGGGCGCAGGAAATCCGCGGTGTCGTGGGCCAGGCCGTCGAAGAACTCCTCGAGCTCCTCCTTGGTGTTGCGCCAGGTGAAGTACGTGTACGACTGCTGGAAGCCGACCTTCGCCAGGCCCTGCAGCAGCGCCGGCCGGGTGAACGCCTCGGCCAGGAAGACCACGTCGGGCGATTCCCGGTTGATCTCGCCGATCAGCCACTCCCAGAAGTCCAGCGGCTTGGTGTGCGGGTTGTCCACGCGGAAGATGTTGACGCCCACGCCGATCCAGTAGCGCACCAGGCGCAGCACCTCGGCGCGGATGCCCGCCGGGTCGTTGTCGAAGTTGATCGGGTAGATGTCCTGGTACTTCTTGGGCGGGTTCTCGGCGTACGCGATCGTGCCGTCCGGCAGGGTGGTGAACCACTCGGGGTGTTCTTTCACCCAGGGGTGGTCGGGAGAGGCCTGCAGCGCCAGGTCGATGGCCACTTCGACACCCTCGGCCCGGGCGGCGTCCAGGAAGAACCGGAAGTCGTCGATGGTGCCCAGCTCGGGGTGGATGGCGTCATGCCCGCCCGCTGCCGACCCGATCGCCCACGGCGACCCCGGGTCGTTCTCGCCCGCGTCGAGGGTGTTGTTGGGTCCCTTGCGGAACGCACGGCCGATGGGGTGGATGGGCGGCAGGTAGAGCACGTCGAACCCCATCGCGGCGACGGCGGGGAGCCGGTCGGCGGCGGTGCGGAACGTGCCGCTCTGCCAGCTGCCGTCCTCACGTCGGACGGCGCCCTCCGAACGGGGGAAGAATTCGTACCACGAGCCGACGCCGGCTCGGGTGCGTTCGACCCGCACGGTACGTTCGGCCGAGAAGGAGTCCAGGCTCGCGAGGGGCCGCAGGGCCGCCGCTTCGGCAAGGGCGGGGTCGGTGACGACCGCGAGTCGGGTCTCGAGGGGGAGTTTGGTGTTGGCCAGCGTCTTGGCGGCCGCCGCGAACAGGCGGCGTTCGGCGACGGGACGAGCGAGGTCCTTGCCGGCCGGCGCGAGCAGGGTCGCCCCGATCAGGAACATCAGCTCCACATCGATGCCGGCCGGGATCTTGATGGCGGCATTGTGCACCCAGGTCGCGAAGTCGTCGGCGTAGGCGCGCACGCGGTAGCTGTAGAAGCCCTGCAGGTCCAGGCGCACCTGGGTCTCGTACCGGTCGGTGCCGGGCACGGTCAGGTGCATCGGATGCCGGGTGAGGGTGCCGTCCGGCGCGGTGAGGTGCAGCATCACGCCGATGGCGTCGTGCCCCTCCCGGAAGGCCGTCGCGCGGAACGGGACGACCTCGCCGGCGAACGCTTTCGCCGGCCAGAGATTGTCGTTCAGCTGCGGGGCAAGGTCGAGGACCGGGATTCGGCCGACTTTCGTCGGGGCGTCCGTCGTGCTCGGCGTTGAAGGGGCGGTACCGGTTCGTTTTGCTGTCTTAGCCACATAACGACCGTAGCGCGAACGGGGGCCGAATCGGTGGTGGCACACGCGCGCGATCGTTACCTGTTGGACACCTCGCGCCCGTAAAGTGAGGTTCGTGAAGGCGATCCGTAAATTTACCGTCCGTGCCGTCCTGCCCGAGTCGCTGGCCGCGCTCGACGAGCTGGCGGGGAACCTGCGTTGGTCGTGGCATGAACCCACCCGGCAGCTGTTCGAGCACATCGCCCCGGAGCTGTGGCGCCGCATCGGCGGCGACCCCGTCGCACTGCTGGGCGCGGTGGACCCGGCCCGGCTACAGGAGCTCGCGCACGACCACGACTACGTGTCCGGGGTCAACCTGGTGCGCGACGACCTGCGGAACTACCTGGAACAGCCCCGTTGGTATCAGGAGCTCGAGGGGGCCAAGCCCGCGTCGATCGCCTACTTCTCGCCCGAGTTCGGTATCGCTGCCGCGTTGCCGCAGTACTCGGGCGGCCTGGGCATCTTGGCCGGCGACCACCTCAAGAGTGCCTCCGACCTGGGAGTGCCCCTTGTGGGCGTCGGCCTGTTCTACAAGGCCGGCTACTTCAGCCAGGCCATCTCCTCCGACGGCTGGCAGTTGGAGAGCTACCCGCTGCTGGACCCGGACGGCCTGCCCCTGTCGGTGCTTCGCCGCGCCGACGGCTCGCCCGTTCAGGTGTCGCTCGCGCTGCCGGACGACCGCACCCTGCACGCACGGGTCTGGGAGGCCCGGGTTGGCCGCATCCGCCTCCTGATGCTCGACACCGACATCCCGGAGAACACCGACGACCTGCGCCAGGTCACCGACCGTCTCTACGGCGGCGGCGGCGAGCACCGGTTGCTGCAGGAGCTGCTGCTGGGCATCGGCGGCGCCCGAGCCGTGCGGCTGTGGAGCACGCTCAACGACCGGCCGGAGCCCGAGGTGTTCCACACCAACGAGGGACACGCCGGGTTCCTCGGCCTCGAACGCATCTCCAGCCTGATCGGCGAGGGCCTCAGCTTCTCCGAGGCGCTGCAGGTGGCCCGCGCGGGCACCGTCTTCACGACCCACACCCCGGTGGCCGCGGGAATCGACCGGTTCGACAGCTCGCTGGTGCGCCGGTACTTCGAAACCGACCTGCTGCCCGGGGTCGCGGTCGACGACCTGCTCGGCCTCGGCGCGGAGAGCTACCCCGGTGGCTCGCCCGACGTCTTCAACATGGCCATCATGGGCCTGCGGCTGGGCCAGCACGCCAACGGCGTCTCCAAGCTGCACGGCGAGGTGAGCCGACGGATGTTCAGCGGCCTCTGGCCCGGGTTCGACGCCAGCGAGGTGCCGATCACGTCGATCACCAACGGGGTGCACGCGCCGACCTGGACCGACCCGGCGCTCAAGGCCCTGGCCGCGAACCGGCTGGGCACCGCCGACACCTCCACCGCGGACTGGGCCTCGCCCGTGGTGAGCGACCAGGACCTCTGGGACGTGCGCGGCGACATGCGCCGCCAGTTCGTCGAGGACGCCCGCCGCCGCATCGGTGCGGCCTGGCTCGTGCAGAACCCGGGCGGCCTGATTCCGGCGTGGATCAACCAGGTCTTCGACCCCGACGTGCTCACCATCGGGTTCGCCCGCCGGGTGCCCACCTACAAGCGGCTCACCCTGATGCTGCACGACCCCGAGCGGCTCCGCGCCCTGCTGCTGCACCCGGAGCACCCCGTGCAGATCGTCATCGCCGGCAAGTCGCACCCGGCCGATGAGGAGGGCAAGCGGCTGATCCAGAAGATCGTGCAGTTCGCCGCAGACCCCGAGCTGCGCACGCGCATCGCGTTCCTGCCCGATTACAACATCGGCATGGCCCAGCTGATGTACCCGGGCACCGATGTGTGGCTGAACAACCCGCTCCGCCCGCTGGAGGCCTGTGGGACATCGGGCATGAAGGCCGCCCTCAACGGCGCGCTCAACCTGTCCATCCTGGACGGCTGGTGGCCGGAGTACTTCGACGGGCAGAACGGCTGGGCGATCCCGTCCGCGGACGCGGCCACCAACTCCGCCGAACGCGACCGGATCGAGGCCGAGGCGCTGTACGAACTCATCGAACACCAGGTGGCGCCGCCCTTCTACGAGCGCAACGCCGATGGGGTGCCCGAACGCTGGGTGGCGAACATCCGCCAGACCCTCGCAGGGCTCTCGCCCGAACTGAACGCCGGGCGGATGGTGCGCGAGTACGTGGAGAAGCTCTACCGCCCTGCCGGCGTCTCCGAAGCGCGGCTCTCGGCGAACGACTACCGGGCGGCGCGCGAGCTCGCAGCGTGGAAGAGCCGCATCACCGCCGCGTGGCCCGGGGTGAGCGTCGCGCACGTGGAGTCCGGCGGCGTCGCCACGGTTCCGCAGGTGGGCGACGAACTGCACCTGCGTGCCCACGTGCAGCTGAACGGGCTCGCGCCCGACGACGTGACGGTGCAGGTGGTCTACGGCCGGAGCCTCGGCGGCGACGACCTGACCGATGTGAGCACCCAGGCGCTCGAGCCGATCGACGACGTGCAGGGCCAGGACGCGCTCGCGGATGCGACGGGAAGCCCCGCCTCCGGCATGCCGACGCTGTTCACCGGCACCGTGGAACTCGATCGGGCGGGCGGGTTCGGCTACACCGTGCGGGTCGTGCCACGCAACGACCTGCTGATCAGCCCGGCCGAGATGGGCCTCGTCGCCGTCGCGAGCTGAGCCGGAAGGGGCGCGCCGGGCTTACCGGCGTGCCTTCTTGGTCGCGTAGAGGTCCTTGTCGGCACGTTCCATGAGCAACTCGGCGGTGTCCCCGGGCTCTGCGGCCGCGAGGCCGAATGACCAGGTGTCACCCGTGAGCGGGCGGAGCCGGTCCAGCACCTCGCACGCGCCGGCCGGGTCGATCGCGGGCAGCAGGAGCAGGAACTCGTCACCGCCGACCCGGGCAATGGTGTCGAACGGCCGGAACTGGCTGCGGACCGCGCGCACGAGGTCCACCAGGATCCGGTCTCCGGCCGCGTGGCCGTGCACGTCGTTGACCTGTTTGAAGTTGTCCAGGTCCAACAGCACCAGAACGAGGGGTTGCTGCGTGCGCAGCGCCCTGGCCAGTTCCTGATCGATCCGGGCCGGCAGCCCCGAACGGTTCAGCGCGCCCGTGAGAGGGTCGGTGCGGATCTCGTGGTCGAGCTTGGACCGGAGGTGGCCTGCTGCCTCGAGGCAGAACACCGACGCCAGAGCGAGGTTGACCCAGGTGGGGAGCAGAAACGGGTGGGGAGCCAGCACCACGGCGACGCCCGAGAGAACCAGGGCCAGCGCGACGATCAGACGCGCAAGCGGCCGGGCGAAGAACCAGCCGACGTAGCACGCGAGCATGGGATACAGCACGAGATTGTTGACCGACTTGAGCCCCTGGTCGGAGGTGAACATCTGCAAGGCGGTCACGGCGACGAAGGCGAAGCAGGCCGCCACGGCGATCCAGCGGGGGAATCGCTCGGCCACGGCCACCGGGAGCAGCGCGACCACACAGGCGATCAGGGTCCACGCCCAGGTCCAGTCGGTGCCGAGAGTGTCCGGGGACGGGTTGGCCGCATCGAGAACGCCGCTGAGGGCAACGACCAGGGCTGCCGCGCTGCTCACCGACGCGAACGGGGTGGTGTGGCCGCGCCAGGCCCTCCACCGGTCGAGCAGGGCGGCAGGGCGGGTCAGGGGGATCATCCTCACAGGGTGCGCTATCGGCCGATGGGAGCCAGGATTGCGTCCGTGGCGCTGACCAGGTCGGCGGGGGACAGCTCGAGGTCCAGGCCTCGGCGCCCACCGGAGACGAAGACGGTGTCGAACAGCTCGGCCGTCTCGTCGATCACAGTGCGCAGGCTGGTCTTCTGCCCGATCGGGCTGATGCCGCCCAGAACGTAGCCGGTCTTCCGTTCCGCGGTTTTCGGATCAGCCATGACGGCCCGCTTCGCGCCGACCGCCGAGGCCAGCGCCTTGAGGTCGAGCTGGCCGGAGACGGGAACCACCGCCACGACCAGCGTCCCGTCCGCGTCGGCCACCAGCGTCTTGAACACCTGGTCGGGGTCGAGCCGCAGCTTTTCGGCCGCCTCGTGTCCGTAGCCGGATGCGGCGGGGTCGTGGGCGTACTGGTGCGCGGTGAACCGGAGACCCAGCTGCAGCAACAGGGCCGTGGCCGGCGTGCCAGCGGCATCCGGTCTGGTCATGCCTGGGCGCCCTCGGCTCTGAGCAGCAGCATCGAGGTGCCCCCCACGGTGAGCCGGGCGCCCGGAGCGTAGGAGCTCACCACCTCACGGATATCGTCGTGACTGGAGTCCCAGAGCACGGTGTAGCCGGAGACACCGGTGTGCAGCGGCAGTGTCACCTCGACCGGGGTTTCCAGACCGTGCACGATGAGGAGGATCCGGTTGAAGTCCTCGTGCTCCGGGGTGCTCGCCGCGAGGTACTGCAGGGTGCGCTCGCGGGGCGAGTTCCAGTCGCTCTCCGACATCGACGCCCCGGCGGCGTTGTACCAGTCCATTTGGCTGGCGCTCGGGGTGGTCTGACCGGTGCGGCCGAACCGCACGGGGCGCAGGGCCGGGTTCTCCCGGCGGAGGGCGAGAAGCTGCCGGGTGACCCGGTGCAGGTCCTGCTGCCAGTCGTCGAAGTCCCAGTCCAGCCAGGTGAGCTCACTGTCGTGACAGTAGGCGTTGTTGTTTCCGCGCTGGCTGCGGCCGAACTCGTCGCCGGCGGTCAGCATCGGGACCCCGGCGGAGAGCAGCAGGGTGCCGAGCAGGTTGCGCATCGCGCGACGCCGGGTGGCGAGCACCGTGACGTCCCTGGTCGGGCCCTCGACGCCGTGGTTGAAGGAGTTGTTGTCGTTGGTGCCGTCGCGGTTGGACTCGCCGTTGCCCACGTTGTGCTTGACGTCGTACGCGGTGAGGTCAGCCATGGTGAAGCCGTCGTGTGCGGTGATGAAGTTGAGCGACGCGAGCGGGCCGCGCTCCAGGGAGAAGGTATTGGCCGACCCGGCGAGCCGGGAGGCGAAGCGGCCGATACCGCTGTCCGAGGTGGCATTGCGCCGGACCGCGGCGACATCGGTCAGCCAGAAGGAACGCATCCGGTCCCGGTAGCGGTCGTTCCACTCCGACCACCCGGACGGGAAGTTGCCGGTCTGCCAGCCGCCCATGCCGACGTCCCAGGGTTCGGCGATGAGCTTCACCCCGGCCAGCGCCGGGTCGTCCCTGATGGCGGTCAGCAGGGGGTGGTCCGGCGTGTAGTGCACGTCGCCGTTGCGACCGAGGGTTGCGGCCAGGTCGAACCTGAAACCGTCGATCTGAACCTCGTTGGCCCAGTAGCGCAGCGAGTCCAGCACCAGCCGCATCGGCACCTCGTGGCCGAAGTTGACGGTGTTGCCGCACCCGGTGACGTCGATGTAGTGGCCCTGGGCGTTCTGCCGGTAGTACGTGGCGTTGTCGATGCCCCGCAGACTGGAGACCGGTCCGGCCGGCCCCTCCTCCGCCGTGTGGTTGTAGACCACATCGAGGATGACCTCCAGGCCGGCCTCGTGCAGCAGCTTGACCATGCCCTTGAATTCCCGCAACACGGCCTCGGGGCCCTCGGACTGCGACGCCTGCGTGGCGTAGTCGGCGTGCGGGGTGAAGAAGTTGAAGGTGTTGTAGCCCCAGTAGTTGGACAGGCCCTGCTTGATCAGGCGCTGCTCGGACACGAACGACTGCACGGGCAGCAGCTCGACGGCCGTGACGCCGAGGTTCTTGAGGTACGCGATGGTGCTCTCGTGGGCCAGGCCGGCGTAGGTGCCGCGCAACTCGGCGGGCATCGCCGGGCTGAGCTTGCTGAGCCCGCGCACGTGGGCCTCGTAGACCACGGTGTGGTCGAGCGGCGTGTTCGGCTTCACCGCACCGGCCCAGTCGAAGCCGCCGTCGACCATGGTGGACTGCCACTGGTCGGGGCCCACCCGGGCGAGGCCCCGCGCATAGGGGTCGACCAGGGTCTTCTCGGGGTGGAACGCGTGGGTGGGGCCGGCCGGACCGGTGACCCGGATGCCGTAACGCCGCCCCGGCGTGAGAGTGCGGGTGCGGCCCACCCACACATTGTGGCTGTCGCGCACCATGGCCACCGTGCGCACGATCCAGTTGGGATCGGTGTGGTCGAAGATGCACAACTCGATGGATTCGGCGTGTTCGGACCAGACGCGGAGTTCGCCCCCGTTGCTCGTAGCGCGGACGCCCAGGTTGCGGAGGGAGTCTGCTGGAGTCATGAGTTCTAGAGTAATGAGTGCGGGCAGTCAGTTCAGACCAGCCCGCCTGCCCGGCTCAGGGCCCGACGACCCGTAGGGAGGCCACCACATGTCCGTCTATCTCGACCACGCTGCGACGGCGCCCATGCTCCCCGCCGCCATCACCGCCTACGCCGAGGCCATGGCCGTCGTGGGCAACCCCGCATCGATCCACAGCCAGGGCCAGAATGCCAAGCGGATGCTCGAGGAGGCCCGCGAGCAGGTCGCGGCGAGTGTGCGCTCCGACCCCATCGAGGTGGTCTTCACCGGCAGCGGCACCGAAGCGGTGAACCTCGGCATCAAGGGGCTGTACTGGGCCCGCGCCCCGCGCACCCGCATCCTCGTGCCCGGGGGCGAGCACCACGCCACGGTCGACACCGTGGACTGGCTCGTCCAGCAGGAGGGCGCGCGCGTGGAATGGATCCCGCTGGACATCCTCGGACGCATCGACCTCACGGCCCTCGCCGCCGCCATCGCAACGAACCCCGAGGACGTGGCCCTGGTCACCCTTCTCGCGGCCAACAACGAGGTGGGCACGCTGCAGCCGGTCGAGGAGGTGGCGGCGCTCGCCGCGGCCCACGGGATCCCGGTGCACGTCGACGCGATCTCGGCTTACGGGCACGTGCCGATCGACTTCGCCGGCCTGCACGCGACCGGGGTCTCCGCGCTCAGCGTCTCGGCCCACAAGATCGGCGGCCCCGTCGGCATCGGCGCCCTCGTGCTCTCCCGTGCGGCCACTGTTGTGCCCCTCATCCACGGCGGCGGCCAGCAACGGCAGGTGCGTAGCGGCACCCAGGACGTGGCGGCCGCGGTGTCCTTCGCCGTGGCGGCCACGGCCATGACCGGAGAACTCGCCGCCGAGAACCGCCGTCTGGCCGCGCTGCGCGACAGGGTCATCGCCGGTGTGCTCGAGGCGGTGCCCTCCGCCGTGTACAACGGCGACCCCGACCCCGCGGGCCGGCTTCCCGGCAACGCCCATTTCACCTTCCCCGGCTGCGAGGGCGACTCACTGCTCTTCCTGCTCGACGTCGCCGGGGTGTCGGTGTCCACCGGCTCGGCCTGCCAGGCGGGCATCCCTGAGCCCTCGCACGTGCTGCGCGCCATGGGGCGCACCGAGGCCGAGGCCCGCAGCGCCCTGCGGATCACGCTCGGCCGCACGTCGACGCAGGCCGACGTCGACGCCCTGCTGGCGGCGCTGCCGGCAGCCTGGTCGCAGGCGATCGGCGCGGGAATGGCCGACTCGGCGCCGCGTGCGTACACTTAACCAGTGAAGATTCTGGCAGCAATGAGTGGTGGGGTGGATTCCGCCGTGGCCGCAGCCCGCGCGGTCGAGGCAGGGCACGAGGTGGTCGGGGTGCACCTGGCCCTCAGCCGGATGCCCGGCACGCTCCGCACCGGCAGCCGCGGCTGCTGCACGGTCGAGGACTCGATGGACGCGCAACGCGCGGCGAACATCATCGGCATCCCGTACTACGTGTGGGACTTCTCGGAGCGGTTCAAGCTCGACGTCGTCGATGACTTCATCAACGAGTACGCTGCCGGCCGCACGCCCAACCCCTGCATGCGCTGCAACGAGAAGATCAAGTTCGCCGCGCTGCTCGAAAAGGCCATCGCGCTCGGCTTCGACGCCGTCTGCACCGGCCACTACGCGTCGATCGTGACGGATGCCGACGGCAACCGCGAACTCCACCGCGCCAGTGCCTGGGCCAAGGACCAGTCCTACGTGCTCGGTGTGCTCACCAAGGAGCAGCTCGCGCACTCGATGTTCCCGCTGGGCGCCACTCCTTCCAAGGCCGAGGTGCGCGCCGAGGCCGCCGAACGCGGCTTCTCGGTGGCGAACAAGCCCGACTCCTACGACATCTGCTTCATCCCCGACGGCGACACCCGCGGCTGGCTCGGCGAGCGGGTCGCCCCGGCGACCGGCGACATCCTGGACCGCGAGGGCAACAAGCTCGGCCAGCACGAGGGTGCCGTGGCGTTCACCGTGGGCCAGCGCAAGGGCCTGTCGATCGGCACGCCCGCCGCAGACGGCAAGCCGCGTTTCGTGCTCGAGGTGCGCCCGATCACGAACACCGTCGTTGTGGGACCCAAGGAAGCCCTGGCCATCAAGGAGATCGCCGGCACCAAGTTCACGTGGGCCGGGCGGGCACCCGAGCACCCCGAGATCGAATTCGCCTGCGACGTGCAGATCCGCGCCCACGCCGACCCCGAGCCAGCGGTGGCCCAGGTGATCAGCGTTCCGGCCGACCCCGCCGCGACCCCGCCGGTCGAGGCGCACACCGAGCTCCGCATCCTGCCCACCCTGCCGCTGACGGGCGTGGCGCCGGGCCAGACCGCCGTCGTCTACGTGGGCACCCGGGTGCTCGGCCAGTGCACGATCGACCGCACCGTCAGCGCCGTGCCGGTCCCAGCAAGCGACGCCGTTGCAGGCACGGTTCCCGCCGACTCCGCTTCGGTCGATGCCTGACGCCACCGGAGCGTCACCCGCGGCCGCGCTGGCCGCGGCCGGCCAGGAGGCGTCGAGCCTGACCACCCGCATCCTCGAGGCGCGCGACGCCTACTACGAGCGCAACGAGGTGGTCATCTCCGACGCCGAGTACGACGGCCTGATTCACCGCCTCGAAGAACTCGAACGGCTCTTCCCCGAACTCGCCAGCCAGGACAGCCCCACCCAGACCGTGGGCGGCCGCGCCGAGACCACCCTGTTCGACCCTGTGGAGCACGCCGAGCGGATGCTCAGCCTCGACAACGTGTTCTCCCTTGAGGAATTCGAGGCCTGGGCGGCCAAGGTGGAGCGCGACGCCGGACGCCGGGTGCACTACCTCTGCGAACTCAAGATCGACGGCCTGGCGATCAACCTCCGCTACGAGAACGGGGTGCTCATCAGTGCCGCCACCCGCGGCGACGGGGTGGTCGGCGAGGACGTCACCGAGAACATCCGCCTCGTGCCGGGCATCCCGGCACGCCTGAGCGGCACCGGGCACCCGCCGCTGATGGAGGTGCGCGGCGAGGTGTTCTTCCCCGTCGAGTCGTTCCGTGAGCTCAACGCCGCCCAGAGCGCCGCCGGCGAGCGGGTCTTCGCCAACCCCCGGAACGCCGCCAGTGGGTCGCTCCGCCAGAAGGCCGAGAGCAAGAACGCCGACCAGCTCGCCCTGATGAAGGCCCGGCTCGGCCGGCTGCGGATGCTCGTGCACGGCATCGGCGCCTGGCAGCAGCCCGGCGCGGACTCTCAATCCGGGGTTTACGCCCTGCTCGCCGGCTGGGGCCTGCCCACCAGCCCCCACTTCAAGGTCGTCGCCGAGGCGGGCGAGGCATCCGCTTTCATCGAGTACTTCGGTGAACACCGTGGCAGCGTCGAGCACGAGATCGACGGCATCGTGATCAAGGTCGACGAGCTCGCGCTGCACGACGAACTCGGCGCCACCAACCGGGCTCCGCGCTGGGCGATCGCCTACAAGTACCCGCCGGAGCAGGTGAACACCAAGCTGCTCGACATCGTCGTGAGCGTCGGCCGCACCGGCCGGGCCACCCCGTTCGCCGTGATGGAACCCGTGCGGGTCGCCGGGTCCGTGGTACGCCAGGCCACCCTGCACAACCAGGACGTCGTCAAGGCCAAGGGCGTCCTCATCGGTGACACCGTCGTGCTGCGGAAGGCCGGCGACGTGATCCCCGAGGTCCTCGGCCCGGTGGTGGAACTGCGCGACGGCACCGAACGCGAGTTCGTGATGCCCACAGAGTGCCCGGTCTGCGGCACCCCGCTCAGGGCTGCCAAGGAAGGCGACATCGACCTGCGCTGCCCCAACGCCCGCAGCTGCCCCGCCCAGGTGCGAGGCCGGGTCGAGCACATCGGATCCCGCGGCGCTCTGGACATCGAGGTGCTCGGTGAGGTCACCGCGGCCGCGCTCACCCAGCCGACCGTGCCGGAGACCCCGCCGCTGGACACCGAGGCGGGCCTGTTCGAGCTCACCATCGACGATCTGCTGCCGATCAGCGTGGTCGTGCGCGACGCCGAGACCGGTCTGCCCCGCGAAGACGAGGACGGCACGGCGCGCCAGCGCACCCCGTTCCGCCGCAACCCCACGGCGGCCGAGAAGAAGGCCGGCCTTGAAGGTCCGCAGCCGTCCTCCAACGCCGTGAAGCTCATCGCCGAGATCGAGCTGGCCAAGACCAAACCCTTGGCTCGGATCCTGGTGGCGCTGAACATCCGGCACGTCGGACCGGTGGCCGCCAGGGCCCTTGCCACGCATTTCGGGTCGCTGGACGCCATCCGCGCCGCCAGCCGGGAGGAACTCGCCGAGGTCGACGGGGTCGGCGGAATCATCGCCGACGCCGTGATCGACTGGTTCGACGTGGACTGGCACCGCGAGATCGTGGAACGGTGGGCCGCGGCCGGCGTGCAGTTCGCGACGCCCGGGCATCCGGGCCCAGGCGCCGCAGCCGCGGCCGGGGGAGTGCTCACCGGGCTGACCGTCGTCGCAACCGGGTCGCTCGAGGGCTTCACCCGCGAGGGCGCCTCAGAGGCGATCATCGCCGCCGGCGGAAAGAACGCGTCGAGCGTGTCGAAGAAGACCGACTTCGTGGCCGCGGGCCCGGGTGCCGGCTCCAAGCTGGCCAAGGCCGAGGCACTCGGGGTGCGCATCATCGACGCCGACGAGTTCCGGATCCTGCTCGAACAGGGCCCGGCCGGGCTACCGGAACCGGTAGCTACCGTGACCGGACCGGAGGCCGACGCCGGCTAGTCCGGACGAAGTGCACAACAAGTGTTGCGCAAGAAGTCTTGTTGATATAGCGTCGGGGCATGACACCCCGTGACGACCGGCGCACAACGCTCACCTCAGCCGCCTCGATGCGCGTGCTCGCGCATCCCACCAGGCTGCGGCTGCTGGGGCTACTGCGGGAACGCGGCGCTCAGACCGCCGCCCAGCTCGGCGACGTGATCGACGAGGCGCCCGGCACCATCAGCTACCACCTGGGCAAACTCGCCTCGAGCGGCCTGATCGAGCCCGCCGAGGCGCAGAGCACCGACCAGCGCGAACGCTGGTGGCAGGCGACGACGCCGCTGACAAGCTGGGAACCCGCGGACCTCCTGGGCGACCCCGACACCCTCGCCGCGTCGTCCGCGCTGCAGAAGTCGATCGCCCAGGCCTATGCGGCCCGCTTCACCGAGTACATCGACACGGCGGCCACCCTGCCCAAGGAGTGGGTTGCGGCCGGCGCAAGCGGCGACCGCAGCCTGCGGCTCACCGCCGACGAACTGGCGACCATGCGCGGCGAACTCGAGGAGTTCGTGGACCGATGGCTGGACACGAGCGCCGCCCACGACCCGGCGGCCGCCGACGGCGCCGAGCCTGTGGTGCTGGTGTATCAGGCCTACCGGCGCCCCTGAGAGGTCGCCGTGACCTTCACAGACGCCCCGGCCCGAGGCCGTGGCGCGAGGAGCTCGCTTGTCGCGCTGCTGTCCGCGCACGCGATCTCCCAGACCGGCAACGTCGTCACCGCGTTCGCCGTGCCGTTCTATGTGCTGGGCCGGGGCGGATCGGGCGTGGAGGTGGGCCTCGCGGCCTTCTTCGCCACCGCCCCTGTCGTCCTCGGCGGGGTCCTCGGCGGGGTCGTCGTCGACAGGGTCGGTCACCGCAGGGCCGCGATCGCCGCGGACGTGGCCAGCGGCGTCACCGTGCTGGCCATCCCGGTGCTGGCCCTCACCGTTGGCCTGCCGTTCTGGGCGCTGCTGGCCCTCGTGTTCGCCGCCGGGCTGCTCGACACCCCTGGACAGACCGCCAGGCGGGTGATGCTGCCCGGCCTGTCGATGCGGGCGGGCGCACGGTTGGAGCAGAGCGTGGGGCTGCTGGACGGGTCTGAGCGATTCGCGAAGCTCATCGGGGCATCCGTCGCCGGGCTCCTCGTGGCGGTGCTGGGCCCGGTCGCCGCCCTCTTCGTGAACGCCGCGACCTTCCTGGTCT
Source organism: Cryobacterium arcticum (assembly GCF_001679725.1). NCBI lineage: Bacteria > Bacillati > Actinomycetota > Actinomycetes > Micrococcales > Microbacteriaceae > Cryobacterium > Cryobacterium arcticum. The sequence continues at coordinate 2,286,194 of NZ_CP016282.1, read as the reverse complement.
CGGCCGTGCTGACCTGGAAGGGTGTGGCCCCGATCCGGGACGTGCTCCTGCCCGGCTCCGACGCTGCCGGTACCGACGCCGCCGGCTCCGGCCCTGGCGGCGTCCCGCGGCGCACGTCGTACTGGGCTGACCTGGCCGAGGGCTTCCGGTTCGTGGTCGCCGACCCGCTCATGCGACTGGTCGTGGGCCTGGTGTTGGCCACCAACCTTCTGGACGCGGCTCGCGGGTCGACCCTACTGCCCCTGTACGCGAACGACCGGCTCGGCGGCGCGGCCGCGTTGGGGCTGCTGGTGGCCGTGATGGGCGGATGCGCGCTGATCGGCAACATCGCCTTCGGCTTCGTCGCGCACCGGGTGCCCCGCCGGGTGACCTTCGCACTCTGCTTCGCGCTGGCCGGCGGCCCCTCGAGCGCCGCATTCGCGTTCGGCGCACCGTTACCGGTGCTGGTGGCCCTGACGGCCCTCTCCGGGTTGGCCGCCGGCGCCATCAACCCGATCCTCGGCACCGTGGAGCTCGAACGGATTCCGGAGCAGCTCCGCGGCCGGGTGTTCGGCCTGATCAACGCCGGCGCCTGGGCCGGTGTGCCGTTCGGCGCCCTGCTCGGCGGCATAGCCGGGGACACCATCGGCCTCCCGCTGGCCTTCGGCATCGTCGCCGTGCTCTACACGATGATCACCCTGAGCCCGCTCACGGGCGGGACCTGGCGGCAGATGGAACGTGGGGCCGCCGCGGTCGACCGGGTACCGGCGGCGCTGTGCTGAGCGCGAACAGCGCTTGCCGCACCCGCGATGGTTCGGTTAGCTGGCCCCATGCGATTCCTCATCCTGGGCGGAACGGCCTGGCTCGGCGGCACCATCGCGACGGCCGCGCGGCATCACGGACACCAGGTCACCTGCCTGGCCCGGGGCGAGACCGGCAGCGCGCCCGACGGCGTCCGGTTCGTGACCGGAGACCGCACCCGGCCGGACGCCTATGACTCCGTGACCGCCGAAGACTGGGATGTGGTCGTGGACGTGTCGCGGCAGCCCGGCCAGGTCGCCTCCGCGGTCGCCGCGCTGCAAGAGCGGGCCGGCTCGTACACCTTCGTGTCGTCGGGCAATGTCTACGCGGAGACGGCGACGCCGGGCGGGCTCGAATCGGCCGAACTGGTCGGCGCCCTTGCCGCCGATGTGATGGAGGACATGGAGAGCTACGGCGAAGCCAAGGTTGCGTGCGAGCAGCGCGTGCTCGAGGGTTTCGGCACCGAACGCTCCCTGATCCTGCGCTCCGGGCTGATCGGCGGCCCGGGCGACATCTCCGACCGGTCCGGCTACTGGCCGGCCCGGTTCGCGCAACCTGCCACCGCCGATGGGAGCGTCCTGGTGCCCGATGTGCCCGGCCTGCTCACCCAGTTGCTCGATGTGCGGGACCTCGCCGAGTGGATCGTGGATGCGGCCGAGGACGGCACGCGCGGGGTGTACAACGTGGCGGGGGAGACCGTGTCGCTCGTCGAGTACCTCGCCGTGGCCCGGTTCGTCGCCGGCCACACCGCACGCGTCGTGGGCGTCGACCCGCACTGGCTGCTGGAACACGAGGTCGAGCCCTGGTCGGGGCCCCGGTCACTGCCGTTGTGGTTGCCGCTGCCCGAGTACGCCGGCTTCAGCGCCCGCGACACCTCCGCGGCGCGGAACGCCGGACTGGTCACCCGCCCCCTGGCCGACACCCTCGCCGACACCCTGCGTTGGGAACGACAGCGAGTGATCAACGGCCCCCGCCGGGCCGGCCTCTCCGACGCCGACGAGGTGGCGCTGTTGGCCGCCCTGGCGGCCTGACCCGCGCTCCGGCGCCGCGCAACCCGCCCCGTTCCGGACGAATGGTCCCGGCACGCCGGGACCATGTGTCCGCATGACGGGCTCCCTTCCTGACCCCCACGTGCGGCCCCTGGACGGCCACGGGCGCGGCGAAGACGGCCGCCGGAAATATGCCGGAAATATGGGCGGGCGAATTGCGGATGAATTCGCCCCGATGGCCCTGATTGAGGGGCATTCGAGCCCCTCACCACTCGCTAGGCTGAGATCGCGAGACTCGCCAGTGACGCTGGGTCTGTTCGCTACTAATCGTTCGGGAGGGGACGGGACACGTCGTGCTGTTCGAGGCCGCTGCACTGGTGACTGCCTCGCTCGCCCTGGTCGGGGTGGGCGGGACCGCAGCCGTGCCCGAATACTCCGCGATCGGCGCCTCCGCACTCGGGTCGCCCGCACTCGGTTCGTCCGAGTTCGGCGCCTCCGACCTCGGTGTGCAGGAGGCCGTCGCCGCACGCCTCTCCGACCGTCAGGGAGATGTCGGGTCGGCGCCGTTATGGGCCCAACTCGAGGTGCAGTCCGCCGCGTCGGTCGATATCGACCTGACCACCCTGCGCTCGATGACGGGGCCGAACCTGCTCGTCGGCATGTCCCAGTTGCCCCTCGCGGACCTGGCCACCTTCGCGGCCGACTTCCCCACCCACATCGACGCGCTCCTGGCCGCCCCACCACAGGCCGCCGTCGTGACGGCGTGGTGGACCATGCTGGACTCCACCCAGCGGGCCACCCTCACGGCCGCGACGCCGCAGCTCGTCGGGAACCTCGACGGCGTGCCCCTTGCGCAACGGAGCCGGGCGAACGAGAGCTTCCTCCGCGACTCGCTGGCCGAAGCCGAACGTGCCCTGGACGGCGTCCTGTCCGCCACCGAACGCAGCCGGCTGTCCAGCCAGGTGGCCATGCTCAACCAGGTGGCCGAGGCACTGCACGCCAGCGAGGACGGGCCCAAGCGCAGCCTGGTCCTGCTCGACACCACGGGATCCGGCCGGGCCGCCATCGCGCTGGGCAACCCCGACACCGCCGACTACATCGGCTACCTCGTGCCCGGCATGAACTATCAGGTGGAACCCCAGATCGTGAACTGGACCACCGTGGCCGACGACCTCTACCGCGAGCAGGCCGCCGTGCTGGCCGACGGCGCTGCCGAGCGCACCACCCCGGCACCCACCGTCGTGACTGCATCGGTGCTCCTCGGCGTCGCATCCGCCGTCGCATCCGTGTCGCCGGCCGCCGCCCCGGCCGCCGCACCCACGATCGCCACGATCGCGTGGATCGGTTACGAGGCGCCCGACCTGTTCTCCGTCGGCGGCCTCGACCGGGCCGAGGCCGGTGCGAACTTCCTCGAAACCTCCTGGGCCGGTGTGCGCGCCACCCGCGGAGGCGATCAGCCGTTCGTGTCCGTGTTCGCGCACTCGTACGGGTCGACGGTGGCCCTCCTCGCCCTGGCGAACGGGTCGGTCGAGGTGGACGCCCTCGTCGTGGTCGGTTCCCCGGGCAGCGCGATCCAGTCCGCGGCCAAGCTCAAGGTGACCGGCGAGAACGTCTTCGTCGGCAAGGCCGACTGGGACCCGGCCGTGAACTCGGCGTTCTTCGGCAGCGACCCCGGCGCCGCGTCCTACGGCGCCCGGGTGCTCGGCGTGCGCGGCGGCACCGACGCTCGCACCGGCAAAACGCTGGCCGGATCGCTCGGCCACAACGACTATTTCACCCCCGGCAGCGAGTCACTGCACAACATGGCATTGATCGGCACGGACAACGCGGAACTGGCCACCGACGACATTGAATAGAATTGAGACTTCTGCTTCGAATTACTTGGGAGTCTCATGTCTGAAATCACGGCCGAGCAGGTGGCCCATCTGGCCAACCTCGCCCGGATCGACCTCAGCTCGGCTGAAATCGATCGCCTGACGATCGAACTCGGTCAGATCGTCGACTCCGTCGCCAAGGTCGCCCAGGTCGCCACCCCCGACGTGCCGGCGACCAGCCACCCGATGCCCCTGACGAACGTCTTCCGTGACGACGTCGTGGTGCCCTCGCTCACGGTCGACCAGGCGCTGTCCGGCGCCCCCGACCGCGCCGGCGACAAATTCCGGGTGCCCGCCATCCTGGACGAGGAGTAACCCACGTGACCAACCTCATCAACCAGACCGCCGCCGCCCTGGCCGCCCTGCTCGCCGACGGCTCGGTCAGTTCCGTCGACGTCACCCGCGCGCACCTCGACCACATCGACGCCGTCGAACCCGACGTGCACGCGTTCCTGCACGTGGCCCGCGACGCTGCCCTGGCCACCGCCGCCCGGGTAGATGCCCGCCGTGCGGCCGGCGAGAAGCTCGGGCCCCTGGCCGGCGTGCCGATCGCCATCAAGGACGTGCTCGCCACCCTCGACATGCCCTCCACCGCCGGATCGAAGATCCTCGAAGGCTGGATCCCGCCGTACGACGCCACCGTCGTCAAGCGCATCCGCGACGCCGACCTCATTCCCCTGGGCAAGACCAACATGGACGAGTTCGCGATGGGCTCCTCCACCGAACACTCCGCCTACGGCCCCACCCACAACCCCTGGGACCTCGACCGGATCCCCGGCGGCTCCGGCGGCGGCTCGGCCGCGGCCGTCGCCGCCTTCGAGGCGCCCCTCGCACTCGGCAGCGACACCGGCGGGTCCATCCGCCAGCCCGCCGCCGTCACCGGATCCGTCGGCGTCAAGCCCACCTATGGCGGGGTGTCCCGCTACGGCGCGATCGCTCTGGCCTCCTCGCTCGACCAGGTCGGCCCCGTCACCCGCACGGTGCTCGACGCCGCGCTGCTGCACGACGTGATCGGCGGCCACGACCCGCTCGACTCCACCTCCCTCACGGATGCCTGGCCGTCCATGACCGCCGCGGCCCAGGCTGGCCTGAAGGACGGCGCCCTGAAGGGCGTGCGTGTCGGCGTGATCAAGGAGCTCAACGGCGCCGGCTTCCAGGCCGGGGTCAAGCAGCGCTTCGAGGAGACCCTGGCGCTGCTCTCCGCCGCCGGCGCCATCGTCAGCGAGGTGAGCGCCCCGAACTTCGAGTACGCGGTCTCGGCCTACTACCTGATCCTGCCGGCCGAGGCGTCCAGCAACCTGGCCCGCTTCGACTCGGTGCGCTTCGGCATCCGCGTCAACCCGGAAGACGGCCCGCTCACCAGCGAGCGCGTCATGGCCGCCACCCGCGACGCCGGATTCGGCGACGAGGTCAAGCGCCGCATCATCCTGGGCACCTACGCTCTCAGCGCCGGCTACTACGACGCCTACTACGGCAGCGCCCAGAAGGTGCGCACGCTCATCCAGCGTGACTTCGCCGCCGCGTTCGACCAGGTCGACCTGCTCGTCTCACCGACCGCGCCGACCACGGCGTTCAAGTTCGGCGAGAAGATGGACGACCCGATGGCGATGTACCTCAACGACATCACCACCATCCCGGCCAACCTCGCCGGCATCCCCGGCATGAGCCTGCCGATGGGCCTCGCGCCCGAAGACGGCCTGCCCGTCGGCCTGCAGGTGATGGCCCCCGCCCGCGCGGATGCCCGCCTGTACACGTTCGGCGCCGCCGTCGAGCAGCTGCTCGAGGCGCAGTGGGGGCACACCCTGCTCAGCCAGGCGCCCCAGCTGGCCCACACCGAAATGTTCGCAACCGAAGGGGGCGCCGTCTGATGGCGAAAGCCGAATTGATGGACTACGACAAGGCCCTCGAACTGTTCGAGCCGGTGCTCGGCTTCGAGGTGCACGTCGAACTCAACACCAAGACCAAGATGTTCTGCGGCTGCGCCAACGAGTTCGGCTCCGGCGCCAACACCAACACCTGCCCCACCTGCCTCGGCCTGCCCGGCGGGCTGCCGCAGGTGAACCGCCAGGCCATCGAATCGTCGATCCGCTTGGGGCTGGCGCTCGGCTGCGAGATCGCCGAGACCAGCCGGTTCGCCCGCAAGAACTACTTCTACCCCGACACCGCGAAGAACTTCCAGACCTCGCAGTACGACGAGCCGATCGCGTTCAACGGCCAGCTCACCATCGAACTGGAGAGCGGCCGCCAGGTCACGGTCGACATCGAGCGCGCCCACATGGAGGACGACGCCGGCAAGCTCACCCACATGGGCGGCGCGGCCGGACGCATCCAGGGCGCCGACTACTCGCTGGTGGATTACAACCGCGGCGGCGTGCCGCTGGTGGAGATCGTCACCCAGATGATCGAGGGCGCCGAAGCCGACGCCCCGGAGATCGGCAAGACCTACGTCGCCGCCATCCGTGAGATCGTCAAGGCGCTCGGCGTCTCCAACGCGCGCATGGAAGAGGGCAACGTGCGCTGCGACGCGAACGTGTCCCTCCGCCCGCGCGGCTCGAACATCCTCGGCACCCGCACCGAGACCAAGAACGTCAACTCGCTGCGCAGCGTCGAACGCGCCGTGCGTTACGAGATCCAGCGCCAGGCGGCGCTGCTCACCGCTGGCGGCACGATCACACAGGAGACCCGGCACTGGCACGAGGACACCGGCGTCACCTCCGCCGGCCGGCCCAAGAGCGACGCCGACGACTACCGCTACTTCCCCGAGCCCGACCTGGTGCCCGTCGCCCCGTCACGCGCCTGGGTCGAAGAGCTGCGCGCCACCCTGCCCGAGCCGCCCGCGGCCCGCCGCAAGCGCCTGCAGGCCGACTGGGGTTTCGTGAACCTCGAGTTCCAGGACGTCGTCAACTCCGACCTCCTCGACGTTCTGGAGGCCACCATTGCCGCCGGCGCGCCCGCCCAGGCCGCCCGCAAATGGTGGACCGGCGAGATCGCCCGCCTGGCCAACGCCGCCGGCGTCTCCGCCGAGAGCCTGGTCACTCCCGTGCAGGTCGCCGCGCTGATCGAGCTGATCACCGACGGCACCCTCACCGACCGCCTGGCGCGCCAGGTGCTCGAGGGCGTCATCGCGGGGGAGGGCACGCCCAGCGAGGTCGTCGCCAGCCGGGGACTCGCCGTCGTGAGCGATGACGGACCCCTCGTCATCGCCATCGACGAGGCGCTCGCCTCGCAGCCCGACGTGCTCGCCAAGATCCGCGACGGCAAGGTTCAAGCCGCCGGCGCTGTCATCGGCGCGGTCATGAAGGCCATGCGCGGCCAGGCGGATGCCGCCAGGGTGCGCGAACTCGTGCTCGAACGAGCCGTGTCGACATCGGCCGAGTCCGCACAGGAGCCGGCCGAATAATGGCCCTTTTCAAGCGCCGCCCGGTGGACGCCCCCGACACGACGGGGGCGGCCGCCGCGTTCGGCGTCGGCATGCAGGTCGTGGTGCGGCTGGACCGCAGCCGCTACCCGGACTCGATGATCGAGGACCCGGTCGGGGTCATCACCGCGCCGGGCGAACTGGTCGGCTCGGCCCTCTACGCCCCCGTCGTGGGTCGAGAAGCCATCTGGGTCGTGCACTTCGAGGAACCGTTCTGGGGCCTCGACGGCTCCGGCCCGCACGAATCGGCCCGGGTCTCCCAGCGCTCCCTCGAGCTGGCACCGCAGTCATGATCGCCGTAGCGGATTCCAACCAGCCGCGCGACGCCGACATCCGCCGCTGGCGTCAGTACCTCGCCGACGAGCAGGCCGAGGCGGCCGTGTACCGCGACCTTGCCGGTCGCCGCAGCGGCGAGGAACGCGAGATCTTGCTGGCCCTGGCCGAGGCCGAGGGCCGGCACGAGGAGCACTGGCGCCAGCTGCTCGGCGACCGGGTGGGCTCGCCGAAGAAGGGTGCGCTGCGCACCCGCATCCTCGGTCTCCTGGCTCGCCGATTCGGGTCGGTCTTCGTTCTCGCGCTCGCTCAGCGGGCCGAGGCCCGCTCGCCGTACGACGGGGATGCCGACGCCACGAGCGCCATGGCCGCCGACGAGCGCATCCACGAAGAGGTCGTCCGCGGACTGGCCGCTCGGGGCCGTCAACGCCTGTCCGGCACTTTCCGGGCCGCCGTGTTCGGCGTCAACGACGGCCTGGTGAGCAACCTGGCCCTCGTGCTGGGCATCGGAGCCACCGGTGTGCCCGCCGCGACCATCCTGTTCACCGGTATCGCGGGCCTGCTCGCCGGGGCGCTGTCGATGGGTGCGGGGGAGTATGTTTCGGTACGGTCCCAACGCGAGCTCCTGGACGCGTCCACGCCCAATCCGGCCACCCGGAGCGTGCTCTCGCACCTCGACGTGGCCGCGAACGAGCTCACCCTCGTCTACCGTGCGCAAGGCATGACCGCGGCGGAGGCCGAGGTGCACGCCCGCGAGGTGTTGCGCACCGTGGCGATCGCCACAGACGCGCTCGACCTGAGCAAGCTCACGGTGGCCACCGAGCCGGAAATCGACGAGCACGAGGCCATCGGCACGGGCATGGGCGCCGCGGTGTCGAGCTTCTGCTTCTTTGCCTCCGGTGCGCTCCTTCCGGTGCTGCCGTATCTGTTCGGGATGCAGGGCATCGCCGCGATCATCGTCGCTGCCGTGCTGGTGGGCCTGGCCCTGTTGGCCACAGGGGCCGTCGTCGGCCTGCTCTCCGGCGGTCCGCCGCTCAAGCGTGCGCTACGCCAGCTGGCCATCGGCTTCGGGGCCGCCGGCGTCACCTACCTGCTCGGCCTGCTCTTCGGCACCTCCATCGGCTAGCGCTCCGCCGGTCGCGGCGTGTCCGTCAGCGGCGGTCGTCGCGCCCGGTGAGGGCCAGGAGGCGCGACTGCAGGGGTGCGTCCTCGGGCATCGGAACGGGCGAGTCGAACAGGCCGCTGGCTTCCAGGGCGTCGCGCTGCGGTTCGAAGACCGTCCAGACCGCGCCGACCAGGGTGTGGTCCAGACCCTCGTCGGCGTCAGTGGCCCTGGCCAGGTCCCAGGAGTGGATCGTCACGTCGGACACCTGCTCGCGCAGGTAGTCCAGCACCGTGACGGTGTCGTAGGAGAGCTGCACCGGGGCGTCCGCCGGCGCATCCTGCCAGGCCTGGGTGGCGCGTGCCGAGTAGGTGTGCCACTCCGCGGCCAGGTCGTCGCCGAGCGGTTCGACCTGACGCCTGGCCTCGGCGAGGGTGAGACCGGCCAGGAGCGGCGGAATCCATTGCTGCTCCTGCACGACGTGGCGTACAAGGTCGCCCACATTCCATTCGACGTCCGGGGTCGGGGCGCTCCAGTCGTCGATGGCGGCCACGCGCACGCTGAATTCATGATGGGCCTGCTTCTGCAGGGCGAACCAGTCGATGTCGGCTGTGCCCGGTGACGCGTCCGTCATGGCCGTCGAGGATGCGGTTGTGCCGTCGGTGTCGGTTTCTGAGTTTGTAGTCACTGTGTCTGTGGTCACGCAGGTCTCAATTCTGTGCTGGTCACGCGTCATCCGCCGAGAACTGATCGTCTCTGTGGGTCTAACGACATCGTGGCCGCGGGCATTCCTCCCCGGACGGGCGGATGCTACGGGTTGCGGAACCCGGTCAGGGTACCGCCGGTGGCGCGCACGCTGAGGTTGAACAAGACCGCGTAGATAGCGCCGGAAGCTGTCACCAGCACAGTGTTGAGCACCACGACGGCGGCGGCGAAACCCGCCACCGTGTTGCCGTCAAGGATCACGCTGAGGTTGAGTGTCTTCGTCGTGAGGTCCTCATACGAAGAGGTGAGGGTCTTCACCACGTCGGCGTCGCCCAGCAACTGGGCGACGCCGAAGATGAACGCCACCGTCACGAGATTCAGGCATACCGAGACCACCAGGGCGAGTTTGGTGCTGGACCACACCCCGATATGGGCGAGGGTCAGCTGCATCTGACGCGTTGGCGTGCCGTGCTCCGCCTTGCGCGCGAGCTTCTCGGCCACGTCGGTCACCGGGTCACCGCGCCCAGCGCCTCGGTCCGGCCCGGCCGTGTCCCCCCGGACCACGCCCGTCCCCCATCCGGCTGAGTTCCCCCGAACTGACCGTCGCCGGACCGTGCACCCCCGAGTAGCTCTGTTCCCCTGGCTTCCGAGCCGTACCGCTGCATAATTCCCCCGAATCGGTTATCCCCTTAGCTATGAATGTCCGGCAGGTGCGGATTCGTCTCACCCGCCCTCAGAAACTTTTTCCGTCGATTCGGCGTGCATCACCCGTGCCGCCCGGACCGGACAATAGATTCGTGAGTGATGCAGCGCCGCAAGGGCGCCGCCGTCCCCGGTTGAGATGAGGAACCCATGTCCGGTGCCATTGCCGTGATGCAGCCACGCGACCTGCCCGCCGCGAGTTTCGTGCCCTTCGCCCGGCGCGCGGAGGAACTCGGTTTCGACGAGATCTGGGTCGTCGAGGACTGCTTCTTCCGCGGCGGAATCGCCCAGGCAGCAGTGATCCTCGCCGCCACCAGCACAATCGTCGTGGGCATCGGTATCATGCCCGCCGCGGCTCGCAACCCTGTGTTCGCGACCCTGGAGGTCTCGACCCTCGCCGAACTCTTCCCCGGCCGGTTGCGGGTGGGCGTGGGCCACGGCATGCCCGGCTGGATGAAACAGGCCGGCATCTGGCCGGCGAGCCCCCTGGGCATGCTCGCCGAGAATCTCGACATGATGCGCGCCCTCCTGCGCGGCGCGAGCGTGACCGAGTCCGGCCACTACACCCGGGCGGATGCCGTGAGCCTGGCCGGGCCGCCGGCGAGCGTTCCGCCGGTCCTCGCGGGGGTGCGCGGACCCAAGTCGCTCGCCCTGGCGGGCGGGGCCGCCGACGGAGTGGTGCTGGCCGAACCCGTCACCCCCGAATACCTGGGAGAGGCCCTGGCTGCCCTCGACGCCGGGCACACTGCCGAGCCGTCCGCTTTCGGCTTTCCCGGCATCCGCCCGCCGGCTCCGGCGCCGACGGCACGGCACGTGGTCGCCTACAACATGGCCGCGGTCGACGAAGACCCAGGGCGGGCCAGGGACGCGGTGCGGGCGGCACTCGAGTGGATCGGGGAGCCGGACTGGGCTCCCCACATCCGGGTGCTTCCCTTTGCCGCCGAGTTCACGGCCCTGCGGGCGTCGAGCCCCAGCCGCGGCGAGTTCGCCCGTGCCCTGCCGGACTCCTGGGTCGACCAGCTGGCCGTCGTCGGCACCCCCGCGGCCGCGCGCCGCCGGATCGACGAGCTGCACGCGGCCGGGGCGACGAGCGTCGTCTTGATCCCGGCCGGCGACGACCCTGTGAATGCGCTGGAGTCGCTGTCCGCGGTCCTGTCCGCGGACCCGGCCGACGCCTAGGCTGGGGAACCCGCACAGAAGGAGAACGCACATGGGATTCCTCGATCGCCTCTTGGGCCGCCCCGAAGAGCCCGAACAGCCCCGGCGCAACACAGCCCCGGGCGGCACGGCAGCACCTCGCCGCACCGAGGATGAGATCGCGGTGGAACGCTATCGGTACCTCCTGCGCACTGCACCGCCGGAGACCATCGAACAGGTGCACACCGAGGCGTTCAGCAAGCTCACCGACGAACAACGTGACCTGCTCTTCCGCCAGCTCACGGACAACGCCATGGAGGGCGAGCGCCCTGCCAATGCAGAACCGGCCACCCTGGCGAAGTCCGCCACCCGTGCCGAGCTGCGCCAGCCCGGCACCCTGGACCGCGCCTTCGGCGGCGACCAGCCCGGCGGCCGCCAGGGCCCGGGCTTCGGCAGCATGCTCGGCGCCTCCCTGCTCGGCACTGTGGCCGGATACGTCGTGGGCTCGGCCCTGGTCAGCACCTTCCTTCCCGACGCCGGCGGCGAAGCGGATGCTTCCGCCGACGCGGGATCCGAGGACTCATCCGGTGACTCCGGTGCCGACGCATCCGCTGACCCGGGTTCCGACGCCGGCGGGGACTCCGGCGGCTTCGGTGACTTCGGCGGCGGCGACTTCGGCGGCGACTTCGGCTTCTGACCAACGTTCGGCCCCGTCCGGCCGCGCAGCCGTTATTATCGAAGGTAGTTTCGAACTCGCGGCCTGGGCGGCAGAAAGGTACGCTGCATGAGCAAGCAGGACGGCAGTGACCGGCAGACGACGGGGATCGACGTCGATGACAGCACGGCCACCATGCTGCACATCGACATGGATGCGTTCTTCGCCTCCGTCGAGCTGCTCGACCACCCCGAGCTCGCCCACCTGCCCGTCATCGTGGGTCACCGTTCCGGCCGCTCGGTGGTGACGGCGGCGAACTATGTGGCCCGCAAGTACGGCGTCAACTCCGCCATGCCCATGGCGGTCGCCCTGCGCCGTTGCCCGGCCGCCGTGGTCCTCGAACCGCACATGAGCCGCTACGCGGAGGTGTCCAGGCAGGTGATGGGCATCTTCGCGGACATGACCCCGCTGGTCGAGCCGCTCAGTATCGACGAGGCCTTCCTCGACGTCGCCGGCGCCCGCCGCCTGCACGGGTCGCCCGCCGAGATCGCGCAGAAGATCCGAGCCCGGGTGTTCGCCGAGACCGGGTTGACCTGCTCGGTGGGAGCCGCCTCCACGAAGTTCGTGGCCAAACTGGCCTCCGGCCGGGCCAAGCCCGACGGCCTGCTGGTGATTCCCGCCGACGACACGATCGGGTTCCTGCATCCGTTGCCCGTCGGAGCACTCTGGGGCGTCGGTGCCACGACCGAGCAGGCCCTGCTGGCGCTCGGGCTCCGCCACGTGCGCGACATCGCCCACGCCTCCCGCGAGACGCTCGAACGCGCCGTCGGGGTGGCCGGCGCGCAGAAGCTGCACGACCTGTCCTGGGGCATCGACCACCGCTCGATCAACCTGGAGCGCGAGGAGAAGAGCATCGGGCACGAGGTCACCTTCGAGCACGACGTGACGGATGTCGCCCGGTTGCGCAGCGAACTGCTGCGGCAGTCGGACGCCGTGGCCGCGAAACTCCGCGGCAATGGTCTCGTCGCGCGCACCGTGGTGCTCAAGCTGCGGTACGCGGACTTCAGCACCGTGACCCGCTCCCGCACCCTCGCCGACCCCACCAACGTGGGCCGGCGCATCTACGAGGAGGTCGCCGCGAGCTTCGATGTGCTCGCCGCGCGGGGCATCCGGGTGCGCCTCATCGGGGTTCGTGCCGAGCAGCTGGGCAACGGCGACGGGTCCGGGCTCGGCCTCTGGGACGACGACGATGATTGGCGGGAGGCCGAACTGGCCGTCGACACCGTCACCGCGCGCTTCGGCCGGGGCATCGTGCGCCCGGCCTCCCAACTGGGCGGGGGCAGCGCGCCGAAACGGGACGTGCACCCGTTCGGCACCCCGGATGCCGGACCCGCGAGCCGGCCGGATCAGAACCGGCCGTGACCTGCGGGCGTCACATCCGTCCGTGACATCCGGGCGTGACATCCGGCCGTGACATCCGGCCCGGCGCGGCGGGCTGGTCCTGACCGGTTCGGGGGAGTGGGGGTAGCCTTTCAGCATGACTAATCTCGCCTTGAAGCTCGCAGAAAACGCTCGGTACATCGGTGTGCGGTCGGCCTACGGAGACCCCGTGCAGATCGAGGGCGTCACGATAGTGCCCGTCGCCCTCGTGCAGTACGGCTTCGGCGGCGGTGGCGAGGGCGACGACGCCGAGGGCGCGGCGGGCGGCGGCGGCGGCGGCATGGCCATCCCGATCGGCGCCTATGTGAAGTCGGGCGGGGCCGCCCGGTTCGAGCCGAACGTGATCTCCCTGCTTGCCGTCGGCATCCCCTTCGTGTGGGTGAGCGGCAAGGCCATCGCGCGCATCATCCGCGCGCTCAAGCGCTAAGCCAGGGCCGGCACGGCCCGCGCGGGGGAGCGGAGACCGCCTCCCGCCGCTTCGCCGTGCCCGCAGCCGGTCTATACTCGAATCGAACACGGGAGTCCGGTGAACCGGGCTGAGAGGAAGCTACTTCAGCTTCGACCGTCGAACCTGATCTGGATCATGCCAGCGCAGGGAGGCTTCTCAATCCCGTGCCCTGTATTCATCTACGGAAAGGGCACGACCAGTGCATGCATCAACCAAACGTCTGACCGCGTCGACACCCCGCACGCCTCGGGTGCTGAAATGGCGCGTCGTGGACATCGTCGTGGCCAGCGTCATCGGCGTCGCCAGTGGCGTCATCTTCTGGGCGTGGGGACTGGCCTGGTCGCCGCTCAGCGCCCTGCTCGCCTTCACCCCCGGCCTGGAGGGACTGCTCGCCGGCGGCTGGCTGTTCGCCGGCGTTCTCGGCGGACTGATCATCCGTAAGCCCGGAGCGGCCGTCTACACCGAGGTCGTCGCGGCGGTCGTCTCCATGCTGATCGGAACCCAGTGGGGATTCTCGACGCTGATCTGGGGCATCATCGAAGGACTCGGGGCCGAGATCGTCCTCGCGCTCTTCCTCTACGCGAACTGGCGGCTGGGCGTGGCCCTGCTGGCCGGCGCCGGCGCCGGCGTGGCGGTCGGCCTGCTGGACACGACCTTCACGAGCTATGCCGCCCTCGACGTCGGCTACAAGGCCGTCTACATCGTGTCCGCCGTCGTGTCGGGCACCGTGCTCGCGGGCCTGCTGTCCTGGCTTGCCGTGCGGGGATTGGCCCGCACGGGCGCGCTCAGCCGGTTCGCGGCCGGTCGGGAGGCGAGCCGGGTCGGCCAGACGGGCCAGAACCCGTCTGGCCAGAACCCGTCTGGCCAGCACCCGTCTGGCCAGGACCCGTCTGGCCAGGACGGGCCTGGCGAGAGCGCTCTGCGGCAGACCGAGACCCCGTCGCAGACCACGCGGTGAGGGTGGGCGGATGCCTGCTCCGACGCCGCGGGATGAGCGCGTGACCGGCGCGAGGGTCACGGCCTCCGGCTGGGGCTGGCGGCACGCCGGACGCAGCCGGCCGGCGGTCTCCGGACTCGATCTTGACATCCGCCCCGGCGAGCGAGTACTCGTACTCGGACCCAGCGGGGCCGGCAAGAGCACCCTGATGCACGCCCTGGCCGGGGTGCTCGGTGACGACGAAGACGGCGACGAGACCGGCGAGCTGCTCATCGACGGCATCCGGCCGCGTCAGGCGCGCGGCCGGGTCGGTCTCGTGCTGCAAGACCCCGACTCGCAGGTGGTCCTGGCCCGCGTCGGCGACGATGTCGCGTTCGGCTGCGAGAACCTGGGTGTGCCCAGGACCGAGATCTGGCCGCGGGTCACGCAGGCCCTCGACGAGGTCGGGCTGGACCTGCCGCTGCGGCATCCGACCAGCGCGCTCAGCGGCGGCCAGAAACAGCGGCTGGCCCTGGCCGGGGTGCTCGCCATGCGACCGGGCCTGGTGCTGCTCGACGAACCGACCGCGAACCTCGACCCCGCCGGCGTCGTGGAGGTGCGCGATGCCGTGCACCGTTCGGTGCAGGCCTCGGGCGCGACCCTCATCGTGATCGAGCACCGGGTGGCGGTCTGGCAGGACATCGTCGATCGCATCATCGTGCTCGACCCGGCCGGCGGTATCTTGGCCGATGGGCCCACCTCCTCGGTGCTCACGGCGGAGGGCGCCAGGCTGGCGGCCGCGGGAGTGTGGATCCCGCGTTTCCCGCCCGCTCGTCCCCAACGGCGCCCGCTGCCCGAGCGCACCGGCGAGGTGCTCCTCAGCACCGCCGGTCTCGCTGTGGGACGGGTGCCCTTTGCCCGCCGGCACCCCATGGTGGCGGCCGAAGGGATCGACCTCGACGTGACGGCGGGCACCGCGACGGCGATCACCGGGCCCAACGGTGTTGGAAAGTCCACGCTCGCGTTGACCCTGGCCGGGCTCCTGGCACCGGCCGGGGGACAGCTCACCGCCACGGCCGCCCTGACGGCAGTCGCCGCAGGCGGCCCCGTGCGCGCAGCCGGACGCGGACCCCGGCGCGGAAGCATCCCGGGTGCCGACCCGCACTCGTGGCGCTCCCGTGACCTCCTCGAACGCATCGGCACTGTGTTCCAGGATCCTGAACACCAGTTCCTGGCCGGATCCGTGCGGGACGAACTCGCCATCGGCCCGCGCGCCCTCGGCCTCGGCGACGCCGCCGTGGCCGACCGCGTCGACGGCCTCCTCGACCGGTTGCGCCTTGAGCACCTCGCCGATGCCAACCCCTTCACTCTGTCCGGCGGCGAAAAGCGCCGGCTGTCGGTGGCGACAGTGCTGGCCACACGGCCCCGGCTCCTGATCCTGGACGAACCCACCTTCGGACAGGACTCCCGCACCTGGTCGGAACTGGTGCGGCTGCTTGCCGAACTCCTTGACACGGGCACGGCCGTGGTCGCCGTCACCCACGACGACCACTTCGTCGACGCCCTCGCGGATGCCCGGTTCGTGATGGCGCCCGCAGCCGGCCCCGCATCGGCCGGCGCAATCTCGACCGGCACGATCGTGCCCGCATCCGCTGCGACGCCGACGACGCCGGCCGAGACGGGCGCGCCATGAGCATGATGACCCCCGAGATCCGTCCCAGTGCCATCGCCCGGGTGAACCCGGTCGCCAAACTCGCCGTGGCCCTCCTGATCAGCTGTGCGTTGATGCTCTCCATCGACTGGGTGTCGGCGGCGACGGCGCTGCTGCTGGAGGCCGTGCTGCTGGCCTGGTGCGGGTTGAACGCCCGGCAATTCTGGTTGCGCACCGCCCCGGTCTGGATCGCCGCTCCCTTCGGGATGCTCACCACGGTGCTCTACGGGCAGGATTCCGGTGCGGTGCTGTGGGGCGCCGGCCTCGTCACGATCACCGAGGGGTCGGTTGCGCTCGGACTCGCGATCGGTCTGCGGGTGCTGGCCATCGGCATCCCGGGCATTGTGCTGCTCGCCACGACCGACCCGACCGACCTCGCCGACGGGCTGGCGCAGGTAGTGCGCCTGCCCGCACGATTCGTGCTCGGCGCCCTGGCCGGCCTGCGGCTCGTGGGCATGTTCATCGACGACTGGCACTCGCTCGCCCTGGCCCGACGGGCCAGAGGGGTGGGCGACGGCGGCGGACTGCGCGGCCGGGCACGCCGGTTTGCCGGCTTGGCGTTCGCCCTGCTGGTGCTGTCGGTGCGCCGGGGCAGCAAACTCGCCACGGCCATGGAGGCCAGGGGCTTCGGCAGTGACGAACCGCGCAGCTGGGCTCGGGAGTCGGTCTTCGGCCGCCGTGATGTCGTGGTCGTGGCCCTGGGCCTCACCATCGCCGCCGCGGCGATCTCGGCGGCCGTGCTGGCGGGAACGTGGCGTTTTGTCCTCGCCTGATCTGTGCGCTGCGGCGGCGGTGCCGCCCGGCCCCGGCGCGCCCGCCGATGCGACGGGTAGCGGCGCCCTGCTGGCCCCGGTGCTTCACGCGATGCGGGCCCTCGGCCGCCACCGGGCGGGCGGGCGTGCCGTGGTGCTCATCGACGGTCCGAGCGGGGCGGGCAAGAGCACCCTCGCGGATGCCCTCGTGGCAGCCTGGCCGGGACCGGTCGCGCCGACCCTGGTGCGGCTCGACGACATCTACCCGGGCTGGGCCGGGCTGGAGGCGGCGATCGAGCACATCCGCACGCAGGTCCTCGTTCCGCGCCACGACGGGGCCCCGGCTCGGTGGCGCCGGTTCGACTGGGGGACCGAGGCTGCGGCCGAGTGGCACGCCGTGCCCGCCGACCGGCCGCTGATCGTCGAGGGTTGCGGCACCTTGGCCCGTGCCCACGCGTCCGTGAGCGATGTGCGGGTGTGGCTGGATGCCGACGACGGCATCCGCAAACAGCGCGCTCTGGCCCGGGACGGCGGGGTGTTCGAGGCACACTGGGACCAGTGGCAACGGGATTGGGCGGGCTACCGCGACCGGGAGACACCCGAACGGCAGGCCACGGTGCGGCTGCTGGCCACTCCGCCGCGCTCGCGCCCTCAGACGGCTGCAGCGGACACGCCGTGGAACCCAGCCGAAAACGCGTCTCCGCAGTAAGTTGGGGGTATGACAACACCCCAGAGCGAGAACACCGAATACACCGTCGAGTTCGTGGACGGCCCCCTGGAGGGTCAGACCGACACCCGCGTGCTCCTGCACGGCAAGCACGACGAACGCATCAGCATGGTCGCCGCCGTCGACAGCATGGAATCGCTGTTCTGGTACGACGAGGTCGACGCCCGCGAGGTGCAGGGCAAGCTGCACGTGCGCTACGCCTTCGACTCCAGCGACAGCGACCCCGTCGAGTCGAACGACGAGCCCGATCGGGGCTCAGCTCTCTAACACCACAGCAGGTCAGCGCCGGTCCCGGGATACCCGGGCCGGCGTTTGCTGTATCGGCGCTGTGTCATATCGGCACCGTGTCATGTCGGCGCCGTGTCATATCGGCGGCGTGTTGTACAAGCGCTGCCGCTCGGTGTCTGCGGGGTGCTACTGGGAGTCGATGAGCGCGGTGATCAGCGGAATCGGGTGCAGCAGGCGCCAACCCGGACCGGGGTCGGTCAGGGTTCTCTCCAGTTTGAGGTTCGACGAGACGCTCTCACCGAACGCGTCCACCGTGACCCGGCCGACACTGCTGCCCGCGCGCCCGGTGGCCACGGCGTCGAGGTCCACGACGGCTTCGCCCGGGGTGGCGGCCTGCCAGCCGAAGCGGGTCTTGGGCGTGCCGACCACGGCATCGGCGGTGTCGCCCCACGCTGTCGTCAGGGTGGCGTAGGCGTCCCCCTGGGTCAACACCGGCAGCTGGGTGATCCCCGCGCGGGCCGAGGCCATCAGGGCCGTCAGATCGGCGGTGAGCGTGTCGTAGTCGGGTTCGCCGAGGAACGCGCCCGCGAACGTGAAGGTCTCCGTGTCGACGGTCACCGCGGCGGTGAAGAGGAAGCAGACGCCGCCGGCATCCGTGTAGCTGCGCGAGATGCCGGTGATGCCCTCGTCGGGCAGGTAGGCGGTGGTGTTGTTGACCCCGCGCTGGCCGACCAGCGCTGAGGCGGGCTTGGCGATGATGTCCGCGATGACCGGGTTGGTCGCGGCGAGGGCCGCGATGCGGGCCAGGTCGGCGCCCGTGCCGGCGCTCCCGTCGGACAGCCCATTCGCATCGACGACGGTCGTGTCGCCCATCCCGTTGGCGGCCAGCCACTCGTTGGCGGCGGCGAGGTAGGCGTCGACGGAACCGAAGGCCCACCGGGCGAGGGTATCGGCATGGTTGTTGCTGGAGCCCAGGATCATGGCCTGCAGCATTTCGCGTTCCGTCCAGCTCTCCCCGGGGAACACGATGACGGTCCGGGCGTCCTCGGCGGTGTAGTCGAGGTAGTCCTGGTAGTCCGCGGTGACGAGCGAGTAGGCCGGGCCGGCCTCGCCCACCGCGAGGGGCTTCGCGTCGAGCACCACGAGCGCGGTGATGATCTTGGCGGCGGATGCCATCGGCAGGGCTTCCGCGCCCCCACCGGTCGCGATCGGGGCCGCGCCCAGTGCCGCGGCGCCGTCGGTCGCGGCGGCCGTGTCGGTGTCAGCGGCGTCGGCGGCTTCCGAGACCGGGGTGAGGGCCAGGATGCCGCTCGTTCCGGCGGCCGGAAGCGCCGGGGTGGATGCCGCGACCGGAGCGTCCGGTGTCATGAGCGTCACGGCGGCGGTGGGCAGCGGGCCCAGCAGGGTGGCGGGTCCGTAGACTCCGATCATCAGGATCACGAGCGTTCCCACCGAGATACCGATCACACGGCCGGGACGAAATCTGCTCATGGTTCAGGGTAGCCGGTCCGGGTCAGGCCCAGCCGAGCTCGTGCAGCCTGTCGTCGTCGATCCCATAGAAATGCGCGATTTCATGCACCAGGGTCACGTGCACCTCGTCCCGGAGCTCCTCGAGATCGGCCACGATTGCCAGCAGGGGCTCGCGGAAGATGATGATACGGTCGGGCATCTCGCCGAAGCCGTACTGGCCCCGTTCGGTCAGGGCCACGCCGTCGTACAGGCCGAGGGTGTCCAGGCTGCCGTCTTCGGGGCGGTCCTCCACCACGAAGATGACGTTGTCGAGGCCGTCGACCATGTCGTCGGGGAGCAGATCGAGTTCGTCGATGACGAGACGTTCGAAGTCGTCGTGGCTGAGCATGAGCATCCACTCAGCATGGCACGCGTTAAAGCAGAAAGTCCCGGTCTGTTGAGACCGGGACTGTTCTGACGTGGGGTGAGTAACGGGGCTTGAACCCGCGACCTCCTGGACCACAACCAGGCGCTCTACCAGCTGAGCTATACCCACCATGTGCTGCTTCCCTCTGTCAGCGAAGGCAACTCAAGAATTCTATTACACGTTTTGGGCGAAGATGTTCACAACGGCCGCTGCGTGCGATTTTGCTTCGGCACTCGTGGGTCCGGGGTCGGCCACGAAGACGCTCTGGCGGTAGTACGCCAGCTCGCGAATCGACTCGAGGATGTCCGCGAGGGCCCGGTGGCCGCCGTCCTTGGCGGGAGCGTTGAAGTACGCGCGCGGGAACCAACGGTGGGCGAGTTCCTTGATGGAGGAGACATCCACGTTGCGGTAGTGCAGCTGCTTGTCCAGGCGCGGCATGTACCGCGCCAGGAAGGCACGGTCGGTGCCGATGGAGTTGCCCGCGAGGGGAGCGCGCTGGTCCTCTGGCACAAAACGCAGCACGTATTCGAGCACCTGATACTCGGCCTCGGCCACGCTGACGCCGTTCGGGATCTCCTCGATGAGCCCGGAGGAGGTGTGCATGTTGCGCACGAAGTCGCCCATGTTCTCCAGGGCGGAGGCATCCGGCTTGATCACGATGTCGAGCCCGGGGTCGAGGATGTTGAGGTCGAAGTCGGTGACGACCACCGCAATCTCCACGAGTTCGTCGGTATTGATGTCGAGCCCGGTCATTTCACAGTCGATCCACACCAACCGGTCACTGCTGTTTGTCATGGGGCGAGTCTAGCGGTGGGCCCCGACAGCTCATCGGGCCGGTTGGCTCGTAGACTTGCCCCGATGCTTACAACACTCGCCGTCCTGCTGCTCATCAACGCCGTGTGGAACGTGGTGGTCTGGCCGCGATTCTACAAGCGGGTCAGCCAGGACGACCGCGCCCGGGATGCGTCGGGCAAGCCGACGCGCTTCCTCATCGTTCATGCCGTGCTGGTGGGTGTCTCCCTGTTTCTCGCCGCCGTGTCGGCCGTCGTGGCCGTCATCGCGCTGGTCAACGGTTAGGAGCCGCACATGGAACTGATCTTCTTCTCCTCGGCGTTCTGCGAGCCGTGCCTGCAGACCCGCGCGATTCTCGCCGAGGTCGAACGACTCGTCCCCGCCGCGAGCGTGCGGGAGCTGGACGTGGCCAGGGACAACGCCGAGGCCGAAGCGGCCGGCATCCGCAACACCCCTACGATCGTCGTGCGGAACGCGGCCGGTGACGAGGTGTTCCGCGCGTCGGGTGTGCCCACGCTCGCGCAGGTCCTGGTCGCGACCGCGAAAGCCCTCTAGACCGCACTGTTCGCGCCGCGGGCGAGGTCGCGGGCGCGACTGCGGTATCGTTGAAGCGCTATGCGCCCCCGTAGCTCAGGGGATAGAGCAGGAGCCTTCTAATCTCTTTGTCGCAGGTTCGAATCCTGCCGGGGGCACAGCACAACCCCGCCGGCTGGTCCGGCGGGGTTGTTTTCTTCTGCGGTAGCGGTGCACGGACGTGCAATGCGGCACTCGCCCGCGAGGCTCACAGCCTGGATATGGCAGCCCTCGCGGCTTGACTTGATAGATTCGTGGCATGCGAGAACAACAGGCGCGAATCATCGCGGAACTGCACGTCACCCCGACTATCGACCCGGCTGCCGAGATCCGTCGCCGTGTGGACTTCCTCAAGGATTACCTGTTGGCCAGCGGCGCGAAGGGTCTGATCCTGGGCATCAGCGGCGGCCAGGACTCGTCTCTGGCCGGACGGCTCTGCCAACTCGCCGTCGAGGAGCTCACCGTGGAGGGGCACACCCCGCGGTTCGTGCCCGTGCGGCTGCCGTATGCGGTGCAGCGCGACGAGGACGATGCCCAGCTCGCCCTGGAGTTCATCGGCGCGGAGTCGAACCTCACCTTCAACATCCAGCGCGCCGTCGATGGCTTCGAGGCCGAGTTCGCCGACAGCACCGGCGCGCCCATGCCCGACTTCGACAAGGGCAACGTGAAGGCCCGTTCGCGGATGATCGCGCAGTACGCCATCGCCGGAGCCAACGGGTTGCTTGTGGTCGGAACCGACCATGCCGCTGAGGCCGTCACCGGGTTCTTCACCAAGTACGGTGACGGTGGCGCTGATCTGCTGCCGCTGACCGGCCTCACCAAGCGCCAGGGCCGGGCCCTGCTGATGGAGCTCGGCGCGCCCGAACACCTGTACCTCAAGGCGCCAACGGCCGACCTGCTCGACGACAACCCCGGCCAGACCGACGAGGCCAACCTCGGCATGCAGTACGAGCACATCGACGACTTCCTCGAGGGCAAGGACGTCGACGCTGATGTGGCCGAAGCCATCGAGCGGCGGTATCTCAGCACCGAGCACAAGCGCCAGGTTCCGGCATCCCTCTTCGACGACTGGTGGAAGTAGCGGAACAGAAGTTGCCGTGACAGCAGAAAGGCCGGGCCGCTCGAGAGCGGACCGGCCTTTCTGCGTGGTGGTTACGGGTTGGGCAGCGGAGCCGGACGTACCTCGAGGGCCTGCACGTCGTCCAACAGACGCTGCGTCTCCGTGGACGGGTACGCCGTCGCACCCGCGGCCGGTGCGGAAGTCGACGCGGGAACATACCCGAGGGGCTGCGGGCTGGAGGTCGACGGCGTGGCCGGGGCGGCGTGCTGGTCGTGGTGCTGCTGGGCCACCCAGGCGTCCTGCTCGGCCAGGAGGTTCTTCTCCGTGGTCGTGTTCTGCGTCTTCCACCGGTCCAGGTCGCCCTGGAAGATCTTGCGGGCGCGAGACGGCTTGTTCTGCCAGTCGATCAGGCGGTCGCGGAACTCCACGAGAGCCGGCTCGAGCTGGTAGCCGAACGTGGCCGAGCTGCGCTTGAGCTCGGCGAGCTGGTGGGCGGCCCAATCGGCCGCGATGTTGGCGCCCTTGATGGGCAGCAACCGCACCTGGATGTCGGCCAGGCCGACGGCGCGGTCGTTCAACACCTGCTCCTGCGGAGTCAACGAGTTCCAAACCGACGCCTCGGTCGCGGCATCCACGATGGTGCCGATGGCCGAGGCCTTGAGCGCACGGTCGTGCTGGGCGATCAGGCGCTTGATCGCGCCACGGGCGATCCAGGCCGCCAGGAGGCTGGCCACGATAATGGCGACGATCAGCACGACGGCGCTGAAAATCACGGGCTGGTTCCTGGTCGCTGAGAGCCAGGTTACGAAATCATTCCACCACTGCATGTGCGGAAGCGTACCGGCCAGAACCGGTGCGGGCCGGGAGCACCCACGGCGTGGCAGAACTCGCCACCCATTTGGCTACTGCCGGGCCGGCGCGATGCCGAGGGTGTCACGGCTGAGCATCGCGGCGCCGGCCACGGCCGCGGGCATCGCCACCACGGCGACGAACGGGATGAGGAAGAGCAGGTACGTGGCCGCCCCGAAGCCGATGGCGACCGGCCGGCGGGAACGGAGTGCTCGCCGCCGGTCCCTGAGGGTGTACCCGCGGGCGTCGAAGGCCAGACCGGTGAGCTCGACGCTCAGCAGCCAGCCACCGAGCACGGCGCCGAGTACGGCCACGACCACCGGTCCCACGAGCGGCACGAAACCGCCGGCGAGCAGCAGCAGACCCACGCCGACGGCAGGCAGGAGCAGCCGCAGGGCGTCGCCGACGGCACGCCCCAACGAGCGCCAGAAGCCGCGTTGGACGGCGGCCGGCGGGTTGCCCAGCCTGGACTCCACCTCGGTCCAGATGCGCTCGTAGAAGGGGTCGCCCACCACCAGCGTCACCGCCGTGAACGTGTAGACGGCCACGAGGGCGGCCACGACCACGAAGACCAGAGCGGCTGCCACCCGGGTGGTGAGGATGAGGGGTTCGGCCCAGCGGTCGGCGAAGGGTGTGGCCCAGATCACGACGGTGTCGAGGTTGACCAGCAGCACGACGATCCCGGCCAGGTAGACGATGCCGACGAGGAACGCCGGCAACGCGCCGAGCAGCATCAGCCGCGGCGACGTGATCCACAGGCCGAACCCGCGGCCCAGGAACCCCGCGCCGGTCAGGAGATCGCCGAGCAGACCGCGTCGGGTGCGTGCGGGCGGCGCAGCCGGTGTGGCGGGGGAGCCGGGCAGGGGCCCGGCGGGAGGCGTGCCGTCGGGCCCGCCTGCCGGGGGTCTGGCGGCGGGCTCGGGCGTCGACTCGGGCGGCATCGTGTCAGCGTACCGGTGGCCGGCCCGGCCCGGCCAGTCAGGCGCAGAGGCACTCGCTCAGCGGAAGCAGTCCGCGGCGTCGTCGATCCGCCAGAACGCTCCCAACTCGATGCGCCGCGACGCGCCGAGCAGCCGGCGGGCCAGGTAGCGTTCGGTGTCGCCGTGACCCTCTCGTTCGATGTGGCCGAGCACGGCCCCCGATCTGTCGACCACACGCCATAGTCCGTCGCGAACGGACACGAGGCTTGGCCCGTGGCGGCGCGTGGGAGTGGGACGGGCACTGTTCGGGCGGGTGTCTGCTGACAACGTGATCATCGGGATCTCCACTGCGACGGCGGGTCTGAATTGCGGATGCCCTCACGGTAGAGGCGACCACCGACATCCACCCGGATGCCGGCAGCCGCCGCCTCGTACTAGTTCATGCCGGTGCCGTGCACGGCGTACGGTTCGATGCTGGCGATCTCGTCGGCGTCGAGAGCCGGTGCCTCCAGGGCGGCGACGGTCTGCTCGAGCTGGCCGATGCTGCTGGCGCCCACGAGCACACTGGTCACCTGCGGCTGGCGCAGGATCCAGGTCACTGCGAGCTGGGCGAGGGTCTGGCCGCGGTCCGCCGCGATGGTGTTCAGGGCGCGGGCGCGCTCGAGATAGGTCTCGCTGAGCGAGTTCTCGTTGAGGAACCGGCTGGTGGCCACCCGGGAGTCGGCCGGAACGGTGCCGCCGAGGTAACGGTCGGTGAGCAGGCCCTGGGCGAGGGGGGAGAAGACGATGCTGCCCATGCCGAGCCGGTCGAGCACCGGGAACAGGCCCTCTTCGATGTGTCGGTCGAACATGGAGTAGCGCGGCTGGTGGATCAGCAGCGGGATCTTGTGCTCGGCCAGGGCGGCGTATGCGGCGACGGTCTGCTCCGGGCTGTAGTTGGAGATGCCGGCGTAGAGCGCCTTGCCGGACTGCACTGCCGTGGCCAGGGCGCCCATGGTCTCCTCGATGGGGGTTTCGGGGTCAGGCCGGTGCGAGTAGAAGATGTCGACATAGTCCAGGCCGAGGCGGCCGAGGCTCGCGTCGAGGGAGGAGAGCAGGTACTTGCGGGAGCCGAAATCGCCGTAGGGGCCCGCCCACATGTCGTAGCCGGCCTTGCTGGAGATGATCATCTCGTCGCGGTACGGGCGGAAGTCCTCCGCGAAGATGCGACCGAAGTTGGTCTCGGCCGAGCCGGGAGGCGGGCCGTAGTTGTTGGCCAGGTCGAAGTGGGTCACGCCAAGGTCGAACGCCCGGCGCAGGATGCCGCGCTGGGTGTCCAGGGGGCGTTCGTGGCCGAAGTTGTGCCAAAGCCCCAGGGAAAGCGCGGGGAGCTTCAGGCCGCTCTTCCCGGTTCGGCGGTACGGCATCTCGGAATAGCGGTTCTCTGCAGCAGCGAAGGTCATGAAGTCACTCTAGAACCGCCCCTCCTCCACAGCGGAACAGTCAGTGCTCGTGACCACACCTGCGGATGCGATGGCGTCGGGCGTGGGCTCCTGGCAGAGAGTGGACGGAGCGCGGTCCCGGGCCACGAACCCGGCACGAGGACTGACCCGGGGCCGCGCCCGCCAGCCAACCGCCTCGTGCCAACTGGAGAGAGAAGTGACCGACACCATCGCCCTGACCGGAATCGTGGCAACCACCCCGCGCCATCTCGTCACCAGTTCCGGTCTGGCCATCACCTCGTTCCGGTTGGCGTGCCGGCAGCGCCGGTTCGACCGGTCGAAGAACTCCTGGGTCGACGCCGACACCAATTGGTACACGGTGTCGAGCTTCCGGCAGCTTGCGCAGAATGTGGAACAGTCTGTGCGGAAGGGCGAGCATGTCCTGGTGACGGGGCGTCTGCGCATCCGGGACTGGGAGAACCAGGACCGCTCGGGAACCTCCGTCGAGGTGGAGGCCGATGCCGTCGGTCACAATCTCAGCTGGGGAACGACCAGCCTGGTGAGAAGTGCTCCGCCCGCTTCGGCCGAGCAACCCGGTGCCGAGCAGCCCGGTGCCGAGCAGCCCAGCGGCGACCAGCCGGGCGCTGACCGGCACGACGGTGACCCGTACGGTGCAGCCCAGCCGAGTGCCGGCCAGCCCGCTGCGGCATGGCCGTCGACCGATATGGAAACACGGCCCGCATAGACTCGTAGCCTTGGTCGCAGGGCGCGGCCCTGGGGGAGGACGACGCGTGGCCCGCATTCTCGACGCACATACCGGAACCCGACCACTGAGCGTGATCGGGGCGACGAACGTCCTGGGATCGCGCCTGGCCGGATCGCGCCTGGCCGGATCACGCCTGACCGGATTGCGCCTGGCCGGGGTGGGCCTGATCGGGTTGGCCCTGGCCGGCTGCTCCGCCGCACCGGGCGATCCCGCCGGCACTCCCACCCAGACGGCGGTCGAGACCCCGGACACGTCGGCGGCACCGGCTGCACCCGAGGATGCCGCCCCGGCCCTCGTCGCCGACGGAACCGCCGCCGACAACCTCGGCTACTTCGACTCGGTCATCGCCGCCATGCTCGCGACGGAACCGAACCCCGTCGGGCGCAGCTACATCGACGCTCTGGTGGCCGCCGGATTCGACAAGTCGGCCATGGAAGTGACCAGCGACACCACCACCAAGGGCGTGCCGGTCGACTCCATCCAGTTCTCCGTGCGGATCACCGACGCGTGCATCGTCGGGCAGAACGGCCCATCCTCAGGCGGTTACCACAGCATCGTGGCGCCGACGCTCGCAACCGGAACGTGTCTCGTCGGAGCCACGCGCCAAATAGACTGGTAAACACTATGGCTGAATTCATTTACTCGATGGTGCGCGCGCGCAAAGCCATTGGAGACAAGCTCATTCTCGACGACGTCACAATGTCGTTCTTCCCCGGAGCCAAGATCGGCGTGGTGGGCCCCAACGGTGCCGGTAAGTCCACGATCCTGAAGATCATGGCCGGGCTCGACACCCCCAGCAACGGTGAGGCCCGGCTCTCGCCCGGCTACTCCGTCGGCATCCTGATGCAGGAACCGGAGCTCGATGAGAGCAAGACGGTTCTGGAGAACGTGCAGGAGGGCGTGGGCCCGATCAAGGCGAAGGTCGACAGGTTCAACGAGATCAGCGCCGCCCTGGCCGAACCCGACGCGGACTTTGACACGCTCCTCGAAGAGATGGGCACTCTGCAGGAAGAGATCGACGCCGCCGACGCGTGGGACCTCGACTCCCAGCTCGACCAGGCGATGGACGCGCTGCGCACCCCGCCGGGCGACTACTCGGTGGCCGACCTCTCCGGTGGTGAAAAGCGTCGTGTGGCGCTCTGCAAGCTGCTGCTGCAGAAGCCCGACCTGCTGCTCCTGGACGAACCGACTAACCACCTCGACGCCGAGAGCGTGCTCTGGCTCGAGCAGCACCTCGCCAAGTACCCCGGCGCCGTGCTAGCCGTCACCCACGACCGGTACTTCCTCGACCACGTGGCCGAGTGGATCGCCGAGATCGACCGCGGACACCTGTACCCGTACGAGGGCAACTACTCGACCTACCTCGAGAAGAAGCAGGAGCGCCTGCAGGTGCAGGGCAAGAAGGACGCCAAGCTGTCCAAGCGCCTCGCCGAGGAACTCGAATGGGTGCGCTCCAACGCCAAGGGACGCCAGGCCAAGTCGAAGGCGCGTCTGGCCCGGTACGAGGAAATGGTCAACGAGGCCGAGCGCGGACGCAAGCTCGACTTCGAAGACATCCAGATCCCCGTGGGCCCGCGCCTGGGCGCCCAGGTCATCGATGCCAAGAAGCTCAAGAAGGGCTTCGGCGACCGCGTGCTGGTCGAGGACCTCTCGTTCACCCTGCCGCGCAACGGCATCGTCGGCGTGATCGGCCCGAACGGTGTCGGTAAGACGACCCTGTTCAAGACGATCGTGGGCCTCGAGCCGCTGGATGCCGGGGAGCTCAAGATCGGCGACACCGTCGACATCTCCTACGTCGACCAGAGCCGCGGTGGCATCGACCCGAACAAGTCGCTCTGGGAGGTCGTCTCCGACGGCCAGGACTACATCCAGGTCGGCAAGACCGAAGTGCCGTCCCGCGCCTACGTGTCGACCTTCGGATTCAAGGGCCCCGACCAGCAGAAGAAGGCCGGTGTGCTCTCCGGTGGTGAGCGCAACCGCCTGAACCTGGCGCTCACGCTCAAGCAGGGCGGCAACCTGCTGCTGCTCGACGAACCGACTAACGACCTGGACGTCGAAACGCTCGGCTCACTCGAGAACGCGCTTCTGGAGTTCCCCGGTTGTGCCGTGGTCATCACCCACGACCGGTGGTTCCTCGACCGCATCGCCACGCACATCCTCTCGTATGAGGGCACCGCGGAGGACCCGGGTAACTGGTACTGGTTCGAGGGCAACTTCGAGTCGTACGAGCAGAACAAGATCGAGCGGCTCGGCCCGGACGCGGCCAAGCCGCACCGGTCCGCGTACCGCAAGCTGACGCGCGACTAGGAGACCCATGCGGCTGCACGTTCCCATCCGACTGCGCTGGTCGGACCTCGACGCGTACGCCCACGTCAACAACGCCGAGATGCTGCGCCTCCTCGAGGAGGCGCGCATCGAGGCGTTCTGGTCGAACGACGAGCCTGGGACCGCCGTGAGCGCGTCAGCCGATGCGCTACGCGCATCCGTACCCGCCTTGACTGGCACCGGCCAGAGCACCGCGGTACTCGACGGACGCCCCGGCGCGGCGACGCTCACACTGATCGCGCGCCTGGAGATCGAGTACCTGGCCCCGATCCCGTACCTGCGTGCCCCGATCGACGTTCAGTTGTGGATCGGCAAGCTCGGCGGCGCGAGCCTGGACGTCTGTTACGAGGTGCGTGGCCCGGTCGGGCAGGAACCCCAGCGGCTCTACGCCCGCGCCACCACCACGATCGTTCTGGTGGATGCGGCAACGGAGCGTCCCCGCAAGATCAACGCGGTGGAGCGGGCCGCCTGGACCCCTTACCTCGAGTCCCCGGTCGACTTCACCCGCAAGTAGCCTTCCCGGGCTAGCCGGCTATGACTTTGTCGCCGTCGAGGGTGACTTTGACCTCGGGGAGCGGGTCGGTGGCTGGGCCTGTGAGCACCGCTCCGGTGGCCGTGTCGAAGAGGGAGCCGTGACAGGGGCACGCGAGTCCCTTCTTCTCCGGCGCCACGATGCAGCCCTGATGGGTGCAGATGGCGCTGAACGCCACGACGGTGCCCTCGGCGGGCTGGGAGACGATGATCTGCGACCCGTTAAGCATCACTGCTTTTGCGCCGCCGACCGGTATGTCCGTGAGCGTGGCGACCTCGGTGGGTGTGGTGGTGCCGGCGTCCGGCGTCCCCGTGGTCGGGCTCGTGGCGTCCGGGGCGCAGGCCGCGAGGGCGAGGGCTGTCCCCGCTCCTCCCGCGACGAGAAGGGTGCGGCGGGTGAGGTTGATGGCCGGGCTCATGATTCTCCTCGGGTCAGACGGATACGAAGACGAGGTTAGTCGCGGGGCTTGGGAACCCGCACCATGCCCTCCTGGGCGACGGTCGCGAGCAACAGTCCCTCACGGCTGTAGATGCTGCCGGTGGACAGGCCGCGGCCGCCCTGGGCGGAGGGGGAGTCCTGCACGTACAGCATCCACTCGTCGACCCGGCCGAAGCGATGCCACCACATGGCATGGTCGAGGCTGGCCACCTTGAGTCCGGGCGTCGCCCAGGCCAGCCCGTGGCGCCGCATCACGGGTTCCATGATCGAGTAGTCGCTCACGTAGGCCAGGGCGGCACGGTGCAGGTCGGGATCGTCGGGGATGGGCTCGAAGGTCTTCATCCAAATCATCTGCTTGCTGGTGTGCT
Source organism: Cryobacterium arcticum (assembly GCF_001679725.1). NCBI lineage: Bacteria > Bacillati > Actinomycetota > Actinomycetes > Micrococcales > Microbacteriaceae > Cryobacterium > Cryobacterium arcticum. Next base: position 2,256,417 of record NZ_CP016282.1, on the reverse strand, counting down.
CGCCGTCGACCGTCAGGTAGATCGAGGAGGGCACGTGCCGCATGTCGAATGGACGTTCGTTGGCCCAGTGCCGGGCGAAATCATGGTCGATGTGACCGAGGGTGTCGGCGGTGGTGGGCAGCGATTCCGGGTCGGGCAGATCCGCGGGCATGTCGAGGTGGTGTTCCAGGCCCTCGTCGTCGTCCTGGAACGAGGCGATCATCGACAGGATCGGCACGCCGTTCTGGTACGCCTGGGTGCGGCGGGTGGAGAACGACCTGCCGTCGTGGATGCGGTCGACCGAGAACGTGATCGGGTGGTTGACATCCCCCGGGCGCAGGAAATAGCCGTGCATCGAGTGCACGTGGCGCTCGTCTGAGACGGTGCGCATGGCGGCCACGAGGGACTGCGCGAGCACCTGCCCGCCGAAGACCCGGCCCTGGGGCATCCACTGGGACGGACCGGTGAAGATGTCCTCGCTGGTACGGGCGCCGGTGTCGGTCAGGTCGAGAGCGGCCAGAAGGCCCTCCAGTGGTGCGTGCATACTGCCTCCTCGTTCACGGTCGGGTCCGGAGACGCCGACGTACCTTGGTAGTTTAGACAGCAGATGAGCCAGTCATTTTCCCTCTCAGATTCCCTGTCCCTCGGCGACCTCCAGGTCTACCTTTCGCGCGCCAGCAGGGTGGAGGACGGCTCGGTGCGTCTGGTGTCCGCCGCCGGCGTCCTGGCCGTGTACACCGCGATCCTGTACCCGCGTGGCTTGCTCGACACGAGCCCCACGGTGTTGGGCCTGCGTACCTTCGCACTGACCGAGCCGGTGGAGCTCGACGTCGTCGTTCCGGTGCGGTCGCTCCTCGACCGCCTGGTGCGTCTCGAGGCCGCCGTCACCGATGTGGATGCCCCGGTCACCGTGACCGTGCCGTTGCAGGTGTCGTCGGTGACCTGGGCCGGCATCACGCCGCCCCGCGGCGGCTGGAAATCGCAGGGCAGCGCATCCGCCGGCGTTCTGGAGGACGCCGCCCGGGAGGGTATCGCCGAGGTCGCCGCCGCGATCCCGACGGGCACGGGCGAACAGCTTGTGCAACGGGTGCGCTCAGAGGTCTGGGGCCGGCCCATCGAGGCGCTCGATTTTGTTCCCACCGGCGCCGGGTTCGCTGCGGTGAGCCTCGGTTTCCTGTCGGCGGATGAGCCGGTGCAGCTGTTCGGGACGGGCCCCTGGACCCGGCTGAGCACCACCCGGGGCCACATCCTGGTGCGTCGCAAACCCTGGACCCTGCGCGCCTAACACCCCTCCCGTCCCGCGAACTGTGACTGAACCCCCGGAAGTCTGCGATTTGTGGGCAACGCCCACAGTTCGCGGGAGGAGTAGTGGGGCTAGAGGGCGGCCGCGACCGCGCGGCCGGCCGTGCGGCCGGAGAAGAGGCAGCCACCGAGGAAGGTCCCCTCGAGAGAACGGTAGCCGTGCACGCCGCCGCCGCCGAAGCCGGATGCCTCGCCCGCGGCATAGAGGCCGGGCACGGGTTGTCCGTCCGCCGACAGCGCCCGGGCCGAAAGGTCCGTCTCGATGCCGCCGAGGCTCTTGCGGGTGAGCAGATGCAGTTTCACGGCGATCAGCGGCCCGTTCGAGCGGTCGAGCAGCTTGTGCGGGCTCGCCACCCGGATGAGCCGGTCGCCGCGGTAGTGCCGCGCCTGCCGGATCGCATTGATTTGGGCGTCCTTGCCGAAGTCGTTGTCGAGGGCCCGGTCGCGGGCCAGCACCTCGCGTTCCACCCGGGCCGCGTCGATGCGCACCTCGGGGGAGCGTTTCTGCATGCCGGCGATCAGGTCGTGCAGGGTGTCGGCCACGACGAAGTCCTCACCCTTGCTCTTGAACGCCTCGACGGGCCCGGGTGCGCCTGGTGCGACCCGTTTGGCGAGCAGCCGGAGGTCCTTGCCGGTGAGGTCCGGATTCTGCTCGCTGCCGGAGAGAGCGAATTCCTTCTCGATGATCTTCTGGGTGAGGATGAACCAGCTGTGCTGGTACCCGGTCGTCATGAGGTGTTCGAGGGTGCCCAGGGTGTCAAAACCGGGGAACAGGGGAGCGGGTAGGCGTTTTCCCGTCGCGTCGAGCCACAGTGACGATGGGCCGGGCAGGATGCGGATGCCGTGCCGGGCCCAGACCGGGTCCCAGTTGACGATGCCCTCCGTGTAGTGCCACATGCGGTCGCCGTTGATGAGCCGGGCGCCGGCGGTCTCGCTGATCGCGAGCATCCGCCCGTCGACGTGGGCCGGAACCCCGGAGAGCAGGTTGGTGGGGGCAGTGCCAAGCCGGGCCGGCCACTGGGCTCGCACCAGGTCGTGGTTGCCGCCGATTCCGCCGCTCGTGACGATGACCGCCGACGCCCGCAGCTCGAATTCGCCGATCACGTCGCGGTTGCTGGCTTCTCCGCGCGCCGCGGTGCTGGGGGCGAGGACGCTGCCGCGCACACCGACGACGGTTCCGGTGCCGCCCGCGTCAACGCCGTCGACCAGGAGTTCGTCGACCTGGTGCCGGTGCAGCGCGGTGACCAGGCCTGCGCGCACACCGTCACGCACCCGGGTGATGAACGGCTCGAGGATGGCCGGACCGGTGCCCCAGACGATGTGGAACCGGGGCACGGAGTTGCCGTGCTGCAGGGCCGTGTAGCCGCCGCGTTCGGCCCAGCCGACGACGGGGAAGAACGAGACGCCGCGTTCGCGCAGCCAGGCCCGCTTCTCTCCGGCCGCGAAGTTCAGGTAGGCCTCGGCCCACCGGGTGGGCCAGTAGTCTTCGGTCCGGTCGAACCCGGCGCTGGCAAACCAGTCCTGCCGGGCAAGCTCGAGGGAGTCCTTGACCCCCATCCGGCGTTGCTCGGGCGAGTCCACCAGGAACAGCCCGCCGAACGACCACCAGGCCTGCCCGCCCAGGGAGGCGGCAGGTTCCTGGTCGACGAGCAGCACCCGTTTGCCGGCATCCACGAGTTCGGCGGTGGCGACCAGGCCGGCAAGGCCCGCCCCCACCACGATGACGTCGGCGGATGCGGCATCCTGCGCGGGCAGGCCGGGACGAGAGGGGCTCATGATGACTCCGTTGTCAGCGAGGGACCGCGGGGATGGGCCGCGGCAGGGGTGTGGCTCGTAACTTAGTCGTCGAAGGTGTTGACCATAGCGTGCGCCGCGCGCTCCAGGTAGTCCCAGAGCGTGGCGCGCTGCAGCGGCGGCAGGTCGCAGGAGTCGACGGCGGCCTTCATGTGCAACAGCCAGCGGTCCCGGGCATCCGGATTGACCTTGAACGGCTGGTGCCGCTGCCGGAGTCGGGGGTGGCCGCGTTGTTCGCTGTAGGTGCCGGGGCCGCCCCAGTACTGCTCCAGGAACCCGGTGAGGCGCTCGGCGGCCGGGCCGAGGTCCTCCTCCGGATACATGGGCTTGAGCACCGGGTCACCGGCCACACCGCGGTAGAACTCGGTGACGAGTTTCTCGAAGAACGGCCGCCCGCCGACCTCCTGGTAGAACGACGGGCCGAGCGACGCACCGTTCTCACCCGAGCGCAGGTGAACGCCGGAGGGCCCAGTGGCGGGGATCAACACCGGCCCCGGGGTGGCGGATGCGGCGGCGCCGGCCGGCTCGGTGGGTCGCGGGTCAGTCATCGGAGTCTCCATCGCGTGCTGTGGGCTGGTCGGGGCGCGCCTGGTCGTGCTTGTCGATCGGCCGGGTGCGGGGTTTGGCCTGCTTGGCGGCCGGCTTCGTGGTCGCGGCGGGATCCGGTGCGGTGGGCACTTCGGCGGTCGGGTCGGTGGGAGCGTCCGAGAACGCGGGGGAGCCGTCCTGAATCGGCAGGTGCACGGTGCGGGGTGCCCGTGGTGCCTGATTGCGGGCGATGGACGGGATGCGGGTGGGACGGACGGTCGCGCCCGGCCCGGCCGGGGACTGCGTGCTCGTGTCGCCGGCGGCCGAGGGTGGGGCAGTCGGCGCTGCTGGTGACTTGGTGGCGCGTGGAGCGGCCGGGCGTTCCGCGGCCGGGGCCGGAGCCGCAACGGTCGCGTTCGCTGCCTCGAGGGCCTCGGCGGCCTTCTGCGCCCGGGTCTTGCGGGGAGCCTTCTTCGCCGGAGGGGCGATAACCGGCAGCGGGGTGGTGCGCGGCGGGCGGGCGCCCTGCACACTCGCGGCACCCTCGAAGCCCGTGAGCACGATGCTGGAGAGCGAGGGAAGCTCCACGCCCATGGCGTCGAGCGCCTTCTTGAGCCGGAGGCGCAGCTCGCGCGCCACGTCGTCCTTGGCCGAGGTGCGGGTCTTGATCACGATCCGGATGACGATGGCATCCTCCGCGATCGATTCGATGCCCCAGACCTCGGGCTTCTCGATCACGCGGGAGCGCCACTTCGAGTTGGTGGCCATCTCCACGGCCACGCGGAGCATCTCGGCCTGCACGGCATCAACGTCGGTTTTGTACGGCACGGCGAGGTCGATGATCACACGCGCCCAGCCCTGCGACATGTTGCCGACCCGCAGGATCTCGCCGTTGCGAACGAACCAGAGGGTGCCGTTGACGTCGCGCACCTGCGTGATGCGGATGCCGACGGCTTCGACGACTCCGGTGGCGGGACCGAGGTCGACGACGTCGCCCACTCCGAGCTGGTCTTCCATCACCATGAAGAGGCCGTTGAGCACGTCCTTGACGATGTTCTGGGCGCCGAAACCGAGACCGGCGCCGAGGGCAGCCGTGAGGAGCGCGAACGAACTGAGGATGGTGGTGTCGATCGCGTTCACGCAGAGCAGGATCGCCACGATCACGACGAGAACGTTGACGATATTGGTGAGGACCGAGCCGAGCGTGCGGGTGCGCTGCACCGTGCGCACCGCCGAGAGCGGGGAGACGTTCAGAGACTGCGTGTCATCGACATTCTGGGTCTTCTTGACCCCGGACACGATCTGCGTCACGACGCGCCGGATCACAAAGAGAAGAATCCAGCGCGCGATCAGCGAGAAGACGACGATGGCCGCGATCTGAACGATGTCCCAGTTCCAGATCATGTCGGCAGTTTTCCAAAATATGTTCCAGTCCATAGCCCGCCAAGTCTATCGAGCGGCGACTCCGGCGTTCCTGAAGGCCAAGGCACGCGCGTCAGGGCACGCTGGTCGAGCTTGTCGAGACCCGGTGCGGGATCTCGACAAGCTCGATCAACGACCGGCGTCGGGAGGTGTTACTCCTTGTCGCGTGCCTGAACGCGCAGGGAGCGCTCCACTCCGGCGAGGTTCTCCACCACGAGACGGCGCAGGGCGGCCGGCTCCGGGTTGGCGTCGAGCCAGGCGCGGGTCGCGTCCACCAGTGCCTGGTTCGACAGCGGCGACGGGTAGAGGCCCGTGATGAGCTTCTCCGCGATGGAGTAGCTCCGCTCGGCCCAGACCGTCTGCAGAACGTCGAAGTACTGGGCGACGAACGGCTCGAGCAGGCTCGTGTCGTGGGCGCGCAGGAACCCGGCGGCGGTGACCCGCACGATGGTGTTCGGTGCGGTGTCCACGTCGATGAGCGACGACCAGGCGGCCTGCTTCGCGTCGAGCGTGGGGATCGCGGCACGCGCGTTCGCGGCCGACTGGGCGCCGGTGGCGGTGTTGTCCGCGGCCAGAGCGGCGGCGATCTCTTCTTCCCCGGCTTCTCCGCCGGCCACCAGGGCGGCGAGCAGCTCCCAGCTCAGATCGGTGTCGATGGTGAGGCCGGGCAGGGCGAAGGAACCCGTGCGAAGGCCCGCGATCGCGGCCAGCTGGGCCGGCGTCTCGGCGACGGAGGCGAAGAACTTGACGAACTGGAACTGCGCGTCGCTGCCGGCCTCCGCGCCCTGGGCCAAGGTCCAGAGAGCATCGCCGACGGCGATGACGGTGGCGTCCCGGTGCTCGGGGGCCACGTAGTACTGCGCGGCGAGCGACACCTGGCCCAGCACGGTGCGCAGCGTCGTCGACTCGGTTTCGGTGGCGACGTTGCCCAGTACCAGACGCACGAAGTCGCGCGGCGAGGTCTCCGCGTCGCGGGTCGCGTCCCAGACGGAACCCCAGACCAGCGAGCGGGCCAGGGGGCTTTCGATCGCGGCGAGGTGCTCGAGGGCCACGGCGTGCGAGGCCGGGTCGAGCCGGACCTTGGCGTAGGCGAGGTCGTCGTCGTTGAGCAGGATCAGGTCGGCGCGGGTGCGGCCGACGAGCTCCGGGACATCCGTCTGCACGCCGTCGACGTCGAGCTCGACACGGTGGGTACGGACAAGGGCACCGTCGACGAGGTCGTAGAACCCGATCGCGAGGCGGTGCGGGCGGATGGTGGGGTAGTCCTCGGTGGCGGTCTGCAGCACGGCGAACGCGGTGATGACTCCCGCGTCGTCGACCTCGATCTGCGGGCGAAGGGTGTTGACGCCCGCGGTCTCGAGCCACAGGGCGGCCCAGCCGGAGAGGTCGCGGCCGCTGGCGGCCTCGAGCTCGACGAGCAGGTCGGTGAGCTCGGTGTTGCCCCAGGCGTGCTTCTTGAAGTAGGAGGCGACGCCGGTGAAGAACGCGTCGATGCCCACCCAGGCGACGAGCTGCTTGAGCACCGAGCCGCCCTTGGCGTAGGTGATGCCGTCGAAGTTCACCTGCACGTCTTCGAGGTCGGTGATGGTGGCCACGACCGGGTGCGTCGAGGGCAGCTGGTCCTGGCGGTACGCCCAGCTCTTCTCCATCGCGGCGAAGGTGGTCCACGCCTCGGTCCACTCGGTGGCCTCGGCGGTGGCGATGGTCGACGCCCACTCGGCGAACGACTCGTTCAGCCACAGGTCGTTCCACCACTTCATGGTGACCAGGTCGCCGAACCACATGTGTGCCAGCTCGTGCAGGATCGTCACGACGCGGCGTTCCTTGATCGCGTCGGTGACCTTGGAGCGGAACACGTAGGTCTCGGTGAAGGTGACCGCGCCGGCGTTCTCCATCGCGCCGGCGTTGAACTCCGGCACGAACATCTGGTCATACTTGTCGAACGGGTACGGGAAGTCGAACTTCTCCTCGAAGTACGCGAAGCCCTGGCGGGTCTTCTCGAAGATGTAGTCGGCGTCGAGGTACTCGAACAGGCTCTTGCGGCTGAACAGGCCCAGCGGGATGATCCGGCCGTCGCTGGAGGTGAGCTCGCTGCGCACCACGGCGTACGGGCCGGCGACGAGCGCGGTGATGTAGCTGGACATGGTGTGGGTGGGCTCGAACGCCCAGGTCTTGTTGCCGTTGCCGGCATCCGTGGGCTCGGGCGTGGCCGAGTTGGAAATGACCTCCCAGGCGCCGGGCGCGGTGACCGTGAAGCTGAACGTGGCCTTGAGGTCGGGCTGCTCGAAGACCGCGAAGACGCGGCGGGAGTCGGGCACCTCGAACTGGCTGTACAGGTACACCTCGTCGTCGACGGGGTCGACGAAGCGGTGCAGTCCCTCGCCGGTGTTCGTGTACGCGGCGTCGGCGACGACGGTGAGCACGTTTTCGGCCGCGAGACCGTCGAGCTGAATCCGGATGCCGTCGCTGACGACGGCCGGGTCGAGCTCGGCACCGTTGAGGGTGACGCTGTGCACGCTTTCGGTGATCGCGTCGATGAAGGTCGAGCTGCCGGCCACGGCGCTGAAGGCGACGGTGGTGGTGCTGGCGAAGGTCGTCGGACCCGTCGTCAGGTCAAGGGTGACGTCATAGCTGGTCACGCTGACGAGCGCCTTGCGCTCCTGGGCTTCGATCCTGGTGAGGTTTTCTCCGGGCAACGGTATTCTCCATCTTCGTTTCGCGGCGCTTCTGGCGCTGTCGCGTAGAGAATAAGCCTAGCCATGATCCGATCAGCCGACCGGACGCAGCATCGCGGCCGGGCGGTCGACCGTGAGTGGGCCGTGACGCCAGGCCGTGACGTCAAGCCGTGACGTCAGAGTGCGGGAACCGGGGCCCGGTCGGCGCCGGCGCGGATCGGCCAGGCACCGTCGATGACGATGAGATCGTCACCCTTGGACTTGCGCAGGTATGACTGGAAGCTCTCGGCCTGCTCGAGCGCCCAGCCGACCTGTCGGGTGTGCAGGGCGTGCAGATCGGTCTCGTCGGTCTTGGCCAACAGGGCCCAGGCCACGCGCCCGGTGGCCACGGCATCCGCCTCGGCGTCGTGCGCGCCCTCGAGCAGCACCCCGTAGAACTCGGCAGTCACCACGAGGGTGCGCTTGCCCTTGCGGTAACGGTCGATGGCCTTGTCGATGACGTAGGGGTCGATGACCGGCCCGAAGTCCACGATCGGTTCGAGGCCGTAACGGCGGGCCTCCGCGTTGAGCATGGACAGGTCGAAACTCGCGTTGTACGCCACGATCGGGCGGCCCCCCGCGATGCTGCGACGGAGTACCGTGAGCATCTCGGCGATGGCCGTGGCCGGGTCGACCCCGTCGCGCTGGGCGACCTCGTCGGTGATGCCGTGGATGGCTGAGGCTGAATCGGGGATGGGGATACCGGGGTTGAGCAGCCAGCTGTACGACCCGTTCACGGTGCCGTCGCGCATGACACGGCCGATGAAGCACGTGACGATGCGATCCTCGTCGGTGTTGACCCCGGTCGTCTCCAGGTCGAAGACACAGAGCGAGGGGATCTCGGCGATCATGGTGGGCCCGATTGATGTCTGCACGCTCCAGACACTAGCGGTGCCCTCCGACACTGCCCGTCAGGCGCCCGGGAGTGCCGTGCATCCGTCCCGCGAGCCGTGAGTCAAGCTCCGGAAATCCGGCATTTTCGGGGTTTAGCTCAGAGTTCGCCGGGGACGGGGCGCGGGCTACCAGGTGCCGGGCTTGTAGTCCTTGAGGAAGACACCGTGGATATCTTCGCCGGCCTCGCCGCGCACGATGGGATCGTAGACGCGGGCGGCGCCGTCGACCAGGTCGAGCGGCGCGTGGAAGCCCTCCTCGGCCAGGCGGATCTTGGTGGGATGCGGGCGCTCGTCGGTGATCCACCCGGTGTCGACGCTCGTCATCAGGATGCCGTCGGAGAGCATCTCCTTGGCGCTCGTGCGGGTGAGCATGTTCAGCGCGGCCTTGGCCATATTGGTGTGCGGGTGGCCGGGCCCCTTGTAACCTCGCCCGAAGACCCCCTCCATGGCCGACACGTTCACAATGTAGGTACGCCGGGCAGCGGATGCGGCCATCGAGGCGCGCAGACGGCTCACCAACAGGAACGGCGCCGTCGTGTTGCACAGCTGCACCTCGAGCATCTCGAGCGGGTCCACGTCTTCGACGTTGGCCGTCCAGCTGTTCTCCTCGTGCAGGTCGGGCACCAGCCCACCGGCGTCGATCGCGGTTCCGGCGGCGAGCCGGGCCAGCGAGGAGGAGCCGGGCGCGAGGGCCAGCGCCGTGAGGTCGTCGGCGGTGAGTGCCGCTCCGGTCGCGGCGGCGGCCAGGATCGGGTGGCTCGCCACGGAGGCCGCCAGCGCGGTGGGGTGGGCGTCGTTGGTGTGCCCGAACGAGACGATCTCGGGCAGGTCGCCGTCGGGCAGCGGCGACGATTCGGCCTCCACCAGCGGGGAGTAGGAACCGGGGGAGCGGCGCACGGTCTGCGCGGCGTTGTTGATCAGGATGTCCAGGGGACCGGCAGCGGCCACGGAGTCGGCCAGGCCGATCACCTGGGCCGGGTCGCGGAGGTCGATCCCCACCACGCGCAGGCGGTGCAGCCAGTCCTTGGAGTCCGGCATGGCGCTGAACCGGCGCACGGCGTCGCGGGGGAACCGGGTCGTGATGGTGGTGTGCGCGCCGTCGCGCAGCAACCGCAATGCGATGTACATGCCGATCTTCGCGCGGCCGCCGGTGAGGAGCGCCCGCTTGCCGGTGAGGTCGGTGCGCGCGTCGCGCTTGCTGTGGCTCATCAGGGCGCAGCTCGGGCAGAGCTGGTGGTAGAACGCGTCGACGAGGGTGTATTTCTGCTTACAGATGTAGCAGGCCCGAGGCACGAGCAGCTCGCCGGCACTGGGGCGGTCGGTGCCCAGGCGCAGCTGGGCGCCGATGGTCTCGTCGTCGATCCGGGTGGGGGCGCCCGTGGCGGTCGCCGCGATGACCTCGCGGTCGGCGTCGGCGATCAGCTGCCGCTTCTCGTGCCGGCGCACGGTCTTCACCGACTTGAACATCTTGGCGGTGGCCTGGCGGACGGTGACGAAGTCGGGGTCGTCCGGGTCGATGGTCGCCAGCGACGCGAGCACGCGCAGCGCCACCTCGAGGTCCTGCGGGTCGATGGCCGGGACGGCGGATGCGGCGGCCTGGCCTGGTCCGGTCTCAGAAGCGGATGCGGCGGCCTCGGCTCGTGCGGCGGGATCAGCGGGTGCGCTCTGCGGGTGTTGCTCGGTGGTCATCAGAGAATTCTACGACGGCGCATCCGCCGGTGGTTTCAGAAACAGGCCACACGTCGGTCGAGCCTGTCGAGACCCCGGGACATGCCTTGCGGCGCGGGGGTTTCGACAGGCTCGACCAGCGGTGCGGCTCGGTGCCGGAAGGTTAGACCTTGGCCGGCTCCGCGTCGGGATCCGCGGTCTTGAGCGCGCTCAGGTCCATCGACGAGGTCGGCGGCTCATAGGTGGCATCGAACGGCATTTCGTCGGTGTCCAGCAGCGGGTTGTCGTCCTGGCCGGCGACGAGCTCGCGGGCCTCCTCTTCCGATTCCACGCTCGGCATGGAGCCGGGCAGCGGGCGGTTGGCCGATTCCTTGAGCCAGAAGATGCTGATCGCACCGATGAAGGAGGTGGCCATGAGGTAGTAGGCCGGCATCATGTCGTTGCCGGTACCCGCGATGAGCGCCGCGATGATGAACGGCGTCGTGCCACCGAAGATGGCGACGGCGAAGTTGTACGCGATGCCCATGGCGCCGTAGCGGCTGGCGGTGGGGAAGAGCGCCGGCAGCGCCGAGGCCAGGTTGGCGACATAGAAGGTGACCGGGAACGCGATCAGGGCCAGGCCCAAGAGCGTGGTGAAGATCGTGCCGACGCCGATGAGCATGAACGCGGGGATCGAGAGCACGACGGCGCTGATGGAACCGATCCAGAGCACCGGGCGGCGGCCGATCTTGTCGGAGAGCCGGCCGGTGAGGGGGATGCAGCAGGCCATGATCACGAGGATCGGGATGGTCAGCAGGGTGCCGTGCAGCTCGTCGTACCCCATGGTGCTGGTGAGGTAGGTGGGCATGTACGAGGTGAGGGCGTAGCCGACCGTGTTGGCGGCGGCGACCAGGATCATCGCGAGCAGGATGCCGCGCCAGTAGTTCTTGAAGATCGCGAGCGGCCCCTTGGGGATGCTGTCGTCCTCGACGAAGTTGGGGTCCTTGGAGTTGACCTCCTGGGCGTCCAGGCTGGCCTGGAACGCGGGGGACTCCTCGATCTTCATGCGGAAGTAGATCGCGATGAGACCCAGCGGACCGGCGATGAGGAACGGGAGGCGCCAGCCCCATTCCTCCATGGCGGCCTGACCTAGGGTGACCTGCAGGATCGACACGAGCGCGGCGCCCATGGCGAAGCCCAGGTAGCTGCCCATGTCGAGGAAGCTGGCCAGGAAGCCACGGTTCTTGTCCGGGGCGTGCTCGCTGACGAAGGTGGTCGCACCGGCGTACTCGCCACCGGTGGAGAAGCCTTGGACGAGCTTGGTCAGCACCAGCAGGGCCGCGGCCCAGATGCCGATCTGCGCGTAGCCGGGCAGGATGCCGACCACGAAGGTGGAGGCGGCCATGATCATCAGGGTCATGGCGAGCACCTTCTGGCGGCCGACCTTGTCGCCGAGCCAGCCGAAGAAGACTCCGCCGAGAGGGCGGGCGATGAAGGTGGCGGCGAAGGTGCCGAGGAGGAACAGCGTCTGCACGGTCGGGTCGGCCTCGGGAAGGAAGACCGGGCCCATGGTGGTGATGAGGTACCCGAAGACACCGACGTCGTACCATTCCATGGTGTTTCCGACGATGGTTCCGCCGAGAGCCTTCTTCAACATGGGGCGATCGACGACGTTGACGTCGGACACTTTCAGGCGTCGCCGAAGCAGGGGCTTCTTGATCTTCTTCGCGGCGCGATCTGCGCCATTAATAGCGTTAGACATGAGTCACTTTCTGACAGTAGAGATGCCTCTTGTGGAGGTCATGACATGACTCTTGCGCAGACATGGCCAACCTCGATGTGGAGGTCGGCAGATGCCTCAGATGGAGGTCATGTGCCCCGGATGCGGGGCGGCCCGTCAGCGGGCATAAGACTCAATTTTAGCGCAATATGGGGCTGAATCAGGCATTTCATTTTCGATAGCGGCTCTGGACAGGGCTTTAGCCGGGTTCCGGTCGCCCGCGAAACTGGGCATTCCGGGGCCAGCGGCTCGCTTAGGCTGGACCAATGAGCGACTCTGTGACCTTCTGGTTCGACCCCTCCTGCCCGTGGGCCTGGATGACTTCTCGTTGGGTGGACGAGGTGAGCAATCTGCGCGGATTCGAGGTGACCTGGCAGGTGATGAGCCTTGCGGTGCTGAACGAAAACAACGATGTGTCCGAGGAGTACCGGGCCTTCTTCCCCCGGGCACTCAAATACACCCGACTCGTGCAGGCCGCACAGGAACTGCACGGCCAGGAAACCGTCAAGGCCCTGTACGACGCCCTGGGTACCCGCATCCACCACGAGGCCAACTCGGATGCCGATTCCGTGATCCCCGCGGCCCTCGCCGAGGTGGGCCTGCCGGCCGACTTCGCCCGGTACGCCGAGAGCGACGAGTTCGACGTGCAGATGCGCGCGAGCCACTTCGACGGCATCAACCGAGTGGGCCAGGATGTCGGTACCCCGGTGATCGCCGTGAACGACGTGGCCTTCTTCGGCCCGGTCATCTCTCCGGCACCCATGGGCGACGCCGCCCTCGCGCTCTGGGACGGCGTCGTGGCCGTGGCCGCGTACGACGGCTTCTTCGAGATCAAGCGCAGCCGCACCCGCGAACCGATCTTCGCCCCCGCGGTCACCGTCGCCGCAGAATAGCGCCGGCGCAGCCCGGGCGGAGCGCCGCCCGGGCTCGACAAAATAGACTGCTCAGCATGCGCATCCACATCGCCACCGACCATGCCGGACTCGACTTCAGCAAGCACCTGATCAGCCACCTGGGCGACGCCGGCCACGAGGTCATCGACCACGGGCCGACGAGCTACGAACCGCTCGACGACTACCCGGCGTTCTGCATCAGCGCCGCCGCTGCCGTGGTCGCCGACCAGGCCGATGGCGTCGAGGCCCTCGGTGTGGTGTTCGGCGGGTCAGGCAACGGCGAGCAGATCGCGGCGAACAAGGTGCGCGGTGCGCGGGCCGCTCTGGTTTGGAACCAGGCGACGGCCACGCTGGCCCGGGAGCACAACAACGCCAACGTGATCGCGATCGGCGCCCGCCAGCACCCCATCGACGATGTCATCGCGTTCATCGACACCTTCGTGGCCACGCCATTCCCCGGCGAGGAGCGCCACCAGCGCCGCATCAACCAGTTGGCCGAGTACGAGCTCACCGGCAGCATCGCCGGCACCGTGCTCGACCGCTGACAGCCGAGCGGACACACCGTAAGCCGCACACACGCAGACCCAGCCATCCATCACAAGGAGCGTCGCCGTGCCAGAGGGACATTCGGTCCACCGCATCACCCGTCAGTTCGCGCGTAATTTTGTGGGCCGTCGAGTCTCGCTGTCGAGCCCGCAGGGCCGGTTCGCCGCCGGGGCGGCACAGCTGGACGGCCATGTCATGACGGATGCCCGAGCGGTGGGCAAGCAGATGTTCCTGGAGTTCGACAACGGCCTGTGGCTACGCGTGCACCTGGGCATGTACGGCGCCTGGGACTTCGCGGGCGACATCATCATGGACGCCACCATCGCGTCGAGCAACGGACGGATGGGGCAGACCAACCAACGCGGCACCGACCTCAGCGCCGGCAGCGACACGCGCAGCGACACGGCGGGCGACACCGGGGGAGGCTCGCTGCCCGGCCCGGTGCTGGACTCCGCCGGCGAGAACTCGCTGCACAGCATCGGCGCGCCCCGGCGCACACGGGTGCGCATGGCCGAGCAGGAACGCGAGATCGACCAGCTCGAGACCTTCCCGCCCGAACCGGTCGGGCAGGTGCGGGTGCGCCTTCTCACCGACACCGTGTCGGCAGACCTGCGCGGCCCGACCGCCTGCGAGGTGCTCGACCCGGCCCAGGTGGATGCGGTGATGAACCGGCTCGGACCCGACCCCCAGCTGGACGACACACCCGAGGCCGAACAGCGCTTCGTCGACACCGTGCGCAAGAAGCCCACCCGGATCGGGCTCCTCCTGATGGACCAGTCCGTCGTCAGCGGCATCGGGAACGTCTACCGGGCCGAGCTGCTGTTCCGGGCCCGGATCAACCCGCACGCGCCGGGCAAGTCGCTCAGTGAGGAGAGCCTGCGCGCCCTGTGGCGGGACTGGGCGCACCTGCTCGCCATCGGCGTGGCCACCGGCCAGATGATGACCATGGACGACCTGGGCGCCGACGCGTATGTGCTCGCGATGAAGAACCGGGCCGACCGGCACTGGGTCTACAAGCGGGAGGGCCTGCCCTGCCGGGTGTGCGGCACCCACATCACCCTCGAGGAGATGGGCGCCCGCAAGCTCTACTACTGTCCGTCCTGCCAGGCCTGACCTGCCGCATCCGCCGCCGACCCCACACCGCACTCCAGGAGCCAGCCCGTGAGATCCAATCCCAGCTTCGCCCTCGACCAGGTCGACGAGGTGCGGCACCTGATCCAGGAGCACCCGTGGGTCACCCTCGTCAGCCACACCGACGCCGGCGAACTCGTGGCCTCGCACTATCCGGTCATCCTCGACCCGACAGCGGCCGACGGTGAGATCGTGCTGCTCAGCCATGTGGGTCGTCCGGACGAGCAGCTGCACGAACTCGGCGCGCATGAGCTGCTCGTGATCGTGCAGGGTCCGCACGGCTACATCTCCCCGGGCTGGTACGACGCCCGGCCGGCCGTGCCCACCTGGAATTTCGTCACCGCGCACCTGCACGGCACCCCGGAGATCCTCTCGGACGCCGAGAACCTCGGTGTGCTCGCCGCCCTGGTCGACCACTTCGAAGACCACATGCCCGAGCCGCGCCGCATGAACGGCACCGTCGAGAACGCCGACTACGCCGCGCGCATCGTCTCCGGCACGGTCGGGTTCCGCCTGCGGGTCACCCGGTTCACGGCCAAGGAGAAGATGAGCCAGAACAAGCCGGCCGAGACGCTCGAGCACATCATCACCGAACTCGACGGCGACGGCCCGTTCGCCAGCCCGGCCCTCGCCGCCCGGATGCGCCGGGCCCGCGACCGCGCAACGGCCGAGCAGCGTTCACCGGAGCAGCGTTCACCGGAGCAGCGCGCATCCGAGGCCCGGTCCGCCGAATGAGCCTGATCCTCCGCAACGGCCGGCTGCCGGGCAGTGACGACCTCGTCGACGTGCGCATCGACAACGGTCTCATCACCTCGATCGGCTACCTCGCGCCCGACGCCGCCGCGACCCGTTCCGTCGACCTCGCCGAACGGTGGATCATCCCCGGGCTCTGGGACAACCACGTGCACTTCAGCCAGTGGGCGCAGACCTCGAGGCGGTTGGACGTGTCCGAGGCGACCAGCGCCGCCGACGCCGCCCGGTTGGTGGCCGACCGGCTCGCGGCCTTGGCGGCGCTGCCGACCGCGGGCGATCAGGACCGGCTCGTCGGCTTCGGCTTCCGGGACGGACTCTGGCCGGATGCGCCCACCAGCTCCCTGCTCGACGCCGCGTCAGGGCCGGTGCCGGTGGTTCTGGTCAGCGGCGACCTGCACAGCTGCTGGCTGAACTCGGCCGCTCTGGCCGTGTACGGCTTCATCGGCCACCAGACCGGTCTGCTCCGTGAAGACGACGCCTTCGCGGTGGAGCGCGCCATCGACAACGTGCCCGATGCCGACCTGGACGCCTGGGCCGACGAAGCCGCCCGGGCCGCTGCCGCCCGTGGCGTGGTGGGGATCGTCGACCTGGAGATGACCTGGAACCTCGACGTGTGGCAGCGTCGCATGGCCGCAGGGCAGGACCGGCTGCGTGTCGACTTCGGCTTGTACACCCATCATCTCGACGACGCGATCGAGCAGGGTCTCACCAGCGGCCAGGTCATCGAAGGCACCGGGGGACTCCTCACCGTGGGTCCGTACAAGGTGATCACCGACGGCTCGCTGAACACCCGCACGGCCTACTGCTTCGACGCGTACCCCGGGCTCACCGGAGAGCACGACCGTGGCATGCTCACGGTGCCCACCGACGAGCTCACGACACAGATGCGCCGGGCTCACGCCGCGGGCATCCGCCCGGCCGTGCACGCCATCGGCGACAGCGCCAACAGCCTCGCCCTCGACGCTTTCGAGGCCGTCGGCTGCACGGGCAGCATCGAACACGCCCAACTCCTGACCGAGGCCGATGTGGCCCGGTTCGCCCGGCTGGGCGTGACGGCGAGCGTGCAGCCGGAGCATGCTCTCGACGACCGCGACGTGGCCGACCGGTATTGGGCCGGACGCACCGATCGCGCGTTCCGGCTCGCCGACCTGCTGGCGGCCGGCGTCACCCTGGCGCTCGGCTCGGACGCGCCGGTTGCGCCCCTCGATCCGTGGTTGGCCATCGCGGCCGCGGTCGGACGCACCCGCGGCGACCGCGCCGCCTGGCATCCCGACCAGGCGATCTCACGGCAGGCAGCGCTGGCGGCATCCGCCCGGGGCCGGCACACTCTCGCCGTCGGTCAGCCGGCCGACCTCGCGATCTGCGAGATCGACCCGTTCGTCGCCTCGATTGACGACCTCCGCCGGATGCCCGTGGCCGCGACCCTGCTCGCTGGTCGGTTCACCCACAACACGCTCTAACCCTCCGGGGCCGCCCAGTGCGTTGGTCGAGCCTGTCGAGACCCCGTGACGTGCGTGTGTGTCGTGGCCGTGCGCTGGTCGAGCCTGTCGAGACCCCGCGACGTGCGTGTGTGTCGTGCCCGTGCGTCGGTCGAGCCTGTCGAGACCCCGTGACAGGTGCAGGGTCGCGCCCGCGACATCGGCCCGCCAGGTTTCGACAAGCTCAACCAACGGCTGGGTCGCGCCCACTCGTCGGTCGAGCCTGTCGAGACCCCGTGACAGGTGCAGGGTCGCGCCCGCGACATCGGCCCGCCAGGTTTCGACAAGCTCAACCAACGGCTGGGTCGCGCCCACTCGTCGGTCGAGCCTGTCGAGACCCCGCGACGTGCGTGTGTGTCGTGCCTGCGGGGGATAACCCCCAGCCCGATCCGGCGGCTGGGGGGATGTGCGCCGTCGACGCCGCCGGGCACGCTGGAACCATGACGAACGCCACGCTCAACTCCGCAGACAGCCCAGCCGGTTCCGGCCCCGGTGACACCCCCGACAGCACCACCGATCTCACCACAGACCTCAACACCGAACGCCTGAACTCTGCCACGCTGGGCTTCGTGCAGCCCGCCAGCGATCCGTCCACCAGTCCAACCGGCGCGCCCGCAGGCAGCCCTGCCGGGCGAGAGCCCGTCGACGCGTCCGACACCCTGTCGTCCGCCGGGCGTGGTTACCTCGGCCTCTGGGCGAGAACACCGCGGGAGCTCGGCTTCCTGCTGCCGACCCTGCCCGTCATCGTCGTCGCTTTCTCGGTCCTCGTGACCCTTTTCTCCACTGGCCTGAGCCTGGTTGCCCTGTTCGTGGGCCTGTTCATCGTCGTGGCCGCCCTGTACGCCGCGCGCGGCTTCGGGGTCGTCGAACTCACCCGGCTGCGCTGGGCCGGCCGGCCCGCCATCACCGCCCCGCAGTGGACCCCGCGGGGCGAACCGGCCACGCCGTTGCGCGCCATCCTCGGCCCGCTGGTGTCGGGGCACTACTGGCTCTACCTGCTTCACGGCATGGTCGTGAACTTCATCGTCGGCCTCGTGTCGTGGTCGCTCACCATCGTCTGGGTGTCCGGCGCGCTCGGCGGCCTCACCTACTGGCTCTGGAGCTGGTCGCTGCCGGCCGACAACGACTCCGTCGGCCTCTACGGCCTGTGGACAGGAGCCTACGGTCCGGGCAGCACCCAGAACCTGGCCGCCGAGAACATCGTGAACGCCGCACTCGGCCTCGCCTTCCTGCTCACCCTCCCGTTCCTCACCCGCGCGTTGGTCATGATGCACCAGGGCATTGCCGTCGTGATGCTGGGCGCGTGGTCGTCCGAGGCCCTTCAGCGCGAGGTCGCCGACCTCAGTGCCTCCCGCGGTGCCGCGGTCTCGGCCGAGGACCAGTCGCTGCGCCGGCTCGAACGTGACATCCACGACGGCCCGCAGCAGCGCCTGGTGCGACTGCAGATGGACCTCGCCAGCGCCGAACGCCGTCTCGACGATGACCCCGAAGCCGCCCGGCGTCTGCTGGTGGAGGCCAGGGACCAGGCCAGGGACACGCTCGAGGAGCTGCGGGCGCTGTCCCGTGGGCTCGTGCCGCCCATCCTGCAGGACCGCGGACTGATCGTGGCCCTGGAGTCCCTCGCGGCGCGCAGCACCGTCCCCGTGCAGTTGGAGCTCCTGGTGGACCGGGACCTGCGCCTGCCCTCCGAGATCGAACGCAACGCGTACTTCATCGCCGCTGAGCTGCTCACCAACGTGGCCAAGCATGCCGGGGCCTCCACCGCCCGGCTGCACCTCGAGCTGCGCCGGGTGCCGGAGGACGACTCGACCTGGCTGGACCTCTGGGTGATCGACAACGGTCACGGCGGCGCGGTGCTGCAGGGCGGCCACGGCCTGGCTGGCCTTGACGAACGCCTGCGCGGCCTGCGCGGCGTGCTCTCGGTGCGGAGCCCCGCCGGCGGGCCCACGGCGGTCGGAGCGCACATCCCCTTGGTCAGCGAACTGCGCGGTTCGATTGTGAGTCCGTGACGGCGCTCAGGACCGCCGTCCATCCCGAGGTCTCACGCCTCCGGGCCCCGTATCCTGAGGGCATGAGCTCCCTCCAGCACCCGCACCAGGCCCCGTCCCCGCGACTGCGCCTGGTGCTGGCCGAGGACTCGGTTCTGTTGCGTGAGGGCCTGGTGCGCTTGTTCGCCGAGGCCGGCTTCGACACCGTCGCAGCCTACGGCGATGCCGACACGCTGCTGGCCGAGGTCGATCGGCTGCGGCCCGACCTGGCCGTGCTCGACGTACGGATGCCGCCGACTTTCCGCGACGAGGGCGTGCGGGCGGCCATCGAGCTGCGGCGGCGGCAGCCGGGCATCGGCATCCTGCTGCTGAGCCAGTACGTCGAGGGCACCTACGTGCAGGAGCTGCTCGCCTCGGGCGAGGGCGGCCTGGGCTACCTGCTCAAGGACCGGGTCGCCTCGCTCGACGAGCTGCAGGATGCCGTCTCCCGGGTGAGCGCCGGAGGCACGGTGCTCGACCCGCAGGTGGTGCGGGAGCTGCTCGCCCGGCGCAGCAACCCGTTGGCCGCCCTCACCCCGCGGGAGCGCGATGTGCTGGGGCTGATGGCCGAGGGCCGCACCAATGTCGGCATCGCCGAACGCCTGGTGATCGGGGTCGGCGCGGTGGAGAAGAACGTCACCGCGATCTTCCAGAAGCTCGGGCTGGACGACACAGGCTCCGACCACCGGCGGGTGCTCGCGGTGCTGGCCTTCCTGCAAGCCTGAACCGAGACACTCCGCGAGTTGCGGCACGAGGCCACTTCGATGCCCGGGAAGCGGCACTGTGCCCGAAGTCGGCGCAGCACGGCTTCGCGAGGTGCGTCGGAGTGCCCCCAGGGAGCCGGCGAGAGGGCACTGTGTCCCCGGTCGGTGCGTGGGAGGGCGCGGCGCGCATCCGCCGGAGCCGTGGTGTCCGGGGCTCCTCCGGGATGGAGGACACTAGGACCATGAGCGTGATTGAGAACTCCAAACTGGCCATCGTCGGCGCCGGTGCCGTGGGCACCTCGCTGGCCTACGCCGCCCTGATCCGGGAGTCGGCCCGCGAGGTGGCCCTCTACGACATCAACTCCACCAAGGTTGCCGCCGAGGTGCTCGACCTCGCACACGGCACTCAGTTCACCGGCGCATCCCGGGTCACCGGCGGCGACGACCTCGACGTGGTCAGCGACGCCAACGTTGTGGTGATCACGGCCGGCGCCCGCCAGCACCCCGGCCAGTCGCGGCTGGAGATGGCCGGCGTGAACGTGGAGATCCTCCGCGACCTGATGCCCAAGCTCGTCGAGCGGGCCCCGGACGCCATCTTCGTGCTCGTCACCAACCCCGTCGACGTGCTCGCGGTCGCCGCCCAGCAGTTCAGCGGCCTGCCGCCGGCCCGGGTGTTCGGCTCCGGCACGGTGCTCGACTCGTCCCGGTTGCGCTGGATGCTCTCCGAGCGAGTGGGCGTGGCGATCTCCAATGTGCACGCGCTCATCGTCGGCGAGCACGGTGACTCCGAGTTCCCGCTCTGGTCGCAGGCCCGGATCGGCCCGATCTCCCTGGCCGACTGGATGCTGACCCGGAGCGCCGGCGGTTCCGCGTCGTCGTCGGGGTCGGTGCCGTTCACCGAGGCCGAGTTCGAGTCGATCGCCGAGGACGTGAAGAACGCCGCCTACCGGGTGATCGAGGGCAAGGGCGCCACCAACTACGCCATCGGGCTCTCCGGGGCCCGGATCGTCGAGGCCGTTCTGCGCGACGAGGGCGCGATCCTGCCGGTCAGCTCGGTGCTCACCGACTACCGCGGCGTCAGCGGGGTGGCCCTGTCTGTGCCCAGCGTGATTGACGCCAGTGGCATCGCCCGCGTCATCGACGTGCCCTTCTCGCCCAAGGAACAGGCCCTGTTCGAACACTCGGCCGCCACCCTCCGCGCCTCCCTCGACACTCTCGGATTGGCCTGACCCATGGAACCCAAGCTCGGCTACGGCTGGACCGAAGACAAGATCGGCGACCTCACCGGCGTCACCGCGATCGTGACGGGCGCCAATTCGGGTCTCGGGTTCGTGACAGCGGCGCAGCTCGCCGCACACGGCGCATCCGTGACGCTGGCCGTGCGTGACGCCGCCAGGGGAGAGGCCGCCGTCGAACGGATGCGCGACCGCCTGCCCGACGCCGACCTGGCGGTGGGTGTGCTCGACCTGGCCAGTCTCGACTCGATCGCGGCGTTCGCCGGACGGTTCGCGGACAGCACCGGACGGCTGGACCTGCTGGTCAACAACGCCGGGGTGATGAACCTGCCCCAACGACAAACGGCTGACGGGTTCGAAATGCAGTTCGGCACCAACCACCTGGGCCACTTCGCACTCACCGGGCGACTGCTGCCGCTCCTCACGACGAGCCCGGATGCCCGCGTGGTCACGCTGTCCTCCACCGTCCACCGCATCGGGAAGATGAACTTCGACGACCTGATGGGCGCAAAGCGCTACCGGGCGTGGCCGGCGTACGGGCAGAGCAAGCTCGCGAACCTGCTGTTCACGAGCGAGTTGCAGCGCCGGGCGACGGCCGCGAAAGTACCGCTGCGGGCCATGGCGGCGCATCCGGGATTTGCGCTCACGAACCTGCAGAGCACCGGACCGGCCATGCGCGGAGCCAAGACAACCACGAGGCGGGCCCGGTTCACGGCCGCGGTCATCCGCGAACTCGCCCAGCCGGCGGTGTGGGGCGCCCTGCCGACGCTGTACGCGGCAACCGTGCCCGGCCTGGCCGGTAACTCGTTCGTGGGTCCGGAGGGGTTCGGGCAGCAGCACGGGCATCCGGTTCCGGTGACCCGCTCCAAGCGCTCCCAGAACACCGAGGATGCCCGCAGGCTCTGGACCGAGAGCGAGCGCCTGACCGGCGTCACCTACGCCTTCGCTTGACGGCGACTCGCTCGCTCCTAGGTACCCGTCACCCGAACCGAGCGCGCCAGCCGTCAGTTGGTTGAGCCTGTTGAGACGCCGCGAGAGGACCTCACGAACGCACCGAGACGTCGGTCGAGCCTGTCGAGACGACGTCACCGGGTCTCGACGAGCTCGACCGACGATCGGCGGCGACGTTTACGCACTTCACCGGGTCTCGACGAGCTCGACCGACGATCGGTGGCGACGTTTACGCACGTCACCGGGTCTCGACGAGCTCGACCGGCGATCGGTGGCGACGTTTACGCACGTCACCGGGTCTCGACGAGCTCGACCGACGCGTGGGCACGACGCATCCGCACGTCACTCGGCCTTGACAAGTTCGACCGGCGAGATGGTTGCGGACCGTGGAAAAATCGCCGACGGGGCCTACTGTGCGGGTGTTTTGGAGGGGATGACGGGAATCGAACCCGCGCCATCAGTTTGGAAAACTGAGGCTCTACCATTGAGCTACATCCCCATGTGCCACGCGGAGCGGCACTCGAATATCGTAGTACAGGTTTCGGCGCACGTTTTCCCGCAAGCCCCCAGCCGCACCGAAATCGGCCCGGGAACGGGCCTTGAATGCGTTCAGGGACACCCCGGGCTTCGGGTCGTGCACTAGACTGACGGAGGTCAATCCGCCTGTCGTGTGAGTCTGCGCGCCAAGCTGGTGGCCCCAACGGGTGAGATGACATCCGGGGCGTAGCTCAGCTTGGTAGAGCGCTCGGTTTGGGACCGAGAGGTCGCAGGTTCGAATCCTGTCGCCCCGACCATCACCCCCCTGAACATCTGACGAACATAACTGTCGAACACAGGAGATTTAAACGTGAAGTCCACGGTCGAAAAGCTGAGCCCCACACGCGCCAAGGTCACCATCTCGGTGACCCCTGAGGAGCTGAAGCCCAGCATCACCCACGCCTACGGGCACATTGCCGAGGACATCAACATCCCCGGCTTCCGCAAGGGCAAGGTTCCGCCGCCCATCATCGACCAGCGCGTCGGCAAGTCCGCCGTGCTGGAGCACGCCGTCAACGAGAGCCTCGACGGTTTCTACCGCAAGGCCGTCGACGAGCACAAGCTGCGCCCGCTCGGCCGCCCCGAGGCCGACATCGTCGAATGGCCCAGCGACAAGGACTTCTCCGGCGACCTGCTGCTGGCCATCGAGGTCGACGTGCGCCCCGAAATCGACCTGCCCGCCTACGAGGGCCTCAAGCTCACCGTTGACGCGGTTGACATCTCCGATGACGAGGTCACCGAGGAGCTCAACACCCTGCGCAGCCGCTTCGGCACGCTGATCACCGTCGACCGTCCCGCCACCACCGGTGACTTCGCGCAGATCGACCTCGTCGCATCCGTCAACGGTGTCGAGGTCGACAACGCCAGCGGCATCTCCTACGAGGTCGGCTCCGGCGACCTCATCGAGGGCATCGACGAAGCACTCGAGTCCCTCACCGCCGGTGAGACCACCACCTTCGCGTCGAAGCTGCTCGGCGGCGACCACGAGGGCGAGACCGCTGAGATCACCGTCACCGTCATCGCCGTGAAGGAGCGCGAGCTTCCCACCGCAGACGACGACTTCGCTCAGATCGCCAGCGAGTTCGACACCATCGCGGAGCTCACCGAGAGCCTCAAGGTTCAGGTCGGCCGCTCCAAGGTCTTCGGCCAGGGCAACCAGGCCCGCGAGCTGCTCATCGAGCAGCTGCTCTCCTCCGTCGAGGTCCCCATCCCCGAAGCGATCATCGCCGACGAGGTGCACCGTCACCTCGAGGGTGAGAACCGCCTCGAAGACGAGACCCACCGCGCCGAGGTCACCGAAGCCAGCGAGAAGACCTTCCGCCAGCAGATCCTCCTCGACACCATCGCCGAGGCCGAGAAGGTCAAGGTCAGCCAGGACGAGCTCACCCAGTACCTGATCCAGGGTGCCTCGCAGTACGGCATGGACCCGAGCGAATTCGTTCAGGCCCTGTCCGGCAACGGCCAGATCCCCTCCATGGTCGCCGAGGTCGCCCGTAACAAGGCCCTCGCCATCGCCCTGGGCAAGGCAGTTGTCACCGACTCCAACGGTGCCACCGTCGACCTGTCCGAGTTCACGGCCGTCGTCGACGACGAGCCGGCAGCGGATGAGGCCACCGACGAGGCAGCTTCTGACGAAGCCGTCGAGGAGGCACCGGCCGCCGAGGCGAAGCCCAAGAAGAAGGCTGCAGCCAAGAAGTAGCATCCCGCCGTCAGGCGAAGAACGGGTCGGTTGTCCACGGACAGCCGGCCCGTTCTGCGTACCGGGTCCTGCGCTGAATCTGCCGAGGGCGAACACAGCCTTTCCCGCGCGTTGGACCCTATAGATTCATTCCTGAAGCGACAAGTGAAACGGAGCGCGACATGGCCGAAATGGCACTTACACCCGGCGTTTTTGACCGGCTGCTTAACGACCGCATTATCTGGCTCGGCTCAGAAGTGCGCGACGACAACGCCAACGAGATTTGTGCCAAGATCCTGCTGCTTGCAGCAGAAGATTCTCAGCGGGACATCTTCCTCTACATCAACTCACCCGGCGGATCGATCACCGCGGGCATGGCCATCTACGACACCATGAAGTTCGTGTCGAACGACATCGTCACCGTGGGAATCGGACTGGCGGCATCGATGGGCCAGTTCCTGCTGTCCTCCGGCACCAAGGGCAAGCGTTACATCACCCCCAACGCCCGGGTGCTGCTGCACCAGCCGTCCGGCGGATTCGGTGGCACGGCCGCCGACATCCAGACCCAGGCCAAGGTCATCCTGGACATGAAGAAGCGCATGGCAGAGCTCACCGCCGAGCAGACCGGCAAGTCGGTCGAGCAGATTCTCATCGACAACGACCGCGACAACTGGTTCACCGCCCAGGAGGCTCTGGACTACGGTTTCGTCGACCACCTGCGCAAGTCTGCGACGGAAGTGGTCGGCGGCGGCGGCACCGACGACTCAGTGAACAAGAAGTAGGACGGGCAGATCATGGAATTCACCAACTTTGGCCACGGTGCCGGCGGAATGACCGCCGGCGGAATGGCTCCGCAGGCACCCGAGTCGCGCTACATCCTCCCCACCTTCGAGGAGCGCACCGCTTACGGCTACAAGCGCCAGGACCCGTACGCCAAGCTCTTCGAGGACCGCATCATCTTCCTCGGCGTGCAGGTTGACGACGCATCCGCCGACGACGTCATGGCCCAGCTTCTCGTTCTCGAGAGCCAGGACCCGGACCGCGACATCGTTATGTACATCAACTCGCCCGGTGGCTCGTTCACCGCCATGACGGCGATCTACGACACCATGCAGTACATCCGTCCGCACATCCAGACGGTCTGCCTCGGCCAGGCGGCCTCCGCCGCTGCAGTGCTGCTGGCCGGTGGCACGCCGGGCAAGCGCCTCGCGCTGCCCAACGCCCGCATCCTCATCCACCAGCCCTCGGCCGGCGGCCAGGGTGGCGGCCAGGCGTCCGACATCGAGATCCAGGCAGCCGAGATCCAGCGGATGCGCGAATGGCTCGAGGAGACTCTGGCCCACCACTCCAACCGCAGCCAGGAGCAGGTGCACAAGGACATCGACCGCGACAAGATCCTCGGCGCGCCCGAGGCGCTCGAGTACGGTCTGATCGACCAGATCCTGACCAGCCGCAAGAACGTTCCGACGCTCGTCAAGTAACGAAAGGCGCCGGGCATCCGTTCGGCACCCGGTAGTTTCGGGAACGGCGCGCTGCCTTCGGGCGGCGCGCCGTTTCGCTTTGTGGGGTGGTGCACCTATCTGTCACACGCACAAGCTAGGCTCGTTTCAGCGTCATTGATGGAGGAGGCTCACGGATGGCACGAATAGGCGAGAGCGCCGACTTGTTGAAGTGTTCTTTCTGCGGAAAGAGCCAGAAGCAGGTGCAGCAGCTCATTGCCGGACCCGGCGTGTACATCTGCGATGAATGCGTTGAGCTCTGCAACGAGATCATCGAGGAGCGTCTGGCCGAGGCCGGCGCAGAAGAAGCCGGCAGCGAGTTCGAACTGCCCAAGCCCCGGGAGATCTTCGGATTCCTGGAGGAATACGTCATCGGTCAGGAATCCGCCAAGCGGGCCCTCGCCGTCGCCGTCTACAACCACTACAAGCGGGTGCGCTCGCGTGCCACGCTGACCGCGGCCGACGCCATCCACGATGACGTCGAGATCGCCAAGTCCAACATCCTGCTCATCGGCCCGACCGGTTGCGGAAAGACCTATCTCGCCCAGACCCTCGCGAAGCGGCTCAATGTGCCGTTTGCGGTAGCGGATGCGACGGCGCTCACCGAGGCCGGCTACGTGGGCGAGGACGTGGAGAACATCCTCCTCAAGCTCATCCAGGCCGCCGACTACGACGTGAAGCGCGCCGAGACCGGCATCATCTACATCGACGAGATCGACAAGATCGCCCGTAAGGCCGAGAACCCGTCGATCACCCGCGACGTCTCGGGCGAGGGTGTGCAGCAGGCCCTGCTGAAGATCCTCGAGGGCACAGTGGCTTCCGTGCCGCCGCAGGGCGGGCGCAAGCACCCGCACCAGGAGTTCATCCAGATCGACACCACCAACGTGCTGTTCATCGTGGCGGGCGCTTTCGCCGGGCTCGACGACATCATCTCCCAGCGCGCGGGCAAAAAGGGCATCGGCTTCGGCGCCCCGCTGCACAGCAAGGGCGACGACATCAACCTCTTCAGCGAGGTGCTGCCGGAGGACCTGCACAAGTTCGGCCTGATCCCCGAGTTCATCGGCCGGCTCCCCGTGGTGACCACGGTCACTCAGCTCGACCAGGTCGCACTCATGCAGATCCTCACCGTGCCCAAGAACGCCTTGGTGCGTCAGTACCAGCGCATGTTCGAACTCGACGGGGTGGAGCTCGACTTCGAGCAGCCGGCCCTCGAGGCGATCGCCGACCTCGCCGTGCTGCGCAAGACCGGTGCTCGCGGGTTGCGCGCCATCATGGAAGAGGTCCTCGGGCCGATCATGTTCGAGGTGCCCTCCTCCACGGATGTAGCCCGCGTCGTGGTCACCCGCGAGTCGGTGCTCGAGAACGCGGCGCCGACCATTGTGCTGCACACTGCTCGCCGCGAAGACAAGTCGGCCTAGGCCGTCGGCAGCCGTACATGAACCGCCCCCGATTATTCGGGGGCGGTTTTGCGTGCTGGACAATCGCGGATGTACTCGCACCGAGTGCGTCCCCCGGCACGCCGAGCGGGAGTTGACAGAAGACGACTGGGGATATCTAATATATTGCATGCCGGTTCCCGTTCCTGATTCCTCACACCGCCCTGCCTCGCTGCGCGACTACGCCTATGAGTCACTCCGCACCGCGATCGTGGACGGCACGCTGGCACCGGGGGAGAAACTGCGCGATGCCGAACTCGAGTCCTGGCTCGGCGTGAGCCGCACACCCATCCGCGAGGCGATCGCCCGCCTCGAGACGGCGGGCCTGGTGCGCACCGAGCGCGCCCGGCAGACTATCGTGGCTCCGCTGGACGAACGGGCCGCTCTGAACGCGCAGGCCATCGCCGCTTCGTTGCACGAACTCGCAGCGCGGGAGGCCGTCGCCCAGCTCACCGCCGCCGATCTCGCCCAGATGACGGCCGCCAACGAGCGGTTCAGGCTGGCCCTGGCCGCCAACGATGTGGCCGCCGCCATCGCGGCGGACGACGACTTCCATGCGGTCGCCGTGCGGGCCAGCGCCAACGAGCTGCTGCCGGCACTGCTCGAGCAGGTCACGCCCACGCTCAGACGCCTCGAGCGGGCCCGATTCTCGTCCCTCGCCGGGCGCGCCTCGGTGGCCGACCACGAGCGCATCATCCGTTTGTGTGCGGATGGACTGGCTGTGGAGGCCGGCACGGCGGTGCGGGAGAACTGGTTGACCCTGGGCCGGATGCTCGCGACCGCACACCTCGCGGATCCTGCCGACTGAGCCTGGGCCTCACCGCACGGTTGCGCCCAACCACGTTCTCTTCCCCCTCACCACACCCGATCAACCCACACCCGATCAGATCAAAGGACCCCATGGCACTGCGAGATTTTCCCCGTCACCCGCTCACCTTCGGCCCGAGCCCGATTCATCCGCTCGACCGGCTGAGCGACCACCTCGGTGGCGCCCGGATCTGGGCCAAGCGTGAGGACGTCAACAGCGGTCTGGCCTTCGGCGGGAACAAGACCCGCAAGCTCGAATACCTCATCCCCGAGGCGCTGGCCCAGGGCGCAGACACCCTGGTCTCGATCGGTGGCATCCAGTCCAACCACACCCGGCAGGTGGCCGCGGTGGCCGCGCACCTCGGGCTGAAGGCCGTGCTCGTGCAGGAACAGTGGGTGGATTGGCCGGACAGCGTGAACGACAGGGTCGGCAACATTCTGCTCTCCCGCCTCACCGGGGCGGATGTGCGCATCTCCGCCGACGGTTTCGGCATCGGCTTCAAGGACTCCTGGACGCAGGCCATAGCCGATGTCGAGGCGTCGGGCGGCACGCCGTACCCCATCCCCGCCGGCGCCTCCGACCACCGGCTGGGCGGTCTCGGATTCGCCAACTGGGCACACGAGGTTGCCGAGCAGGAGGCCGCGCAGGGCGTCTTCTTCGACACCATCGTGGTGTGCAGCGTCACCGGGTCCACTCACGCGGGCATGATCGCCGGATTCGCCGACCTGGAGGCCAACTTCGGCGGTCGCCGGCGCCGGGTCATCGGCATCGACGCCTCCGCCAAGATCGAGGCGACGCGCGAGCAGGTCGCCCGCATCGCCCGCAGCACCGCGGAGCTGATCGGTGTCGGCCGGCCGATCGCCGATGACGAGATCACCGTGCTCGAGGGCTGGGCCGGGGACTACTACGGGATTCCCGTCGAGTCGACGAACGCCGCCATCCGCCTCACCGCGAGCCTGGAGGGCGTGATCATCGACCCGGTCTACGAGGGCAAGTCGATGGCCGGCCTGATCGATCTCGTCAGCTCCGGTGACATCGGACCGGACAGCACGGTGCTCTACGCCCACCTGGGCGGGCAGCCGGCCATCAACGCGTACAGCGCGCTGTACCACTGAGCCGCGTCGCTCCCACGGGCTGACCGGGCTGCGGCCGGACCGGGCTGCGGGGAGGGCTAGTTGAGGCCCCGGCGGTCGAGGAGCGGCTGGATGTGGGCGTCCCGGCCGCGGAAGTCCCGGTACGCGGCCAGCGGGTCACCGCTGCCGCCTACGCCCAGCAGCCGGGCGCGGAACCTGTCGCCGTTGGCCCGGGTGAGGCCGCCGTTCTCGGTGAACCAGGCCACCGTGTCAGCGTCGAGCACCTCACTCCAGATGTAGGAGTAGTAGCCGGCGTCGTAGCCGCCGGAGAAGGTGTGGGCGAAGTAGGTGCTCGAATAGCGGGTGGGCACCGCCGGGTTGTCGAGCCCGACAGCGGCCAGTGCGGCGGCCTCGAATTCGGCCACATCCGTCACGGTGTCGTCGGCGCCGATGCGGTGCCAGGCCTGGTCGAGCAGTGCGGCGGCGAGGTACTCGCTGGTGGAGAAGCCCTCGTTGAAGGTGGCGGATTCACGGATGCGGTCCACGAGTTCCTGGGGCATGGCCTCGCCGGTGCGGTAGTGCCTGGCGTAGTTCTCCAGCACCTCAGGCCAGAGCATCCACATCTCGTTGACCTGGCTGGGGAATTCGACGAAGTCGCGGTACACGTTGGTGCCCGAGAACCGCGGATAGGTCACCCGGGCGAACAGGCCGTGCAGGGCGTGGCCGAACTCGTGGAAGAGCGTGTTGACCTCGTCGAAGCTGAGCAGGGTGGGGGACCCGGCGGCGGGCTTGGACACGTTGAGGTTGTTGGTCACGATGCTGGGGGTTCCCAGCAGGCTGGACTGCGAGACGAGCGAGTTCATCCAGGCCCCGCCACGCTTGGAATCGCGGGTGTAGAAGTCGGCGATGTACAGGCCGACCGGGCTGCCGTCCTCGTCGGCGACCTCGAAGACCCGCGCCTCCGGGTTCCACGCCGTCAGGTCCGGACGCTCGGTGAAGGTGACGCCGTACAGGCGGGTGGCGGCGTAGAAGACGCCGCCCTGCAGAACGCGTTCCAATTCGAAGTACGGACGCATGTCGCTCGTGTCCACGTCGAACGTCGCCTGGCGCACCTTCTCGGTGTAGAACGCCCAGTCCCAGGCGGCGAGGTCGAAGTCGGCGCCGGACTCGCGCACCGCCGCCTGCAACGCCTGCTGCTCGGACTGTGCGTTCCGCGCTGCCGCGGGGGCGAGCCGGCCGAGCATGTCGGCGACGGCGTCGGGGGACTTCGCCGTCTCATCCGCCGTGACGTACGCGGCGTGACTGGCGAAACCGAGCAGGCGGGCCCGCCGGGCGCGCAGCCGGGTGATCTCGAGCACCAGGTCACGGTTGTCGTGCTCGCCGCCACGGATGCCCCGGGACCGCGACGCCGTGAGCAGGCGTTCCCGCACGGCACGGTTGCTCAGCGACGCGAGGTACGGGTGGCTGGTGGGCAGCACCAGGGTGATGACGTACTTTCCGGTGAGACCGCGCTCCCTGGCCGCCTCCGCAGCGGCCGAGATCTCGCCGTCGCCGAGGCCGTCGAGCTCGGCGACATCGTCGATGACGACGGCGAGGTCATTGGTGTCGGCGAGCAGGTTCTTCTCGAACCGGGTGGTGAGGGTGGACAGTCGCATGTTCAGCTCGCGCAGGGTGTCCTTGTCGGCGTCGGAGAGTCCAGCTCCGGCGAGGGTGTACTCGGTGTAGTACCGCTCGAGCAGGTAGGCGGTCTCCGGGTCCAGGCCCAGCGCGTCCCTGCGCTCATAGAGGTCGGCGATACGCGCGTACAGGGCCTGGTCGAGACGGATGGCGTCGGTGTGCGCCGCCAGCAGCGGAGCGAGCTCTTCCTCGAGGGCGGTACCGAAGTCGGTGGAGTCGGACGAGCTGAGCGAGAAGAACACCGTGGCCACGCGCGTGAGCACCTGGCCGCTCCGCTCGAGAGCCACGAGGGTGTTCTCGATGGTCGGGTCCGCCGGATCCTGGGTGATGGCGGCGACCTCGGCGAGTTGCTCGGCCATGCCGGCGTCGAACGCCGGGCGGTAGTGCTCGTCACGAATCTCCGCGAACGGTGGCAGCTGGTACGGCAGGGTGCTGGGAGCGAGGAACGGATTCGAGGGGACGGCCATCGCCCCAGCCTAGTGTCGGCTCGGGTGCAGGTGCCGGTGCGACTGAGGGTCGGCGCGCGGGTGCGGTGGGCGGGTGCGGTGGGCGGCGCATCGTCATAGGATCTGGCCATGAACGACACCCCCGAGCGTCAGGAGACCGCCCCGCGAGACCTGCCCCCGCTCGGGCACGATCACCTGCAGCGGGTGCTCACGTGGCGCACCGTGGAGAATTCGGCCGCCTACCTGGTGCCGCACCTGAGTCCTGGACTCAGCCTGCTCGATGTGATGTGCGGGCCGGGCACGGTGACGGTCGACCTGGCCCGCCGGCTCGCTCCCGGCCGGGTGATCGGACTGGACTCCTCGGCCACGGCGGTGGAGTACGCGGCCGGTCTCGCATTCGACGCGGGTCTGTCCAATACGAGCTTCCTGGTCGGCGATGTTCACGCTCTGCCGCTCGCCGACGCATCCGTGGACATCGTGCACGCCCACCAGGTGCTGCAACACGTCGACAATCCCGTGGCGGCCATGCGAGAGATGCGTCGGGTGCTGAGGCCCGGCGGCATCCTCGCCGCGCGCGACGCAGACTACGGGGGAGCCGCCTGGTACCCGAAACTGCCGGCCCTGGCAACGTGGATGGCGGCGTACCGCGCGGTGCACACCATGAGCGGTGGCGACCCAGACACCGGCCGGGCGCTCAAGGCCTGGGCACGGCAGGCAGGATTCGCCGAGGTCACCAGCAGTGCGTCGGTGTGGTGCTTCGCCTCGGAGGCCGAGCGGGAGTGGTGGGGAGAGTCGTGGGCGCAACGCGCCACCGAGGCCGACTTCGTAGCCCGGGCCATCGAGGCCGGGGTGGCACGGCTGGCGGACCTGCACGAGATCGGTGGCGCCTGGCGGCACTGGGCGCTGGATCCTGACGGCTGGTTCGTGCTCACGCACGGTGAGATCATCGCCGTACGGTAGCGTCGTGCGATAGCGTCGTGCGGTAGAAAGGGTAGTGATGCCCATGCTCTCCGCGGTTCAGCACTGGGCCGAGACGAACCCTCAGCAGCTCGCCGTGCAGATCGGAGACGATCGCCTGAGCTACGTCGAGCTGCGCGATGCGGTGTTGCAGCGGTTCGGTGGAACGCCGCCGGGCACAGACCGGCCGAACGGCCCCACTGTCATCGGCCAACCCAACGGCCTCGAGTTCGTTGTGCGATTCCTCGCCGGTGTCGCCGGCTCCGGCAGCGTCGCCGTGCTCGACCCTGGGTGGCCGGCGGAGCAGCGTGCCGACGTGCTGGCCCGGCTCAGCGGACTCAAGAGTACGAACGTGGTCCCCGAGACCATGACCGACGGGCCGGCGGACTCCACCTTCCTGTACGGGTTCACGTCGGGCACGACGGCGGTGCCCAAGGCGTTCCGGCGCACTCGGCGTTCGTGGCAACAGTCGTTCCCCCGCAGCGCCGGGGTGCTCGGCCTCACCCGGCACGACAGCACCCTCGCGCCCGGACCGCTCAGCGCCAGCCTGAATCTCTATGCCCTGGCCGAATCCCTGCACGTCGGGGCGACCTTCCACACACTGCCGGGTTTCGATGTGGCTGCGGCGCTCGAGCGCATCGAGAACCACGGCATCACCCGCCTGGTGGCTGTGCCGGCCGTGCTGCGGCTGCTCGCCCAACGGGGGTTGGCGTCGGACCGGTTGTGCCGGGGGATCACCGGCATCGTCAGCGGGGGAGCCAAGCTCGACCTCGACACCACTGTGCTGCTGCAACGGTGGGCGCCCGCCGCGACGGTGTCCGCCTACTACGGTGCCGCCGAACTCGGGTTCGTCTCCGCGACGGTCCTGGCACCCGGTCAGCCTCCGGAGCCCACCGGGACGGCCGTCGGGCTGCCCTTCCCAGGGGTGCGGATCCGGATCGTCGACGACCAGGACGCCGTCGTCGAACCCGGGGTAGCCGGAACCATCCAGGTTTCCAGCGATCTGGTGTGCGACGGCTACCTCTGGGGAGACGACGGGGCGGCCTTTCAACGCCTGGGCACCTGGTGCACGGTGGGTGACCACGGCTTCCTCGACGGAGCCGGTGTGCTGCACCACCTGGGTCGCAGCCACGACATGATCCTGAGCGCCGGCAGTAACGTCTACCCGCAGGAAGTGGAGGCGGCCCTGCAGGCGGTTCCCGGCGTGCGGGCCGCCGTGGTGACAGGCCTGCCCGACTCGACCCGCGGCCGCAGGGTGGTGGCCGCGGTGCTCGGTGACACGGACCTGGTCGCCGGCACCGACCTGGATGCGGTGAGCCTGCGCGCCGCGTGCGGCGCAGCGCTGGTGGCTCCCAAACGGCCCCACGCCTATTACCGGTTGAGCGAACTGCCCCTCACCCCGGCGGGAAAGGTCAGCCGCAGTATGCTCGGCCGCTGGATCGAACAGGGGGACTCGCGTGTCGTTCGACTCCGCTGACCCGGCTGGCAGCACCACAGCCGGCGGCACCACAGCCGGCAGCCTCGCAACCGGCAGCCTCGCAACCGGCAGCCTCGCAGCCGGAAGACGCCCGGACGGCAAGACCCCGTCCGAGGCCGACCGGGAGCCGGTGATCCTGCTCGGCCGCCGAACCGCCTTCGCCCGACGTAACGGCGCGCTGGGCACCGTCACCCAGGAGAACCTTCTGGCTCCGGTGCTTGCGGCCGTGCTGGCCGACACCGGAATCCCTGCGGTCGAGGTGGATGACGTCATCATCGGCAATGCGGTCGGCGGCGGCGGCAACGTGGCCCGACTGGCCCTGCTGATGGCCGGCCTGCCGGTCACGGTGCCGGGGCAGACCATCGACCGCCAGTGCGGGTCGGGGCTCGAGGCCATTGTGCTGGCCTGCCGACTCGTTCAGGCCGGCGCCGGCAGCCTCTACCTCGCCGGTGGGGTCGACAGCACGAGCACCGCGCCCCTCCGCGCCCACCGCCTCAGCTCCGCGCCCGACGCGCCCGACTTCTACGACCGGGTGAGGTTCGCCCCGGATCACCTGGGCGACCCGGACATGGGTGTCGCAGCCGACACCGTCGCAGCGGCCTACGGCATCACCCGCGAACGCCAGGATGCCTTCGCGCTGCGCAGCCATCAGCTCGCCGTGGCGGCGAGAGCGGCAGGGGCGTTCGAGGACGAGATCGTCGCCGTCCAGACACCGGCCGGACCCGTCGCGGTTGACTCCGGTCCGCGCGCGGGGCTGGGGGAGAGTCTCCTGGCTCGGTTCCCGGCCGCGTTCACCCCCGGTGGATCCGTCACTGCCGGGAACTCCTGCGCCGACGCCGACGGTGCGGTGGTCGTGGTCGTGACCAGTCGCACCCAAGCCGACGCCTGGGGCGCATCCGGGTACCTGAGTTTCGTGGATGCGGTCCCGGCAGGCGTCGACCCGACGCTGCTGGGGGTGGGCGGGGCAGCGGCCGGGCAGGCGCTCTTCGCCCGCACGGGAGTGTCTCCCGGCGATGTGGGTCGGGTCGAGTTCACGGAAGCGTTCGCGGCCCAGGTGTTGGCCTCGCTCGACCTGATGGGCCTGTCGGCGGAGGGGGCCAACCGCCAGGGCGGGGCGCTGGCCCTCGGGCATCCCTACGGCGCCTCCGGCGCGATGCTGGTGCTTCGGCTCCTGCAGCAGGCGCGAAGCGGCGCGTCACCGGGAGAACTGGGCCTGACCGCACTCAGCATCGCGGGCGGTCTCGGCTTGGCCGCCCTGTGGCGGTGGGAGACGCCGAACGGTTGACGGGATCAGGTCAGATCCGGTCGCCTCGTCCCAGCCACCTGAGATCGAGGCGCCCCGGGGTCCAGCAGCCCCGGGATCCAGCCGCCTAGATCCAGTCGTCCTCGTCGTCGATGACGACGGCCGGCTGCGTGATGGTGGCGCTGTCTTCCTTCGGGTCGAACCGGATGACGGTGCCGTCGTCGAGTTCGATGACGGGATTGCCCTCGAGCCAGGTGAGCGTCCAGCGCCACCCGCTGGTGTCGTCGGGGAGGGCAGCGAGGTCGCCCTCCACCGCCTGCAGGGCGATGAGGACGACCTCAGGCAGGCCAGCGGGCGGCGTGGCGCCGAGTGACCAGCGGGTTCCGAGCTGCATGTTAGACCTCGGCCTCGTAGGTGACCCAGCTGGTGCGGGTGCCGACCTCGTCGTAGAGCTTCTGCGCGGTCTTGTTGTCCGCGGCCGTGACCCACTGCAGGGAACGGTAGTTGTGCGCCTTGGCGTACTCCTTGGCGAAGTCCATCAGGGCGCGACCGGTGCCGGCGTCGCGGGCATTCGGTGCCACGAAGAGGTCGTCGACGAAGAGGCCGACGTCACCGCTGAGGGTGCGCGGAACCGCACGGTAGAGGGTGAAGCCGACGAAGTCACCATTGTCGTCAACCGCGACAGCGCCGTCGAGGTCGTGGTTCTTGTCGATGATCCAGCTCCACACGCGCAGAGCCTTCTCGTCGGTGAGGTCGCTCTTATAGAACTCGCTGTAGCCCTCGAAAAGACCCAGCCACGGGAAGAAGTCCTTGTCGCCGAGCGGGCGGACCTGTACAGACATGCGTTCTCCTTAAATTTCCGACACCGTGGCGAGCACGATATCAGTCACGACCAACTCGGCGGCCTCGACGAAGGTCAAGTCCTCAATCCGGCCTACTGCTTTCAAATCGGCGGCTACCTGCCCGAGCAGGGCCACCTCTGCCGCTGGGCCTCCGATGGTGGCGGAGGTGACCGCGGACTTCTGTGACGCTTTGGCGTCGGTCTTGGCTCGACGGATGCCCGTGAGGGCACGGCTGGCGAGATCGAGCAGGGCGAGCGAGTCGGCATCCGCCGGCGTCGAGCCTGCGACGGGCCACGGAGCGCGGTGGACCGAGCCGTCGTTGGACCAGGACCAGGCCTCTTCGGTGGCGAACGGAACGAACGGCGCGAACAGCCGAAGCAACGTGGACAGGGCCTGACGCAGGGCGGCAACGGCCGACGCCTGCTCGGGGCCGGGCTCGCCGTAGGCGCGTTCCTTGACCAGCTCGAGGTAGTCGTCGCAGAAGGTCCAGAAGAAGCTCTCCGACACTTCCAGCGCACGAGCGTGGTCGAACGCGTCGAACGCGGCCGTGGCCTGGGCCACCACCACGTCGAGTCGGGCGAGCATGCTCGCGTCGATCGGCTCGGTGACCGGCGCGGAGTCGTCGCCGGCGAAGCCGAGGATGAACTTGCTCGCGTTGAGGATCTTGATCGCCAGGCGGCGACCGATCTTGATCTGGGTGGGGTTCTTGGGGTCGAACGCCGCGTCGGTGCCGAGGCGGGACGAGGCTGCCCAGTACCGCACGGCATCCGAACCGTGCTGCACGAGCACGTCGGCCGGGGTGACCACGTTGCCCTTGGACTTCGACATCTTTTTGCGGTCGGGGTCCACGATGAAGCCCGACAGTGCGGCGTGCTTCCACGGTGATTCGCCGTGTTCGAGTTCGGCGCGCAGCAGCGTGGAGAACAACCAGGTGCGGATGATGTCCTGGCCCTGCGGGCGCAGCGAGTACGGGTAGACCAGGTCGAAGAGCTCAGGGTCGGTTTCCCAGCCGCCGGCCAGCTGCGGGGTCAGCGAGGAGGTGGCCCAGGTGTCCATCACGTCGACCTCGCCGACGAAGCCGTTGGCGGCACCGCGCTGCTCGGCCGTGTAGCCGGGAGCCACATCGGAGGACGGGTCGACCGGGAGCAGCTCGCGGGTGGCGATGATCGGCTGGTCGAAGACCGGGTTGGCGTCGGCATCGAGTGGGTACCAAACCGGGAGCGGCACGCCGAAGAACCGCTGCCGGGACACCAGCCAGTCACCGGTGAGACCGTTGACCCAGTTCTCGTAGCGCACGCGCATGAACTCAGGATGCCACTGCAAAGCGGTTCCGTGTTCGATGAGCCTGGTCCGCAGTGCTTCGTCGCGTGCGCCGTTGCGGATGTACCACTGACGGGTGGAGACGATCTCGAGGGGCTTGTCGCCCTTTTCGAAGAATTTGACCGGGTGCACGATCGGCTTGGGCTCGCCGATCAGGTCGCCGGATGCGCGGAGCAGGTCGACCATGGCCTGCTTGGCGGAGAACACCGTCTTGCCGGCGAGCTGCGCATACGCGGCTTGCGCGTCGGGAGTGGTGATGACGTCGGGCGCTTCGGCGATGATGCGGCCGTCGAAGCCCATGATCGCGCGGTTGGGCAGGTCGAGTTCGCGCCACCAGACCACGTCGGTGACATCGCCGAAGGTGCAGATCATGGCGATGCCCGAACCCTTGTCCTTCTGCGCGAGGTGGTGCGCCAGGATCGGCACCTCGACGTCGAACACCGGGGTGCGCACGGTGGTGCCGAAGAGTGGCTTGTAACGGTCGTCGTCCGGATGCGCCACAAGTGCCACACACGCCGCGAGGAGTTCCGGGCGGGTGGTCTCGATCTCGATGGTCGAGCCGTCCGGCTTGTGGAAGGAGACCCGGTGGTAGGCAGCGGGCATCTCCTTGTCCTCGAGCTCGGCCTGGGCCACGGCCGTGCGGAAGGTGACATCCCAGAGCGTCGGCGCCATGGCCTGGTAGGCCTCGCCTCGGGTGACGTTGCCCACGAACGCGAGCTGCGAGGCGAAGATCGACTCCGGGGCGATGGTGCGGTAGCTCTGGGTCCAGTCGACGGAGAGGCCGAGGGTGCGCCACAGCTCTTCGAACTGCTTCTCATCCTCCACGGTGAGGCGTTCGCACAGCTCGATGAAGTTGCGACGGCTCACGGGGAGCTGGTCGGCGGCCTTGGTGCTCTTGCCGTCGCCACCCTCGAAGGGTGGCACGAAGTCGGGGGTGTACGGCAAGGACGGGTCGCAGCGCACGCCGTAGAAGTTTTGCACGCGGCGTTCGGTGGGCAGGCCGTTGTCGTCCCAACCCATCGGATAGAACACGCTCTTGCCGCGCATGCGCTGGAATCGCGCGACGACATCGGTGTGGGTGTAGCTGAAGACATGGCCGATGTGGAGGGAACCGGATGCGGTGGGCGGCGGGGTGTCGATCGAGAAGATCGACTCCTTCGTGGCAGCGGCCCGGTCGAACCTGTAGGTGCCCTGAGCCTCCCAGCTGGCTTCCCATTTGGCTTCGAGCCCTTCGAGGACTGGCTTTTCGGGAACGCGGTCAGCGTTGCTCATGACTCTCCGATTCGTGTTTCAGCGGCACCGTGTCGATGGTGAGGTGCCTTCAGTACTGCTGAACCAATCTAGCCGATGCTCCGCCCCGACCAGCACGACGACCCTCCGAACGGGCTGATCCGGGGCTTGTTTGGGAGTCTTCTCAGGAGCGTGGGCCGATCAGGAGCCGCGCCGACCACACCTGACCTGCGCAGGCCCCGACTGGTTAGAACGGCGGCTCCTCGGGAGGATCCTCGGGAAGCTGCCCGGCCGTGCGGGACTCTGCTGGTGTTCCGGGTGGCACTGGCTGTGTCGGCGGTTGGGTGGGCGGTGGTCCGAGGGTGGTTTCGGGGTAGGTGCGGTGGGTGGCCCCGGCCGGCGAGGTCCAAACGAGCACTCCGCCGGGCTCCTGCACGACCGACCAGAGGGTTTGGTGCTTGAGTCTGTGGTGCGGTGCGCACAAATGGGCGAGGTTGTCGTAATCGGTGGGGCCGCCGGCTTCCCAGGCTGTGGTGTGGTCGATGTCGCTGCGGGTGGCGGGCCGGGTGCACCCGGGGAACCGGCAGGTCCCGTCTCTGAGCCGCAACCAGCGGCGCAGATCGGCGGGGACCGTATACCGGTCCTTCCCGACGGAGAGAACGGCGCCGGTCTCGGGATGCGTGAGCAACCGGGCGAAGCTCGGCGCTCCCGCGGCGATCTCGCGGGCCGCATCCGCTGGGATCGGCCCGTACCCGTCGAGAAAACCGGGCTTGTCGCTGGTACCCATTGCGGTGAAGACTGGCACGGTGACGAGCACCTGGCCCTGGATGCCGCCGCCGGTACCCGACGGGGTGACGCCGTCCAACACCAGGTCGGCGAGTGCGTCGGCGCAGATCTGGCCGATGGTGCGCCTCTGGCCTTCCGGGATCGACTCGTCCGCACGCTCGTGAACGCGGGTGGCTTCGGCGATGCGGATGAGCCTGTCGTGAGCGGCCTGGGTCTGCTGCGCGGTGCCGTACCAGGTGAGGGTGCCCATGCCGTCTGGTCGCCCTTCCCACCAGATACCGCGCTCCGCGACAGCGGCGGCGGCGCGCGTGGTGAGGGTTTCCGGGTGCCGTCGCTCCCGCAGCCGCCGGGCCTTGACCCTGAGTTTGCCCGCGGTGAGGTCTTTCGCCGCGGGCAGCAATTCTGCTTCCAGCTCGGCCGCTTCCTCGAACGGGACGAAGCTGAGTTGCTCCATCAACACTTGACCGTGCCGGTAACTGATCTCACCCGCACCCATGGCCGTCAGTGTGGCCCTCATCGGGCCGGCGAACATGGCAGATTCCCCAATCAGGTTCTCCGCAGTGCGTTCGGCCAGGCGCAGGGCACAGGCGACCTCGCTGGTCACCGTTCGCCGGGCGACCTCCTGGTCCTCCCACGCGGCGATCTTTCGCGGACTCGCCTGCGCGTCGGTGAGCACCGGACCGCGCGTATCTGGGAAGGCACGCGGCTCCTCGAAGGCATAGTCGGGGTTGAGGAGTTTCGCGTTCACCGGGTCGCTGCTCCACTGCTGCAGATCGGCCATATCTCGTGCCCGTCGCGCGGTGGCCGTGGCGATCTTGCGGTGCGATTCGGCCGCGCGGGCGACCTTCTTCGCAAGCGTGGCCTGCGCCTGCTCCTGCAGGGTGCGGCGGCGACGGAGCGCGTGCGCGTCGTGACGCGGGTCATCCGGGTCATCTGGTTCGGCTGGGAACTGCTCTACTGGACTGCTCATGCCGTGATAATCGCACCTGCCACTGCCACCCGAACCTGCACATAAAGCGCTGTGGAAAACATTCCTGACCAGCCTGTTGTGGAGGAGGGGCGGTCGTGATCCACAAGCATCACAGGCCTTCTGGAGCCGTGGTCTTCGGGGATCTGGACCTTGCCCCCCGGGGTGGCGTTGTGTGGCACGATGGCTCTGTGACAGACCACGCCGTGCAGCCCCGTGCCGAACGAGGCCGGCCTCGTGCGGCGGCGGCCCATCGACCCGATCTGTCGGCGACGGAGCAGATCCTCGACGCGGCAGCCCAGCTGTTCGTCGAGCGCGGCTTCGCGGCCACCTCCACCCGCGCGATAGCTGACCGCGTGGGCATCCGACAGGCGTCGCTCTACTATCACTTCCCCAGCAAGGAGCAGATCCTCAAGGTCCTGCTCATGCGCACGGTGGAGCCCTCCACGCGAGTGGCCGCCTACCTGGACGCCGCACCCGCCTCGGCTGTCGTGCGCCTGGCCGCCCTCATCAGTTTCGACACCGACCAACTGGCCAGGTCCGCGCACAACCTGGGCACCCTGTACTTCCTCCCCGAGATCCGCAACGACCTCCTGGAGCCCTTCCGGATCGAACGGGCCCGTCTGCGCGACACATATGCCGCGTTGATCGCAGCCAGCGTGGAGGCCGAGGTGCGCGCCGACCTGGGTCCGGCCGGGAGCGCGGGGTCCGAGTCGGGTCTCGACTATCTCGTCGACGTGGTCTTCGGACTCGTGGAAAGCGTCATCGCTATCCGTGCCGACCGCCCCGACGAGGACGCCGACGCTCTGGTCGCCACCATCCTGTACAGCTGCCTGCGGGTACTCGGTCACGACGGCGCGGGCGGGCGGCGCATCACCGAGCACGCCCGGGAGTTGCTGGAAGCACGTCCGGCCGAGTCGATCCCCTAAAGTCGGGGCACCGCCGTGAGTAAGGCCTGCGTGTACGGATGCGCCGGTGCCTGGAAGACCTGCTCGGCCGAACCCGTCTCGACGATGCGGCCCGCGTGCATGACGGCGACCTGGTCGCTGACGTGCTGGATCACACCCAGGTCGTGCGAGATGAACAACAGGCTCAGCGCCAGCTCTCGTTGAAGCTCGTCGAGCAGGTCGAGCACCTGGGCCTGCACGCTCACATCGAGCGCGGACACGGGCTCATCGCAGATCAGGATCTGCGGCCGGGAGGCCAGTGCGCGGGCGATGCCCACCCGCTGTCGTTGCCCTCCCGACAGATCGGTCGGCCGACGGTCGAGCAGGGCGGCCGACAGGCCGACATCGTCCAGAAGGGCGCCCACCCGCGCCTCGCGGGCCCCGCGGGTGGTGCCGTCGCGCCCGTCGGGTGCGGCGACGGCCACAGCGTGCCGCAGGATCTCTCGCACGCTCAGCCTGGGGTCGAAGGAGGCGAGCACATCCTGGTACACGGCACCGACCAATCGGCGCCGAGCGCGGCGCTGTTTCTCGGGCAACGCGCTCCACGGTTCGCCGAGGAGCCGCACCTCGCCCGAGTCCGCCGGCGTGAGCGCCAGGGCCAGCCGGGCCGTGGTGGTCTTGCCCGAGCCGGACTCGCCCACGATGCCCAGGGTGCGGCCGCGTGGCAGGCTGAAGTTCACGTCGTCGACGGCATGCTGCGCGGTGCCGTGCGGACCGCGGAAGGTCTTGTTCAGCCCGATGCCCTCCAGGGCCAGGTCGGGACTGGACGTCGTCCGGGCGTCGGGAGCGGCGCCCGGGTAACCGGCGGTCACCTCCGTCGCCGCCGCACTCGGGCGTTCGGTCACGTGCAGACGCCCCGCCCCGGCGGTCGCCCCCGGTGTGAGTGACGGTTCCGGCGCGGGCGCCAGCCTGGTTCCCCGCGGCTTGTCCACGGGAACCGCGGCGAGCATCCGCCGGGTCTCGGGGTGGCTGGGGCGACCGAGCACCTCGTTCGGCGTTCCGGTCTCGACGATGCGGCCGTCGTGCATGACCGCGATCCGGTCGGCGATGCGGCTGACCACGGCGAGGTCGTGGCTGATCAGCAGGATGGCGGTGCCGCGGTCGCGGATCTCCTCGAGCAGGTCGAGAACCTGGGCCTGCACGGTGACGTCGAGCGCCGTAGTGGGCTCGTCGGCGATCAACAGCGGGGGATCGAGGGCGAGCGCGGCCGCGATGAGCGCCCGCTGGCGCTGGCCACCGGAGAGTTCCCCGGACCGCCGGCCTGCATAGAGTTCGGGGT
Organism: Cryobacterium arcticum; assembly: GCF_001679725.1. Taxonomy (NCBI): domain Bacteria; kingdom Bacillati; phylum Actinomycetota; class Actinomycetes; order Micrococcales; family Microbacteriaceae; genus Cryobacterium; species Cryobacterium arcticum. Next base: position 2,214,438 of record NZ_CP016282.1, on the reverse strand, counting down.
CGGGCAAGCCGACGGCGGTGAGGACCTCGAGCACCCGTCTGCTGCGCTCGGCACCGTCGAGCTTGGTGTGCAGCCGGAGCGAGTCACCGATCTCCCGCGCGATCGGGCGGAGGGGATCGAGCGAGGCGAGGGCATCCTGCAGCACCAGTCCCACGTCGCGGCCGCGGCGTCGGCGCCAGGCGGACTCGCTGAGGCCGAGCACCGACTCGCCGGCCAAGCTGAGTTCGTCGGCGCTGACCTGCGCGCCGGCGCCGGCGAGGCCCAGCAGGCTGCGGGCGGTGACGCTCTTGCCCGACCCGGACTCGCCGACGATCGCCAGGCACTCGCCCGGTGCGAGCTCAAGGGACACTCCGCGCACCACAGCCTGCGACCCGAACCCGACCGAGAGATTCCGAACTGTAAGGGCCGGCACGGGCGATGGGCCGCCCATCGGCGCGGCCATCCGGGTGGCGTCGGCGGCGCTCATGCGTGCCTCATCCGGCGTTCGATCGCTCGGCCCAGGGCGGTGGCGCACACTGCGGTCAGCACAATGAACAGACCGGGGAAGAAACTCATCCACCACGCTGACGTGATGTACGTGCGGCCGGCGGCGAGCATCGCGCCCCATTCGGCGGCCGGCGGCTGGGCGCCCAGACCCAGGTAGCTCAGGGCGGCGGCCCAGACGATGGCCTGGCCCACACCGAGGGTGCCGAGAACGAGCAGGGGCGCCAGGGTGTTGGGCAGGATGTGCCGGCCGAGGATCCGGCCGCGGCCCAGGCCCTGCACCGTCGCGGCCTCGACGAACGCCGAGGAGCGCACTCGCAGCAATTGGGCGCGGATGATGCGCGCGTAGCCCGGTGCGGTCGACAGTCCGACGGCCACGATCGCGCTGCCCGCCCCCGGACCGAAGACGAGGATGAACAGGAGCGCGAGAAGCAGGCCGGGGAAGGCGAACAGGACCTCGAGGAACCTGTTGACCGTGAAGTCCACGGCGGCGCCGAGCGTGCCGGCGATGGTTCCGAGCACGGCGCCGAGGCCCAGCCCGATCAGGGTGGCCGAGGCGCCGATCACGAGCGAGTCGCGGGCGCCGTCGATCACCCGGGTATAGATGTCCCGGCCGGACTCGTCGGTGCCGAACCAGTGCGTCCAGGACGGCGCACCGAACGCCGACAGCGGGTCGATCGCGAGCGGGTCACCCGGAGCCAACAGGCGGGGGGCTACTGCCGCGACGAGCAGGACCAGGGCCAGCAGGCCGGCCGCGATCTCGACGACGCTGGGCCGGGCCCGCGGACCGCTGGACTGAGCACCTGGTCGGCCGTCCTGCTGGTCGTCCGGGTCACCCGGCCGTGCGGATGCGGCGGTGATCTCGAGTTCGCTCACTGGGCGCCTCCGGCGGTACTGGTGGTGGGGCGCGGATCGGCCAGGCGTGAGGCCAGGTCGGTGAGGATCGTCATGAGGATGTAGGCGAGTGCGACGACCATCACGACGCCGATCACCACGGGCACATCGCGCACGGTGACCGCGTTGAGGAGGGTGCGGCCGAGGCCGGGGCGGGCGAAGACGGTCTCGACCACCACGGCACCGCTGATCAGCGAGCCGAAGGCCCAGCCGGACAGTCCGATGGCGGGCAGGGCCGCGTGCCGGAGAGCGTGACGCCAGAGCACTCCGCGCTCGCCCTCGCCGCGGGCACGGGCGGAGAGCACGAACGGGGACTCAAGGGCCGTGGTCAGGCTCTCCCGCATCACTTGGCCGAGGAATCCCGCCAGCGGGATGGCCAGGGTGAGCACCGGCAGCACCAGGCCGCGCGCATCCGCGGTGCTGATCGGCGGCAGGATGCCCCACCAGACGCTGGCGACCACGATGAGGGTCGTGGCCAGCCAGAAGTGCGGCAGTGCCGCCGCGACGATCTCCAGGCCGGATCCGATGCGCCGGGCTACCCGGCCACGCCCGGTGGACCAGGTGGCCAGCCCGAGGGCGAGAATCCAGGCGACGGTGAGGGCGAGCACCGCCAGGATCAGGGTGCCGCCGAGCTGGCTGAGCACCAGGGGACCCACGTCCATGTTCAAGGCGTACGAGCGGCCCAGGTCGCCCGTGGCGAGGCGGCCCAGCTGGGCGAGGTACTGCAGGAAGACGGGCTGGTCGAGACCGTACTCGGCGCGCACCGCCGCGAGGGCCTCCGGCGAGGTCTGCGACCCCGGCCCGCCGAGGATGGCTTCGGCAGGGTCGCCGGGAATCAGGCGGACGGCGAAGAAGGTGAGCGTGGCCACCGCCCACAGCACGAAGACGGCGCCGCCGACCCTCCGTGCGAGGGGCCAGCCGATGCGCGAGCCAAACCCCCGGACGCGCTGCCCGCCGGTGCTGCGGGCATCCGTCAGCGGTTCAGCCATGCGTCGTAGAAGGTGGGCGTCGACACCGTCGGCAGGGCGCGGGCGCCCTGGACGGCCGTGCCGAGCAGGAAGTGGTTCTGCTGGTCGTAGAGCGGCAGGATGTAGAAGCCCTCGAGGATGAGGTCCTGCGCGTCGGCGTAGAGCGCGGAGCGTTCGTCGGCGTCATTGGTCTGGTCGGCGAGGGTGAGGAGCGAGTCCAGCTCCGGGTCGTTCACCTGGGCGTGGTTGGCGAAATAGCCGCTCGGTGCCGGGGTGATGCCATCGGAGTGGAAGAGGATTCTCAGTACGTCCGGGCCGACCTTGGTGTACGGCGCGCTCACGGCGTCGTAGGCGTTGCTGCCGAGGGCCGTGTACCAGCTGGAGAGATCGAGCTTGGTCAGCTGCACGTCGAACCCGGTCGCCTTGGCGGTCGCCTGGATCTGCTCGAACAGGGACTGCTCGGCCGGGATGGACTGGTTGGTGCTCACCGGGAAGACCACGGTGAGGCGCACGCCGTCCTTGGTGCGGTAGCCGTCCGCGTCCTTCTCGGACCAGCCGGCGTCATCGAGCAGGGTCGCCGCCGCCGCGGGGTCGTAGTCGAAAAGCTCGGGGCGTGAGATTCCGAGGGGCTCGACACTCGACAGGGCCGAGTAGGAGCGTTCCGCACTGCCCTGGAAGAGGGACGCGACGGCGTCATCGACATTCGCCGAGCGGATGAACGCCTCGCGCACGGCCGCATCGTTGAACGGCGTCTTGCCGGAGTTGAGCTCGATCCGGTTGGAGGCGCCGGGCCGAGGCGCATCCAGGTGCACGATGGAATCGCTCTGCTCGGCCTGGGCGATGGTGTCCGGCTGGGCATTGTCGATCACGTCGACCTCGCCGGCCTGCAGCGCGGCATAGCGGGAGGCCGAATCGGGGATGAAGCGCCAGACGATCTTCTCGAGATAGGCCGGGCCGTCGTGCTCGGCGTCGGCGGGCGGGGACGTGTAGTCGTCGTTCCGCACCAGGGTGATGGCATTCTGCTTCACCCAGGAGTCGACGACGAACGGGCCGGTGCCAACGGGGGCGGCGCAGTTGTCGTCCTGGCTGCGCTCGAGCGCGGTGGGGGACTCGATGCCCAGCCACGGCTGGGAGAGGGACTCGAGCAGGGCGCCGTCGGGCTGCGCAAGGGTGAGACGCACGACAGAGTCGGAGACGGCCTCGGTGCCGGTGACCTTCGCCAGGGCCAGGTAGCCCGTGGACGACCCGGTCGCCGGGTCCTGCAGGTGCGCGATGTTGGCCTGCACGGCTGCGGCGTCCAGTGGCGTGCCGTCGGAGAAGGTGACGCCGTCACGCAGTGTGAACTCCCAAGTCAGGCCGTCGTCGCTGACGGTCCAGCTGTCGGCCAGCCAGGGGATGACCGTGCCCTCGGAGTCGAGGGAGACCAGCGATTCGAGGTACTGGGTGCTCACCAGAGCCTGCGGGTAGTTGCCGCCCACGTGCGGGTCGAGGCAGGTGGGTTCGGCGTCGCCGGAGGCGTAGGTGAGAGTTCCGCCTGCCGTCGGCGTCGACGAGGCCTGCGGGGCGGCGCTGGTGCAGCCCGTGAGCGCGAGACCGAGCACGGTGACGCCGGCCGCGAGGGCCACACCGAGCGGACGCCGGGTCGAGAGGGGCGGTACGGATCGAACGAGTGCCGGACGGGGCATGCGATGGGCTCTTTTCACGGGTGCGGAATGCTGGGGGAGACGGGCGTCGACGGTCGGGCGGCCGGGGGACCGGCCACGATGTCTGCTTCGACGGCTGCTGTGCCATTATTGGACTCGGTCCAAAAACCGAAGACGTCGAGTCCCATCGTAGAACACGAAAGAACCATGAACGATTCCCGCACCGTCGGCCGCCCCCGCGGGTCCTCCCGGGCAATGCTCGAAGAGGCCGCCGCCGAGCTGTTCCTCGAACAGACCTACGCCAAGACCACCATCGGTGACATCGCCCGGAGAGCCGGTGTGAGCCGCAACACGTTCTTCAACTACTTCTCCGCCAAGAGCGACCTGCTCTGGGTGGATGTCGACGCGGGACTGGCCGCCCTGCCCGGCGCGTTGGCCGACTGCGACCGCAGCGCCGGCGTGACCGGGGCGGTCCGCCAGGCGCTGCTGCGGGTGGCCGCGGGGTTCGGGCCCGGCCGGGTGCCCTGGTCCGTCACCCAGTACGAGCTGATGAACACGGCAAGCGAGCTGGAGGCATCCGCCCTCGCCCGGTTCCTGGTGCAGGTGGGCCTGGTGGGGGAATACGTGGGCGCGCGGCCCGGACACTCGGCCGACACGGACCCGGTGGGGCGAGCCTTCTCCAGCGCCGTGGTGGCGGCCGCGGCCGCTGCCGCCACGGAGTGGGCCGGCGCCGGTGTGGCGCGCGGCGACCTGACCGCCTATGTGGATGCGGCGATCACTCCGGTCTGCGCCGGGTTCGCACCGGGTCTCGATCACGGCTGAACCGCCCGGCGCCGGAGTTGACGGGAGCGGTAGTATTAACCGACGTTGATCCGGCCATCACCGGGGAGTCTTCGGAAGAACAGTGGAATCGTGCCCCGGTGCGAGACCAGCCAGTAGAGCCGAACGGGTCGGGCCCGTCACAGCCTTTGTATGAGCGGTCGTTCGCCTGCACGGGAACGGCAAGCGAGGTGGTACCGCGCATCGTCCTGTCGGGGCGGGCGTCCTCGTGGAATAGGCCGGCGACTCAACACCGCCTCGTCCAGGAGAAGCATGACGTACCCGAAGTCCCCCGAAGACAACCAGTCCGATTCGGCCAGCCCCGACGCTGCCGTCGTTCCCTCACCGAACTTCCCGCAGATCGAGGGCGAAGTCCTCGACTTCTGGGCGAAGGACGGCACCTTCCAGGCCTCCATCGACAACCGCGAGGGTGCCCCGGAGTGGGTCTTCTACGACGGCCCGCCCTTCGCCAACGGCCTGCCGCACTACGGCCACTTGCTCACCGGCTACGCCAAGGACCTGTTCCCGCGATTCCAGACCATGCGCGGCAAGCAGGTGCACCGCCGGTTCGGCTGGGACACCCACGGCCTGCCGGCCGAACTGGAGGCGGAGCGGAAGCTCGGCATCACCGACAAGAGCCAGATCGAACAGATGGGCCTCGCCGCGTTCAACGCCGTCGCCCGCGAATCGGTGCTCGAGTACACCAAGGACTGGGAGACCTACGTCACCCGCCAGGCCCGTTGGGTCGACTTCGAGAACGACTACAAGACCCTCGACATCACGTTCATGGAATCGGTGATCTGGGCGTTCAAGGAACTGCACACCAAGGGACTGGCCTACGAGGGCTACCGGGTGCTGCCGTACTGCTGGCGCGACCAGACCCCGCTGTCCAACCACGAGCTGCGCATGGACGACGACGTCTACAAGATGCGCCAGGACCAGACCGTCACGGTCACCTTCCCGCTCGTGGGCGCCAAGGCCGAGACCCTCGGCCTCACCGCCGTGCGCGCCCTGGCCTGGACCACGACCCCGTGGACCCTGCCGACAAACCTCGCGCTGGCCGTTGGGCCGGACATCGTCTACGCCGTCGTCCCCGCCGGCCCCAACGGCACCCCGGATGCCGAGGTGTTGCGTGAACAGGCCGGCGCCGTGTCCGGCACCGAGGTTCTTGGCGGCGAGTACCTGCTGGCCATCGACCTCGTCGGCAGCTACGCCAAGGACCTCGGCTACGAGAGCGCCGCCGACGCGACGGCCTCCATTAGCCGCACCATCACCGGACGCGAGCTCGAAGGCGTCTCCTACGACCGCCTCTTCGACTACTACGCCGACGAGAGCGAGTGGGGCACCCAGAACGCTTGGCGTTTCGTCGTCGCGGACTACGTCACCACCAGCGACGGCACCGGCATCGTGCACCAGGCGCCCGCCTACGGCGAGGAAGACCAGACGGTCTGCCAGGCCTACGGCATCCCGGTGATCCTGTCCCTCGACGACGGCGGCAAGTTCCTGCCCGAGGTGACCGAGGTCGCCGGGCAGCTCTGGAGCGACGCCAACAAGCCGCTCACCCAGCTGATCAAGTCGCAGGGCCGGCTGCTCCGCCAGGCCAGCTACGAGCACTCCTACCCGCACTGCTGGCGCTGCCGCAACCCGCTGATCTACAAGGCCGTATCGAGCTGGTTCGTGCGCGTCACCGACTTCCGCGACCGTATGGTCGACCTCAACCAGGAGGTGAACTGGGTTCCGGAGAACGTCAAGGACGGCCAGTTCGGCAAGTGGATCGGCAACGCCCGCGACTGGTCGATCAGCCGCAACCGTTACTGGGGCTCGCCCATCCCGGTCTGGAAGAGCGACAACCCGGCCTACCCGCGCATCGACGTCTACGGTTCGCTCGACGAACTCGAGGCCGACTTCGGCGTGCGCCCCACCGACCTGCACCGCCCCTACATCGACGAACTCACCCGGCCCAACCCCGACGACCCCACCGGGCAGTCCACCATGCGGCGCATCGAGGATGTCCTCGACGTCTGGTTCGACTCCGGATCGATGCCGTTCGCCCAGGTGCACTACCCGTTCGAGAACCGCGAATGGTTCGAGTCGCACAACCCGGCCGACTTCATCGTCGAGTACATCGGGCAGACCCGCGGCTGGTTCTACCTCCTGCACGTGCTCTCCACCGCGCTGTTCGACCGGCCCGCCTTCAAGAACGTCGTCAGCCACGGCATCGTGCTCGGCAACGACGGCCAGAAGATGAGCAAGTCGCTGCGCAACTACCCCAACGTCAACGAGGTCTTCGACCGCGACGGCTCCGACGCCATGCGCTGGTTCCTGATGAGCTCGCCCGTGCTCCGTGGCGGCAACCTCATCGTCACCGAGGAGGGCATCCGCGAAGGCACCCGCCAGATGCTGCTGCCGCTCTGGAGCACCTGGTACTTCTTCTCGCTCTACGCCAACGCCTCCGGCTACACCGCCACCTGGCGCACCGACTCCACCGATGTACTCGACCGCTACCTGCTCGCCAAAACCCGCGACCTCATCGAGGACGTCACCGGCGACCTCGAACGGCTCGACAGCACACTGGCCGCCTCGCGCCTGCGCGACTTCGCCGACGTTCTCACCAACTGGTACGTGCGGCGCTCCCGCGACAGGTTCTGGGGCGGCGTCGCCGCCGACGGCTCCGGGTCGGAAGCCTTCGACACCCTGTACACCGTGCTCGAGACCGTCACCCGGGTGGTGGCGCCGCTGCTCCCGCTGGTCACCGAGCGCATCTGGCAGGGCCTGACCGGCGGCCGCAGTGTGCACCTCACCGACTGGCCCGACGCCACGGTCTTCCCCGCCGACCCCGGACTGGTCACGGCCATGGACCAGGTTCGCCTGATCAGCTCCACCGTGCTGTCGCTGCGCAAGAAGGCCGGCCTGAGGGTCCGCCTTCCGCTGGCCAACCTCACCGTGGTCACCACCGACACGAGCGCCCTGGCCGGGTTCGAGGGCATCCTGCGCGACGAGTTGAACGTCAAGGCGGTCACCCTCGTCGAGCAGGAGGCCGACAGCGCCGAAAGCTACGGCATCACCTCCAAGCTCACCGTCAACGCCCGGGCCGCCGGCCCGCGGCTCGGCAAGCAGGTGCAGCAGGTCATCAAGGCCGCCCGCAGCGGAGACTGGTCCGAGACTGACGGTGTGGTCACGGCCGGCGGTATCGCCCTGGAGGCGGGGGAGTACGACCTGGAGTTGCAGGCGGCCTCCACCTCGGCCGACGCCGAGTCGGTGCTGCACAACGCCGCCCTCGCCCTGCTCACCGGCGGTGGCTTCGTGCTGCTGGAGACCACCACCACACCTGAGCTGGAGGCCGAGGGCCTGGCCCGCGACCTCATCCGGGCCGTGCAGGACACCCGCAAGTCCGCCGGCTTCGAGGTCAGCGACCGGATCCGCCTCGACCTGGTCTTCTTCGACGACGCGGATGCGGCCACCTTCGGCCTGGCCTCTGGCGTCGACGTGGCCGGCGAGACCCTGGCCATCCGTTTCGGTACCCACTCGACAACCAGCGTCGCCGCCGACGTGCTGAGCAGCGGAACCCCGTCCGAATGGCTGCCGGGCCTCACCGGCTCCGCCGTGGAGCACTACGTGCGCTTCGAGGCCGACCACTACGCGAACCGAGGACCGGTCATCGTGGCCGTCGCCCGCGATAAAGGAACCATCAATGTCTGACGATTACTTCCCCGACGAATTCCGTGACGCCGGCGACGCCGTCTTCGCCGCCCTCCTCGACCGGGTGGGCGAGAGCGCCCCGCAGCCGCGCCTGCAGGCCACCCGGCGCGCGGTCGAGCTGCTCGGCGACCCGCAGAGCTCCTACCCGATCATCCACGTCACCGGCACCAACGGGAAGACGAGCACGAGCCGCATCATCGAGAGCATCCTGCGCGCCTACGGTCTGCGCACCGGGCTGCTGGTGAGCCCGCACCTCGTGCGGCTCAACGAGCGCATCGTGATCGACGGTGCCCCCATCAGCGACGAGGCCCTCGCCGCGAACTGGGCCGACATCCAGCCCTATCTCACGATGGTCGATGCCGAGCTCGAGACCGCCGGAGAGGTGCCGCTGACCTTCTTCGAGGCCCTCACCGTCCTGGCGTTCGCCTGCTTCGCCGACGCCCCCGTGGACGTCGTCGTGCTCGAGGTGGGCATGGGCGGCGAATGGGACTCCACGAACGTGGCCGACGGCCAGGTCGCGGTCTTCACCCCGATCGCCCTCGACCACACCAAGCGGCTGGGCAGCACCGTCACCGAGATCGCGCGCACGAAGTCGGGCATCATCAAGCCCGCCGCGGCCGTGGTCACCGCCGCCCAGACACCGGAGGTACTCGCCGAACTGTCCCGGGCCGCCGAGCTGACCGAGTCCACTTTGGTGGGCGAGGGCGCCGACTTCGCCCTCCTCGCCAGCCATGTCGCCGTCGGCGGGCAGCTCATCTCGGTGCGCGGCATCGCCGGCACCTACTCGGAGCTGTTCCTGCCGCTCTACGGCACCCACCAGGCGCAGAATGCCGCCGTGGCCATCGCCGCTGTCGAGTCATTCCTGGGTGCGGGCAGCCAGGCCCTCGTCGAGGACATCCTCGTGGAAGGCCTCGCCACAGCGACCTCGCCCGGCCGCCTGCAGCTGGTCGGCATCGAGCCGACCGTGCTCGTGGACGCCGCGCACAACCCGCACGGGGCACTGGCGCTTACCGCAGCGTTGCAGAGCTACTTCGACTTCGACGAGATCACCGTTGTGGTGGGCATCCTCGAGGACAAGGACGCCGCCGGCATCATCGAGGCCCTGCGCCCCGTCGCGACCCGGTTCCACGTCACCCAGTCCCACTCCGAACGGGCCATCCCGGTCGACGACCTGGCCGACCTCGTCGACGAGATCGCCGGATCCTCCGCCACCTTCCGCTACGGCGATCTCGCTCAGGCGCTCGACGCGGCGCGCGGCTGGGCCCAGGACGAACCCAAGCGCGCGGTGCTCGTGGCCGGATCGATCACCCTGGTCGGCGACGCCGTGGCTCTGGCCGACTCCGGGGACTGGATGACACCGTGAGCGCCGCCCGCGCCTCCTCGGTGCGCCGGTCGCTCGCCTCGATCGTGCTCGGCTTCGAGCTCATCGTCGTGTTCCTGGCCACCCTGGTGATCTTCGGCCTCAGCGACCTGCCGCCCTGGGTCACCCTGGGCGGGGGAGCGCTGCTCTGCCTGATCATGGTGGCCACGCTCGGCTTGCTACGGTTCACCTGGGCCTATGCGGTCGGATGGGCCATCCAGGTCGTCATCGTCGCCACCGGATTCCTCAACCCCGCCATGTTCGTGGTGGGGGCGTTGTTCGCCGGCATGTGGACCTACTGCATGATCAGCGGTTCGCGGATCGACAGACAGAACAACGCCGCCTGACCAGGCGCACCCATCCACATCACAGCCAACTCGACCAGCACAGACCGACAGCACAAGGAGAACACATGACCCAGGTCCAGGAAACACTCGTATTGGTCAAGCCCGACGGCGTGGCCCGCAACCTCTCCGGCGAGATCCTCCGCCGCATCGAGGCAAAGGGGTACTCCCTCGTCGACATCAAGCTCGTCCAGGCCGAGCGCACGCTCCTGGCCGAGCACTACGCCGAGCACGCCGGCAAGCCGTTCTTCGAGCCGCTCGTCGAATTCATGGAGAGCGGGTCGATCCTCGCCCTGCGTATTGCCGGTGACCGTGTGATCGAGGGCTTCCGTGCCCTGGCCGGCACCACCGACCCCACCACGGCCGCTCCCGGAACCATCCGCGGTGACCTCGGCCGCGACTGGGGCCTGAAGGTTCAGCAGAACCTGGTTCACGGCTCCGACTCGCCCGAGTCGGCCGCCCGCGAACTGGCGCTCTGGTTCGCCTAAACGACCCGACTACCCGCGCCGTCCCTCCCGCGAGCGGCGCGAGCTGGCGAAAAGCCCCGAAAACGTCATGTTTTCGGGGCTTTTCTCGGTCCGCGAGCGTTTAGAGACGGTGCAGGAAGTCCATCTGCAGCTGGGCGACCGTCGCGGCGACCAGGTAGCAGGCGATCGTGATCACGAAGATCCAGGAGTAGGCGACCGCCGCGAGGCGGCGCACCCGTGCCGAACCGGGGATGATGCCGGTCTTGAGGTTGTACAGGGTCACGGCCAGGAACACCGGGATCGTCACCACCCAGGTGACCATGCACCATGGGCACAGCACATCGAGCACGAAGAAGCTCTGGCCCATCAGCCAGATCACAAAGGCCAGCGCGCCGGTCACGCCGACGTTCAGGCCCAGCCAGAACCACCGCGCGAACCGGGCACCGGACAGGATGGCGGCTCCGATCGTGATCACGACGCTCCACGCCGCCACCCCGATCAGCGGGTTCGGGAACCCGAAGAGAGCGCCCTGCCAGGAGCCGAGGTTGGTGCTGCAGCCCACCAGAACACTGAAGTTGCACGACAGTTGGGCCGTCGGATCCTCGAGCATCGTGAACTTGTCCAGCGTGAGCGCAAAGGCCGCGGCGAAACCGATCGCCCCCGCCACGATGAGGAAGACGGCGAGGCCGACGGGAGGCTTTTTCGACGAGGTCAGGTGCACATTCGGATTATGTCATGTGTCGCGCGCGAGTCTCTGGGAATGCGTGCGATAATCGAAACAGTCGTTTGAGCCGCGCTCAAACCGATGCCAAAAGGCTTAATGGGCGACACTCGCCCAGATTCATTGGTCGTAGACCAAAGGTATTAGCAACCAGAGCCACGGGCCGGTTGCGTCAACGCAATAGGATTCGCGGGGTTGTCGCGTAAGCGGGAACGTCGCACGAGAGAGTAACCGGATGGGTGGCGCGGTCGCCCACACCGGTCAAGGAGCGCACCAGTGATGGTGGAAGACAACGAAAACAAGAAGCGCAAGGGCCTATTCGGCACTCGCAAAACCACCAGGAAGGCGGCACCGGCTCAGCAGACTCCGGTCGAGCAGGTTCCCCCGCAGGCTCCGAGCCTGCCGGAGCCCGTTGCAACGCCCGTCACGGTCGACGAGCCCGTGGACCAGCCGGTCGCTTTCCCCGCCCTGCCCACCCCGTTCGACGAAACCGTCGAGGTGGTTCGCCGTCCCACGACATCGCTGATCTTCCAGGCGCCGGCGATCCTGCCCGCCCCGGTCCGGTCCGGCGGTCGCCAGCTCGACGACGAGGATGACGACGCCGACGAGAGCTCAACGGTGCGCCGTCGTGCCCGCCGACGCACCGGCGAGGAGGGTCGCAGCGACGACCCGGCCAACACCGTTGTGCGGGTGCGCACCCCGCGCGAACCCGAACTCATCACCGAGCCGCAGCGCATCAAGGGCTCCACCCGCCTCGAGGCGAAGAAGCAGCGCCGCCGTGACGGCCGCGACGCCGGACGTCGACGCCCGGTCATCACCGAGGCCGAGTTCCTCGCCCGCCGCGAGTCCGTCGACCGTGCCATGGTCGTGCGTGCCAAGCACAACAAGATCCAGATCGGCGTGCTCGAAGACGGCGTGCTGGTCGAGCACTACGTGGCCAAGAACCAGGATGCGTCGCTCATCGGCAACGTCTACCTCGGCCGGGTGCAGAACGTGCTGCCCAGCATGGAAGCCGCATTCGTCGATATCGGCCGCGGACGCAACGCCGTGCTGTACTCCGGTGAGGTCGACTGGGACGCCGCCGCGGTGAACTCGCCCGGTGGCACCCAGACCCGCCGCATCGAACTTGCCCTCAAGCCCGGCGACAAGGTCCTCGTGCAGGTCACCAAGGACCCCGTCGGACACAAGGGTGCCCGGCTGACCAGCCAGGTCTCCCTGCCCGGCCGCTACCTCGTCTACGTGCCCAACGGCTCGATGAACGGCATCAGCCGCAAGCTGCCCGACACCGAACGTGCCCGGCTCAAGAAGATCCTTAAAGAGGTCCTGCCCGACAACGTGGGCGTCATCGTGCGCACCGCGGCCGAGGGCGCGACCGACGAGCAGCTCACCCTCGACGTGAACCGGCTGACCGCCCAGTGGGCGTCCATCGCCAAGCAGGTCGACACTGTGTCGGGTCCGGCCCTGCTGCACAGCGAACCCGACCTGCTCATCAAGATCGTTCGCGACGTCTTCAACGAGGATTTCCACAAGATGGTCATCTCAGGCGACGACGCGCAGGAAGTCATCGAGTCCTACCTGCGCCAGGTAGCCCCCGACCTCGTCGAGCGCGTGCAGCGCTACGAGGGCGAGCGCGACGCGTTCGACGAATACCGCATCTCCGAGCAGATCGAGAAGGCGCTGGACCGCAAGGTCTGGCTGCCCTCCGGCGGTTCGCTCGTGATCGACCGCACCGAGGCCATGACCGTGGTCGACGTCAACACCGGCAAGTTCGTCGGCTCAGGCGGCAACCTCGAAGAGACCGTCACCAAGAACAACCTCGAAGCCGCGGACGAGATCGTCCGCCAGCTGCGCCTGCGGGACATCGGCGGCATCATCGTCGTCGACTTCATCGACATGGTGCTCGAGTCCAACCGTGACCTGGTGCTCCGCCGCCTGGTCGAATGCCTGAGCCGGGACCGCACCAAGCACCAGGTGGCCGAGGTCACCTCGCTCGGTCTCGTGCAGATGACCCGTAAGAAGCTCGGCCTCGGCCTGCTGGAGTCGTTCAGCGAGAACTGCGAGACCTGCGCCGGCCGCGGAATCGTCATCCACCACGACCCCGTCGTCAAACACCGCCAGACCGCGCAGCCGGCCCAGGAGCGACGCCCGCGCAGCAAGTCCACCGGCAACGGCAACGGCAACGGATCGTCCCACCAGGACGGCGGCAACTCCGGTCAGCGCGGCGGCCACACCCCGCCGGCTGCCCACACCGACGCCGCCAAGGCCGGCCACGGCACTCACGGCATCACCGAGGACGCCAAGCACGCCCTCGCGCTGATCGCCGCGCGCACCATCTCCCGCTCGCTCACGGGGTCCATCCCCGTGATCGCGCCGAACGAGACGGATGCGACGGCTGCGGTCCTGCCCGCCGCCAACGAGCCCGCCGCCACCGAGCCGGCCGGCACCCCGGCAACGAGCACAGCTCAGGCCGGCAGCGCTCAGGCCGGCAGCGCTGAGACCGGCACAGCTCAGACCGGCAGTGCGACGCCGGTCGCCGAACCCGGCATCGACAACGCACCGTCGGGGGAGTCCGCAGCCGTGGACATCGCCGCCGAGCCGGCCACTGACGGCGCTCCTGCCTCGCGCGGCGCGTCCCGGAACCGGTCGGGTGGCCGTTCGGGCAGCCGCACGGACAACAACCGCTCCGGCGCCCGCACCCCAGCGACCGAGGCCTCGACGGGGCAACCCGCCGAGGACCTGGCCACAGGGGAGCACACCGGTGTCGAGGCCCAGCAGCCCGCCGCTGTTGACGGGTCCGAGGGCGTAGCGATCCTCGACATCCCGGTGAAGAAGTCACCGCGCAGTCGTCGTCCGGTCAGCAAGCAGGTCACCGATCAGCTGCTCGATTCGGTGCTGGACTCACTGCCCGAGCCCAAGCAGCCCGGTCAGGGCCGCTCGCGCAGCCGGCGCGTCACGACGGCCGGCGGCTCGACGACCTCGGTGCAGCCCATCGTGGTGCCCACGACCGACCAGAAGTAGCAGCGGCACACACGCCCTAGCGGCGCCACCCTCGCGGGCGGCGCCGCTATCGGTGTCTCTGGGGTCGGCGCCGACGGTTCCGGAGCTCGGCCGTCCGGGGTTTTCGGCACGGTAAGCTCGACCCATGCACAGCGATCGGGGGGCCGTGTCGCGTGTGCCCACCGGCCTCATCGTCGGTGTCATCCTGGTCGCACTGGCGTTCACCGTCCGTGCCGTGAGTCCGGCCTTCGAGGGCTGGGGACTCCCGGACCGCGCGCAGGACACCGTCACTCTGGCGCTGAGCGTCATCATCGAATCCGCGCCGTTCGTCTTCCTCGGCATCCTGCTGTCGACAGTCGTGCAGGTGTGGCTGCCGCACGGCTTCATCACCCGGTTCCTGCCGCGCCAGCCGCTGCTCCGCCGCGCCTGCATCTCGCTCCTGGGCATGTTCTTCCCGGTTTGTGAGTGCGGAAACGTGCCACTCGCCCGCGGATTCATGGTCGGGGGCTTCACGGTGCCTGAGTCGATCACGTTCCTGCTCGCCGCGCCTATCCTCAACCCGATCACGATCATCACCACCCACCAGGCCTTCGGGTTCAGCGACGGGATCCTGATCACCCGTATCGTGGCGGGTTTCGTGATCGCCAACGTGATCGGCTGGCTCTACAGCCGCCACCCCGATCCTGACAGCCTGCTCACCCGCACGTTCGCAGCCTCGTGTGCCCGACCGGATGCCGGTCACGACGAGCACGACGGCCACGGCCACGGCGCGGGCCCCCGCCAGGGGCGCTTCGAGAAGTCGGTCGACCTGTTCACCCGGGAGACCGCCGTGATCATGCCCGCCCTGTTCGTCGGCTCGCTGATCGCCGCGCTCACCCAGGTCTTCGTGCCCCGGTCGGTGCTGCTGGCCCTGGGCAGCAACCCCGTCTGGTCGGTGCTGGCCATGATGGGGCTCGCCTTCATCGTGGCGGTCTGCTCCAACGTGGACGCCTTCTTCGTGCTGTCGTTCGGCAGCACCTTCATGCCGGGCGGCATCGCCTCCTTCCTCACCTTCGGAGCCATGATCGACGTCAAGATGCTCGCCCTGATGCGCACCACCTTCACCACCCGCACCCTCGTGCAGATCACGGCCCTGGTGGCCCTGATGAGCGCCGCCGCCGGATTGTTGCTGAACTATGTCGCCTGACGCAGAGAAGGCGTCCAGGCGAATGCCCGGGCCCAACGACGGCGTGCCACCAGCCGCGGGGGCGCCCACGAGCCCTCGCCCATTGAGCTCCGTTCCCGGCTATCTGGCCGAACGCTGGCGCGGCATCGGCCTGAGCCTCGTCGTGGTTGTCGGTACCATCTGGCTCGGTGTCACCGGTCAGTTGGGGCTCTATATCCATCCGCGGTACTTCGTGTTCACCGTCGTCATGGCCGCGCTCGGGCTCATGTTCGTGGTGGCCAGCTTCGTGGTCCGCACCCCCGCGGGTGCCGGCCCGCTGTCGGCCCGCCGAGGTGCGCTCGCCCTGACCGGCAGCGGACTGTTGCTCACGATCGCCGCGATCGCAGTGCTCGGCCTGCCTCCGGCCACGCTCACGAGCGCCACCGCCACCCAGCGTGAGGTCAACTCCGGCGGCCTCGACAGCGAAGCCTCGTCGGCGCAGGCCGCCGCCCTGGTGGGCACCGGGGACTACGAGCGGTTGAGCGTGAAGGAATGGGTGTCGCTGCTGGCCCAATCGAGCGACCCGGGTCTGTACGCCGACAAGACGGCCCGGGTCACCGGTTTCGTGCTGCCGGATGCGGCGGACCCCGACAACGTCTTCTACGTGGCCCGGTTCGTGGTCACCTGCTGCGCCGTGGACGCCCAGCCGATCGGCCTGGCGGTCTTCCAACCGGGTTGGAAGGCGAGCTACGACACCGACGACTGGGTCGAGGTGACGGGAACGTTCCGGCCCAACCCGAGCGTGCGATCGACCGATGCGCTCGCCCTGCAACCCACGGACATCACGCCCGTTGAGCAGCCGAGCGACCCCTATGTCTACTGAGACGCCGTTCACGGCCGGCCCCGAAGATCCGGGCGGAGCGCGTCGGTTCCGCCGCACTCTCGGGATCCTCCTGACCGGGTTGATCGTTCTGTGCCTGGCGCTCGTGGCGGTGAACCTGCTGGGCGGCCCCCGGCTCACGGGATCCGACGTCGACACGACAGCAGTGGTCTCGGCCGCCGGGCAACGCCTGGTCCTCTCGACCAACCAACAGCTCGCCGAGGTCAGCGCGGACCAGGTGCAGATCAGACCGGCCAGCCCGGTCGACGTGCAGACCTCGAACGATTCCGTTGTCGTCGTGTTCCCCCAGCCGCTGGCCTACGACACCGAATACACCGTGCGGGTCAACGACGTCTCGGGAGCCTTCGGCGACCGGAGCAGCGACCTGGCCGTGACTTTCCGCACCGGGGAGGCACCCCTCTTCGTCCTCAGCCGGGCGCCGGCGACCCCGGGGGAGTCGACCAAGGCTCCAGATCGCATCCTGCGCACCGCCGTCGGTTCGCCGGAGAGCACCGATGCCTTCACGGCGCCCTACATCCAGTCCTTCGTGCCCGTGGGGGACGAACTCGTGGTCGTCACCCTCGCCGACGACCTCAGCAGCCGGCTGAGCCTGGTCTCCGCCGACGGGCAAGCCGCCGAACTCACGCTGCCCGGCACCGGAATCGTGCAGGACCTGCAGGCCTCACCGTCCTCCAGCACCGTCGGGTTCCGGTTCAGCAGCGCGCCGGGAGCCGCCGGCACCGTCTACGACAACACCCTGTTCCTGCTCGACCTCACCCGCGGCACCGTCGACACCGTCACGGGCCTGGACAAGAAGCCCATCCAGGCCATCGCCTGGGGATTCATGCCCGCCCGGTCCGAGCTCGTCGCACAGCTCTTCGACACCACCCTTCTGCTCGTCGACCCGCGAGCCGACACCGCCCCCATCCCGATCGGGCAATTCCCCAATCTCAACGCCTTCGCTCCCGACGGCGTCAGGATCGCGGTCTCCGATCAGGGCAGCCAGTACATCCTGGACCTCTCGACGGGCTCTGAGGCCGCCATCGTGCCCCAAGACGTGGCCGGAACCACCCCGTACACGGCGGAGCTGCGCTTCCTCACCGGGGGCGAGGGCTATGTGCAGCGGGTCGCCGAATTCGACCAGGCGACCGGCCGCGTGCGCCAGTACCTCACCCTCGTCACCGGCGACCCCGACGCCCCCACCAGTCGGGTCGTCTACGAACCGGTGCTGCCCAATGAGACCATCCTGGGCTTCGTGATCTCACCGAACGACCAGTACCTGGCGATCCAGACCGTGCCCAACAGCCAGACCCAGGTCAGCGATGACTACCCGGTGGGGGCCCAGGCGACCACGGCGACCACGATCATCGTCGACCTGGCAACGGGCGCCATCAGTCGCAGCATCGTGGGGATCGACGCCACCTGGTGACGCCCCGTCAGCTGGTGGCGCCTCCGGGCCTCGAACGGCGTTCCCGGCCGCTCACCCGCAGGCCGCTTGCGCGCAAGCGGGTGACCAGCCCGCGAAAGTCCACGGGCACGGCTCCAGCGGCCACCAGGCTGTCGTACCGGGCCTCGGGCACGTCGTAATGGTCCAGGTCGAACCCGCGGCGGGGGATGCCCTGAGCAGACGCGAACGCGTGCAACTCCTCGAGGGATGAATCGCTCACCAGGTGCGACCAGAGCGTTCCATGGGCCGGCCAGGCAGGCTGGTCGATCAGTATGCTCATCCTGAAAGTGTAGGGACTGAATCGGATGCCGGCAGACCCGTCGCGACACACCCCCGCCGAATGGTTTGACCGGGGCTATCCGATCCGCTAAAGTCGAGTGTTGGTGTGCGGTGGACTATGTCCACGCAACGCCCAAGGTTTTCTGACGTGAGATGGTCCGACTTGGTCCATTTGCACTCGGTAACTTTCCATCATAGGAATCGGAGCCCCCGGGGTTCCCCAGAGATAGGTACGTAAAGTGGTTTACGCAGTTGTGCGCGCCGGTGGGCGGCAGGAGAAGGTAGAGGTCGGGACCATCGTAACGATGGACCGAATCAAGGCTGACAAGGACGGCAACGTCGAGCTGGCCGCCGTGCTTCTCGTCGACGGCGACAAGATCACCTCTGACTCGACGTCGCTGGCCAACGTCAAGGTCACCGCCGAGGTCCTCAACGACCTCCGCGGCCCGAAGATCGTCATCCAGAAGTTCAAGAACAAGACCGGTTACAAGAAGCGTCAGGGGCACCGTCAGGAGCTCACTCGCGTTCAGGTCACCGGCATCGCCTAAGGCCTGAGGAGAAGAACAAATGGCACACAAAAAAGGCGCGAGTTCCACTCGCAACGGTCGTGACTCCAACGCACAGCGCCTCGGCGTGAAGCGCTTCGGCGGTCAGGTTGTCGGCGCGGGCGAGATCATCGTCCGTCAGCGTGGCACCCACTTCCACCCCGGCGTGAACGTCGGCCGTGGCGGCGACGACACCCTCTTCGCCCTCGAAGCCGGCTCGGTCGAGTTCGGTGCAAAGGGTGGCCGCAAGGTCGTCAACATCGTGGTAGCTGCCGCTTAGGCATCCACACAGCTTTTCAGCATGAGGGCGGGCTTCGGCTCGTCCTCATGTTTGTTTTTATCGCCACCTGAAAGGGGCATTCCCATGGCCACGTTCGTTGACCAAGTCACGCTGCATCTGCGAGCGGGCAACGGAGGAAACGGTTGTGTCTCGGTCAAACGCGAGAAGTTCAAGCCTCTCGCCGGCCCCGATGGCGGAAACGGCGGCAACGGTGGCGACATCGTCCTCGTCGCCGACCCGCAGGTCACCACCCTGCTGTCCTTCCACCGCTCCCCGCACCGCAGCTCCGCCAACGGCGGACCCGGCATGGGCGACCACCGCAACGGCTACAGCAGCGACATCATCGAGCTGCCGGTCCCGCTGGGCACCGTGGTCAAGGACGCCGAAGGCAACGAACTCGCCGACATGACGGAGCCCGGCTACCGCATCGTCGTCGCTCCCGGCGGACAGGGCGGGCTCGGCAACGCCGCCCTCGCCTCGACCAAGCGCAAGGCCCCCGGCTTCGCCCTGCTCGGCACCTACGGCTACGAGGGTGACGTCTACCTCGAGCTGAAGACCGTGGCGGATGTGGCCCTGGTCGGCTACCCCTCGGCCGGCAAGTCCAGCCTCATCGCCGCGATCTCCGCCGCGCGGCCCAAGATCGCCGACTACCCCTTCACGACCCTGCAGCCCAACCTCGGCGTCGTCGATGCCGGTGAGGTGCGCTACACCGTCGCCGACGTCCCCGGGCTCATCGAGGGCGCCAGCGAGGGCAAGGGCCTCGGTCTCGAGTTCCTGCGCCACGTGGAGCGTTGCACCGCACTGCTGCACGTCCTCGACTGCGCCACGCTCGACCCCGGTCGCGACCCGATCAGCGACCTCGACATCATCCTCGGCGAGCTTGCCGCGTACCCGGTGCCCGAGGGCCAGACGCCGCTGCTCGAACGCCCGCAGCTGATCGCCCTGAACAAGATCGACGTCCCAGAGGGCCGCGAGCTCGCCGCCTTCGTCAAGGCCGAACTCGAGGAACGCGGCTACCGCGTCTTCGAGATCTCCACGGTCAGCCACGAGGGCCTGCGCCAGCTCAACTTCGCCCTGGCCGAGACCGTCGAAGCCGGCCGTCTCAGCAGCGCAGAGGCCGCAGCTCTCAAGCCCCGCATCGTCATCCGGCCCAAGGCCGTCGACGACAGCGGCTTCATCGTGCGCGTCGAAGGCGGATCGTTCGGCAACATCTTCCGCATCCTCGGCGCCAAGCCCGAGCGCTGGGTGCAGCAGACTGACTTCAAGAACGACGAAGCCGTCGGCTTCCTCGCCGACCGCCTCGCCAAGCTCGGCACCGAAGACGAACTCTTCAAGGCCGGTGCCGTCGCCGGCTCGACCGTCGTGATCGGCCCGGGGGACGGGATGATCTTCGACTGGGAGCCCACTCTCACGTCCACCGCCGAGCTGATCACCGCCCCGCGCGGAACCGACAGCCGGATGGACGACTCCAAGCGCCGCACCAGCAACGAGCGTCGCGAGGAATACCTCAAGCGCATGGACGCGAAGTCCGCCGCCCGGGCCGAACTCATCCGCGAACGCGAGGCCGGCATGTGGTCGACCGGCGAGGAAGAGTACAACGGCGGCGCCGACGAGGTCACCGAGAACAACGCTGCCCGTCGCCGCACCCGGGAGGGCGACTCCGAGTGACCGATGGAGGGGTGAGCGGCGCCGCCCGGCGCCGCCTGGAGCGCAGCGGCATCGCCACGGCCAGACGCATCGTCGTCAAGGTCGGATCGTCCTCGATCAGCGGCGCCAACGTCGGCCAGATCGCACCCCTCGTCGACGCCCTGGCGTCGGCGCACGGGCGCGGCGCCGAGGTGGTCCTGGTCTCCTCCGGCGCCATCGCCACCGGCATGCCCTACCTGCAGCTCGACGAGCGCCCTACCGATCTCGCGACCCAGCAGGCCGCGGCGTCGGTGGGCCAGAACCTCCTCATCTTCCGGTACCAGGACAGCCTCGACCGGTACGACATCATCGCGGGCCAGGTGCTCCTCACGGCCGGGGACCTCGAGAACGCGTCGCCGCGCAGCAACGCGCAGCGCGCCATGGAGCGCCTGCTCGGGCTGCGTATCCTGCCGATCGTGAACGAGAACGACACCGTCGCCACCCACGAGATCCGGTTCGGCGACAACGACAGGCTCGCCGCCCTCGTCGCCACGCTGGTGAAGGCCGACCTGCTCGTGCTGCTCAGCGACGTGGATGCCCTGTACACCCGGCCGCCGCACCTGCCCGGCGCCGAGCGCATCGACCACGTCGCCGTGGGTGACACCCTGCCCGATGTGGAGTTCGGCTCCTCGCTGTCCGGCGTGGGCACGGGAGGAGCGGGCACCAAGGTGTCCGCCGCCCGGATCGCCCAGGATGCGGGAACCGCCGTGCTCGTGACCTCCACGGCGCTCGTCGCCGAGGCGCTCAGGGGAGACGCCATCGGCACCTGGTTCGAGCCTGCTGAACCCGCTGTCGGCGGGCGTACCGCCGGACACGAGCTGTCCTAAACTAGGGGCATGTCGCAGACCCGCCCCGTCGCCCTGCCGCCCACCGAGGACCAGGCGGGGACGGTGCCGGACGCCATGCCCGCACGCGTCGGGTCCGGCGACCGTGGCGTCTCTGACACCGCGGACGGCCTCACCGCTCTGCTCACCGCGGCACGCCAGGCCTCCCTGGCTCTCGCCTCAGCGCCCACCCAGGTGAAGAATCGCGCCCTGCGCGGCATCGCCCAGGCGCTCCGCGACAACGTCGCCGGGATCGTCGCGGCCAACGCGGTCGATCTCTCTGTCGGCGCGGACAACGGCCTGAGCGCGGCACTGCTGGACCGACTGACGCTGGACGAGGCCCGCATCCGCTCTCTCGCCGACGCCGTGGCCGAGATCGAACTGCTCACGGACCCGGTCGGCGAGGTGGTGCGGGGCAGCAGCCTGCCCAACGGCGTCAAGATCAGCCAGGTCCGTGTGCCGTTCGGTGTGGTCGGTGTCATCTACGAGGCGCGGCCCAATGTGACCGTCGACATCGCCGCCCTGGCCCTCAAGAGCGGCAACGCCGCGGTTCTCCGCGGCGGATCGGCCGCCGAGAACTCGAACCGGGTGCTCGTGGACCTGATTCAGCAGGCACTCGTCGCGGCCGGGCTGCCGGGGGAGTCCGTGCAGACCATCGACCCGTACGGCCGTGCCGGCGCCACTCGTCTGATGCAGGCCCGCGGATTCGTGGACGTGCTGATTCCCCGGGGCAGCGCAGGGCTGATCCAGGCCGTCGTGACCGAATCCACCGTGCCCGTCATCGAAACCGGAGCCGGCGTGGTGCACATCTTCCTCGACGACTCCGCGAATCTCGCGTGGGCCACGGACATCGTGCACAACGCCAAGGTGCAGCGACCCAGTGTCTGCAACGCCGTCGAGACCGTGCTCGTGCACGAGGCCGCGGCCGCGCGGCTGCTGCCGGCTGTTCTGGGCCGACTCGCCGAGGCCGGCGTGACCATTCACGGGGATGCGGCGGTGCGTGCCCTGTTCCCGGCCGCGGTGCCGGCCACCGAGGAAGACTGGTCCACCGAGTACATGAGCCTGGACCTGTCCGTGGCGGTCGTCGCCGACCTCGACGAGGCCATCGCGCACATCCGCCGGTACTCCACCGGTCACACCGAGTCGATCATCACCAACGACATCGTCAACGCCGAACGCTTTCTGGGCGAGGTGGACTCCGCCGCCGTGATGGTCAACGCCTCAACCCGCTTCACCGACGGGGGCGAGTTCGGCTTCGGCGCCGAGGTCGGTATCTCCACCCAGAAGCTGCACGCGCGGGGGCCCATGGGCCTGCCGGAACTCACGAGCACCAAATGGATCGTCCGCGGATCCGGCCAGATCCGGTCCTAGCGTGTCTTCGGCGCACCGACGGCGCCGTGCGGGAGCCCCTCCCGGTGCGGGCGGGTCGCCCCGCTAGACTGGTCGCGGTACCGGTGCCGCCCGTCGTGGCTTCCGATTGACCCCACGCTTCCCCGAACGGAGATTCCATGTTGTTCCTGACCGCTGTCCTGGCCGAGGTCGAGCACGCCCAACTGCCCGTGCCCACCTGGGTCTACGGCCTGGTGGCCCTCGTGATCTTCGCGGCCCTCGGTTTCGTCCTGTGGAGCTTCCGCGACGTCGCCAACCGCCACAGTGCAAAGGCGAACGCGTACGCGGCCGCGCACGGTGGCGCGTCCAGCCACGGCGGCCACTAACCGAACGGCCGACTGTGACCCGGCACCGCCCACGCATCGGAGTGATGGGCGGAACCTTCGATCCGATCCACCATGGGCACCTTGTGGCGGCCAGCGAGGTCGCGCAGAGCTTCGATCTCGACGAGGTCATCTTCGTGCCGACCGGGCAGCCGTGGCAGAAGCACGACGTGACCGTGGCCGAGCACCGCTACCTCATGACCGTGATCGCCACGGCGTCAAACCCACGCTTCACGGTGAGCCGGGTCGACATCGACCGTACCGGCCCCACCTTCACCATCGACACGCTGCGAGACCTGCACGCGGAACGTCCGGACGCCGAACTCTTCTTCATCACCGGAGCCGACGCCATCACCCAGATCCTGGGCTGGAAGGACGCCGCCGAACTGTGGAAGCTGGCGCATTTCGTGGCTGTGAGTCGACCGGGACATGATCTGAGCATTTCAGGTTTACCTAACCAGGACGTAAGCTTGTTGGAGGTTCCGGCTCTGGCCATTTCGTCCACCGACTGCCGGGAACGCGTGAACCGGGGATTCCCGGTCTGGTACTTGGTCCCCGACGGGGTTGTCCAGTACATCTCAAAGCATCACCTGTATCGGAGTGTGGCATGACGTTGGGTAATAGCCCGCAGCCACTGACGCGACGACAGTTGCGCGAGTTGGCCCGGGAAAACGAACCGGTCTCTGCAGAGGACCGTTCGAACGACGAGTCGCCCGCGTCCCCCGAACCTCGCCCCACCTCCTCCCCGGCGCCGATCGAGCCCGACGAACACCACTCCCGGCACACCGCGCCGCCCGTCGAACGTGCTGAACCTGCCCGCCCCGCTCCGGCTCCATTGCCGATCCCCGAGCCTGCCATGGTGCAGGACACCGGCCGCACTCTGAGCCGCCGCGAACTGCGTGCTCTGCAGGCCGCGGCAACGGCGAGCACCGACGGTGCAGATGACGGGCATGCAGCCGATGAACGTGCAGCCGACGACCATTCAGCTCACAACGGGACTCCCGACGAACGCCAGCTGGCGCCGGCGGCTGTCCCCGCGAACCGGGACGCCGGCACCGACGACGCGCCATCGCTGAATCCCGCCCCCGCATCCAGCGGGCTGCACCCGCCCATCGGCCACTGGTCGGTCGACCGCGAAGACGACAGCCACATCGAGACCATCGGCCGTCGCGACGACCAGACCTTCGACGACCTCGTCGGTCGGGGCGTCGGGGCGGGCGGAATACCGACGACGACCAACGCCCTGATCCTGCCGTCGATCCCCAGGCAGGGCCCGGCCGGTCCGATCACCAGCACCGGCGAGATCATGATCACCGGTTCCATCGACCTGCCGCGCAGCCTCGGCGCCACTGGCCAGCACCCCAACCTCTTTGACTCGTCCGAGATGGACCGGATGCTGGACCAGCTCGACGAGGGCGGCCACCACAACGACGTCGCTCCCGTGAGCGCGAGCCGCGCCGTCAGCACCCACACCTCCACCCGCGGCGTCATGACGCCGCCGCGCAAACGGGGAGCGTCACTGCCGACGGTTCTCGCCATCACCGCGGCGGTGCTCGCCATCGGCGTGCTGTCACTCTTCGTGGTCGGCTACGCCTTCAATATCTACTAGTGATCCATGCTTTCCGGTGACCGACTAGTCTCGTTTCTTCTTATGCCATCCTTTTCGCTTTTACTAACTCAGGGATTCAATCGATGACCGCTTCTGCCCACGCTCTCGAGCTCCTCAAGGTGGCTGCCGCCGCCGCCGACTCGAAAGCGGGGGAGGACCTCGTAGCTATCGACGTTTCCAACCCGTTGCCGTTGGCCGACATCTTCCTCATCGTCACCGGACGCTCCGAGCGCAACGTCGTCGCGATCGCCGGCGAGATCGAGGACAAGCTCATCGAGGCCGGCTACAAGCCGCTGCGTCGTGAGGGGCGTGCCGAGGGCCGCTGGGTCCTCGTCGACTTCGGCGACCTGGTCGTGCACGTGTTCCACGAAGAAGAGCGGGTCTACTACTCCCTCGAACGACTCTGGAAGGACTGCCCGGTCATCCCGATCGATCTGCCCAGCGCACGTGCCCTCGACGAGCCCGTCGTGGAGCCCGCAGTGGCGTCCCCGACCGAATCCGTGGTCGAAATTGATGCCGCGGACTAGCGTTTGGTTCGCGACCACTCAAAACATGTAGTAACCTAATGAAGTTGTTTCGGAGGAATTCGAAACAAAGTCTGGGTCCGTGGCGCAGCTGGTAGCGCACCTGCATGGCATGCAGGGGGTCAGGGGTTCGAATCCCCTCGGATCCACAACAAAATACAAAAACCCCCGATGACAGTAGTCATCGGGGGTTTTTGCATGCCGCTGCAGACCCGGTGGGAAAAAGATTTTCAGAGAATTTTCCGCACGCATCGAGGAGACTGTCGACCGAGCCGGACGGCCCGTCGGTCATCGCAAGGACGGGGGCGTGGGCCGGGACGCACCCGGCCTACCCGGCGGCAGGCCCACGGCCGATACTGAGCCAGCCGTCCGGTCCGTTTCCGGCCGCACCACCCGCTGTGCCACCCGCCGTCGCGCCTGTCGCGCCACCCGTCGAACCTGACGGGGTGCCGCCGGCTGCCGCGTCCTTCATCGCCTGCAGCTGGCGTTCGACATCCGCGCGGGTGGCGCCGGAGGAGAGCTGGCGCTCCAGGTCGTCGTCCGGCGGCGCCGTCAGATCGTTCAGCGCCCCGCTGGCGAGCAGCTCGTCCGTGGCGGCGGCCCTCGCCTTCATCTGGGCCACCCGGTCCTTGGCCCTGTCGAGGGTGACGCCGACATCGCTCATCTCGGAGCCGATCCCGGCCGCGGCCTCATTGGCCCGTGCCTGGGCTTCGGATGCCGCGTAGGTGGCCTTGATCGTTTCCTTCTCGGTGCGGAACGCGGCAACGCGGTCGGCGAGGCGACGCTCGTTGGCCTGCAGACGCTCCTGCTGCTGCTGTAGCGCCGTGTACTGGTCCCGGAGCGAGGCCACCTGTCCCTCGAGCAGAGAACGGCGCTCAAGGGCCGTGCGGGCGAGGTCCTCGCGGCCCTGGGTGAGGGCCTCCTGCGCCTGGTCGCCCAATCGGCGGTGCCGGGCGCCCATCTCCTGCCCCTGGAGTTCGAGCCGTTTCTTCGCCGTGGCCACATCGGCCAAACCGCGTCGCACCTGCTGCAGCATGGCGACGAGTTGCTCGTAACTGTCGTCGAGTGCTTCGCGTGGGTCTTCCAGCCGGTCCAGGGTGTGGGAGGCCTTGCTGCGGAAGATCACGCGGAGCCGTGAAGTGAAGGTCATGAGTGGTTCCCTCGGTCAAGGTGGGTATCCAGGTGGCGAGACGACGCTTTCGACGGCGGCTGCGCATCCGGATGGTTCAAGGTGTGCAACTGCGCCATGCCGGCGTCGAGGGCGGCGATCTCCCGGTCGACCTCGAGTTGCAGGGTGAGAAGGGCGTCGTCGCTGAACCCGCCGAGTCCGGCGGCGACCGCCGCGCGCACCTTGCGCACCAGCCCGGTCACCTGGTCGACCCGGTGAACGGCCAGCGGCAGGGCTCCGCGCAGCACCTCGGGTTCGGTCTCCGAGGACAGCAGGAGCAGATGGGCATCCACGGTCTCGGCTTCGCCCTCGATCCGGCGGAACAGCCGTTTCAGTTCGCCGTGCGGACCGGCGCTGCGACCCGCGATATCGAGGGCGGCATGCCCGCTGTACAACGAATCCCGCAGCCGCACCCGCTGCGCCAGGATCTCGTGCTGCGGCCCAACGCTCAGAGTCGCCCGGGTGCGAAGCAGCCCACGGTTCACCGCTCGGCTGCGGCGCATCCGCGTGAAGACCGTGCGGCCGATCAGCACCACCGTCAACGTCGACACGAGAACGATGGTTCCCAGTGCGGCCAGGACCTCGATGAGCACACCCATTGCTGCCTCCCGAATTCTGCTGGGCGAGTCGCGCCAGCGAACACGGCACGATCTACCCGGTAAGGTACGCCGGAAACTGGGGAATTGTCAGGGAATCACGTGGCGGAGCCGTCACCACGCGCGCCCTACGATGAGGAGGTGAATGAGACCCTGCCCCCGTGCCCGGAATGCTCCAGCGACATGTCCTATGAGATGGGGGCACTGCTGGTCTGTCCGCTCTGCGGCCACGAGTGGACGGCCGAGTCTGTCGCCGTCGATGAACCGGCACAGGACGCTGTCATCACCGATGCGTTCGGGACCGTCCTGGCCGACCACGACTCGGTCACCATCATCAAGGACCTCAAGATCAAGGGCAGTTCCAACGTGATCAAGGTCGGCACCAAGGTGCGCGGCATCAGGCTGCGCCAGGGCGTGGGCGACCACGACATCGAATGCCGGATCGAAGGCGTGTCCATGCAGCTCAAGTCCGGGGTGGTCAAGAAGGCCTGATCGGGAGCGAACCCGATTCCACCCCCATCCGGGGCACCTGGATTACACTCCGTGGCATGACCGAGCCTCAGCCGTACACGGTGGTGCGGGCATTCCCCGGTTTCGACGTCCGCCGCTATCCCGACAGCATCCAGCTGCAGGTGCGGGTGCGCGGAGACGTCACGGGAGCGGCGGGCCGGGGCGTGCGGCCGTTGCTTCGGTATCTCCGGGGCCACAACAGCTCTGCGACCCGGTTCGCCCTGACGGCCCCGGTGCTGCACGAGGAGGCCGGCGAAGACACCCATCTGGTCAGCGTGGTGCTTCCGGGCCAGCTGGACCCACGCGCCGTTCCGTCGCCGTTGGATGACGCGGTGACCGTGCGCGCAGTGCCCGCATTCGAGGCGGCCGCCCTGCGCTTCCGCGGCGGCTGGAGTACCCGCCGGTTCGTCGACCGCGGGCTGCAACTGCTCGGGCAGGTGCTGGCGGCCGACCTCCTGCCCGACGGCCCCGTGTACTACGCCCGCGTCGACCCGAAGCCCGCCGCCGGCCTCCTCACCCGCCACGAGGTCTTGGTGCGGGTGACCTCGGCGTAACCCGATGACGGAGAATGGCTCTGTGACCCTCTCCGATCCGTCGTCGTCGTCTCCCACCCCGGACCGTTGCCCCTGCCTGAGCGGGATGAGCTACGCCGACTGCTGTGGGCGGCTGCATCTCGGCGACGCGCGGGCGGCCACGGCCGAGGCGCTGATGCGATCACGGTATGCGGCCTTCGCCGTCGCGGATGCCGACTACCTGCTGCGCACCTGGCATCCGAGCACCCGGCCGGAGACCCTGGAACTGGACCCCACGCTGCGCTGGGTGCGGTTGGACATCGGGCGCGCGGTGCGGGGCGGACCGTTCGACACCGAGGGGAGCGTGGAATTCACGGCGCACTATCGGCAGGACGGGCAGCCCGGTGAGCAACACGAGGTGAGCCGTTTCGCCAGGATCGACGGTAGCTGGCTCTACCTGGACGCGCTCGACTGACCGCCGGACGCGACGCCGTGACACCTACCGGCCTGCAGAAGGCGCATACTTTGCTCATGGAAGACGATCCGCGCATCCTGGTCGTCGAAGACGAGGCTCGGCTCTCCGGCATGCTCCAGGAGCTGCTCGGCAGCGAGGGATACGTCGTGACCGTTGCCAGGGACGGGCAGCGTGCGCTGCATGCCGGGCTGACCCAGGACTTCGATGTGATCCTGCTGGACCGTGGCCTGCCCGTGATCAACGGACTGGACGTTCTCACGAAACTCCGCGCGGGCGGCGTCCTGACCCCGGTGCTGGTGCTCTCGGCCCTGGGCAACCCTGCCGATCGGGTGGAGGGGTTGGACCGGGGCGCCGAGGACTACCTGGCCAAGCCGTTCGACCTGGATGAGCTCCTGGCGCGTCTGAGGGCTTTGCGTCGGCGGACGGTCTCGACGGTTCCCGTGCTGCGGGTTCCCCGAGGCCAGCTCAGCGTCGCCGACCGCGAGGTCACCCTCGACGCGGGCGGAACGGTGACCCTGTCCGAACGCGAGTGCGATCTTCTGGAGAGACTCGCCCGTCGTCCGGATCAGACGTACCCGCGCGAGGATCTGCTCAGCGTGGTCTTCCCTGACGCCGACGACGAAGGCGTTGTCGACACGTACGTGCACTACCTGCGCAAGAAACTGGGCCGCGATTGTGTGCACACCGTGCGCGGTATCGGCTACCGGATCGGACGCCCGCTGTGAACCGCGCGGACACCGGCCGGCCACGCACGGCCCTGGGCAGGACGGCCATGCTGTCAACCGGCGCGCGGACGGACCGCACGGACGATCCTGAGCTGCGCCTGGCCGCGCGGCGTCTCGCCATGCAGTTCACCGGCCTCATTGTGGTCCTGCTGCTTCTCGTGGGCGGGCTCGTGCTGGGCATCGTCAGCGCGGGCCAGCAGGAGGCATCCGATCAGGAGCTGCGCAACAGCGCCTCGATCGACTCCCCGGACGAGGCTCCCGACGGCGTCTACCTCATCGTCGTCGACGACGGCAGGCTCCGCACCTCCCGGGACCTGCCCGCCCAACTTCCCGACGAGGACGCCCTGCGGTCCGTCGCCGAGACCGGGAAGCCCGTGGAGAGTTCCGTGAGCATCGACGGACACGACTACCGGGTGCTCACCAGCCAGGACGGTCCGCACCTCACCCAGGTGGCCGTCGACCAGCACCAACGTGATGAGGAACGGGGCCGGCTGATCCTGGCACTCTCCGTGTCCGGCATCCTGGCTGCCGTCGCCGCGTGGTTCCTGGCCACCTGGATGGCGCGGCGCGCTATGCAGCCCCTGGCCGAGGCCCTCGCCCTCCAGCGCAGGTTCGTCGCCGACGCCAGTCACGAACTCCGCACCCCGCTCACGGTCCTCAGCACCAGAGCCCAGATGTTACGGCGCCGGCTCCCGGCGCTGACCGGGCCCGACGACGACGGAGCCCCGGGAGCATCGGCCCAGATTCGCGGACAGGTCGACGAGATCGTGCAGGATTCACGGATGCTCACCGAAATCCTCGAAGACCTGTTGATCGCGGCCGATCCGCGCGAGGTCCTCGAGCAGCAGCCGCTGGACATCGCCGCACTCGCCGACGAAGCGGTCGCCTCGTTGAGGCCGGCCGCCGAGCACCAGAACCTTACGCTGGAGCGCACCGGGTCCGCCGCCCCGGTCATGGTGAACGGCGCGAGAATCGCCCTGCACCGGCTGTTCACGGCACTGGTGTCCAACGCCGTGGACCATGCCGTGCACAGCGTGCGGGTGGACGTGCAGATCGTCGGCGCGAACGCGGTCATCCGGGTCAGCGACGACGGTCCCGGTTTCCCCGCCGGCACGGACGCGCGCGCCTTCGAACGATTCGCCAGCACCCGTGCCGGGGTACCGGCGGGCGCCGCCGCGCCCACAGCCGCGGTCGCAGATGCAGATGCAGATGCAGCCGCTCCACGGCACTACGGCCTGGGCCTCGCCCTGGTCGCCGAGGTGGCGGCACGGCACGGCGGCTCCGTCTCCATTGAGCCGCTCAGCGGCAGAGGGGCGACCGTGGCCGTGTCCCTTCCGGCCCGGCGCTGACGGGAGACCCGACGGTGTCCCGGCAGCCGAGGGGTGTTGCCCACGGGTTCCTGCACAAGGCTGCCCTCGACCGGTTCTGCACAGGCTTCGCGACCTAAGAATCCTGGAAGAAATCCGTCGCATGCTCGACGGAGGACCGGTCCGAGGGATGTTGCCCTCGAGCATGGACGCCGTCGCGGTCGTCCGGGTCGGAAAGGGATTCGTCATGAGCATCAGAAGCACAGGCAAGGCCGCCGCGCTGGCCGTGACCGTTGTCGTCGGCGCTGTCAGCGTCGTCGGCGGGGGCGTGGTCGCCGGCCTCCTCTGGGTGGCCGGTGCGGGCACATCCGGTGCGGGCACGAGCAGCTCCGACCCATCCGTGCCGTCCGATTCGGTGCCGGCACAGCCTGCACCAGTACAGCCCGCACCAGTACAGCCCGCACCAGTACAGCCCGGCCAGGGCCAGGCGCCGCACGCCCAGTCGTCGGGTTCCTGAGCGCCGTGCCCCGCGAGCGGGCCTCACCGGCCCCAGGCCCCAACCGGTGAGGCTAGGCCAGGAACACCGCGGCCAGCAGGGCGATGTACACGATCACGAATATCGCGGGCGTCAGGAATCGAACCACGTTCAGCCAGGGGGCCGACGCGATGACCCGACGGCTGAGGGCCGACGGTGCGCTCACCAGTGCCAGGTCCTCGATGATCGCCCCGCCCTCATTCGCGGCGGCGATCTGCGCAAGAGCGCCCAGGATTCCGGAGGCGAGCAACACGCCGGCGGCGGCGATGCGCACGCTGACGGGGGTGTCGCCCAGCCCCAGCGCGGTGAACCCGATCAGGGCGGTGAGCAGGAAGGTGGGTGCCAGCTGGGACACGATGATGTGCCACCGGGCCGCGGCCCAGCGAGTCAGCAGATCGGCTTCGGTCATGATCGCTCCGTTCGTGCGGGCGGCCGGACAGCCCCCGATATTCCCCCAGTGTGACCCCAAACGCGAGGGAACATCGCGCGCCGCACCGATCGCACGGGGCGATCCACGGGCCGACGGATCGGCCTGACGTCAGGCGAAGGTCTCGTCGAGGGCGGCCGCGAGATCCCCGATCAGGTCGGCGGCGTCCTCCAGCCCCACCGAGAGCCGCAGGTGCCCGAGCCGCTGGAATTCCTCCGGGCAGTAGGCGGCCCGCGCCCCGCTGCCCGACACATGCACGATCAGGCTCTCGTCGTGGCCGAGGGAGACGGCGGAGGTGATCACCCGGAGCCGGGCCACGAACCGGTTCTGGGCGTCGGCGTCGCCCGTCACGGCGAAGGCGAGCATGCCCCCGAACCCGTGCTGGAACTGGCGAACGGCCAGCTCATGCTGCGGATGCGTCGGCAACCCCGGGTAGGCGACATATGCGATCCGCGGGTCGGCGGCCAGGAACTCCGCGACCAGTTGGGCGCTCTCGGTGTGCTGGCGCAACCGCAGCGGCAACGTGACCGACCCGCGCATGATCAACCAGGCGTTGAACGGGCTGATCACCCCGCCGACGTCCACCATCGCCTCGGACTTGATCCGCTGCACCAACGTGCTGGAGCCGATCACGGCCCCTCCCATGGCATCCCCGTGGCCGTTGATGTACTTGGTGAGGGAGTGCACGACGAGGTCGGCGCCGAGATCGAGCGGACGCAGCACCGGTGGCGGGGTGAACGTCGAATCGACCGACAGCAGGACGCCGGCCGCCCGGGTGATGGCCGCGATCGCGGCGATGTCGGCAACCCGGGTGGTCGGGTTGGCGATGGCCTCCACGTGCACCAGGCGGGTCTCGGGGCGGAGGGCCGCCGCGACGGCCGCCGGGTCGCTCGTGTCCACGAACGTCGCCGTGATGCCGTACTTGTCGGGCAGGAGCTCGCGGAAGAGCTTGAAGGTGGCCTCGTAGGCGACATCCGAGACGACGACATGATCACCCGTGCGCAGTAAGGTGAAGAACACGGCGTGCAGCGCGGCGACGCCGCTGGCCAGTGCCACGGCGTCCTCGCCGTGCTCCAGGAGCGCCAACTTACGCTGCAGGCCGAGCTGGTTGACGCCGCTGTTGCGGGTGTAGAGGGGAACATCGGTGCCCGACCAGCTGATCGTCGAGGGGTCGTCGGGGAGCGCGTACGAGTTCGCCATGACGATCGGGGTGCGCACCGCACCTGTGCCGGGGTCGATGTCGTTGCCCGCGTGCACGGCGCGGCTGGACTCGGCGAGGGACTGCGGCGCATGCTTGTCTGGTCGAACCGTCATGAGGCCAGCGTAATGACCTCGATGAGCGGCGGGCGAGGGTGTGACGCCGCGCGACGGCCGGCGTCGCGAATGGGAAACTAGAGCCATGACCGCAACACTCGTCGCCAAGGGCCTGGCCGGCGGCTACGCCCACCGCACACTGTTCGACTCCCTCGACCTCACCGTCGCGCCCGGAGACGTCGTGGGCGTGGTGGGGGTGAACGGTGCCGGCAAGTCCACCCTCCTGCGCCTGCTGGCCGGGATCGACGAGCCCTCGTCCGGCAGCGTCTCGCTCTCACCGGCGGATGCCTTCGTGGGCTGGCTGCCGCAGGAACACGAGCGAGTGCCCGGCGAGACCGTCTCGGAGTACATCGCCCGGCGCACCGGATGCGCCGAGGCCACCCGGGAGATGGACGTCGCGGCTGCCGCTCTCGCCGAACCGGCCGCACCCGGCGGCCCTGACCCCGCCGACGTCTACTCGCACGCCCTCGACCGATGGCTGGCCAGCGGTGCGGCCGATCTCGACGACAGGGTGCCGGGTGTCCTGCACGACCTCGGCCTCACGCTGGACGCCGATGTCGCCGCGGACGCCCCGATGACGGCGCTGTCCGGCGGCCAGGTCGCGCGGGTGGGCCTGGCGGCGCTGCTGCTGTCCAGGTTTGACATCGTCCTCCTCGACGAACCCACCAACGACCTCGACCTCGACGGCCTCGAGCGGCTCGAGTCCTTCGTGCGAGGCCTCCGCGGCGGTGTCGTGCTCGTCAGCCACGACCGCGAGTTCCTGTCGCGTTCCGTGACGCGGGTACTCGAATTGGATCTGGCCCAGAACGCCAACCGGGTCTTCGGCGGCGGGTACGACTCGTACCTCGAGGAACGCGAAACGGCCCGCCGGCAGAAGCGGGCCGCGTTCGACGAATTCGCCGACAAGAAGGCCGACCTGGTCGGCCGCGCCCGCATCCAGCGCGAGTGGTCGAGCCAGGGCGTGCGCAACGCCATGAAGAAGGCGCCGGACAACGACAAGATCCGCCGCAAGGCCTCCGCCGAGTCCAGTGAGAAGCAGGCCCAGAAGGTCCGTCAGATGGAGAGCCGAATCAAGAGGCTCGACGAGGTCGACGAACCGCGCAAGGAATGGAAGCTCGAGTTCACGATCGGCCCGGCCCCCCGGTCGAGCACCGTCGTGTCGGTCCTCAACGACGCGATCGTGCGGCAGGGCGACTTCGTCTTCGGCCCCGTGTCGCTGCAGGTCAATGCGGGGGAGCGCATCGGCATCACGGGGCCGAACGGCGCGGGCAAGACCACCCTGCTGCGGGCGCTGCTGGGCCGTCGCGTCCCCGATGCCGGGTCGGCGAGCATGGGCACGAGCGTCGCGATCGGGGAGATCGACCAGGCACGGGCCAGTGTCACCGGTGACCAGAGCCTGGTGACCATCTTCGAGGAGCGCCTGCCCGACCTGGCCGCCGGAGAGATCCGCACCCTGCTGGCCAAGTTCGGGCTGACCGCCGATCACGTCAACCGGCCGGCCGACGCCCTCTCGCCCGGCGAGCGCACACGCGCGGGACTCGCCCTGCTCCAGGCCACCGGCGTCAACCTGCTGGTGCTCGACGAGCCCACCAACCACCTGGACCTGGCCGCGATCGAACAGCTCGAGCAGGCCCTGGACTCCTACACGGGTACGCTGCTGCTGGTGACGCACGACCGACGGATGCTGTCCACTGTGCGCCTCGACAGGCACTGGGCGGTCGAGGCCGGCCAGGTCGTCGAGACCAGCGCCGCCGCATCCGCTGCGCGCTGAACCGGCAGCACTGGAGCGGCAGCACTGAACCGGCAGTACTGGACCGGCAGCGCCGGACCGGCAGCGCTGAACGCACCTGGAATAGAACCGGCCACGCGGCCGTTGGGACGTAGTATGCGTATGCATACAAACTGATGGGAAGGGCGCACGACACATGGCACCGACACTGGAATTGGGTCTCGACACGTTCGGCGACGTCACGTACGCCCCCGACGGAACCCTGCTCAGCCACGCGCAGGTACTGCGGAACGTGGTGGCCGAGGCGGTACTTGCCGACCAGGTGGGCCTGAGCTTCTTCGGCATCGGTGAGCACCACCGGGAGGACTTCGCCGTCTCCGCCCCCGAGGTCGTCCTCGCCGCGATCGCCGGGCAGACCTCCACCATCAAGCTCGGCTCCGCCGTCACCGTGCTCAGCTCCGACGACCCGGTGCGGGTCTTCCAGCGCTTCGCCACCCTCGACGCCGTCTCAAATGGTCGAGCAGAAGTGATCCTCGGTCGCGGCTCCTTCACTGAGTCGTTTCCGCTGTTCGGCCTGGAGCTGAGCGACTACGAGCAGCTGTTCGAGGAGAAGCTCGAGCTCTTCACCGAACTGCTCAAGGAGGAGCCGGTCACCTGGACCGGTACCACCAGGGGCTCCCTGACCGACCAGCGAGTGTTCCCGCCCACCGAGTCGGGCAGCATCCGCACCTGGATCGGCGTGGGCGGCAGCCCGCAGTCTGTGGTGCGCGCCGCCCATTACGGCCTGCCCCTGATGCTCGCGATCATCGGCGGCGAACCGTTGGCGTTCGCCCAGTTCACCGACCTGTACCACCGCGCCCTCGACCAGTTCGGTCGCGAGCGGCTGCCCATCGGCGAGCACTCGCCCGGCTACGTGGCCGCGACCGACGAGCAGGCCCGCGAGGAGATGTGGCCGCACTACCGGGCCATGCAGGACCGCATCGGCCGCGAGCGCGGCTGGGGACCGGCCACCAAGGCCCGCTTCGAGCAGGACGCCGGACCCGACGGCGCGCTGTTCGTCGGATCGCCCCAGACCGTCGCCACCAAGATCGCCAAGATGGCCACCGGGCTGTCCTTGTCCCGGTTCGACCTGAAGTACAGCCTGGGCACCCTGTCGCACGAGAAGCTCATGAACAGTATCGAGCTCTACGGCACCGAGGTGGCCCCGATCGTGCACGAACTCATGGCCTGACCCCGGGCCCGGCGGGCGAGCAGGGCCCCTCGGACGGGGTAGCGTGAACGAGTGGGCCCGGCTCAGGCAAACCGCCCACGTTCCCCCTTTCGCTTATTCATTCCTCGAGGAGTACACCGTGGAAACCTGGCCCGGATCTGCCTACCCGCTCGGCGCGACCTATGACGGCAGCGGCACGAACTTCGCCCTGTTCAGCGAGGCCGCCGAGCGGGTGGAGCTGTGCCTGTTCGACGAGAACGGCGCCGAGACCCCCGTGGAGGTCCGCGAGTCCAGCGCCTTCGTCTGGCACTGCTACCTGCCGGAGGTGCAGCCGGGCCAGCGCTACGGCTACCGGGTGCACGGTGAGTACAACCCCAGCGAGGGCAAACGCGCCAACCCCAACAAGCTGCTGCTCGACCCATACGCCAAGGCCACCTGCGGCGTCATGGACTGGGACCAGGCCCTGTTCTCCTACAACTTCGGCGACCCGGACTCCCGCAACGACGAGGACTCCGCCCCGCACATGATGTTGGGCGTGGTCGTCAACCCGTTCTTCGACTGGACCGGCGACCGCTCGCCGCGCACCCCGTACAACGAGACGGTGATCTACGAGGCCCACGTCAAGGGTCTCACCCAGCTGCAGAGCGAGGTGCCGGAGTCCCAGCGCGGCACCTACGCGGCCGTCGCGCATCCGTCGGTCATCGAGCACCTGCAGAAGCTCGGCGTCACCGCCATCGAGCTGATGCCGGTGCACCAGTTCGTCAACGACTCCACCCTGCAGGACCAGGGCCTGAGCAACTACTGGGGCTACAACACCATCGGGTTCTTCGCCCCGCACAACGCGTACTCCTCCAGCGGCGACCTCGGCCAGCAGGTGCAGGAGTTCAAGGGCATGGTCAAGAACCTGCACGCCGCCGGCATCGAGGTCATCCTCGACGTGGTCTACAACCACACCGCTGAGGGCAACCACCTGGGCCCGACCATCTCGTTCAAGGGCATCGACAACGCCGCCTACTACCGTTTGATGGACGACGACGGCCGTTACTACATGGACTACACAGGAACCGGCAACACGCTCAACGTGCGCCACCCGCACGCCCTGCAGCTGATCATGGACTCGCTGCGCTACTGGGCCATCGAGATGCACGTCGACGGTTTCCGGTTCGACCTGGCCAGCGCCCTCGCCCGCGACCTGTACGACGTCGACAAGCTCTCCACTTTCTTCGAGCTCGTACAGCAGGACCCGATCGTCTCCCAGGTCAAGCTCATCGCCGAGCCCTGGGACGTCGGCCCCGGCGGATACCAGGTCGGCAACTTCCCGCCGCAGTGGACGGAGTGGAACGGGAAGTACCGCGACACCGTGCGCGACTTCTGGCGTGGCGAACCCTCCACCCTCGGCGAGTTCGCCTCGCGCATCTCCGGATCCGCCGACCTCTACGAGCACTCAGGCCGCCGCCCGGTCGCCTCGATCAACTTCGTCACCGCACACGACGGCTTCACCCTCAACGACCTGGTCTCCTACAACGAGAAGCACAACGACGCCAACGGTGAGGGCAACAACGACGGCGAGAGCCACAACCGGTCGTGGAACTCGGGCGTCGAGGGCCCCACCGACGACGACGCCATCCGCACCCTGCGCGGCCGCCAGCAGCGCAACTTCATCGCCACCACGCTGCTGTCCCAAGGCGTGCCGATGATCCTGCACGGTGACGAGCTCGGCCGCACCCAGCACGGCAACAACAACACCTACGCGCAGGACTCCGAGCTGAGCTGGATCCACTGGGACGAGGCCGATGTGCCTTTGATCGAGTTCACCGCCGCCGTGGTGCGCCTCCGCAAGGAACACCCCACCTTCCGCCGCAGCCGTTTCTTCGACGGCCACCCCGGCAAGCGTGGCGAGGGCGACCCGCTAGCGGACATCGTCTGGCTGAACACCGACGGCGAGGAGATGCGGGCGGAGGACTGGGACGAAAGCCGCGCCCGCACCGTGGGGATGTTCCTCAACGGCCAGGGCATCCGCGAGCGCGACTCGCGTGGCCGGGAGGTCACCGACGTCAACTTCATCCTGCTCTTCAACGCGGATGGCGAGGACGTCGAGTTCACCCTGCCCAGCGACGAGTACTCGCCGGCCTGGGAGATTGTGATCGACACCGGGGGAGAGGGCGCCGACTCGCTGCCCCGCCCGGCCGGTGCCATCCACACCGTGAAGGGACGCTCACTGGTCGTGCTCCGCGAGTACCACGAACCCGAGGCCCTGCCGGATCACTCCGTGGCCGCGTCGCTGGCGAGCCACCCGTCCCCGCCGACGGCGACGCTCACGTTGCCGGTGCTCCCTGACCCGTACGCCGCGACCGAAGGACACGCGTAACCCTCATGATCGTTCCCGTCTCCACTTATCGCCTGCAGATCACGTCGGCCTTCGACCTGGATGCGGCGGCAGCCGTGCTCGATTACGTCACCGCACTGGGCGCCGACTGGATCTACCTCTCACCGCTGCTCACCGCCGAGGCGGGGTCCGATCACGGCTACGACGTGACCGACCACGGCACCGTCGACCCGGCCAGGGGCGGGCCCGAAGCGCTCGCGCGGCTCTCCGAGCAGGCCACGACCGCCGGCCGGGGCATCCTGGTCGACATCGTGCCCAACCACATGGGGGTGAACACCCCCCAGGACAACGCCTGGTGGTGGGACCTGCTGAAGCTCGGCCGGGAGTCGCGCTATGCGGAGGCCTTCGACGTGGACTGGCCGGCCGGCCACGACCGGGTGCTGCTTCCGGTGCTCGGAGACGGCGACGCCGAGCTGGAGAAGCTCACCGTCGTCGGCGACGAACTGCACTACTACGACAACCGGTTCCCGCTGGCCCCGGGGACCGCCGACGACGGCGCGAACGCCACGGTCGTCCACGACCGGCAGCACTACGAACTGGTGAACTGGCGCCGCGCCGACGCCGATCTCAACTACCGGCGGTTCTTCGCGGTGAACACCCTCGCCGGCCTCCGCGTCGAGGTGCCGTGGGTCTTCGACGAATCCCACCGCGAGATCCTGCGCTGGGTGCGCACCGGAGCGGTGCAGGGCCTGCGGGTGGACCACCCGGACGGCCTGGCCGACCCGGGCGGCTACCTCGATCGTCTGCAGGCCGCGATGGGCGGCCGCTACCTCCTCGTGGAGAAGATCCTCGAGGGTCGTGAGCAGCTGCCCAGCAACTGGTCGACCGACGGCACCACGGGCTATGACGCCCTCGCCGACTTCGACCGGGTCCTCGTCGACCCGGCGGGCCAGGAACGACTCGACGCCCTCGAAGCGGCTCTGCAGGCCGAGCTGAGCGGCGCCGACGCCCCGGTTTCCTGGAGCGAACTGGTCTACACCGGCAAACGGGCCATCGCGGACACGATCCTGCAGAGCGAGGTGCGCCGCCTGGACCGGCTGATCCCCGAGGTGCCCGACGCTGTCGACGCCCTGTCGGAACTGGTCGCCTGGTTCCCGGTGTACCGCTCCTACCTGCCCGTCGGCCGACACGAGCTGGACACCGCGGTGCGCTTGGCCCGGCAGCGCCGGCCAGACCTGGACGCTACCATCAGCGCGCTGCTGCCCATTCTCACCGACCCCGACCACCCGGCTGCAGTGCGGTTCCAACAGACCTCCGGCATGGTCATGGCCAAGGGCGTCGAAGACACCGCCTACTACCGCTACAGCCGGCTCACCTCGCTCAATGAGGTCGGCGCGGACCCGAGCGAGTTCGCGGTGCCGGTGGACGAGTTCCACCGCCGCCAGCAGACCCGCCTGGCCGTCTCGCCCGCGTCCCAGACCACGCTGTCCACCCACGACACCAAACGTGCGGAGGATGTGCGCAGCCGCATCTCGGTCATCGCCGAGCTTCCGGACGAGTGGGCCGCTGTGCTCGGCACGCTGCGCGGGCTGGCTCCGCTCGGCGACGCGCCCTTCGAGAACCTGCTCTGGCAGGCCGTCGTCGGCTCCTGGCCGGCGTCGACGGATCGCCTCATCGGCTACGCGGAGAAGGCGTCCAGGGAAGCCAACCTCTCCACCACCTGGACCGCGCCGAACGAGGAGTTCGAGAACGCCATGCGCGACCTCGTCCGCAGCCTGGCCGAACCCGGTCCGCTGCGCGACACCGTCACCGCGTTCGTCGACAGGATCCGGCAGGCCGGTTGGAGCAACTCCCTCGCGCTCAAGCTGATCCAGCTCACCGCCCCCGGCGTGCCCGACGTCTACCAGGGCAGCGAGCTCTGGGAGACGTCCCTCGTCGACCCCGACAACCGCCGCCCCGTCGACTACGGGATGCGCCGGGAGTACCTGGCCCGGGTCACCGCGGGCTGGCTGCCGCCGGTGGATGAGACGGGCGCGGCCAAGCTGCTGGTCACCACCCGTGCGCTCCGGCTGCGACGGGATCGACCGGACCTGTTCCGCCGACACGCTCCCGTCGAGGCCTTCGGCTCGGCCGCCGCCCACGTCGTGGCCTTCGACCGGGGCGGCGCCGTCACGGTGGCCACCCGGCTGCCGGTGGCCCTGGCCCGCACCGGTTGGGGCGACACCACGATCATGCTCGCCGGCCATGCCTGGCAGGACACCCTCACCGGCGCCCACGTCGCCGGAGGAGAGGTGCGGCTGGCCGACCTGCTCGCGCGCTACCCGGTGGCACTGCTCATCCCCGCATCCGCCACCCAGCCCGAATCCGCCGCCACCGAGGAGGTCGCCCCGTGACCGAGGACGCCACCAGCTCCGCACCAGACCGAACCGTCCCCGCGCACCGGCCCGTCGAGGTGTGGGCGCCGAACGCCGCCGAGGTACAGCTGGTCAGCGAAGCCGGCCCGGTCGCCATGAGCCGCGATGACTCCGGTTGGTGGCACGCCGGCCTGGCCGACACCTCCGCCGGCGCAGACTACGGCTTCCTGGTCGACGGCGCCGGCCCGTTCCCCGACCCGCGCTCCCGGCGCCAGCCCGCGGGCGTGCACGGTCTCTCCCGCACCTTCGACCCGGCCGCCCACGCCTGGCAGGACGGCGCCTGGACCGGTCGCCAGCTGGCCGGCGGCACCATCTACGAGCTGCACATCGGCACCTTCACCCCCGAGGGTACGCTGGATGCCGCCGCCGCCCGGCTCGACCACCTCGTGGACCTCGGCGTCGACTTCGTCGAGCTGCTCCCGGTCAACGGGTTCAACGGCAGCCACAACTGGGGCTACGACGGTGTGCTCTGGTACGCCGTTCACGAGGGCTACGGCGGCCCGGCCGCCTACCAGCGCTTCGTCGACGCGTGCCACGCCGCCGGCATCGGGGTGATCCAGGACGTCGTCCACAACCACCTCGGGCCCAGCGGCAACTACCTGCCCAACTTCGGCCCCTACCTCAGCGATGCCGAAGGGAACACCTGGGGCGCATCGGTCAACCTGGACGGCCCGGACTCCGACGAGGTGCGCCGGTACATCATCGACAGCGCCCTGATGTGGATGCGTGACTACCACGTCGACGGGCTGCGCCTGGATGCCGTGCATGCGCTCAAGGACCACTCCGCCGTGCACCTGCTCGAACAGCTTGCCGAGGAGACCGCCGTGCTCAGCGCATTCGTCGGCCGCCCGCTCACCCTCATCGCCGAGTCCGACCTCAACGACCCGCGTCTCATCACGCCCCGCGAAGCCAACGGCTACGGGCTGGACGCGCAGTGGAGCGACGACTTCCACCACGCCGTGCACGTCGCGCTCACCGGCGAGACGGTGGGCTACTACGCCGATTTCGCGCCGCTCGGCGCCCTGGCCAAGGTGCTCACCCGCGGGTTCTTCCACGACGGCACCTTCTCCAGCTTCCGGGGCCGGCTGCACGGCCGCCCGGTCGACCTGCAGCGGATGCCGGCCTGGCGCCTGGTCGTCGCCTCCCAGAACCACGATCAGATCGGCAACCGCGCCATCGGCGACAGGTTGAGCGCCCAACTCGACACCGGCCAGCTGGCCATCGCCGCCGCCCTCACGCTGCTCGGCCCGTTCACCCCGATGCTGTTCATGGGCGAGGAATGGGGCGCCCGCACGCCGTGGCAGTTCTTCACATCGCACCCGGAGCCGGAACTGGGCGTGGCAACGGCCGAGGGCCGGATCGGCGAGTTCGCCCGGATGGGCTGGGACCCGGCCGTGGTGCCCGACCCGCAGGACCCCGCCACCTTCGAGCGGTCCAAATTGGACTGGTCCGAGCTGCAGCGACCCGACGCGGGCCGCCTGTTCGCGTTCTACAGCCACCTGGCGGTGCTGCGCCGCGAGCACTGCGACCTGACCGATCCCCGGCTGCTCAGGGTAGCCGTGGAGTTCGACGAGGCCGACGGCTGGGTGAAGCTCACCCGGGGCGCCACCGAGATCCTGCTGAACCTGTCGACGAGCCCGCGCTGGGTTCCGGCGGCGGGGAGCACGGTCGTCCTGGCCTTCGCGAACAACGCCGATGCGGCACCCCGCCTGGACGCCGGTCAGGTCTTGTTGCCCCCGCACTCCGTCGCCGTGCTCGCCTGACCCGACCATCGCGCCCTAGCCGACGCAGAATCGAGGAGAAAACCGTGGGTTCCTTCCTGTCCCAGCAGAGCGCTGAGGCTCTGGCCAGGCTCGTCCGGCTGGACGGCGAAGAGTCCGCGCCGCCCCTCGAACGGATGCGGGCGATCCGCGCCGTGCTACATCACCTCGACGCCGATCCGGCCGCGCTCAGCAGCGTGCGCGACGCCCTCGCGGCCGGGTCAGGCTGGCCGGAGATCGCCGAAGCGGCCGGCCTCAAGCCCACCGCGGCCAAGTGGCGTTGGCAGGGCACCGACGACGAGATCGCCGCCCGGCTGTCCGCTGGCCGCAAGCGCAGCATCCGGCCCAGCAGCGTGCCCACCGATCTCCCGGGCCGCTCGGTGGCCGAGGCGGCGGCGCAGCTCGGGGTGTCCGCGCAGGCCGTCTACCTGCAGGTGACCCGGGGTAGGCTGATCAGCCGCACGGTCGAGCTGGCCGACGGGCGGAGCTACAAACGCGTCTTCCTACCCGGTGACGCGCTACCCTCCACTGCAGGAACATCGGCGCACTCGCTCGATGATTCGCCCGAGGTTCCGACCAACACCGATCGCATCAGAACAGACCGCTAGCCCGACACCGACGGAGTGACCATGACCGATCAGAGCTACGACCCCTTCGACCGCACCCGCCCCGTGCAGACCGCTGGAGCGGACCAGACGCACACCGAACGCCTCGACTTCGACCGCGACCCGGTCACAGGCCCGGCGGAGGCCGAACTGGCGGAGACCGCAACCGAGTCGCGCGATGCCAGGCCCCGCAGCCGCACGCTGATCTCCGACCTGCGCACCGGCGGCCCCCAGCGTGCCGCGCTGGTGGTGCTGGTGGGCATCGCCGTTCTCACGATCGCGTTCATCATCATGATCTTCGTGAACGTGTCCAACGAGTCCATCATCGCCCTGGCCGTGATCGCCACACCGATCGCGTCGATGGTGGCGGCCTACTACGCGGTGACCCTGAGCATCCAGCAGGTCAAGACGGAGCGGGCCGACAAGGAGAAGGCCCTGGCCAAGCTCGAGGCCGTCGAAGCGGCCGCCCGCGAGACCGAGGTGTGGGCCTCCCAGATGGAATCCGGCCTCCGGGTCGCGGTGGCCAAGCTCGATGGCGCCGGACTGTCCAGCGTCGCGGTCACTCGCGCCGCCGGCACGCCGGACGACTTCTTCTAGGCCGGATTCCGGCCGGCGGTGTCGCTAGATCTCGCCGGATGCGGCGCCGAGCCGCTCGGACTCGGAACGTTCGGCGGCCGACCGGGCCCGGGCGGCACGCAGGTAGTGGCGCATCGGCGCGTGCCGCAGTCGCCTCGGCAACCGCGGGTAGACCGCGCGCAGGAGCGTCAGAACAAGGTTGAAGCGCCGTTGCCGCCCCGGCGACCACGGCAGCTCGAACAGGGCGCGTTCCCCGGGCTCGAGCAGCCCCGCCGTGACCAGGCGGGCCAGCGGCATCGCCAGGCGCAGCCAGACCGGCCCTGTCCGCGG
Organism: Cryobacterium arcticum; assembly: GCF_001679725.1. NCBI lineage: Bacteria > Bacillati > Actinomycetota > Actinomycetes > Micrococcales > Microbacteriaceae > Cryobacterium > Cryobacterium arcticum. Next base: position 2,170,594 of record NZ_CP016282.1, on the reverse strand, counting down.
ATGCAGCAGCGTGTCGGCGACGGCGCGGGTCGTGGCGTCCGTCGACAGCGTTCGGCCGGCGTTCCGCCAGTATTCCGCGAAGGCCTGCCGGGTCGGCGGCCACAACCCGGCCGGCACCTGCAGGGCGGTGCCCAGCACCGCGTAGTCGCGGTAGACCGCCTCCGCGTCGTCGTCGGGGAGCGGGCCGAAGACCAGGTCGTGCATGCGGGTCGCCGACTCGTAGAGGGTGGCGGCCACCCAGAGCTGAAGCGCCGGATCGAACGCGTTGTAGGCGGGGTCCCCGTCAGCAACGGTTCGGGGGCTGTGCACCGGACGGTGCGCCAGTGACACCCGGCGAACCGCCGCCACCCTGTCGATGGGAGTTCCGCAGGTGACCGCGTACACGTATGCGAGTGTGCCCGTCAGTCGGTCGAGCGGCCGGGCGGCGAAGTCGCTGTGCCGGGCCACCCCGTGCCCGACGGCGGGGTTGGCCAGCTGCAGGAGGATCGCCCGCCCGCCGGCGAGAATGAGAATTCCCTCAGGCGCCAGGTCCCGGATGCCCAGGGCGGGGCGTGCCTGAGCGGGCCGGCCAGTCCCTGCAAGGGGACTCTCGTCGTGCGCCATGGCGGCCTCCTTCACGGTGAGCCTACTTCCCCGCACGCCTTCGCCCGCGACAGTTCTCCCGACCGTCCCCTCGAGGAAGCCGTTCCTGACCCGTTCACAGAAATTCTCCCTCACGATGGAATATCCTGAGGTCCTATGCGATTGCATATACCTGAGGGTGACGGATCCGGTCGCCCCACAGACCTGAGGAGCATCATGAGCGACACCGACATCATCACCATCCCCGGCTACAAAGCGGGAACCTGGACCATCGACCCCACCCACAGCGCGGTCGGCTTCAGCATCCGTCACATCATGATCAGCAAGGTCAAGGGCACCTTCGAGTCGTTCGACGCCACGTTCGTCACCACCGAGAACCCCCTCGAGACCAGCGTCACCGCCTCCGCGACGGTCGCCTCCATCAACACCAACGAGCCCAACCGCGACGGCCACCTGCGCACCGGCGACTTCTTCGACGCCGAGACCTACCCGACCATCGACTTCGTGTCGACCGGCGTGCGTCTGGTGAAGGGCGACTACCTCGTCGACGGCAACCTGACCATCAAGGGCGTCACCAAGCCCGTCACCTTCGACTTCGACTTCGGTGGCTTCGGTTCGGACCCCTACGGCAACTACAAGTTCGGCGCCACCGCCAAGGCCGAGATCAACCGTGAGGACTTCGGCCTCACCTACAACGCCGCCCTCGAGACCGGCGGCATGCTGCTCGGCGACAAGGTCACCATCACCCTCGAACTGCAGGGCGCCCTTCAGGCGTAATCCAGTCCGCTGAACGGGGATCCCACCTGGTGGGGTCCCCGTTTCGTGTGTCCGGGCGCACTCCGCCTATAACCGCTCAGCCGACGACCGCTCAGCCGACGACCGCTCAGCCGACGACCGCTCAGCCGACGACCGCTCAGCCGACGACGGCACCGTCCGGGGTGGGCTTGAGGACCCCGAGTCGCCGCAGGGCGAGGGCGATGACCGGGTCGAGGGCGAAGACGAGGAACGCCGCAGAACCCCAGACCGTTGCGAGCAGCACCACGCAGAAGGCCTCCACGAGCGCGGTGGCCGAGTTGACCCTGCCGTTGTGCACGGCCTCGGGCGAGGCACCCTGCACAAGCCTGCGGCGGGGCGAGCTGGCGTGGAACCACTGCCAGGTGCTGATGAAGAGGATCAGGAAGAAGTTCACCGGGAGCAGGGTGCGGCCAAGCAGGTAGCGGCTGAACTCGTCGTTGAGGCTCGTCGTGAACGGCACGAGCACCACCCCGAGCAGTCGCAGATTGTTGAGCCAGATGATGGTGGTGTCGACGCGGGGGATGAACTCGAACTGTCGCACGTGGATGAGCCAGAGCAGACCGAGCAGCAGAAAGCTGATCACGACGTTCAGGACGCTGGGCAGCAGGGCCAGCACCTGCTGCACGAGCTCGGCGTTGGAGTGCACCACGCCGATCCCGCTCACCGACAGGTTCAACACCAGCAGCGTGGCCGCGATGGCGAAGACGCCGTCCGTGTAGGACTCCAGCCGCCGGGTGGCGAGCACGGTGCGCCGGTCCGGGCCCATCCTTGGCGAGCGGGCGTTCCGGTCCCCAGCACCCCCTGGCGGGCCGGAGAAGCCGTCTGAGTCGTTCGGCTCGGCTGGGGGAGGCGCGCTCGGCATGCCGGCAGCCTACTCGCCGGTGATCTCCTCGCGCACGCGCCGCAGGTCCTCCATGAGGGCCCCGATCAGGATCCAGTGCTGCGGATGCGGTGTCGTGATCATCAGCGGAGCCGTGAGTGCCGGCGGCTCCACGGTTGGCGCAGCGGACGCTGCGGCGGCCGATTCCGGCAGCACGGTCAGCAGGCGCAGGTCGTGGGCCGCGCGCTCCAGCTCGATGGAGAAGGCCTGCACGGTGGGCTCGAGGTGCAACGAGTCGTCGTAATGGTCACGCAGCGCGCGGGTCATCCCCAGGGCACGGGTGACCAACGGCACCAGCCGCTTGTAGAGCTCGGTGTCGGCGTCGAGCACCTCCCGGTGCCTGGCCTGGCGCGGATTGAGGGTGAGGCTTTCCTCGGCCTGGCTGATCGCCCGTTCGGCCTTGGCCAGCATCGGCCGCAGCAGACGCGCCTGGATCATCAGCGACTCGAGGTCGGAGTACTTCTGCGGACTCAGCAACGCGTTGGCAACCCGGTCGAAGGTTGCGGCGATCTCCAGGGTGAGCCGGGTGACGGCGTCGTGCGCGGGGGTGAGGAGCACCGGCGGCACGATGAGGGCGTTCACGATGACGGCGATGGCGGCGCCGAGGATGGTCTCGATGATGCGGTCCCTGGCGTAGGTCGGCGTCGCCGCCCCCAGGGTGAGCACGAGCATCGCGCTGATCGGGATCTGGTTGGCGGAGCCCGGCGAGAGCTTGAGCGCCCAGGCGAGCAGGATGCACAGCACGATGGCGGAGAGCACGATCCAGCTGGACTGACCGAAGAGCAGGCCGATGGCCAGGGCCACCAGGACTCCACCGACGACACCGAGGCTGCGTTCCAGTGCCCGCCCGAGGGACTGGTTGACGCTGGGCTGCACCACGAAGATGGCCGCCATCGCGGCGAAGATGGGAAGCTCACCCGGTAGCAGCCACTGCGAGATGATCCAGGCCAGGGCAACCGCGACCGATGTCTTGAGGGTCTGCAGAAGAGGGATCCGTCTGGACACTCGCAGGTTGGCCGTTATTCGCACTGTCATAGGGTACAAGCCGGCCGGGGTCGAACCGGTCCGCCAATGCCTCAGCCGGCCGGCGCCGGCGGTTGCGGCGGGGTCGCTGCCGGGAGAACGTGCACGGGACGGCCGAGGAACCGCGCGTATTCGTGCAGGGCGCGGTCGGCGCTTCGTGCGGACACATCGGAGAACGGGAGAAAGGGCTGCGGCTGCACGGTCACCTGTCGTGGGTGCCACTCCCGGCGCCAAGTGCCGATCACGCGCCCGGACCGAACCAGGATCGGCAGGAAGATCCCGTTCTTGCCGGGAACGACCGAAGTGAACCTCTCGGGCTCGATGGCCAGACCGCGCTCCCGGTAGCCGAGCAGGTACTCGTCGAAACCGGCCAGCGCCAACACGGCCGCCGGGCCCCGCCCTGGCGCGGCGCGCGGGATCGCTGACGTGTCGCTGCTCCGCGGCAGCAGATGACGCACGCCGTCCACCTCGAACTCCACCAGGTGCGGGGCTGCGACGGCGAGGGCGACCTTCGCGTCCGCGGTGGTGAGTTGCGACCACCAGATGAAGTCGGTCAGCGGGGCGGGGCCGTGGCCGGTGAGGTAGCGCAGCAGGTACTCGCCGAGGGCCTCGTCGCGTTCGAGCCGACGCGGCTGGGGAACCCACTCGTCCAGCAGGACGAGCATCTGTTGGGAGTCGAGTTGGCGGCCCCAGCACAGCGTGCCCGACTGGGCCAGGTGCCAGATGAGGTGGTAGCCGCGCTGCCCGGCGGCGCTGATACCGTGCTGTTCCAGCAGTTCTGAGAACTGCGCCCGGGACAGTTCCCGTCCACCGGTCAGGGCGTCGACGGCCACCTGCCTGGCGTGCTCTATGACGGCCTCATCCAGGCCGAGGTCGCGTCGGCGAGTGGCCGCACCCGACCAGAGCCTGGGCGTGGTGAGCGCCTGCATCCAGCCCAGGTCCCGCCCGGGGACCAGGTGCAGCGTGCCGCGCATGGGCCAGGACCGCACGATGCGGCCCGAGTCGATCATCCGGTCGATGTCAGCACTGGTGGTGCCGGGGGAGCGGACCGCCACGGCCCATTTGGCCCAGCGCAGGTCCTGGGCCTGCAGGGCGAGCATCCGCTCGACGACGGCGACCGCACCCTCCCCAGCATCCCTCTGGCCGGCATCCGGCTCGCCAGAGGAGTCCGGGACCGCCGCCGCCCCGGTCAGCGACTGGCTGACCAGGCGCCGCCGCACTATGTCTGAACTCGAGGCTCGCGTCATAGCTCGGCAGTCTAGGGCCGATCGCACCGGGAGTCAGGACAGCGACCGGTTCGGTCCGTCCTGGGTGGGGCTTGCCGCTAGGCGGGCTCGTCTTTAAGTGGGGTCGTCCTTAAGCGAGGTCATCGTCGGTACGGGCACCGAACACGATCTCGTCCCAGCTGGGCATCGAGGCCCGGCCGCGCCGACCGGTCTGACCGGTGCGTGGTTGTCCCGTTGCGGCCTGGGTGGCCCATACATTGCGTGCGGCATCCGGCCGGGCGGGAACGGGGTCGGGCGCACCAGCCGCCGGCGGCTGGGGTGCCGGGGCCGTGGCGGCCTCGTCGACCAGACGGATGCCGGTCGCCAGGGGTGCGCGGTCAACCGGGCGGTGCTCCGGCGTCGCCGCAGCAGTGGGTGCCTCGACCGCGGCAGCCTCGCGTTCGCCGCGGCGACGCCGCAGGGACTCCAACAGGTCGGCCGTCTCGCTCAAACTCTGGGCCGGTTCGTCGGCACGCTTGATGGCGGCTTTGGACACGGCTTCCGTCGTGCCGGCGGAGCGGGCATAGGGCACCAGGTCGTGCAGCGGTGCGGTGTCGTTGAGGATGTCGTCGGCCAGGGACTCCTTGAAGGTGAACGCGCCGCTGTCGAAGCGGCTGACGTCGGCCAGGCTGGTCTCGGCTCCCACGGCGCGCAGCCGGGGAATCAGGGCGCCCTTGAGCTCACCCTGCTGGGAGAGCGCGATGGCCTCGCTTCCGATGGGGGCGAGAGCGTTCTTCTTCGGTTCGAAACCCCAGCGGGCGTCGTGATCGATGTCGTCGGCCGTGAAGGCCAGCTTGACGATCCAGCCGGCACCCGGTTCCTTCCAACTCGCCCAGCGCTCGTTCGAGGCGCCGAGTGAGGCGAGGCGTTCGCGGATGACGCTGCCGAAGGTGGCAGGCTCGTCGCCCGGGTCGGGTTCGAGCGCCGTGTGCACGGGCACGCCCAGAGCCGACGAGACGATGTACTCCCGTTCGGCGACCACGGGGCCCTCGAAGCGGCGCACGAAGTCCAGCGACGCACCGGTCACGGCGGCCACATCCTCGGCGGACATGCCGGCCCGGATGTGCGATTGCACTTCCCGGGGCGACAGCTTGGGTCGAACGGACGAATCCGTTTGGGTTTGGCGAAGCCGGGACTGGAGAACCGCGTCGATGGGAATCCTGAAACGATCACCATCCTCTGACGCTGCAAGCAGCGCGCCGTTCTCGACTCCGATAACTTTCAAATCCTGCATGGCGAAAGCCCTCTCGCGATCACTGATGGCCCAACCATGCCATGCCAAGTGGTCATTTCGGGGGAATACTGCGGGCGTGCCGGAAGTTGCTCCCATTGCCAACCTGAGAGGTTGGTGATTGGTTTGCTATTCCGAACGGATTGTTGCAAACTATGGCCGCCGATTTCGTTTATCGGCGTTAATGAAATGGATGGGCATGGCAACCGACTACGACGCACCGCGAAAGACCGAAGACGACTCAGAGTCGATTGAGGCCCTCAAGGAGCGTGTACCCGACAAGATGTCCGGTGTCGTTGATGTTGACGACTCCGACAACCCCGGTGGTTTCGACCTCCCGGGCGCCGATCTGTCCGACCTCGACCTCGACGTCGTCGTCCTGCCTCCGCAGGCCGACGAGTTCACCTGCGTGGAGTGCTTCCTCGTGAAGCACCGTTCGCAGATGTCGCACGAGACCAAGCTCGGCCCGGTCTGCCTGGAGTGCGACGCCTAAGCGCGCTTAGTTACTTGATGCTGGCCGTCGCGATCGATTGATCGCGGCGGCCATTTTCTGTGGCTGGCGACTGGAGACGAGCCAGTACGGCGCCGGGTCCGTGGGGTCCTCGAGCGGAATCCGCACGACCCCGGGCACCCAGCCGCGGATGAGCAACCACGCGCGGGCGTCGAGCCGCGGCCCGCGCTCGGCCGTGGCATCCGCCCCGTCGAAGGCAACGGCCTCGCCCAGAAGCGAGGTGTCGATGGTGGCGCGGCCGGCCGTGAGCGTGCCGCCGGAGACCTGCACGGTGGGGGACGCGAGCACCACGAGCAGTGCGCTCCCGATGTACAACCCCGCCGCCGTCAGGACACCCGCGAGCATCGAGATCGGGAGGAAGACCAGCAGGCTCGCGGGAATCACGAGAGCGATGATGACGAACAGCCAGGGGGACGGCCGGAGTTTTTCGCGATATTCGGGCATGGCTCTATTCGATCAGACTTCTGCACTACCCTCGACACGTGTCTGAAAGCGTTGAAGTCCTGATAGCCGCGCCCGTTCTCCCCACCTACGCCCACCCCGGCGACGCCGGAGCCGATCTCCACTCGGCCGAGGCCCTCGTCCTGGCTCCCGGCGAGCGGGCCCTCGTGGGTACCGGTGTGTCGATCGCGCTGCCCGACGGTTATGCCGCGTTCGTCGTTCCGCGCAGCGGGTTGGCCGTCAAACACGGCATCACCATCGTCAACTCGCCGGGCACCGTCGACGCCGGCTATCGCGGTGAGATCAAGGTGTGCCTGCTCAACACCGACAGCACCGCCTCGTTCGAGATCCAGGCAGGTGACCGGATCGCCCAGCTCATCGTGGCGCCGGTCTCGCGGGCCGTGTTCGTGCCCGTGGAACGCCTGCCAGGTAGCCTGCGCGGCTCCGGCGGTTTCGGTTCCACTGGAATCGCCCAGCAGGCTGCCGACCTGGCCCCCCATTCCTCTGCGTCCGCACCGGCGGATGCCCACCTGAGCGGAGAAACCCTGTGAGTGACAACGTGAATCCCGGCACGGGCTCTAAGGCCGACAAGCTGGCCGCGACCGAGCCGGCTGAGACGGAGCTGGCTGAGACCGAACCGGCTGAGACCGAGCTGACGGATGCCGAGCAGGCCCCTGACCCGCACGCCAAGTCCGCCCCCGACGACCGCGACGTCGACGGCCCCCTCGACGAGTCCGAGGCCAACCCGGTGCGCCCGTATGTGGACCTCGGTGGCGTGAAGATCCTGCCCCGCGAGGGACTGCACCTCCGTCTCGAGATCGAAGAGGGCAGCAAGCGCGTCGTGGCCATCGGCTTGGACTATGCCGGTTCGACCCTGCAGGTCCAGCCCTTTGCGGCGCCGCGCTCGAGTGGGCTGTGGCACGAGATCCGCAGCCAGATCGCCGACCAGATCGCCCGTCAGGGTGGTTCGACCACCCCGCGTGAAGGCCCGTTCGGCCCTGAGCTCGTCGCCGAGATCCCCGTGGCCGCCGGCCAGGGCCCGAGCGGCACCACCCGGCTGGCGCGCTTCATCGGAGTGGACGGCCCGCGCTGGTTCCTCCGCGGTGTCATCGCCGGCGAGGGCGCCATCAACCCGGACGCCGCTGCACAGATCGAAGACCTCTTCCGCAGCATCGTCGTGGTGCGCGGTTCTGCGCCCATGCCGCCGCGTGATCTGATCCCGCTGCGGATGCCGGCGACCCCGGCCGGCACCCCCGAGCCCAGCGGCGCCTAAGCACCCGGTCGGAGCCGACCGGCCTGCGGCCTCCGTTCGACACACCATCCGACACCTCACCGAAAGCCCCATGATGACGGATTCCACTTCCCGGCCCGAGCCAGACCCGTCCGCGCCCGACGAACGGACCGGCTCCGACGCCGGAGCCACACCGGCCTCAGCGCCGGCGGAACCGACGGCAGGCAGTGCCCTCGCCGACGGGATGGCCGCCGCCGCCCGGCGCGCCGGATTCAGTCCGGCCGCCGACGGGGAGCCGATCAGTGGCCATGCCCTGCTGGCGGCGATGGGCGGAATCCGCGGCCTGGTCGAGGCCGTCCTGCCCGGACTGGTCTTCCTGGTCACCTACACGTTCACCCGGGAGCTGATCCCGTCTCTGGTCGCTCCGGTGCTCATCGGCTTGGTCTTCTTCGCATTCCGGCTGGCCCGCAAACAGACCGTCGCGCAGGCCCTCGGCGGGCTGGTCGGCATCGCTATCAGCGCGGTGCTCGCCCTCCTCACCGGCCGCGCCGAGGACTTCTACCTGCCCGGTTTCTGGACCAACGGTGTGTACGGCGCCGTGCTCCTGGTGTCGGCCCTCGTCGGCTGGCCCCTCATCGGAGTGGCCGTCGGCTTCCTGATGGGGGAGCAGCTTGCATGGCGCTCCGACCCGTCCAAACGCCGGGTGATGACCATCCTCACCTTCATGTGGGCCGGTCTGTTCATCCTCCGGCTCGCGGTGCAGCTTCCGCTGTACTACGCAGGGAATGTCGAGTGGCTGGGCGCGACCAAGCTTCTGATGGGCATTCCGCTCTATGCGCCCCTGCTCGTGCTCTCCTGGTTGATGGTGCGCTCGGTCTATGCCGCGACGGCCGCGCGGGAGTCCAGCGACTAGTCCCGCCGCAGCCGTGCCGGACGAACCTGTCGGGGCGCCGTGTCGCCCGGGTGGGGGATGCCATCGGTGCTATTGTTATCTCGACGTCAAGATAGTTTGGCGAGGATGACAGCCCGGTGCGCCCGTGGCTCGGCCCTGCGCCGCCGACACCAGGCGGTAAGGCTACCCTTGCTGGCAGAAGCGGGCGTCACTTGGTCAGGATTGAGGATTGCGGACGGGATCCCGTCGGTTTCCACGAAGGAGAGGACATCGTGTCTGCTGTAAATAGTTTTGGAGCTCGGGACACCCTGCGCGTCGGTTCGACGGACTACGAGGTCTTTCGCCTGGACGCCGTCGAGGGATTCGAGAAGCTGCCGTTCAGCCTCAAGGTCCTCCTGGAGAACCTGCTTCGCACCGAAGACGGTGCCAACATCACCGCGGACCACATCCGCGCCCTCGGCTCCTGGGTCCCCACCGCCGACCCCGACACCGAGATCCAGTTCACGCCGGCCCGGGTGATCATGCAGGACTTCACCGGTGTTCCCTGCATCGTCGACCTCGCCACCATGCGTGAGGCCGTCGCCGACCTCGGTGGCGACCCCAACACGATCAACCCGCTGGCCCCGGCCGAACTGGTCATCGACCACTCCGTCATCGCCGACCTCTTCGGCAGCGACAACGCCCTCGAACGCAACGTCGAGATCGAATACGAGCGCAACGGCGAGCGGTACCAGTTCCTCCGTTGGGGCCAGACCGCCTTCGACGACTTCAAGGTCGTCCCGCCGGGAACCGGCATCGTGCACCAGGTCAACATCGAGTACCTGGCCCGCGTCACCTTCACCCGCGAGGTCGGCGGCGTCCTCCGCGCCTACCCGGACACCTGCGTCGGCACCGACTCGCACACCACCATGGTCAACGGCCTCGGCGTGCTCGGCTGGGGCGTCGGTGGCATCGAAGCCGAGGCGGCCATGCTCGGCCAGCCCGTTTCCATGCTCATCCCCAAGGTCGTCGGCTTCAAGCTCAACGGCTCCATCCCCGCCGGCGTCACCGCTACGGATGTCGTGCTCACCATCACGCAGATGCTGCGGAAGCACGGCGTCGTGGGCAAGTTCGTCGAATTCTACGGCGAGGGCGTCGCCCAGGTCCCGCTGGCCAACCGCGCCACCATCGGCAACATGAGCCCGGAGTTCGGCTCCACGGCCGCCATGTTCCCCATCGACGACGTCACCCTCGGCTACCTGCGCCTCACCGGCCGCAGCGAGGACCAGGTCGCCCTGGTCGAGGCCTACTCCAAGCTGCAGGGCCTCTGGCACAACCCGGCGCAGGAGCCTGTCTTCAGCGAATACCTGGAGCTGGACCTCGGCACCGTCGTGCCCTCCATCGCCGGCCCGAAGCGCCCGCAGGACCGGGTCGAACTCAGCAACGCCAAGAGCCAGTTCGAGATCGACCTGCAGAACTACGCCACCCACGACCTGTCCATGGTGGACGCGGCCGTCGAGGCGTCGTTCCCCGCGTCCGACCCCATCGGATTCACCGCCCAGGACGAGCAGACCGCTCACCAGATCTCCCACCAGCACGTGAGCCACGCTCCCGTGTCGGTGTCGAGCCCGGTGCCGATCACCACCGCGGACGGGGCCACGTACACCCTCGACCATGGCGCCGTTGCCGTCGCGGCCATCACGAGCTGCACCAACACCTCCAACCCCTCGGTCATGCTCGCCGCGGGCCTGCTCGCCCGCAACGCCGTCCGGAAGGGCCTCACCTCCAAGCCGTGGGTCAAGACCACCTTGGCTCCCGGCTCCAAGGTCGTCACCGACTACTACGCAAAGGCCGGCCTCACGGGCGACCTCGAGGCTCTCGGTTTCTACACCGTCGGCTACGGCTGCACGGTGTGCATCGGCAACACCGGTCCGCTCATCGACGAGGTGTCCGCCGCGATCAACGAGAACGACCTCGCCGTCACCGCGGTGCTCTCCGGCAACCGCAACTTCGAGGGCCGCATCAGCCCCGACGTCAAGATGAACTACCTGGCCAGCCCGCCGCTGGTCATCGCATACGCCCTGGCAGGGTCGATGAACTTCGACTTCGACACCGACGCCCTCGGCGTCGGCAGCGACGGCACCGAGGTGTTCCTCAAGGACATCTGGCCCGACTCCGCCGAGGTGCAGGCCACGATCGACAGCTCGATCGACACCGCCATGTTCACCAAGGAATACGGCGAAGTGTTCGCCGGTGACGAGCGCTGGCGCTCCCTGCCCACGCCCGACAGCGAGGTCTTCCAGTGGGACCCCGAGTCCACGTACGTGCGGAAGCCCCCATACTTCGACGGCATGACGCTGGAGACCACCCCGGTCTCCGACATCGTCGATGCCCGCGTGCTGGCCAAATTGGGCGACTCGGTCACCACCGACCACATCTCCCCGGCCGGCAACATCAAGGCCGACAGCCCGGCTGGCGCGTACCTGATGGAGCACGGCGTCGAACGCGGCGACTTCAACTCCTACGGATCGCGTCGCGGCAACCACGAGATCATGATCCGCGGAACCTTCGCCAACATCCGGCTGCGCAACCAGCTGCTCGACGGCGTCGAGGGCGGGTACACCCGCGACTTCACCAAGCCGGATGCTCCGCAGTCGTTCATCTACGACGCCAGCCAGAACTACCAGGCGGCCGGAACGCCCCTGGTGATCTTCGGCGGCAAGGAGTACGGCTCCGGGTCCTCCCGTGACTGGGCGGCCAAGGGCACCAGCCTGCTGGGCGTCAAGGCCGTCATCACCGAGAGCTTCGAGCGCATCCACCGCTCCAACCTGATCGGAATGGGCGTTGTCCCGCTCCAGTTCCCGGCCGGCGAAAGCTGGGCGTCGCTGGGCCTGGACGGCACCGAGAGCGTCTCGATCACGGGCCTCGAGGAACTCAACGCGGGCACGACGCCCAAGACCGTGCACGTCGTCGCGACCCCCACGGCGCACTCGGCACCGGACAAGGCCGTCGTCGAGTTCGACGCGGTCGTGCGCATCGACACCCCCGGCGAGGCTGACTACTACCGCAACGGCGGCATCCTGCAGTACGTGCTGCGTTCCCTGGTCGTCTAACCGGGAATTCGCAGAGACGGCGGCGAGCTGGCGCGTAGACTCGGGGAATCCGAACTGCGCGCCAGTTCTGCGTTGTCGTGGCGGGTGATTCGTCGCACCAATATCGTGAAAGGCTGGCCCAATGACCCTTCTGGAGACGATCCACGGTCCCCGGGACCTCGACGGTCTCACGAAGGAACAGCTCGTCGAGCTGGCCGCCGAGGTCCGCGCCTTCCTGGTCGCGGAGATCTCGAAGACCGGTGGGCATCTGGGGCCGAACCTGGGCGTGGTCGAGATGACCATCGCCATCCATCGCATCTTCGACTCGCCCCGTGACGCCATCGTCTTCGACACCGGTCACCAGTCCTACGTGCACAAGATGCTGACCGGTCGGCAGGACTTCAGCCGGCTCCGCCAAACCGGTGGCCTCGCCGGCTACCCGCAGCGGTCGGAGTCCGAACACGACATCGTGGAGAGCTCGCACGCGTCGAGTTCGCTGTCCTGGGCCGACGGCATCTCCCGTGCCTTCGAGATGACCGGGCAGAGCGACCGCAACGTCATCGCCGTCGTCGGCGACGGCTCCCTCACCGGCGGCATGACCTGGGAAGCGCTGAACAACATCAGCGACGACAACAACCGCCGGCTCATCATCGTCATCAACGACAACGGCCGCTCCTACGCGCCCACCATCGGCGGCATGGCCCGCTTCCTCAACACGGTGCGGTTGCGCGCCAGCTACAAGGCGGCCTACATCACCAGCCGGCAGGCCTTCGACCACATGGGCGCTCCGGCCCGGGCGATCTTCCGCGGCGTGCGCGGCGGCCTGCACGGCTTCCTCAGCCGGTTCTCCAACAACGAGGCCCTCTATTCCAACCTCGACATCAAGTACATCGGGCCGGTCGACGGCCACGACATGGAAGCCATGCTCGAGGCGCTCACCCAGGCCAAGGAGTACGGCGCCCCTGTGATCGTGCACACCATCACCCAGAAGGGCAAGGGCTACGACCCGGCGGTCCAGGACGTGGCCGACCAGTTCCACGCCGTCGGCGTGATCGACCCCGAGACGGGCGAGCCCACCGAATCCGCCGGCGCCCCCTCCTGGACGTCGGTCTTCGCCGACGAACTGTTGAACCTCGCCACCGACAACCCCAAGCTGGTGGCCATCACGGCCGCGATGTTGCGGCCCACCGGCCTGCACAAGATGGCCGAGCGCTTCCCCGAGCGGGTACACGACGTCGGCATCGCCGAGCAGCACGCCGTCACCAGCGCCGCCGGCCTCGCCTTCGGCGGCCTGCACCCCGTCGTGGCCCTCTACGCCACCTTCATCAACCGCGCGTTCGACCAGGTGCTGATGGACGTCGCCCTGCACCGCGCCGGCGTGACGTTCGTGCTCGACCGCGCCGGTGTGACCGGACCGGACGGACCCAGCCACCACGGCATGTGGGACCTCGCGATCCTCCAGGTCATCCCGCACATCCGCCTGGCCGCGCCGCGCGACTCCACGCGCCTGCGCGAGGAACTCGCCGAGGCCGTCGTCGTCGATGACGGCCCCACCGTGCTGCGCTTCCCCAAGGGCAGCACCGGCGTCGAGTTCGACGCGGTTGAGCGGCTCTCCGACGGCGTCGATGTCCTGCTGCGGAGCGCGCAGCAGGATGTCCTCATCGTGACGGTCGGCCCCATGGCCGGCATGGGCCTCGAGGTCGCCGCCCGGCTGGCCGCACAGGGCATCGGCGCGACTGTCGTCGACCCACGCTGGGTGGTGCCGGTTCCGCAGAGCATCATCGGGCTCGCCGCCTCGCACCGCATCGTGGTGAGCATCGAGGACGGCGTCCGGGTCGGCGGGATCGGAACCCGCATCCGCCAGGACCTCCGCGAGGCCGGCGTGGACACCGCCGTGACCGAGCTGGGTCTGCCCGACGAGTTCCTCGACCACGGCACCCGCGCCGAGATCCTCGAGCGAGTGGGACTGACCCCGCAGCACATCGCCCGCGACGTCGTGGCGATGGTGCTGGGCAGCAAGCTGCCGCACGCCAGGGCCCTGCCGGCGGATGACGATCGCAGCGAGGCCGGCTCAGAAACGGGCTCAGACACGGGTTCCGTGCCCGTGCGGCGCGCCCCCCGCGACTAGTCCTGCTCAGTCCCGCGCGAGGGCAGTTCCACCCGGAACTGTTCCCGAAACGGACAAATGCGGCCGGTACACCGGCCGCATTTGTCCGTTCGGGTAACGGTTGAGCTGGTTGGGCTAGTTCAGGACGGCCGGGGCGGCGCTCACGCCTCGGATCATCGGGGTGTGGAAGGTGCCGCCGAAGACCCGCTCACTCGCTCCCACCCGGTCGAGGTAGGGCGTGACGCCGCCCATCTGGAACGGCCAGCCGGCACCGAGGAGCATGCACAGGTCGATGTCCTCCGGGGCGTGCACCACGTCGTCGTCGAGCATCCGCTTGATCTCGTCGGCCAGGCCGTCCTCGACCCGCCGCAGGATCTGTTCTGCGGTCATCGGCGTCGTTCCGCCCGCCACGATCTTCTGGGCGCCCTTGTTGAACCCGGTTACCTGGCCCTTGGCGTTGCGGTCCAGGATCGTGCCGTGCTCCGCGAGGCGGTGCAGGTTGGTGCTTTCGAAGAAGCGGTCGGGGAAGGCCGCGTGGTGGGTGTCCAGCACGTGGGCGCCCACCTTGAGGCCGACCAGCTCGAGAAGCTCGAACGGCGTCATCGGCAGGCCGAAGGGCGACAGGGCGCCGTTGACGACCTCGAAGGGGGTGCCGGTGTCCACGGCGTGCATGGCCTCGCCGAGAAGCTTGGCCAGCACCCGGTTGACCACGAACCCGGGGGTGTCCCGGGTGATGACGGCGTTCTTCCGCAGCTTGGCCGCGATGACCATCGCGGTTGCGAGAGTGACCTCGTCGGTCGCGGGCGTGTTGACGACCTCGATCAACGGCATCACCGCGACAGGGTTGAAGAAGTGGAACCCGACGAGCCGTTCCGGATGCTCAAGCTTCGCTCCGATCTGCTCCACCGAGAGGGACGACGTGTTCGTGGCCAGGATCGCGGTGGGGGAGATGTGCTTCTCGATCTCGGCGAACACCTCCTGCTTGACGCCGAGTTCTTCGAACACGGCCTCGATGACCCAGTCCGCGCCGGCGAAGTCGGCCTTGTCGGTGGTGCCCGTCACGAGGGCCCGCAGCCGGTTGGCCTCGTCGGAGCTGATCCGGCCTTTGTCCTGCAGAGTCTTGATCTCGCCGTGGATGTAGGCCACGCCCTTGTCGACCCTGGCCTGATCGAGGTCGGTGATCACGACGGGAACGCGCAGCCGCCGCACGAAGAGCAGCGCGAACTGGCTGGCCATGAGTCCGGCCCCGATCACGCCGACCTTGCCGATCGGTCGGGCGAGCGCCTTGTCCGGAGCCCCCGCAGGGCGCCTGGCGCGCTTCTGCACCAGGTTGAACGCGTAGATGCTGGCCGGCAACTGGTCGCCCGAGATCAGGTCGGCGAGCACGTCGTCCTCCCGGGCAAAGGCCTCGGCTTTGCTGCCGCTCTTGGCAGCCTTGAGCAGGTCAAGGGCTGCGTAGGGGGATGCGGCCACCTCGCCGATGCGGGAGGTCAGCATCTTGCGGGCGATGCCGATGGCGGCATCCCACTTGACCAGGCGCTCGATCTTGCCGGGGACATGCGGGCGCGAAACGGCCGTGGTGCCTGCGATGACACCGTCGGCCCACGCGATCGACTCCTCCAGGAAAGTGACCGAACGGAACATCACGTCGGCGATTCCCAGCTCCAGGGCGTCGGCGCCCGTGAGGGTGCGGTTGTTCTTGAGCGGGTTCTCGATGATCACCTTGAGGGCGTTCTCGATGCCGACGAGGTTGGGCAGCAGGTAGGAGCCGCCCCAGCCCGGAATCAGCCCGAGGAAGACCTCCGGCAGGGCGATGGCTGGCGCCGTCGCGTCCACCGAGCGGTAGTCGGCGTTCAGGGCGATCTCCAGCCCGCCGCCGAGCGCGAGTCCGTTGATGAAGACGAACGACGGCACACCGAGGGTGCTGAGTTTGCCGAGCGCGTGGTGGCCGAGTTGGGCGAGTAGCTTGCCCACCTCGCGGGAGGGGATCTCACCCACCTTGCTGAGGTCGGCGCCGGCGGCCAGGATGAACGGCTTGCCGGTCACGGCCACTCCGTGGATCTCCCCGCGGGAAGCACGCCCGGCCAGCTCGTCCAGGGTCGCGGCGAATTCCAGCAGGGTGATGGGCCCCAGGGTATTGGGGCGGGTGTGGTCGCGCCCGTTGTCCAGGGTGAGCAGGGCGAGCGTGCGGCCGCCGGACAGCGGCACGTCGCGCACCAGGGAGTGGGTGACGACCTCGTCGGCGGAGATCGCCACGAGCGGGCTGAAATCCACGCCGGCGTAGTCGGTGGACATGGCGGAGGTGGTGTCGGTCATCGCTTGGCTGCCTTCTTGTTGAAGTGCGGGTTTTCCCAGATCACTGTGCCGCCCTGGCCGAGCCCGATGCACATGGCGGTGACGCCGTAACGCACTTCGGGGTGATCGGCGAACTGGCTGGCGAGCTGGTTCATCAGGCGCACACCCGATGAGGCCAGCGGATGCCCGATGGCGATGGCGCCGCCGTACTCGTTCACCCGGGGATCGTCGTCGTCGATGCCGAAGTGGTCGAGGAAGGAGATGACCTGTACGGCGAAGGCCTCGTTGAGTTCGAACAGGCCGATATCGGTGATGGACAGGCCTGCCTTGCGCAGGGCCTTCTCGGTGGAGGGAACCGGGCCAAGTCCCATCACCTCGGGCTCGACCCCGGCGAAGGCGAAGCTCACCATCTTCATCTTCACGCTGAGGCCGAGTTCCTTGGCGGTCGCTCCGCTGGCCAGCAGGCACGCGGTGGCGCCGTCATTGAGCCCGGAGGCGTTGCCCGCCGTGATGCGCCCGTGCGGGCGGAACGGCGTCTTCAGGCCGGCCAGACCCTCGAGGGTGGTCTCGGGCCGGGGAGCCTCATCGCGGGTCGCCAGGCCCCAGCCGGAGTCGCTGCGGGTGGCAACCGACACCAGGTCCGGCTGGATCTTGCCGGCAGCGTACGCGGCGGCGACCTTCTGCTGGCTACGCAGCGCATACCGGTCGGAGCGGTCCTTGGTGTACTCGGGGAACCTGTCGTGGATCCGCTCGGCCGTGGCGCCCATGTTCAGGGCATACTCGCTCACCAGCCGTTCGCTGAGGAACCGCGGGTTGGGGTCGACACCGGCCCCCATGGGGTGCCGGCCCATGTGCTCGACACCGCCGGCGATGGCCAGGTCGTAAGCGCCGAAGCCGATCGCCGAGCCCATCGTGGTGACCGACGTCATCGCACCGGCGCACATGCGGTCGATGGCGAAGCCGGGCACCGAGACCGGCAGGCCCGCCAACAGAGCGGCGGTTCGGCCCAGCGTGAGTCCCTGGTCGCCGGCCTGCGTTGTCGCGGCTATCGCGACATCGTCGATCCGTTCACCCGGCACGTTCGGATTGCGTTCCATCAACCCGGTGATCGCCTTGACCACCAGGTCGTCGGCGCGGGTATTCCAGTACATACCCTTCTCGCCGGCCCGACCGAACGGGGTGCGAACCCCGTCCACGAAGACGACATCAGTTCTCTCGGCCACTTTGCCTCCATCACTCAAAACAGGTATCGCACGATCCTAGGGTGAGGGATTAACCGGTGTGAATCCTTTGACTGTTCCTACGAATCCGCGTCCGAGGGCACGGCGGTCGTTTGGTGGACTTCCACAAAGGCATCCGCGATTAGTTGTGCGGTGGCCTCAATCTGCCACGCCCGGGCACCGAGCAGCGCGAGTGTGTCGCCCACGGTCGCCGCATCGGCGGGTTCCGGCGGCTGCCAGGCCACGCGGCGCAGGTGATCCGGGGTGAGCAGGTTCTCGAGCGGAACCATCCGCTCCTCGGACACGGCCACGAGCGCGGCCCTGGCCGCCTTGAGGCGGAGGTCGGCGTCTGGGTTGCGGTCGGCCCAGGCGCGCGGCGGTGGCAGGGCGTCGCCGTTCGGTTTGGCCGACGGCAGGTCGCCGCTGGCCAGGCCGGCTTGAATCGCCTTCCACCAGCGGTCGAGTTCAGTCCGGCTGGCACGGCCGTTGAATTCACGCAGGTCAGCCAACGCATTCCGGGAGGCCGGCAGGATGCGCGCCGCGGCCACCAGGGAGGCATCGGGAACCAGCCGTCCAGGCGAGACGTCGAGTTCCTGGGCGAGGGCGTCCCTGGCTACCCACAGTTCGCGGGCGACGGCCAGGTTGCGCTGGCCCCGAACGGCGTGCAGGCCGGACAAGCGGCGCCACGGTTCGGCACGCGCCGGCTTGGCCTCACGGGCCAGCACGGCAGCGAACTCTTCGTCGGCGATGGCGGTCTTGTCCGACTCGACGAGCAGTTCGGCCATCCGCTCACGCAGGTCAGGCAGCAGCTCGACGTCGAGGGCCGCGTAGACCAGCCAGCTCTCCGGCAGCGGCCGGGTCGACCAGTTGGCGGCGGAGTGTTCCTTCGCCAGGTGGATGCCGAGGAGTTCTTCGACGACGGTGCCCAGTCCCACGCGGGGCAGGCCGAGCAGCCGCGCCGCGAGTTCGGTGTCGAAGATGCGGGCCGGATCGAGTCCGACCTCACGGAGGCAGGCCAGGTCCTGGCTGGCGGCGTGCAGGATCCACTCCTCGTCGGCCAGGGCCTCGTTGAGTTCGCTGAAGTCGCCGATGGGTGGGGGATCGAAGAGGAACGTGCCCGCACCGCGGCGGTAGATCTGGATGAGGTAGGCCCGTTGCGAGTACGTGAACCCTGACGCACGTTCGGCGTCGATGCCGATCGGACCGGTACCGGCCAGCAACTCATCGATCGCCGCGAGGTAGGCCGCGCGGGTATCGATGACGCTGTGGTCACCCACGAGCGGCACGGCGGGCCGAGAGATCGGCGACCGCCATGGTGGGGGCGCCGGCGGGGCTTCCAGCGGTGCCCAGCCCAACGGAGTCCAGCACATCGGAGCCCAGCACATCGGAGCCCAGCCCAGCCGAACTCAGCCCAACGGCCTTCAGCCTGACGGTGCCACGTCCCACGGCGTTGATTCGTACGGCGTTGATTCCTACGGCGTTGCTGTCAACGGCGTTCATTCCCACGGCGTTCATTCCCACGGTCTCCCTGCCGGCACCGGGAGTGCCGAGCGGATCTGGGCCGGCGGTATCGACACCGACCGTTTCCATGCCTCCGGAATCGGGCCCGGTGGCGGTCACTCCCAGCGTAGGGAGTCCGGAGCCGCTTCGCCGCATCGACGTGATGGACGGACCGATCGAATCGAGGGGGCCGACGCTGATTCCGCCGGTGCCGGACGCCTCGTCGTGACGGGCGTCGTGCGGTTCAGTGCTGGCTTCATGCGTCCCTGGGCGGTGCGATCCGGCTTCGTGTGCGCCGGGCTGGTGTGTGCTGCCGTGATGGGAGCTGCCGGGATTCGACCCCGCAGGGTGGCTGCGGCGGGGCAGTGTGGGCAGGTCCGTGGTCGGCGGCAGGCCGGCCAGCATGCAGAGCAGTTCCCCCCAGCCCTCGACATGCGCGCCGAGGTCGTTGTCGAGAGGACTCCAGGATGCCCTCAGCTCGATCTGGGCGCCGTCGCCCTGGTGCGCCAGCTCGCCGAATCCGGAGGAGAGGATCTTGGTGGCCGTTCCGGACGCGGCGGTGTACCGGGCGCCGCGGGCGTCCAGAGCGTCGACGAGCCAGGCCCAGGCCACCTCGGCGAGGAACGGATCAACCCCGATGTCGGTCTCCAGGGGAGCTTGGGCGAAACAGACCACCCGGAACGGTCCTCCCCAGCTCTCGGGCTCGTCGGGGTCGTAGAGCAGGATGAACCGTCCGGTGCCGAAGTCGGAATCGCTTCCGTGCCGCACCGGAGTCACGTCGGCGGAGAGCGCGACGGAATAGGGAGCGAGGTTTCCGGGAGCTGATATCTCGGTGACGATGAGCTCGGCCCGCGGGGTGGCGTGACGGATAGCGTCGAGCGCCGCGGCAAATTGCGCAGGGCGCTGGGGCTGATCCTCTGAATCGGGCACGTCTGCAGACTAGAGTTTTTTCCGTGCGCTGGTGCGAGGCACGCCGAACAACCGGAGGTCAGGCATGACGGGACGCCAGCCGGGACACCCCCGGGCACGCCGCAGCAGCAGAGGGAGCCTCGCGCCGGGCAACGGCAGGACGGGACGAGGGTCCTCTGGGCGACGTCCGATGAGCGGTCTTGCCTCCGCCGCACTGGTGGTTGCCGGGGGAGCCGTGGCTGTCGCTGCGGCCGGCAGCCTCGCCGTGGCGGTGCTGGCCGGTGTGATGGCGCGGCGTGTGGTGACGCCGTCCTCCAAGCGCGCCGACGACACCCGGGTGTTCGACGTCGACCTCGCGGCGGGCACCATCACGCTGGAGGCCACGGCCGACGCCGTGTTGCCCGGTGACTACAGCTTCTGGTTCGCGGCCGACTCGGGCCACGCCAGGCTCGGTCGGATCGTGTCCAGGACGCCGGGCACCGTCACGCGGCGCATCCTGGGCGTGGATTTCGGCGACCTGGCCACCGTGCGGTCCGGCCGCTTGGGCGGATACTCCTTCCTCGGCCCGTGGGACCTCGGGCTGGACTTCACGAACGTTTCCGTGGCCACCGACAGGGGCGACGCCCCCGCCTGGCTCATCCCTGCCGCGGAGCCGTCAGGGCTCTGGGTGATTCAGGTGCACGGGCGAGGCGTGCGGCGGCAGGAGACCCTGCGTGCCGTTCCGGTCTTCCACGCGGCGGGCTACACCGCCCTGCTCGTGTCGTACCGCAACGACGGCGACGCTCCGGCCAGCGCCGATGGGCGGTTCGGCCTGGGCGACACGGAGTGGCGCGACGTCGAGGCGGCCATCGCCTTCGCCGCCGGGAACGGGGCCACCCAGATCGTCTTGATGGGTTGGTCGATGGGCGGTGCGATCGTGCTGCAGGCGGCCACCAGGGCGGTGCACGACGGCCGGCTCACCGGTATCGTGCTCGATTCCCCGGTGATCGACTGGGCGGACGTCGTGGCCTACCAGGCACAGCTCCTGCACCTGCCGCAGGTTGTGGTCAGGGGAGCCCTCGCGGTGATGGGCCGCAGGTGGGGCCGCGCCGTGACCGGGTTGCACTTCCCGATCGATTTTCCCCGGCTGGATTTCGTCTCCCGGGCGGCGGACCTGAACCTGCCGATCCTCATCCTGCACAGCGACGACGACGGGTACGTCCCGTCCGCCCCGTCGCGGTCCCTGGCGGCGAGGCGTCCCGACATCGTGACGCTCGTGCCGTTCTCGGTCGCCAGGCACACCAAGCTCTGGAACTACGACCCCGCTGCCTGGAACTCGGCCATCCTGGGCTGGCTGACCCGCCTCGGAGCGGAGCATCCGGCTGTCGAGGCCACCCACACGAGCTGAACGGGCCGCGCCGGGGACGATCAGGCCCGCTCGGCCACACGCTCCCGCAGCTGCCGTTTCGTGCGGCCGAGCATGGCCGTCATGCCGCGCAGCCGCAGCGGCGACACGGCCTGAGTAAGGCCGATCGACTGCGGGTAGTCTTCGGGGACGGCCAGAACCTCGGCGACGCTCAGGCCGTCGAGGCCCTGAGCCAGGATCGACGCGAATCCGCGCGTCGTGGGCGACTCGGCCGGTGCGGTGGCGTACAGGTGCACAGCGCCGGTCTCGTCCACCTCCACGAAGATGAAGACGGGGGACTGGCATTCCACGACCCGTTCGAAGAGGTCGGGGTGGTCCCGGTAGCGTTCGGGAAGCTCCGGAAGCGAATTGGAGAATTCGAGCAGGAGGAGCAGCCGGTCGCTCTGTTCGAGCGCCAGGAAGTCTTCGCGGATCTCGGCCAACGGCTCGGGAAGGTCGGTGGTGGTCATCATGTCAATTCTGCCATGGCGGTGGGCGCCAACCGGGAGGTCATCGCGGCGTGGGGACTGAGCCGGGGTCGCTGCCCTGCACGATGGGCACCCGCACGGCGCTTCCCCACTCGGTCCAGGAGCCGTCGTAGTTGCGCACATCCTTCAGGCCGAGGAGGTGGGTGAGCACGAACCAGGTGTGGCTGGACCGCTCGCCGATGCGGCAGTACGCGATGACCGGCTCCGCGCCGGTGAGTCCGGCTTCGTCACGGTAGATGGCATCGAGTTCGCCGCGCGGCCGGAACGTGGCGTCGTCCGCCGCCGCCCGTGCCCAGGGCACCGAGACCGCCGAGGGGATGTGGCCGGCCCGCAGGGACCCCTCCTCGGGGTAGGCGGGCGCCGTGGTGCGTGCACCGCTGTATTCCTCCGGCGAGCGCACATCCACCAACGGACGCCCGAAGTGCGCGAGCACATCCTCCTTGAAGGCCCGGATGGGGGCGTCGACCCGCTCCACCACGGGGTAGTCGACGGGCCGGGCGGATTCCCGGTCCGTCGTCACCTCGCGGTCTTCGGCGAGCCATTTCTGTCGGCCGCCGTCGAGCAGGCGAACGTCCTCATGGCCGAAGAGGGTGAACACCCACAGCGCGTAGGCGGCCCACCAGTTGCTCTTGTCGCCGTAGATCACCACGGTGCTGTCGCGGCTGATTCCCTTCCGGCCGAGCAACGCGGCGAAGGCCGTGCCGTCGATGTAGTCCCGTTCCACGGGGTCGTTGAGGTCGGTGTGCCAGTCGATCTTGACCGCTCCGGGGATGTGGCCGCTCTCGTAGAGGATCACGTCCTCGTCGGACTCCACGACGACCAGGCCGGGGGTGCCGAGATGCGCCTGCAGCCACTCGGTGGACACCAGACGTTCCGGATGCGCGTAGTCGGCGAACGCGGGAGTGGGGTCGGTCGGGACGGTCATGATTTCCTCCTGGTGGTCGGGCAACGGTCGAACGGTGGTCCGCTCCGCTCTGGTGGCGGCGCCATACCTGCGTGACTGCATTTAGGCTGGTGGACATCCCGCGACCCGAATCTACCGGCGTGACCCGGCTTGCGCCGGTTCCGGCGCCGATAGACGCACGCGAGGCGCATGTCCCCGAGGTTTGCAAGGACGAAGACCCCACCGTTATTCCGCCAGGATGCCGGTTGCACAGACAGGAACCGGATGCCAGACATGGTCGACCAGACCCCGAAGAGCGCTGTTCGGTTGATCGACAGGTCGCCGTCGATCACGGGCGCCGAGATCGTCGCCGAACTGGTGCCGCCGCCGCAGTTCGAACACGCCTCCTTCGAGTCCTACCGCCCGGACCTCGACTACCCCTCCCAACTCGCCGCCGTCGAACGGTTGAACTCCTTCGCCGCCTGGCGGGCGCGGCCGGGCGGGTTCTTCTCTCGATCACGGCGGACCAAACCCGAGCTTCCGGGCGTCTACCTCGACGGCGGTTTCGGAGTCGGAAAGACCCACCTCCTTGCGGCACTCTGGCACGGCGCCCCCGGGCCCAAGTACTTCGGCACGTTCATCGAGTACACCGCGCTGGTCGGGGCGTTGGGCTACGCCGACACCGTGGCTCAACTCACCGGGGCCAAGCTCATCTGCATCGACGAGTTCGAGCTCGACGACCCGGGCGACACCATGCTGATGACCCGGTTGCTCGGCGAGCTCATCGCCTCTGGAACCCGTGTCGCGGCCACCTCGAACACGCCGCCGAACTCGCTGGGGGAGGGTCGCTTCGCGGCTGCGGACTTCCTGCGGGAGATCCAGGCGATGTCGGCCAACTTCGAAACCGTGCGCATCGACGGGCTCGACTACCGCCGCCGTGACGCGTCGGGGCATGCGCAAACGGTGCTCCCGGAGGAACTCGACCGGATGAGCACGGCTCTGGCCGCTCGCGGCAACCGGGTGTCCGTCGACGATTTCGGCACCCTGATGAGACACCTCAGCACCGTGCATCCATCGAAGTACATCAAGATGATCGCCGAACTCGACGTGATCGCGCTGCGAAACGTCTACCTGCTGACCGACCAGACGGATGCCCTGCGGCTCGTCGCGTTCATCGACCGCGTCTACGACGCCGAGATCCCGATCATCGCCAGCGGGGTTCCCCTGCACGACGTGTTCGATGCCGAGATGATGCAGGGCGGCTATCGCAAGAAGTACCAGCGGTCGCAATCGCGCATGGTGGCGTTGACCACAGGCGAGTTGCCACCGCACGCCGACTGACCGCACGCCGACCCTTCGCTCGCCGACCCACCGCATGCCGGTTCGTCCCACCGGGCGAGGCGTCACGCCCACCCGCGTTCTGCAGGGAGGTTCGCGGCCGTTGGAAACACGTTCTTAACGTTGCGGGCGGTTGCGTAACCTGCCTGAAACACGACGGTGCGGCTCTTGAAACGTCCTGGTCGGAGACTGAGTGGCGTACCCGGGACCGATACAGCACCCAGCACGCTCGTCATGAGGCTTCGCGGTACACCCAGCTAACTCGAGAGGTGTGAGGACAATCTATGGATACGGGAAGCATTGCATGGGGGTTGACGGCAACCGCACTGGTGCTGTTCATGACTCCGGGAGTCGCGTTCTTCTACGGCGGACTGGTCAAGGCCAAGAGCGTCGTCAGCATGATGATGATGAGCTTCGGAGCACTCGGGCTCATCAGCGTTCTGTGGATCCTCTACGGATACAACATGAGCGCCGTGGACGGGCCAACGCAGTTCGCGGGTAACCCCTTCTCGGACTTCGGTCTCGGAGCCCTCGCCACCGGCGAGACCGGCAGCACCGATCTCCTCGGCGCCACCTACGGCGCCACCTTCGCGATCATCACCGTCGCGCTGATCTCCGGTGCCGTCGCCGACCGCGCCAAGTTCGGCTCCTGGATGATCTTCGCCGGTATCTGGGCCACCTTGGTCTACTTCCCCGTCGCCGCCTGGGTCTGGGGCGGTGGCTGGATCATGAGCCTCGGCGAGACCCTCGGGCTGCCGGGAGTCATCGACTACGCCGGTGGTACCGCTGTGCACATCAACGCCGGTGCTGCTGCGCTGGCTCTCGCACTCGTCCTGGGCAAGCGCATCGGCTTCCAGAAGGGCATCACCAAGCCGCACAACGTGCCGCTGGTCCTGCTCGGCGCAGCCATCCTCTGGTTCGGCTGGTTCGGCTTCAACGCCGGCGCCGAATGGCTCAACGGCCTCGCCAACGTCGGCCTCATCGTGGTCAACACCCTCGGCGCAACCGCTGCGGCCATCCTCGGCTGGATGATCGTGGAGAAGATCAAGGACGGCAAGGCCACCTCGGTCGGCGCCGCATCCGGTGCCGTCGCCGGTCTCGTGGCGATCACCCCCGCCTGCGCCAACCTCGAACCCGGCTGGGCCCTGCTGCTCGGTGTCGTCGCGGGTGCCGTCTGCGCCATGGCCATCGAGATGAAGTTCAAGTTCGGCTTCGACGACTCCCTCGACGTCGTGGGCATCCACCTCGTCGGTGGCATCATCGGCACTCTGTACCTCGGCTTCTTCGCCATCGGCACCGGCCTCTTCGTCGGTGGCGACCTGGGCCAGCTCGCCGTGCAGGCCATCGCAGCCTTCGCCGTGTTGATCTACTCGTTCGTCATCGCCTACGTGCTGGGCCTCGCCATCGAGAAGACCCTGGGCTTCCGCATCAAGAACGAAGACGAAGTTGCCGGCATCGACACCGTCGTGCACGGTGAAGAGGGTTACGCGCTCGACCGCGTCTAACCTGACTGCGGCCGACCAGGCCGACAGGCTCACGCTTGCGGGGCGGTGAGGAAGTGTACGGGTGCGTCACGCACCCGACGCCTTCTCACCGCCCTTCGTCGTTGCCCAGGGGAGGACGAGGGGAAAGGAGCCCCGGGTCGCGCCCCTTGACCGTGGGCACGGGCCGCGGCATCATCACCTCACTGGCGGTGACCCGAACACCGCGAGAAGCTCCGTCAAGGTCCCGGGAATCCGGGACCTTGACGGTGCCGGTGAGTTTCACGCACCTCCCCGCACATTCGAAGCGCCGCAGCCGGCGCCCCCAGGATCGAGACTTCGGCACCACCTATATCCAGGACGCAAATCGAGGACACTTCCCGATGGATCCCGCACCCACTCCGTTACCCCGTGAGCCGTGGGGACCTCCGGGGCTCGCCTCCGAGCCGGAGTGGTACCTGCACCGGTCGCGTCTGGATGACCTCGTCATCCGGCTCCAGGGCACGGATGCCCGCGTCCTCCAGCTCTGGGATGCCGCCGGATCGGGCAAGACCACCCTGCTGGCCGGGTGGGCGCGCCGGTTGGCCGCCGAGGGCGCCGAGGTGCGCTGGATGACCGGACCGGATCTCGTCACGGCTCGTGACCCGGATGCCGTGTGGCGGCTATTCGCTGAAACCCGGGACCTCCAGGCGCTCCGGGGCCGGCCTCCCGACGTCCCTCAAACGCACACGGCGCTGCGCTACGTGTTCATCGATGACGTCGACCTTCCCGCCGGGCCCGGCGAAACCGGACCGGCCATCCCGGACGGGTGGTGGCCGATGATCTCGCTGGCGCCCCCTGAGCTCCGCATCATTGTGGCGGGCCGCCGCCGCCCCGGCACGGGCACGGCACCGCTGCTGGCCGCCGGAGTGCTGCTGGACTGCCCGGAGGACATGCTCGCGTTCACCCTCGACGAGACTCTCGAACTGGCCGGGCGACGGCATCTGCGCGTGTCCCCGGAGGACGCCGCCGTACTGTGGCGCAACACCGGAGGGTGGGCCACGGCCCTCACCTTCGCTCTCGCCGGACAGGGACAGGACCGCGAACACACGGACCCGAGCCCGGCCGGCGACTCTGGCATCGCCGCCTCCGGGATCACGCACACCGAGGTCGGACCGGCCGGATCCACCCTCACCGACGTCGATGGGGCCACTCCCGCCATCGCCGACTACGTGGCCACCGAAGTGCTCGACGGCCTGGACGACGACGAACGGGACATCCTCATGCGCTCGGCCGTATCGTTCGTGGTGCCCCTTGACCTGGCTGTCCGGGTCACCGCCCGAAGCGATGCCGGCGATGTCCTGGAGCGGGTGTCCCGGAACAACGGGATGCTGGTGCGGGTGCCGGATGTTTCGCACAGGAGCGGGGCCGGCAGGAGTGGGGCTGGCGGTTCTGGCAGGACCGGCACGGGCTCGGTCGATTCGAGCGCCGAGACAAGCGTGGCGGCAGGGGAGGCCTACAGGTTCCATCCGATCTTGTTGAGCTACCTGCAGGCTGCGGCCCGCGGGCACGACGCCGATGCGACCAACGATCGGCATGTCCTGGCCTGCCACTGGTTCTCCGACAGATCCGAAGGCGCGGCGGCGCTGGACCAGGCGTTGCAGGCACGGGACGCCGCCCTCGTGGGAGAGGTACTCGATCGGTTCGGCCTGACGCTCGTTCTCTCCGGCGACACCGACCTGGTGGGGCGGGCACTCCGGCGTCTCGACACCCCGGTCCCGTCTACGGCGGCATTGGCCCTGCGGGTTCTGCTGGACGCACCGGCGTTCGCCGCCAGGCGGCGTGCGCACCAGCTCCTCGCCGCCGCGGGCGATACGGCGGGCGGGTCTGGGTTGAGCCCGCAGCGTCGTCCCGGGCTGTGGCCCGCCGTGATCGAGATCCTGCATGCCCTCCTCGCGGTAGAACCCGCTGACGTGGCGAAGCGGTTGCAGGCCCTGCAGGGTCATCGAGTGGGCGAGGCGGCTCGGCTCGACCTCGCAATCGACCTCCTCACCGGGATGGCGGAGGGGCGCTGCCTCGACAGACTCGGCCTCCCCGGGCCGGCGGAGGACATCCTGCGGGACGTCGCCGAGGCGGCTCGCATGGCCGACTACAGCTGGCTGTTCCTGGTCGCGAGCGACCTGGCGGCCACGGCGGCGGCCCACGCCGGCAGATGGTTGCAGGTGGCGATGTTGGAGAGCCAGATGGCGGAGTCCCCGGCCCCGCCCTCCGCGGCCGACCAGGTCAGCAGCCGAGCGGTTCTCTACACGATGATCCGCCGCTACGAACGCTGCCAACCGCTCGACGTCGACGCCGTGGAGAGGTTGAGCGCGCATCCGCACCTCGCCTACGACGCCGGCCTGAGCGTGCCAGCCCAGGTGCTCCTCCTGCTGAACGGTTTCGACACCGACCCGCACTCGCGGCGCACCATGGACACGTTGATGCTGCTGATGCGTGAGGTCGGTTCGGACCACCCCCGGTCACTCAGCCTCTGTTGTGTGCCTCTCCTCGAGGTGAGCGGTGCGCTCGACGGCCGACCGGAGACGCAGGCCGTGGTGCGATTGGTGGAATCGGTCCTGGGGGAGGAGTCTCTCGAGGCGCTGCTGCTTCGATTCCTGTCGGTACCGCCCACGCGGGCGGGGCATCCGGCCGAGGAACGCCTGCGCGAGGCCGCGCTCGACGAACGGACCGCCTGGCGCGGGTCGACCATCGTGAGTGCGTGGATTGCCCTCGCTCACGTGGCAGAGCTCTCGGGGCGGCACGTCGAGTCGGATGCGCGGCTGCTCCGGGCCCTGCGCCTGGCCAGCCAATTCGGTACCGAGCGGGCGTTCCTCGCCGTGGGCGGCCAGGGCACGGCCCTCATCCGCAGCCGCCTCGGCCGGCTCGGCGATCTCGACGAGTTCGCCCGGCACATCCTGCGCTGCGCTGCGCGCGTGCGGCCCAGCCCTCGCGGTCCCGGTACAGAGGCCGGCAGGAGCAGCCCGCAGCTTACCCAGCGGGAACGAGAGGTGCTGCGGGAGCTGCCTGTGCACCAGTCGGTGGCTGACATCGCGCGCAAGCGCAACGTGAGTCCGAACACCGTCAAGACCCATCTGCGCAACATCTACCAGAAGCTCGAGGCGGCGAACCGGGCCGATGCTGTGGCGATCGCCCAGGAGCGCGGCTTGCTCTGAGCTAGATTCACCCGGATCGGGTGACTCGACTCCGTGCGCCCGCGGCGACACTGCAGCCACACGACATGCGAAGGGATCTGCCATGGAGGAATACACGTACGGACCGGTGGAGCTCCTTCTCATCTCGTTCGACGGCGACCGCCCGGGGCCTGCCCTGCGGCAGGCGCTGCTCGACCTCATCGAGGAGCGAACCATCACCCTGCTGGACCTGATCTTCGTCAACCGCACCGCGGACGGGGAGGTGCTCATCGTCGAGATGGAGGACCTGCCGGAGAAGGCGCAGCTTCCTGACCTCGACCTCGGTGAGCTGGGCCTGGCCGGTATCGACGACGTGGAGGAACTCGCCACGCAGCTGGAGCCGGGCACCTCGGCCGCGGTGCTCGTTGTCGAACTGACCTGGGCCCGGCATTTCGCGTCGGTCCTGGCCGCCTCCGGGGGCGCGGTCCTGCACCAGGAGCGCATTCCAGCCGCCGCGGTGAACGCCGTGCTCGAGGCCGCGCGCTGACCCGCGACCCGGCACACGCTCCAACACCCATACCCACACCGATACCCACTGAGGAGTCGAACATGTCCCCACGTCGAATGGGCCGCCCGGGCCTGATCGGAATGGCCGCCCGCACCGCCGTCGTCGCCGGCACGGCCACCGCCGTCAGCGGCAATGTGTCCCGCAGGCAACAGGCCAAGGCGCAGGAAGCGCAGTCCCAGGCCGACGCGCAAGCGCAACAGGCGCAATATGCCGCCCAACAGCAATATGACGCCCAGCAGGCCCAGCAGCAGGCTCCGGCCTCCGATGATTCGGGCATGCTGGCCCAACTGAACCAGCTGTCGCAGCTGCACAACGCCGGGGTGCTCAGCGACGACGAGTTCACCGCGGCGAAGGCGAAACTTCTGGCCTGATGCGACGAGAAATCCGTCGAACAGCCCACGTCGGCGTGCCGGGACGCTAGCCTACTGGGAGGTTCGGGGGCCCTTCTGCCTCGCGCGCCGAGACGTTCGCTCCGCGCGGACCGGAAGGAAGCCCATGTTATTCGATCTTCTCAGCCTCCCCATCGTCGGAATCGTCTTCCTGGTCCTGGTGGTCGGAGTGGTCGTGCTCGTCTACGCCCGCACGATCTACAAGAACGCCGGCCCCGATGAGGCACTCGTCATCACCGGGAAGAAGTCCAAGAAGACCATCGTCGACGGCGCCACCCTCGAGGAGTCCGGACAGCGTGTCGTGCACGGCCAGGGTGTGTTCATCACCCCGTTCTTCCAGAAGGCATTCAAGATCAGTCTGCGCAGCCGCGCCATCGAGATCACCGCTGTCGCACAGGACCGCAACGGGATCACCCTCACGGTCGAGGCCGTCGCCATCGTCAAGGTCGGGGACGACCCGACAGCCATCCGCGCAGCCGCCCAGCGGTTCCTCGGCCAGGACAAGAACATCGACAACTTCGCGCAGGAGGTCCTCAGCGGATCGTTGCGGTCGTCGATCGGCGCCACGGACGTCATGACCATCATCCAGAAGCGCGATGAACTGGGTTCGTCCGTACTGGCCACGGCCCGCGAATCCCTGGCCAACCAGGGCGTGGACGTCGACTCCTTCGAAATCAAGGGCATCACCGACGAGAACGACTACATCCGCGACCTCGGTCGCGCGGAGCAGGCCAAGGTGCGCCGCCAGGCCGAGGTCGCCGAGCACCAGGCCAACCGGGAAGCCCAGGAGGCGTCGATCATCGCCGAGCAGGCCGTCGCCGAAGCGCAGAACACCCTGGCGCTGCGCAAGGCCGCCCTGCAGCTCGATACCGACAAGGCGGCCGCAGAGGCCGCGGCGTCGAAGCCGCTCGCCGAGGCCAAGGCCCAGCAGGCCATCGTGCAGGAGCAGGAGCTGACCGCCAAGCGCCGGGCCAGCCTCCGTAAGGCCGAGCTCGACTCCGAGGTCAACGCCGTGGCTGACGCCGATGCGTACCGGGTGCGGGTGTCCGCGAACGCTGCCGCCGAGGCCCGGGTCTCGGCCGCCAACGCGGACAGGGACAGCCGCGTGGCATCCGCCGAGGCCATCCGCGCAGAGGGACAGGCCAATGCCGATGCCATCCTGGCCCGCGGTTCGGCCGAGGCCGAGGCCACTCGCTTGAGCGCCCAGGCCGTCGCCGAGCAGTCGGAGGCTCTCATCCAGCTGCGTCTGGTGGAGATGCTGCCGAAGATCGCCCACGAACTCGCCGCCCCGATGGGCAACATCGACCAGCTCACGGTCATCTCGACCGACGGTGCGAGCCAGCTCAGTAAGAACGTCGCCTCGGGCTTCTCCGAGGTCGACGCCGTCCTGGCCTCCACCATGGGAGTGGGCATCAAGGACCTGCTGGGCGGGCTCATCGGCGGAACCGCCGCCGGAACGGCTCTGGCCCGGACGCGCGCGACCGAGGGCTTCCTCTCCGCGGACGACGCTTCTGGCGTGCCGGACGCCACTGTCGGCGCGGATGCCGTCTAACCTGACATCGTGAACGGTACGGGGATTGACGGTACGGGGATGAGCGCTGCCGGCATGGGCGAGGCCTGGCCGGTCTCCGCCGTGGCGCCCCCGCTGGCCGGCCGGGCGACAGCCAGCCAGCGGTGGTCCCACCTCGCCTTCCTGCACTGGCGGGTGGATGCCGCGTTGGTCGCGCCGCTCCTCCCTGCCGGGCTCCGGCCCGATGAGTTCGGCGGCTCGAGCTGGGTAGGTCTGATCCCGTTCGTGCTCGACCGGGCCACGGTGTTCGGCAGCCCGCCGGTGCCGTACTTCGGCAACTTCGTCGAGGTCAACGTGAGACTGTACGCCGTGGATGAGAAGGGCCGACGTGGCGTCGTCTTCGTCTCCCTCGAGGCGTCCAGGCTTGCGGCGGTCCTGGCGGCGCGTGCGCTGTTCTCGATTCCCTACATGTGGTCGCGCACCCGGCTGCAGGTCACGGCGGGAGACTTCCACTACTCGTCGACCCGCCACTTCGCGGCAGACGCGCACAGTGACATCGTGATCCGGCCAACCACGACACCCGTGGTGGGCGATCCCGTCGCCGACTTCCTCACGGCCCGCTGGGCGTTGTTCACCCGGGTCCGCGGCCGCACCGTACACCTCCGCAACCACCACGAACCCTGGGCGCTCTTCACGGCTGAGCTCGTCTCGCTGGACGACTCTCTGCTGGCCACGGCAGGATTCCCGGGACTGGCCGGCAGCCGGCCGCCGGACTCCGTGCTCTATTCGCCGGGTGTCACCACCTGGTTCGGCACCCGGGGATAGTTGGGCTCTACCACCAGCTGCGTGACGCGCAGCTCACCGGCGCGTGGCTTTGAGCACGGCGTCGGCGACGGTGACCGCCGTGCCGACCGGGTCCTGGGCCACTCGTGGCCGCGTTTCGGCGATCTCGATCTGCCACCGACGCGTGTCCAGGGCGGCGGCGAGCTCCCGCGCGGTGAAGAATAGGTCGGGGTCGGGCATCCGGTGCACCGTGGTGTGCACATCGGACACGTCATGGCCGACGATCAGCAGCGTCCCGCCGGGCGCCACCGCGTCGGCGAGCCGAGCGAACAGGCCCGTGCGCGCCGAGGAGGGCAGGTGCATGAACTGCGCGGTCACCAGATCGAAGGAAGCGGCCGGGGGAGCCCACTCGGTGAGGTCGTGCTGCTCCCACGTCAAGCGGCCGGCGATCGTACCTCCGGTCGCCGGGTCGTGTGCGGATACCGGATCGTCGCCGGCCTGCCTGGCGCGCTCCGCGGCTCGCGCCAGGGCGACACCGGAGAAGTCCACGCCCGTCACCTGCCACCCCCTGGAGGCCAACCAGATGGCATCCGCACCCTCGCCGCAGCCGATGTCCAACGCTCGTCCGGCCGGCAGGGCCAGAGTCTCGGTCATCAGCACCGGGTTGGCCAGGCCGCTCCAGACCCCGTCCCTGCTGCCGTAACGCGTGTCCCAGTACTCCTGGCCGAATTCTTCGCTCATCGGGTGAGTCCCGTCTGATCTGTCGTGACTGATTCACGTGTGGTGCCTGACTCTGACGTCGCGCCCCCATCATCCCGCACGTCGGTCGGGAGTCCGTGGCGGCGGTCGCCGAGCAGCCTCCGCGCGTTGCCGGCTTCAGCGGCAACCGAGAACGGACGCCGGTAGGCCGCCACGGCGGACTCTACCTCGTCGCCGATCAGATGCGAGTTGATGGCGGCGGCCACGGATATTCCCGCGGCGGCGGCGACCATGACCTGGGCCATCGGGTTGGTGGCATTTCCGGCCGTCCAGAGACCGGGCACCACGCTGCCGCCGCTGAGCACCTGTCCGGTCGCGTCCGCGTCGAGGTGCGTGCCGACGCCGAGCGGATGCGCCGTGGCCTCCACCCCCAGACCATCGAGGAACCCGGCGCGGGCGTTGAGGCCCGTAGCAACGACCAGAGCCTGAATCGGGATCGAGTGCCCACCGGCCAAACGGACGCCGGTCAGGGCGTCATCGGTCACCTCCAGGGCGTCGACCGGTCCGATCGCCACTCCGATTCCGCGAGCCGCAAGCTGCTCCCACTCGGCGTCCGTCGGCCCATGGTCGGTGGAGAGGGCGCCGTCGGCGTCGAGCATCTCCGTGTGGAGGAACAGGGTGACGTTGTCGCTCCACTGACGGAACAGGAGCGCTTGGTGTACGGACCTGGGGCTGGTGCCCAGGATGCCGATGGCCTGATCCCGGACCTCCCAGCCGTGGCAGTAGGGGCAGTGCAGCACATCGATGCCCCAGCGGTCCTGCAGGCCGGGCACCTCGGGCAGGGCGTCGACGAGCCCGGTTGCGACCAGGAGGCGGCGCCCGGTCGCCCGGGTGCCGTCCTCGAGCACGACCTCCAGGCCGGCGTCGGTGCGCCGGGCGTCAGCGGCCCGACCGCTGAGGATCTGCGCGCCGTAGGCCTGAGCCTCGGCGCGACCGAGACGGACCAACTCTGCAGGGCTGAGCCCGTCCCGGGTGAGGAAACCGTGCACACCCTGAGCGGGTGCGTTGCGTGGTTCACCGGCATCGATGACGAGCACCGAGCGGCGGGCGCGGCCCAGTACCACAGCGGCGCTGAGGCCGGCAGCGCCCCCTCCGACGATCACCACGTCGTAGACCTTCGTGTGTTCCGAACCGGCCGCCGCCGGGTCTGGCAGGGCAGGATTCGCGGCGCGGGGGGAGGTGTCGGGGGAGGCTTGTGCGCGTTCAGGTCTGGTCATAGGACCATGGTGGGATGCCGGCGAGCAGATGACAAACGGAATTGCCGATCCGGCAAGTTGATCCGATCGTCGAGGCGCTGGAACCGGCAGCGCGACCACGAACGGGGTGTGGGAAGACACCCCGACCGGGCGGGTGTGGAGGTGGAGTGGTGCCTGGTCAGTCGATCTCCACGAAGTGCCGCACCTCGGGGAACGGATCGTAGAACGGGTGCAGGAGCGCCTTCCAACGCGTGTACTCGGGGGACCAACGGAAGCCTTCGGTGTGGTCCTCCAGCCGGTCCCAATCCACGAGGAGCAGGAAAGTCGTCGGTTCCTCCACGGACCTCGACAGGCTGAGCGCCCGGAATCCGGGCATCGACTCGATGAGTGGCCGTGCTGTGCGGAATGCCAGCAGGAATTCCGCCTCGCGGCCGGCCAGCACGGGAAGCACAGCGTGTTCTCTGATCATCCGTCGAGACTAACGGCCGCCGTGAGGCCGGAGGCTGTCGCCTGAGCTCGGCGAGTAGCATCGACCGGGTGCGCCCGGCGACGGGTCGACCCGAACCCGGCAGCGCGCCCGTCGCCGGATCCCACCGAGACGGGACACCACTTCAGATGAACACCTCAGCAGCAGCAGGCGACACCAGGGCGAGCACCGTGCTCGGCGCCGACCACTACTCCGACGAACTCGTCTCCGCCGTGCGGGCGGCGACGGAGGCGGCGGCGCACGCCGCCGGGGCCTGGTTCGGACGTGGGGACAAGAACGCGGCCGATGCGGCAGCCGTCGCGGCGATGCGTGAGGTTCTCCTCCCGGCCCCGTTCGCCGGAGTCGTCGTGATCGGCGAGGGCGAGAAAGACGAAGCCCCGATGCTGGCCAATGGCGAAGAACTCGGATCCGGCCGGGGACCGGCCTGCGACATCGCCGTCGACCCGCTCGACGGCACCCGGTTGGTGCAGGAGGGCTTGCCCGGGTCGGTGAGCGTGATCGCCCTGGCCCCGCGTGGCACGCTCTTCGACCCCACTGACGTCTTCTACATGGACAAACTGATCTCCTCGGCGGCGGCGCGCGGAGTGTTGGACCTGAGAGCGAGCCCGGCAGTCAACGTCGTGCGCCTGGCAGCAGCCCTGGGAAAACCGGTGCACGACATCACCGTGGCCGTTCTCGACAAGCCGCGGCATCGGGCGCTGATCGCCGAGCTGCGGATGGTGGGAGCCCGCGTCCGGCTCGCGGGGGAAGGGGACGTGTCAACGGCGGTCACCGCGGCAACGCCCGGCAGTGACATCGACGTCGTGATGGGTATCGGGGGAACACCCGAGGGAGTGCTGACGGCTTGCGCCGTCCGGGCGCTGGGCGGGTTCATGGAGGGCCGACTGGCACCCCAAGGCGACGACCAGGTGCGCACCGCACTGGCCGCCGGCCACGACCTGACGCGCGTTCTCTCGCTCGACGACCTGGTTTCCAGCGACCGAGTGCTCTTCGCATCCTCGCCGATCCGGTAGACAGCCGCTCCGGGGCGGTGCCCGTCCAGAGCCATCGTGGACACCGGACGGCTTGGGCACAAAAAAACCCCGCCGGAAGCGGGGAATTCTGTGGGCGATGCGGGACTCGAACCCACGACCTCTTCCGTGTGAAGGAAGCGCGCTACCAACTGCGCCAATCGCCCGAACCACATTCGAAACCCTCTCGACTGCGACATCTGATACTAGACCAGACCGGGTGCCCAGCGCACATCGAGAGGCCGCGACACGCGGCATTCGCTCGGTTTGAATTCGCGTCGCACTATCGGCTAGAGTCTTCAAAGCACGCAGGAATGCGAGCAGTTGCGGATGTGGCGCAGTGGTAGCGCATCACCTTGCCAAGGTGAGGGTCGCGAGTTCGAATCTCGTCATCCGCTCGAATTGAGTCGGCCGAAAGGCCGGCTCTCTTTGGTAGTAACCCACGCATGATCGGGTGCTGCAGGCACGGTTTTACAAGCACGGTGGATTGGCCGAGAGGCGAGGCAGCGGCCTGCAAAGCCGTATACACGGGTTCGAATCCCGTATCCACCTCCAGCCTGAGAAGTACTGCAATCGAGTACTCGCAGGATCTGGGCGATTGGCGCAGCGGTAGCGCGCTTCCCTGACACGGAAGAGGTCACTGGTTCGATCCCAGTATCGCCCACAGAGAGTCATCTGAACGGCATGAAAACCCCCGGTAAACCCGGGGGTTTTTTGTTTTTCCCGCGTAATCACTGGGCAGAACGGCCTATTTGAGGCCAATCGGAAGTCCTGCGACGCGTCATGTGCACACGAGGTCCCTGAGATCGGGTAGAGTCTTCCAAGCACGCAGAAATGCGCGTAGTTGCGGATGTGGCGCAGTGGTAGCGCATCACCTTGCCAAGGTGAGGGTCGCGAGTTCGAATCTCGTCATCCGCTCGAAGTTGATCGGCCGAAAGGCCGATTTTCTTTGGTGTACACGTTTGACCGAACACGGTGGATTGGCCGAGAGGCGAGGCAACGGCCTGCAAAGCCGTCTACACGGGTTCGAATCCCGTATCCACCTCCAGACCGCGAGAATTCTCTGCGGGCCTGGGCGATTGGCGCAGCGGTAGCGCGCTTCCCTGACACGGAAGAGGTCACTGGTTCGATCCCAGTATCGCCCACACTCACACCCCCGCCCACAGCGGGGGTTTTCGTGTTCCAGGGGCCGGACCGCGAGCATGCTTGCGCGAACCCAGTGCGGCTCCGATAGGCGGCTCCGATAGCGCGGCTCCGACAGTTCAGTGCACGCTCCACGAACTCGCCTGATCGTTCAGACCACCCAGCCCACTGGCGTTGGTGGTGTACCCGGTGGACGAACCGGCGTAGTTCTCATTGGCGAAAAGAGCCGTGGTGCAGCCGTTGAAGCTGCGGTAGGACGAGGCGCGGTCATTCCAGCCGATCGACCCCAGGCTGGCAACACCCCAGCCGCAACCGCTCGAGATCGACAGGGCGTAGGAGCCGCCGCCGTATCCGCTGTTGTCGTAGATCACCGAAATCACGGTGGACGCCACGGCAGCCGTTCCGGTGGTCGCCGCGCCGGTGCTCGCTGACCGCGCCGACGCGGGCAACGAGCCCGGGATGGCACC
The DNA here is from genome assembly GCF_001679725.1 of Cryobacterium arcticum. Classification (NCBI taxonomy): domain Bacteria; kingdom Bacillati; phylum Actinomycetota; class Actinomycetes; order Micrococcales; family Microbacteriaceae; genus Cryobacterium; species Cryobacterium arcticum. The sequence goes on along the minus strand of NZ_CP016282.1, from coordinate 2,133,606 downwards.
ATCGGGAACCGTCAAGAGCACGCCGCGCTCACGGGCCACGGCGGCGACCAGATCGACACCCCGGTCCACGCACAGGCTCGCCCCGGTGCCGAGGTCGGCCCAGCAGGCGTAGTCGGCCGTCGGCAGGCCGGCGGCGCCAGCCGGACCGGCTGCACCCGCACAGGCGGCCATCAGCCCGAGGGCTACTGCCGCTACGGCCCCTCTGGCTCGCCAGCCGGGGCGCTGGAGCGGGCCATCGGCACGTACCCCGGTGGCGTGTCCGGACGGCCTGCAACGGCTGGCGGTGTGATGGTCCATCGGGAGCTCCTCGCGTCGTGGCCACCCGGGGCGGGCGACGACGCGCTCACTCAACACGGCCCCGGCCGACGGCGTCAAGACGTTTCGGGATGATCGACCCGAATTGGGGTGGGACGATCATGGTGCGCACCCCCGACCCTGAGACGATGGAGCGGCCCGCGGACACTACCGGGTAAGGGACCGCGGTGACGCGGGACCCATGGGGGGACCGGCACGGCGAGAGCCAGGGTGAGAAGGGGGAGCAGGTGGGGGACCAGGTGAGTGAGCAGGCCGGTGCGGTTGCGGGTGCAGACTCGTCGCCTCGCTCCGACCTGCCTCCACCCGCTGTGTCTTCATCCGGCCTGTCGACCACCACAACCGACGTCCTCCTGTTCTCGCGTGTGCAACAGGGCGACCGTCGTGCGTTCCAGGAACTCTTCCGGCGTCACCAACGCGCCGTCTATTGGGCAGCGTTCTCGGTGCTGCGGTCGCGGCCCGACTCCGAGGAGGCCCTGCAGGACGCGTTCCTGACGCTGTGGAACAAGCGGCTCGGCGTGGACCTGGTAGGGGAGTCGGTGCTGCCCTGGCTCGTCACGACGGCCCGGTATCTCGCTCTGAACCGGCGCCGCTCCGAGACTCGCCGGCCACGGGACAGCCTCGATGATCGCGCAGATCTCGCCGACCCTGCTCCCTCCCCGGAGAGTGCAGCGATCGCCGCCGAAGCCCGGCGGCATATCCAGGACATCATGGCCGCGCTGCCGGAGGTCGACCGGCGCATCTTCGACCTGTGCCTCATGGACGACCTCAGCTACGAACAGGCCGCCCAGCGTCTGGGGATCACTCACGCCACTCTCCGCAACCGGCTGTCCCGCCTCAAGGGGCGCCTCCGCGCCGAACTCACTCTGCTGAAGGGAGAACCGCACCATGCTGCCCAGTGACCTGCTCACGCCCACCGACGACGAATTCGAACGCGTCGAGGCGCGCCTTCTCCAGACGATCGACGCCCAGCAGACTCATCGGATGCACCGGCATCGCGCCGTCGCGGTGGTCTCGGCCGTTCTGCTGGTCGCCGGTGGCGGAGCCACGGCCTGGGTCACCTTGGCCACCCCCGAACTCCGCACCACCTCGGCCTACTGCTACTCGGCCCCCAGTACCGACTCCGCGTTCACGCAGGTCGGCTCCCCCAGCGACCAGATCGCGCCGGACGGCACCGTCACTCCCGCCGTCCCGATCCCCGATCCAGCGGATGCGGCGCTGTCGAACTGTGCCGCAGTCTGGGCGATCGACTTCTTCGGCGGCGGCACCCCGGTCGTCCAGCCCCCGATCGACGGCGAACCGGCCACCGACGGCACCCCATCCGGCACCGAGACCGGCGCCGACAGTGCGCCGGAGTTCGTGGTGCCGCCCCTGCGGGCCTGCCTGCGCCCCGACGGTGTTGTCGCGGTCTTCCCCGTCCCTCCCTCCGACCCGAACACGGACGACGCGGCCGGCTTCTGCGCCGAGCTCGACCTGCAACTGCCCTATCGTCCGTAGCCGCCCACGGCCCGCCCTGAACCCGCCAGGACCCGCCGCCGAACCGGTCGAGGCGTGCCGGAGGGTGTGCCCCGGCCACCCCGTCACCGCGCGCACTCCCGCCCGCTAAAGTTGAATGATTCGTAATTCAAGGGAGCTATACACGTGGTTGACGGTTTCGAGCTATTCACCGACCGATCCGTTGTCGCCATGCGCGTCAACGGTGTCCTTACGGACCTCGCCGCGCAGGTGACCCCGACGGATGACGTCACCCCGGTCACCATCGATTCTCCCGACGGCCTGAGCATCCTGCGCCACTCCGCCGCGCACGTTCTCGCGCAGGCCGTGCAGACCGTCAACCCGGCAGCGCGCCTGGGCATCGGCCCGCCCGTCACCGACGGCTTCTACTACGACTTCGACGTGGCCGAGCCCTTCACCCCCGAGGACATCAAGTCCCTCGAGAAGGCCATGGACCGCATCATCCGGCAGGGCCAGCGCTTCGTGCGCCGTGTCGTCACCGACGATGAGGCACGTGCCGAGCTCGCCGCTGAGCCGTACAAGCTCGAGCTGATCGGTCTCAAGGGGGTCTCGACAAGCTCGAGCACCGACACCGGAGACAACGAGTCCGTCGAGGTGGGCGGCGCCGAGCTGACCATCTACGACAACGTCGACCCGAAGACCGGCGAAACCGTCTGGAAAGACCTCTGCCGCGGCCCGCACCTGCCGAACACTCGCATGATCGGCAACGGCTACTCGCTCACCCGCCTGGCCGCCGCCTACTGGCGCGGCTCGGAGAAGAATCCGCAGCTGCAGCGCATCTACGGCACCGCGTGGCCCACCAAGGACGAACTGCGCGCCTACCAGGCGCGCCTGGCCGAGGCCGCCAAGCGCGACCACCGCAAGCTCGGCCAGGAACTGGACCTGTTTTCGTTCCCCGAGGAAATCGGCTCCGGCCTGGCGGTCTTCCACCCCAAGGGTGGCATCATCCGTGCCGAGATCGAGAACTACATGCGTGAGCGCCTGCTCGCCAACGGTTACGACCTCGTCAACACCCCGCACATCACCAAGGGACACCTCTTCGAGACCAGCCAGCACCTCAACTGGTACCGCGACGGCATGTTCCCGCCCATGCACCTCGACGAAGAGGTCGACGCCGAGGGCAACGTGACCCGTCAGGGCCAGGACTACTACCTCAAGCCCATGAACTGCCCGATGCACAACCTGATCTTCAAGGCCCGCGGCCGCAGCTACCGCGAGCTCCCGTTGCGCCTGGCGGAATTCGGCACCGTCTACCGCTACGAGAAGAGCGGCACGTTGCAGGGCCTCACCCGGGTACGCGGCCTCACCCAGGACGACGCGCACATCTACGTCACCCAGGACCAGGTCAGGGCCGAGGTCGCCAGTCAGCTCGAGTTCGTCTTCGAGACGCTCCGCGGCTACGGCCTCACCGACTTCTACCTGGAGCTGTCCACCCGCGACCCCAAGAAATCCGTCGGCACCGACGAGCAGTGGGAGGCCGCAACCGACACTCTGCGCCAGGTCGGACTGGACTCGGGTCTGGAACTGGTTGCCGACCCCGGGGGAGCGGCGTTCTACGGTCCGAAGATCTCGGTGCAGGCCCGCGACGCGATCGGTCGTACCTGGCAGCTGTCCACGGTTCAGCTCGACTTCAACCAGCCGGAGCTGTTCGGCCTGGAGTACACGGCACCGGACGGCTCCCGTCAGCAGCCCGTGATGATCCACCGCGCCCTGCTCGGATCCATCGAACGTTTCTTCGCCATCCTGCTCGAGCACTACGCCGGAGCGTTCCCCGTTTGGCTCTCTCCGGTGCAGGTCATCGGTATCCCCGTGTCCGAGCAGTACGAGGACTACCTCTGGGAGGTCCTGGCCACGCTCAAGACCGCCGGGGTGCGCGTCGAACTCGACTCCTCGAGCGACCGGATGCAGAAGAAGATCCGCAACGCCACCCTGCAGAGGATCCCGTTCCAGCTCATCGTGGGTGAAGAGGATCGTGCCAACAACGCGGTCAGCTTCCGGTTCCGCGACGGGACCCAGGAGAACGGTGTGCCCATCGACGACGCCGTCCGCCGGATCATCGCGTCCATCAAGACCCGTGCCCAGGTTCTCGGCGACGCTGACTTCTCCGAAGCAGACGCCTCGCTCGCCCCGGTCGGTGTGGCCGCGCCGGAACTGGCCTGACGATGACGGACACCTCCGGCACAGGACCGAGAGACACCCCCTGGGATCGGCTGTCCGGCAGCCCGCAGGACGCCGCCGAGGGGGTCCAGGTGGAGAACTCGGGCGACTTCGCCGCGGTCCCGGATGCGTTCCAGCGGCTGTGGACGCCGCACCGGATGGTGTACATCCAGGGTGGCCAGCAGCCGCATCCCGATGACTGCCCGTTCTGCATCGCACCGTCGATGGACGACGAGAAGGCGCTCATCGTGGCGCGCGGCACGCACGCCTACGTGCTGCTGAACCTGTTCCCGTACAACAGCGGCCACCTGCTGGTATGCCCGTACCGGCATGTTGCGACGTATGACGAGGCCACGCCGGAAGAGGTCGCCGAAATCGGTAGCCTGACCCAGACGGCCATGCGGGTGCTCAAGGCCACCAGTGGCTGCGACGGGTTCAACCTCGGGATGAACCAGGGACGCATCGCCGGTGCCGGGATCGCGGAGCATCTGCACCAGCACATCGTGCCGCGGTGGGCGCTGGACTCGAACTTCTTCCCGATCATCGCCGGCACCAAGGCGATACCGCAGCTCCTGGGCGACGTGCGCCGCTCGGTCGCGGAGGGCTGGCCCGCCGGGGAGTCCTGACCCTTCACCGCTTGGGCGTCGGTTTATCAGCAGTATCCCTCGTGCCGGCACCCGAACGGCGGCACCCCACTCAAGGAATAGAATCGAAGTTATGACTGACACCACAACTCCTGAGCAGTTCGGCTCGAGCCGCGTCAAGCGCGGACTCGCTGAGATGCTGAAGGGCGGCGTCATCATGGACGTCGTCAACGCCGAGCAGGCCCGCATCGCCGAAGACGCCGGCGCCGTCGCCGTCATGGCGCTCGAGCGCGTTCCCGCCGACATCCGCTCGCAGGGTGGTGTCGCCCGCATGAGCGACCCCGACCTGATCGACAGCATCATCGCCGAGGTCTCCATCCCGGTGATGGCCAAGGCCCGCATCGGCCACTTCGTCGAAGCACAGGTGCTGCAGGCACTCGAGGTCGACTACATCGACGAGTCCGAAGTGCTCAGCCCGGCCGACTACGTCAACCACATCGACAAGTGGAACTTCACGGTTCCGTTCGTCTGCGGTGCGACGAACCTGGGTGAGGCGCTTCGCCGCATCACCGAGGGTGCCGCGATGATCCGCTCCAAGGGCGAGGCCGGCACCGGCGACGTGTCGGAGGCCACCAAGCACATCCGCACCATCAAGGGTGAGATCGCCCGGCTCTCCTCACTCACCAAGGACGAGCTGTACGTGGCCGCCAAGGAGCTGCAGGCGCCGTACGAACTGGTCGCCGAGATCGCCGCGACCGGCAAGTTGCCCGTCGTGCTCTTCACCGCGGGCGGCGTGGCCACCCCGGCCGACGCGGCCATGATGATGCAGCTCGGCGCCGACGGCGTCTTCGTCGGTTCGGGCATCTTCAAGTCCGGCAACCCGCAGGAGCGCGCCAACGCGATCGTCAAGGCCGTCGCGTTCTACGACGACGCCAAGATCATCGCGGACGTCTCCCGCGGCCTCGGCGAAGCGATGGTCGGCATCAACGTGGCCGACCTCCCCGCACCGCACCGCCTCTCCGAGCGCGGCTGGTAACACCCGCTTCATGGCCGTTGGAGTACTCGCCCTGCAGGGCGACTTTCGCGAGCATGCCGCGATGCTGAGTTCGCTCGGCAGCGAGGTGCTGCTCGTCCGCCGCCCGGAGGAGCTGGCCGTCGTCGACGGCCTGGTGATCCCGGGCGGCGAGTCCAGCGTGATGGACAAGCTGACCCGCCTGTTCGGCCTGGCCGAACCGCTGCGGGCGGCCGTGGGCGCCGGGCTGCCCGTGTACGGCACCTGCGCCGGACTGATCATGCTGGCCGACACCGTCCTCGACGGCATCTCCGGGCAGCAGAGCCTGGGCGGGCTCGACATCAGCGTGCGCCGCAACGCCTTCGGCTCGCAGACCGCCTCGTTCGAGACCGACCTGGATGTGCCCGTGCTCGGAGGCCCGCCCGTGCACGCCGTGTTCATCCGTGCGCCCGTCGTGGAGAGCGTCGGACCGAACGCCACGGCCCTGGCCACGGTCGCCGACGGCCGCTGTGTCGCGGTGGAACAGGGCAACCTGATCGGCACGTCCTTCCACCCCGAGATCACCGGGGAGCACCGATTCCACGAGTACTTCCTGCAGAAGGTCCGAAGCGCCGGCTTCCGGTCGTGACGAACCGTTCCGGCTGCGCCAGACTGAGCGCATGACCCGTTACATCGCACTGCTGCGCGGCATCAACGTCGGCGGCATCAACATCCGCATGGCGGACCTCGCCGAGACCGTGCGCGGCCTCGGCCACACAGCGGTGACGACGGTCCTCGCCAGCGGAAACGTGGTCCTGGAGACCTCCGAGACGGATGCCGCCGCCGTCAAGACCGGCCTGGAACGCGCGCTCTCCGAGCGGTTCGGCTACGAGGCTTGGGTTGTGCTCGTGGACTGGCCGCGACTGACCGGCACCGTCGCGGAGTACCCATTCGAGGATCGCGTCGGCTGGCATTCCTACGTTCTGTTCGGCTCCGAGCCGGCCAGGCTCGACGACCTGCTTACGGCCGCACCGGAGCTGGATCCGAACGACGAGAGGGTGCAACGGGGCACGGACGTCGTCTACTGGCAGGTGCGACGGGCGGTAGGTATCAAAAGTCCCTTCAGTCTTCTGTCCGGAAAGGCGCGTTTCAAGTCCACCACCACCACGCGGAACCTGCGGACGCTTCGGAAGATCCTCGCTGTTCCCGACGGCGCTGCACCTGAACCCGCCGTGTCCAAAGCCGGTCCCAACCCCGCGGGCTAGACTGGGATCGCACCAGCGTTCGAGGTCGTTCGCTGTGCCACCACGCTTGATGAACAGTTCAACACCAGGCAGTGCAGCGATGCACCGCATCCACCCTGCGGCGCGCGAACAGCGTCGCACGACTAAGCGACACACGGGAGATTCATGTCCGGGCACTCCAAATGGGCGACAACCAAGCACCAGAAGGCCGTCACCGACTCGCGTCGGGCCAAGGCGTTCGCCAAGCTGATCAAGAACATCGAGGTCGCGGCCCGCATGGGCGGCGCCGACCTGTCGGGTAACCCCACTCTCGTCGACGCCATCCAGAAGGCCAAGAAGACCTCGGTCCCCAACGACAACATCGACCGCGCCGTCAAGCGCGGCGCCGGCCTCTCCGGCGAGGTCGTCGATTACACGACCATCATGTACGAGGGCTACGCCGCCAACGGCGTCGCGATCATGATCGAGTGCCTCACCGACAACAAGAACCGCGCGGCCGCCGAGGTGCGCACCACAGTCAGCCGCAACGGCGGCAACATGGCCGACCCGGGCAGCGTCGCCTACAACTTCCACCGCAAGGGCATCGTCGTCGTCCCCAAGGGCAACGATGTCACGGAAGACGATGTGCTCGCCGCCGTGCTCGATGCGGGAGCCGAGGAAGTCGTCGACGACGGCGAGAAGTTCGAGGTCTTCAGCGAAGCCCACGACCTCGTCGCCACCCGCACCGCGCTGCAGACCGCGGGCATCGACTACGACTCCGCCGACATCGCCTTCGTTCCGCAGCTGAAGATCGAGGTAGACGCCGAGACCGCCCGCAAGGTGTTCCGGCTCATCGACGCCCTCGAAGAGCTTGACGACGTGCAGAACATCTACAGCAACTACGACATCACGCCCGAGGTGCAGGCCGAACTCGAATCCGAGAGCGAATAACACACCCATGACGGTCAGGGTGCTGGGCATCGACCCCGGCCTGACCCGCTGCGGCGTCGGCATCGTCGACGTCGCAGCGAACCGCTCGGCGACCCTGGTTGACGTGCAGGTACTGCGCAGTTCCCCCGACCTGAGCCTCGAGCGACGACTGCTGCTCATCGGCGAAGGACTCGAGGAACTGCTCGACCGGCACCAACCCCAATTCGTGGCCATCGAGCGCGTGTTCGCCCAACAGAACGTGAGCACGGTGATGGGCACAGCCCAGATCAGCGGCGTGGCGCTCATGCTCGCCGCCCGTCGTGGACTCACCGTGACCCTGCACACCCCCAGCGAGGTGAAAGCGGCCATCACCGGATACGGCTCCGCGGACAAGAAGCAGGTGGGCACCATGGTGGCCCGGGTACTCGGCCTGGCCGAGATCCCGAAACCGGCGGATGCCGCCGACGCGCTGGCCCTGGCGATCTGCCACGCCTGGCGCACCGGCGCCGGCGGCGGAGTGCTGCCCACCAGCGGCACCGTGGCGGCCGGCAATAGATCCACCCCGGCCCGCACCCCCGGCGCGCTCACGCCGGCGCAGAAGGCCTGGCGGGACGCCGAGCGCGGCAACGCGCCGGGTGCGGCGGCGGCAACGTCGGCGGCGCACCGTAGGCTGAATAGGTGATCTCTTCAGTGCGTGGCCCCGTCTTGTCCGCCTTGGGTTCCACGGTGGTCATCGAGGTCGGGGGAGTAGGGCTGGCCGTGCAGGTCACCCCGCCGACGGCACTGGCCGCCCGGGTCGGCACCGAGACCCGGCTGTCGACGACTCTGATCGTGCGGGAGGACTCCCTCACGCTGTACGGGTTCCCCTCCGCCGACGAGCTGGCCGTCTTCGAACTCCTGGTCGGCGTCACCGGCGTCGGACCCAAATCGGCCCTCGGCGTACTCGCTGTCCTCAGCCCCAACCAGATCGCGCAGGCCGTGTCCGCCGAAGACGACTCGGTCTTCCGCAAGGTGAGCGGGATCGGCCCCAAGACCGCCAAGCTCATCGTGCTGTCCCTGGCCGGCAAGCTCGTCGTCACCGCCGCATCCCCCGCGCCCGGCCGCCCGAGTGCCACGGCCGCTGTGGGCACGAGCGTGCAGACCGCCCTGATCGGCCTCGGCTGGTCCGAGAAAGTCGCCGCCCAGGCCGTCGAGGAGATCCTGGCCGGCAGCAGCGCCGAGTTCGACGCCGAAGAAGCCGGCGTCGCCGCCGTCCTGCGGCTGGCCCTTGCCCGCCTCGGTCCGGCCCAACACGCGGGAGCCGCAGACGGGAGCCACCGCTGATGACGACGGATCCCGGAGTCGAACTGGCCAACCCGGCCCTCGCCGGCGATGCCGAACTCGCCTTCGAAGGCGCCCTGCGCCCGAAGAGCCTCACCGAATTCGTGGGCCAGCAGAAGGTACGCGGCCAGTTGCAGCTTCTGCTCACCGCAGCCTCCATGCAGCAGCGCACCCCCGACCACATTCTCCTGGCCGGTCCTCCAGGCCTCGGCAAGACCACCCTCGCCATGATCATCGCCTACGAGGGCAACCGCCCCTTGCGCATGTCGAGCGGCCCGGCCATCCAGCATGCCGGTGACCTCGCAGCGGTGCTCTCGTCGCTGGTTCCCGGTGAGGTGCTCTTCATCGACGAGATCCACCGCATGGCACGGTCCGCCGAGGAGATGCTCTACCTGGCGATGGAGGACTTCCGCATCGACATCATGGTCGGCAAGGGCGCCGGAGCCACCTCGGTGCCGCTCGACCTGGCCCCGTTCACTCTCGTGGGCGCCACCACCCGCTCGGGCATGCTGCCCAATCCGCTGCGCGACCGGTTCGGGTTCACCGCGCACCTGGAGTTCTACGCCGACGCCGAACTCGAACAGGTGCTCACCCGGGCAGCGAAACTGCTGGGCCTCGTCATCGACAGGGAAGCCATCGCCGAGATCGCCGGCCGCTGCCGCGGAACGCCCCGGATCGCGAACCGGCTGCTGCGGCGGGTGCGCGACTACGCCCTGGTACACGGCGGCGACGCCGACCTGGCCGCCGTTCACGCCGCGTTGGAGCTGTACGACGTCGATGAGATCGGCCTCGACAGGCTCGACCGGGAGGTCATGAACATCGTCCTGACCCGTTTTGGGGGTGGCCCGGTCGGCCTCAACACCCTCGCCGTCTCGGTGGGGGAGGAGCCGGACACCATCGAATCGGTCGTCGAGCCCTTCCTGGTGCGGATAGGCTTCCTCACGCGTACCCCGCGAGGGCGGGTTGCCACTCCCGCAGCGTGGCGGCACTTCGGACTGAGCGATCCTCAGGCTGCGCTCACCTTGGATGTTCTATAATTCAAGCTGGTCAGGCACGCCACGCGCGCGTTGAAAACTCTGCCCAACACAAACTCTGCACATCAAACAACTCTGCACACTTCACGACATGGCTCTGGCATGTCGTCCAGTGCGGGAAGGTCTCACAGTTCTATGGATCCGTTGACTCTTGTCATGCTCGCCGTTTTGGCGTTGCTCGTGTTCTTCATGTTTCGCAACGGCCGTAAGCGCCAGAAGGACACCTTGGCGCTGCAGTCGAAGATGGTGGCCGGCGCGGACGTCATGACCAACTTCGGTCTCTACGGCACCATCGTGTCCATCGACGAAGAAGAGAACAAGGTCGCTCTCGAGATCGCACCCGGCACCATCGTGCAGATCCACCGTCAGACCATCGCTCGTGTCGTCGAGCCCACCGTCGTGGGCGATGACGTCGTCCTCGACGACACCGTCGACGAGACCGCCGGCACGCCGGCCATCGTGGGCGAGCCGGAATACGGCCAGCGCACCGAGACGGAGCCGACCGATGACGCCGCTTCCGACAGCACGTCCGTAACCGACACAAACACCGAACCCAAAAAGGGCGACGCGTAACACATCCCTTCTCCGTGCCCACGCCCTCCGGCGTGGGCACGAGCAAAGAAAGCTGAGTTCAATAGGTGGCTAAGTCGTCTCCGACCAAGAAGGCCTGGCGCTCGCTGACCTGGCTTGGCGTGATCATCGTCGGTCTCATCGCTCTCAACGGGGCCGGAGTGCTCAGTGGTGGAGGGTCCTGGACCCCCAAACTGGCACTCGACCTCGAGGGCGGCACGCAGATCATCCTGGCCCCCAAGCTCGAGTCGGGCCAGACGGTCTCGTCCGAACAGCTCAACCAGGCTGTCTCGATCATCCGCCAGCGCATCGACTCCGCCGGTGTCTCCGAGTCGGAGATCAACACCCAGGGCGGGCAGAACATCGTCGTGTCGATCCCCGGCACACCCGACGACGCCACCCTGAACCGCATCGAATCCTCGGCCAAGCTCGAGTTCCGCCCGGTCCTCATCGCTTCTGCGCCGTCGGCCGACAGCGTCGGCACCGATGGCTCGACAGCCACCCCCGGCGCCACGGATGGCGCGACCGATGCTGCGACGGATGCGGCCACCCCCGCACCGGAGACGACACCGTCCGTTGCTCCGACCGACGCCAGCGACCTCAACAACATCACGCCTGCCCTGCAGGCGCAGTTCGACACCTTCCAGTGCGGCGACATCGACACCACCAACGTCGCGCCGGCGGATCAGCCCCTGATCACCTGTGAGACTGACGGTTCGGTCAAGTACATCCTCGGCCCGGTCGAGGTCAGTGGCGAGAACATCTCCGACGCCACCAACGGCCAGGTCACCACGCAGAGCGGCGCGACGACCGGCGAGTGGGCCGTGAACATCGTCTTCGACGGCACGGGGACCCAGGCCTTCGCCGACGTCACGACCCGCCTGAGCGGCCTGCAAGGCGCGCAGAACCAGTTCGCCATCGTCCTCGACGGCAAGGTCATCTCCGCTCCTCGCACCCTTGCGGTCATCACCGACGGCAAGCCGCAGATCACCGGGTCCTTCGATCAGGACACCTCGAAGGCCCTCGCCGACCAGCTCAAGTTCGGCGCCCTGCCGATCAGCTTCACGGTGCAGAGCCAGGACACCATCTCGGCGACCCTCGGATCCACCCAGCTCCAGAGCGGTCTGATCGCCGGCCTGATCGGCTTGATCCTGGTCGTGCTGTACTCCCTGGCGCAATACCGCCTGCTCGGCCTGGTCACCATCGCGTCCCTGGCCGTCGCCGCCGTGATCACCTACTTCCTCATCACGCTGCTGTCCTGGCGCGAGGGCTACCGGCTTTCGCTCGCCGGCGTCGCGGGCCTCATCGTCGCGATCGGTATCACCGCGGACTCCTTCATCGTCTACTTCGAGCGCGTGCGCGACGAGTTGCGCGACGGGAGGGGACTCGTGTCAGCGGTCGAGTCCGGCTGGCGCCGCGCCATCCGCACCATCATCGCGTCCGACACGGTCAACTTCCTCGCCGCAGCCGTGCTCTTCATCCTCGCCGTCGGCAACGTCCGCGGCTTCGCCCTCACCCTGGGGCTGACGACCCTCGTCGACCTGCTCGTCGTGGCCATGTTCACCCATCCCACGTTGCAGCTCCTGGCCCGCACCAAGTTCTTCGGCGAGGGCCACCGCTTCAGCGGGCTGGACCCCCGGGCGCTGGGCGCCGTGTATCGTGGCCGGGCGCAATTCGCTCCCGCCGCCGTGCCGGGAGCGTCGCGCAAGGGTGCTTCCGCCAGCAAGGAAGCCGTCAAACGTCAGACCATCGCCGAACGCAAGGCGGCTGAGCTCATCGGATCCGGCTCGAGTAAGCCGACCGACGGGAAGGATTCCTAATGGCCAGCTTCAGCCAGTTCGGCAACGACCTCCACACGGGCAAGCGCTCGTACAACATCGTCGGCCGTCGGAAGCTGTGGTACTCGATCGCCGCCGTGATGATCCTCGTCGCGATCCTGGGTCCGGTGCTGCGCGGTGGATTCACCTTCGGCATCGAGTTCACCGGTGGTTCCGAGTTCGTCCTCTCCGACACGAGCACGCTCGACCAGGGCCCGGCAGCCGCGGCCGTGGCCGACGTCGTGCCGGCTGCCGTACCCAAGATCTCTGCCGTCGGCAGCGATGGTATCCGGGTGCAGACCGACCAGCTCACCGACACCGAGAGCCGAGAGGTTCGTGCAGCTCTCGCCTCGGCGTACAGCATCGAACCTGCCCAGGTGACGTCGTCCTTCATCGGCCCGTCCTGGGGCCAGGACATCACCGGCTCCGCCATCCGCGCCCTGCTGACCTTCCTCGTCCTTGCCGGCGCCGTCATGGCCCTGTACTTCCGCACCTGGAAGATGGCGGTCGCGGCCATGGTGGCCCTGCTGCACGACCTCGTGATCACCGCCGGTTTCTACGGCATCACGGGCTTCGAGATCACCCCGGCGGCCGTGATCGGCTTCCTCACCATCCTGGGGTACTCGCTGTACGACACCGTGGTGGTGTTCGACAAGATCCGTGAGAACACCAGCGAGGACGGACCGGAGTCCCGGCGCACCTTTGCCGAGTCGGTCAACCTCGCGGTCAACCAGACCCTGGTCCGGTCGATCAACACCTCGATCGTGGCCGTGCTCCCGGTGGCTTCCATCCTCGTGATCGGCGCCTTCGTTCTCGGCGCGGGTACTTTGCGGGACATCTCGCTCGCCCTACTGATCGGCATGCTCGTGGGTACCTACTCCACGATCTTCATCGCGTCGCCGCTCTACGCCCAGCTGCGTGAGAACGAGCCGGAGATCCGCAAGCGCGACAAGAAGGCGCTCGCGCTCAAGGCCAAGGCCGCCGCAACGTCGACGAACGCCACGGTGTCGGGCGGGGCTGCCTCGAACACCCACGCGGACGCCTCCGCGTGAGCCGCGGCGAGGTGCGGGAATATCCGGTGTCGTTGCCCGGTTTACCGTTTATCCGCTAGTACAGGGATAATTGGCGCCAGGGAATGAGGTAACGAGATGACTGAGACAACAACGCCATCGCCTGCGTCCCTGCGCCGCCTGGTCCCGCGGATCTTCTCCCGGGCTCAGCCGGCAGGTGCCGTGGACACCCTGCTTCGGACGGTGCGCACGCACCACCCGAAGGTGGACCTGTCCATCATCGAACGCGCCTACACCGCCGCCGAGCGCGCGCACGAGGGCCAGAAACGACGCAGCGGCGAGCCGTACATCACCCATCCCGTCGCCGTCGCCCAGATCCTGGCGGACCTCGGCATCGGGCCCAAGACCGTGGCCGCTGCGCTGCTGCACGACACGGTCGAGGACACCGACTACACGCTCGACCAGTTGCGCGCCGACTTCGGCGACGAGATCACCATGCTCGTCGACGGGGTCACCAAGCTCGACAAGGTCAAGTACGGCGACAGCACCCAGGCCGAGACCGTGCGCAAGATGATCGTCGCGATGTCCAAAGACATCCGGGTGCTCATCATCAAGCTGGCCGACCGGCTGCACAACGCCCGCACCTGGGGCTTCGTCCCGGCCGAGTCGGCGATCCGCAAGGCCACCGAGACCCTCGAGATCTACGCTCCGCTCGCGCACCGGCTTGGTATCCAGACCATCAAATGGGAACTTGAAGACCTGTCCTTCGGTGTGCTCTACCCCAAGCTGTACGCCGAGATCGAAAGCCTCGTCAAACAGCGCACCCCGCAGCGCGAAGAGTTCGTGCAGTACGTCATCGACGCGATCAACGACGATCTCAAGGCCGCACGCATCCGCGGCAAGGTGGCTGGCCGCCCCAAGCAGTATTACTCGATCTATCAGAAGATGGTCGTACGCGGCCGGGAATTCGACGAGATCTACGACCTCGTCGGCATTCGAGTGCTGGTCAACTCGGTACGCGACTGTTACGCCGTGCTCGGCGCCATCCATGCCCGCTGGACGCCGCTGCCCGGCCGGTTCAAGGACTATATCGCCACCCCCAAGTTCAACCTCTACCAGTCGTTGCACACGACCGTGCTCGGCCCGAGCGGTCGCCCGGTCGAGATCCAGATCCGTACGCAGGAGATGCACGAACGCGCCGAATACGGTGTGGCCTCGCACTGGAAGTATAAGGAACAGGTCAACGGCAAGAGTTCCGGACCTGGTCCGCAGAGCGACACCGACATGGCCTGGCTCGCGCACATCTCCGACTGGCAGGCCGAAACCGCCGACCCGAACGAGTTCCTCGACTCCCTGCGTTACGAGATCGGCGCCAAGGAGGTCTACGTCTTCACCCCCAAGGGGCGCGTGATCGGGCTCCCGGCCGACGCCACCCCGGTGGACTTCGCGTACGCCGTGCACACCGAGGTCGGTCACCGCACCATGGGCGCCAAGGTCAACGGCCGTCTGGTGCCCCTGGAGAGTTCGCTCACCACGGGCGATGTCGTCGAGGTGTTCACCTCGAAGAACCCCGACTCCGGCCCAAGCCAGGACTGGCTCAACTTCGTCAAGAGCCCTCGAGCGCGCAACAAGATCCGGCAATGGTTCACCAAGGAACGCCGCGACGAGGCGATCGAACAGGGCCGTGACGCCATCGCCAGGGCCATGCGCAAGCAGAACCTGCCGCTGCAGAAGCTTATGAACCAGGACTCGTTCGCCGAGGTCGCCGCGGTCATGCGCTACGAAGACGTGTCCGCTCTCTACGCCGCCGTCGGCGAGGGGCACGTCTCCACGCAGTCCGTGCTGGAGAAGGTCGTCGCCACGCTGCAGAGCGTGGAGGAGAGTGACGCGACGGACCTGCCGTTCACCCCGAACGGGCGTACGCAGACCCTACGCAACAACGACTCCGGCATCCTGGTGCGCGGTGCGCCCGACATCCTGGTCAAGCTCGCCCGCTGCTGCACCCCGGTGCCGGGCGACAAGATTGTGGGCTTCATCACGCGCGGTTCCGGGGTCTCGGTGCACCAGTCCGACTGCCACAATGTGCAGGCGCTGCTCAAGGAACCCGAGCGGATGATCGAAGTGGATTGGGCGCCCACCTCCAAGAGCCTCTTCCTGGTGCAGATCCAGATCGAGGCCCTCGACCGGTCAGGGCTGCTGTCGGATGTGACCCGGGTGCTGTCCGAGCACCACGTGAACATCCTGTCCGCCACGGTCAACACCTCCAGTGATCGGCTGGCCATCAGCCGGTTCGTCTTCGAGATGGGTGACACCACCCACCTGGACCGGGTGCTGAACGCCGTGCGGCGTATCGACGCCGTCTACGACGTGTACCGCGTCAGCGACGGCTGAGACGCGTCTGAGGCGCGTCCGTCCGTCCGTCACCCGGTCATCCGGAGGCGCGCCCGGTCCAATTGAGCGGCGGCGACACGGCTGAACGAGATTCCCCGCCGAAAGGCGGGCAGTCCGTCGCCGGCGTCCCGCGCGTCGACGTCATAGGCCAGGAGCGCCGCCAGCAGTTCGGTGTCGGCCCGGACAGCGGGGGAGGAACCCCAGCGGGCCAGGTCCACCGCGGTGCGCCGGGGCACCGTGACAAGCATCCTGCCCACGACCCGGATATCGCCCGGCCTCAGCCGCACTTCGCGCAGCAGGGCGTTCGGCGTGTCGGGCTTCCGGGTGCGCGCCGTCACGTCCACGCAGAACTGGTGTTGTGCCGGCTCCGGGGCGAGACCGTAGATCCAGGCGGCGGTCATCCGCTCGGCGACGAGACGGTCGGAGGCCGGTCCAGCCGGTCCGGCCGGTCCAGACGATCCGGCAAGCCCAGCGAGTGCCGCCGCCCGCGTGGCCGGTTCGTCGAGGATGTCGACCGGGCACCACGATCCAGCGAGGGAGAAGAGCTCGCCGTCCAGGCGGGCAACAGAGAGTTCGGCGATCGGCAGGTCGGCGCCGGTCAAGGCGACGGGAACGAGGGGAGTCATCTCCTCAGGCTGCCGGTTCCGGGGCTGCAACAGGAAACGGGACCGGGAATCTGTGGACAGATCCCCGGCCCCGTGACCGATGTGCAGAGGTGTCGGCTACTGGCCGATGGCCTTCAGCCACGCCTTGCGGGTCTCGAGCGCCTCGGTGGCGTCCTTGATCTTGCGGGCGTCCTTGGTCTCCTGTGCGGCGGCCAGTTCGGCCTCGAGCTTGGCGATCGCGTCGTGCAGCTGACCGGCCAGGCCCTCGGCGCGGGCCTTGGTCTCGGGGTTGTTGCGCTTCCAGTGGTCGTCGTCGAGCTTGCGCACGGCGGCTTCGACCTTGCGCATGCGCTCTTCGACGGGCTTGACCTGGTCGCGGGGGACCTTGCCGGCTGCGTCCCAACGACGCTGGATGGAGCTGAGCAGCTCGCGGGCCTTGACCCGGTCCGTCTCGGTGAGGAGGGTCTCCGCCTCGGTGAGCAGTTCGAGCTTGACGACCAGGTTCGCGGAGAACTCCTCGTTGTCGGCGGCGTCGATCTCGCTCTTCACGGAGTAGAGCACGTCTCCGGCTGCCTTGAACTTCGCCCACATGGCGTCGTCCTGCTTCTTGCCGGAGCGACCGGCGGCCTTCCAGTCCTCGAGCAGGTTGCGGTAGGCGGGAATGCCGTCTGCGCCCTGAGGAGCAAGGGCCTCAGCCTTCTCGATGAGCTGCTGCTTGCGGTTGCGGACGTCCTTGTGGGCACTGTCCAGCTCGGCGAAGAAAGCCTTGCGGTTCTGCTCGATGGTCGTGCGCGCGGCACGGAACCGCTTCCACAGCTCATTGGCCTCGCCCTTGGGGATCCGCGGAGCATCGTGCTGGTGTGCCTGCCACTTGGCGAAGAGAGCGTCGAGGGCGGCGCTGGTCTGCTTCCACTGGGTCTTGGCGGGGTCCTCGGCGGCGAGGCGTTCGGCCTCCTCGACGATGGCGGCCCGCTCGGCCAGCGCTGCGGCACCGGCGGCCTTGGCCTCCACGCCCTGCTGTTCGGTGAGCTCACTGACGGTTCCGCCGAGGGCGCCGAGGCGCTCGGCGAGGGCCGCGAGGTTGCCGACGGCGTTGGCCGTGGCGACCGACTTCGACAGGTTCGCCACCGACTTGGCGATGTCCGCGGCGGGGGCGCCGCCCTTCGCACGCTGTTCGAGCAGGGTGACCTGCCCGTTCAACTCCACATACTTGCGCTCGAAGTAGGCGAGCGCCTCTTCCGGCGTCGCGTCGGGGTACTGCCCGACGGCACGCTCGCCGTCGGCTTCGCGCACGTAAACCGTGCCGGTTTCGTCTACGCGACCCCATGGTTGCTGATCTGTCGTAGTCAAGAGCCTCACCTTAATGATTTGGTTGATTCGCCGTGCAATGACGTACCCCAGTGGAGTACTGCAGCGGAAGAATCCCTGAACGAGCCAGTACGGGCTGAAGCCAATACGGGCACAAGCCTATTGCAAGGCTGCCCGTGGTTCAGCGGAATCGACCGAACTGTTATGACGGAAGGTGCGTACTACACCGATTATCAGTGCACCGCGAAGGTTGTTACTGCACCGTGAACGAGGTGATCGTGGTGGGCACCACTGGAGCACCATCGGTCGACCCGTCGGCCACGCCGGCGCCGGCGATCTGGCTGACGACCTGGTCGAGGCCACTGGTGACCGTGCCGATGACCGAGTAGCCGCCGGCTTCATTGGCCGGAATCGTCGTGTCGCCGTAGACGATGAAGAACTGGCTGCCCATGCTGTAGCCGTCAGTGGACCTGGCCATCGCAATAGTGCCGGCCGGGTAGACGTTGTCGGCGGGAGCGTTCTCGACGGGACCGTAGGTGTAGCCGGGGCCGCCCGTGCCGTCGCCGTTCGGGTCGCCGCACTGCAGCACGGAGAAGCCGTCACCCGTGGTGAGCCGGTGGCAGCTGAGCCCGTCATAGAAGCCGGAGTTCGCCAGGCTGATGGTGGAGGACACCGCCTGCGGGGCCAGCGCACCGTCCAGCTCGACCCCGAGGGGGATGCCGTTGAGCGTGAGGGTGCCGGTCCAGGTGCGTCCCTCGGCCAGGTCGCTGGAGGGGACGTCGCCGGAGTTGGCGCCCGGAGTCGCCGAGGCGGTGGGGGTGGGCTCTGCCGTGGACGAGGCCGAGGGCTCCGGAGTGCCTGGCCCTCCGCCGAAGTAGAACAGCTGGGCGCCCACGAGCACGGCCAGCACGACGACCAGGATGCTTCCGGCCAGGACGTTGTCGCGCACCCGGCGCTTGCCCTGCAGCGTGTGCACGGTCTGCCTGGCCTGATACGCGCGAACGCGGCCACGTGCTTCGCGGGCTTCGCGATCCTGTTTACTGCTCGGTGCCACGGGAATCCTCCAGGTGCCGCCTGCGGCGGAATCAAAGCGTGCGGGCGACGGGGCCCGGGTCACTGTGAACTCTACGCATCCCGTGGCGGCGGGAACAATTGAGCCGCTCAGCGCACGCTTACGGAGCGTGCAGCGGGGCCGTGGGCGCCATCCGGTGTCGGCGGCACAAACTACGCTGGGACCATGTCTTCCGTTCAACCTGGCCTGCGCACGGGCGCGACGCCGCTTGCCGTTCGGATGCGCCCGAAGAGCCTGGCCGAGGTCGCGGGGCAACGCCACCTGCTCACCCCGGGGTCGCCCCTGGTGAGCCTCGCCAACGACAAGACGGGGGAGCAGGGGTCGGTGTCGGTCATCCTCTGGGGCCCACCGGGAACCGGCAAGACCACGCTGGCCCAGACCATCGCACACAGCTCAGGCCGCCGGTTCGTCGAGCTGTCCGCTGTGTCAGCGGGTGTGCGCGATGTGCGCCAGGTGATGGAGGATGCCCGCACCAGCCGGGACCTGTACGGCCTGTCCACGGTGCTGTTCCTGGATGAGATCCACCGCTTCAGCAAGGCCCAGCAGGACGCCCTTCTGCCCGGCGTGGAGAACGGCATCATCATCCTCGTCGCGGCGACCACCGAGAACCCGTCGTTCTCGGTGATCTCACCGTTGCTGTCGCGGTCCCTCCTGCTGACGCTGGAGACCCTGAGCGACGACGACCTCGGCATCGTGGTGGACCGTGCCGTCACCGACCCCCGGGGACTCGCCGACAGGTTCGTGCTCGACCCGGAGGCCCGCGGCGCGATCATCCGCCTGGCCTCCGGCGACGCCCGGCGGGCACTGACCGCCCTGGAGGCGGCCTCGGTCTCGGCCGCGACGACCGAGACGGTAGACGGCGACAAGCCCGTCATCACCACCGAGATCGTCTCCCTCGCGGTGGACCGGGCTCTGCTGCGCTACGACCGGAACGGCGACGAGCACTACGACGTGATCAGCGCCTTCATCAAGTCCGTGCGCGGATCGGACGTCGACGCCTCCCTGCACTACCTCGCCCGCATGATCGAGGCCGGCGAGGACCCGAGGTTCATCTGCCGGCGCATCATCGTGCTCGCCTCGGAGGACATCGGCATGGCCGACCCGCAGTCGCTCGTGATCGCGATCGCGGCCGCCGACGCCGTGCAGTACATCGGCATGCCCGAGGGACGCATCCCGCTGGCCCAGGCCGTGGTGCACCTGGCCTGCGCCCCCAAGTCCAATGCCGCCTACACGGCCCTCGACGCGGCCATCGCCGACGTGCGGGCCGGCAACACCGGCCGGGTGCCCAAGCACCTGCGGGACGCCCACTACCCGGGCGCCAAACGGCTCGGCCACGGCAAGGGCTACAGGTACCCGCACGACGACGCGCTCGGCGTGCTCGCGCAGGACTACCTGCCCACCGAATTACGGCGTACGCAGTACTACCAGCCCACCGAACACGGCAACGAGCGGGATGTGTCGGCCCGGCTGGCCAAACTGCGCCGGATCATCCACGGCGAGTAGCGGCACCGGCCCCTGAATCAGCGCTGAATCGGAGCCCCGCTGTGCTAGCCTTGACCTCGCCTACAACTGGTTTCGTCATGCGGCTGCGTCGCGAAACGTGTGTTGGAGTGGATTCGCCCTGTAGCCGGGCGGCCCGTGGCACCCACCCCTCTGATCTCCCATGACGTGTTGCGCCTGCCCTCACCGGCCGGCCCCACGCCCTGGTATCCATTTTTCAGTTCCATCCGAAAGGACACTGTGTCTACCAAGTCACGTACCCGCAGTAAGACCCGCCTCTCGCGGGCCCTGGGCATCGCCCTGACCCCGAAGGCCGCCAAGTACCTCGAGAAGCGTCCCTACGCTCCGGGCGAGCACGGCCGCACCAAGCGCAAGACCGACTCGGACTACGCCGTGCGCCTCCGCGAAAAGCAGCGCTTACGCGCCCAGTACGGCATCCGCGAAGCCCAGCTCAAGATCGCCTTCGAAGAAGCGCGTCGCCGCCAGGGCCTGACCGGTGAGAACCTGGTCGAGATCCTCGAGACCCGTCTCGACGCCCTCCTCGTGCGTTCGGCCATCGCCCGCACCACCGCCCAGGCCCGTCAGATGGTTGTGCACCGTCACATCCTGGTCGACGGCCAGCTGGTCGACCGCCCCTCCTTCCGCGTGAAGCCGGGTCAGCTCATCCACGTCAAGGCGCGCAGCGAGGGCACCGAGCCCTTCCAGGTTGCCGCGGCCGGCGGTCACGTCGACCTGCTGCCCAAGCTCCCGCCGTACCTCGAGGTCGAACTCGACAAGCTGCAGGCCCGCCTCGTGCGCGCCCCGAAGCGCATCGAGATCCCCGTGACCTGTGAAGTCCAGCTCGTCGTGGAGTACTACGCAGCACGCTAGTCATCTCCCGCGCGACTCTCGCGTGCGGAACTGAACTACGCTGGAGGGCGGATCACCTAGGTGATCCGCCCTTTTCTCGTACCCGAGACCCGAATGGAAGTGTCGAATGACTGGTGGAGATATTGCCGGGCTGATTGCCGCCGGCGTGTTCGCCGTCCTGGTGGCGTTCCTCGCCATCCCGCTGATCAAGCTGGGCCGGGTGTTCGACGAGACCACCCACGCCATCCGAGATCTCAGCCAGAACGTCACTCCGCTGCTCGAGGAGACCACGAGCACGATCGCGCAGACCAACCACCAGTTGGCCACGATCGACACCATCACCACCAACGTGGCCGAGGTGACGGGCAATGTCTCCGCCCTCATCGCCCTCGTGGCCGCCACCGTGGGTGGTCCGCTCATCAAGATCGCCGGTTTCTCGGCGGGTGTGACCGCGGCCTTCCGCGCAGCCCGTCCCAGGCGCACCCGGAAGTAGTCCACTACGCTGGGAACCAGACTGTCCGCTTCTCGCGCACCGGTTTCCCCGCGCACACAGTTTCTCAACACACACCAGCTTCACCGAATTCAGGGAGCACATGCCATGAAGAACTTCATCTGGTTGGTCGTCGGAGTCGGCGTCGGCTTCGTCGTCGCCCACGAGGTCAACAAGACCCAGCAGGGCAAGCGTTTCTTCACCGATCTGGACGCGAAGACCCGTGAGTTCGGCGAGGCAATCTCGGAGGGCTACCGCAAGCGCGAAGCCGAGCTCCACGCCGCCCTCGGCGACGCTGAAGACACCATCGAAGAGCTCTCCAAGCCCTGAGCCTCGTTCCACCGCTCGCTCCGGCGGCGTCACGTTTGATCGCG
Source organism: Cryobacterium arcticum (assembly GCF_001679725.1). Taxonomy (NCBI): domain Bacteria; kingdom Bacillati; phylum Actinomycetota; class Actinomycetes; order Micrococcales; family Microbacteriaceae; genus Cryobacterium; species Cryobacterium arcticum. Next base: position 2,111,554 of record NZ_CP016282.1, on the reverse strand, counting down.
TCGCCTCCCCCCACTCATTCCCTCCCACCGCATCCCCGATCGGACCTCGTCCGATCCCCAGCAACAGTACGGACCCCATGCAGACTGCCGACATCCGCGGGCGCTGGCTCGACTTCTTCGCCGACCGTGGACACACCGTTGTCCCGTCGGCGTCGCTCGTGAGCGATGACCCCACCCTCCTCTTCACCGTCGCCGGCATGGTGCCGTTCGTGCCGTACCTCACCGGTCTGGTACCCGCACCGTACCCGCGCGCCACGAGCGTGCAGAAGTGCATCCGCACCAACGACATCGAGGAAGTCGGCAAGACGCCGCGGCACGGCACCTTCTTCCAGATGAACGGCAACTTCTCCTTCGGCGACTACTTCAAGGAACAGGCGATCAGCTACGCCTGGGAGCTGCTCACCTCCAGCGAGGCCGACGGCGGCTACGGGTTCGCCGAGAAGGACCTCTGGGTCACGGTCTACGAGAACGACGACGAGGCCTTCGGCTACTGGCGCGCGCTCGGACTGCCCGAGCACCGCATCCAGCGCCTGGGCATGGACACGAACTACTGGTCAACCGGCCAGCCCGGCCCGGCCGGACCCTGCAGCGAGATCTTCTTCGACCGCGGTCCCGCCTACGGTATCGACGGTGGTCCGGCCACCGACGACGACCGCTACGTGGAGATCTGGAACCTGGTCTTCATGCAGTACCTCCGCGGCGAGGGCACCGGGAAGAACGACTTCCAGATCCTCGGTGACCTGCCCAAGAAGAACATCGACACCGGTATGGGCCTGGAGCGCGTCGCGTTCCTCAAGCAGGGCGTCGAGAACATGTACGAGATCGACCAGGTGCGCCCGGTCCTCGACCGTGCCGCGGCGCTCTCCGGCCGCCGATACGGCGCCGTGCACGACGACGACGTGCGGATGCGCATCGTCGCCGACCACGTGCGGTCCTCCCTCATGCTCATGAGCGACGGCGTGATGCCGTCCAACGAGGGCCGCGGCTACATCCTGCGCCGCCTGATGCGCCGGAGCGTGCGCGCGATGCGACTGCTCGGCGTCGACACCGCGTCGTTCACGGAGCTGTTCCCCGCCTCCCGCGACGCCATGAGCGCCGCCTACCCCGAGGTCGCCACCGACTTCGACCGGATCAGCCAGGCCGCGTACGCCGAGGAAGAGACCTTCCTGCGCACCCTCGCCAGCGGATCGAGCGTGCTCGACCTCGCCGTGGCGAAGACCAAGAGCGCACAGAAGGCGGAGCTGCCCGGAGACACCGCGTTCCTGCTGCACGACACCTACGGTTTCCCCATCGAGATCACCCTCGAGATGGCCGAAGAGGCCGGCCTCAGCGTCAACCGCGAAGCGTTCGACACCCTCATGGCCAAGCAGCGCGCCATGGCCAAGGCCGACGCCAAGGCGAAGAAGACCCACCTGGCGGACCTCTCGGTCTACAGCGCCTTCCGTGCTCACGGCGAGACCGTGTTCACCGGGTACGACATGCTGCAGACCGAGTCCAGCATCCTGGGCCTGATCGTCGACGGCGCCTCCGTCAACCGGGCTGTCGCCGGTGACATCGCCGAGGTCATCCTCGCCGAGACAGCGCTGTACGCCGAGTCTGGTGGCCAGGAGGCCGACGCCGGCCTCATCGTGGGCCCGGGCTACGAGCTCGAGGTGCTCGACGTGCAGAAGCCCGTCAAGGGACTGATCAGCCACAAGGTGCAGGTCACCAGCGGCGAGGTCGGCGTGGGCGACTCCGCCACGAGCGTCGTCGACCCCGATTGGCGCCGCGGCGCCCGGCAGGCGCACTCGGGCACGCACATCCTGCACGCGGCCCTGCGCCAGGTGCTCGGCCCGAACGCGCACCAGTCCGGTTCGTACAACAAGGCCGGCTTCTTCCGCCTCGACTTCTCCTGGAACCAGGCGCTGTCCCCGGCCACCCGCAGTGAGATCGAGGAGATCTCCAACAACGCCATCCGCGACAACCTGCAGGTCACCACCCGCGAGCTGCCGCTGGCCGAGGCCAAGGCTCTCGGGGCGATGGCACTGTTCGGCGAGAAGTACGGCGACCGGGTGCGTGTCGTCGACATCGGCGGCCCCTGGTCGCGTGAGCTCTGCGCCGGCACCCACGTGTCCACCAGCTCCGAGATCGGCATGATCAACCTGGTCAGCGAGGCGTCCGTCGGGTCCACCAACCGCCGGGTCGAGTCCCTGGTCGGGCTCGAGGCGTTCCGCGATCTGGCCGCCGAGCGCGCCATCGTGTCGCAGCTCACCAGCAACCTCAAGACCCCGCGCGAGCAGCTGCCGGCCAAGATCATGGACCTGATGCAGAGCCTCAAGGCGGCCGAGAAGAAGATCGCCGGCTTCGAAGCCCGCGCGCTCAGCGACCGGGTGCCCGCTCTCGTCGCAGCGGCGACCCGGATCGGCGACCTCACCGTGGTGGCCGAGGATCTGGGCGTGCTCCACTCGGCCGATGACGTGCGGATGCTCGTCACCGGCACCCGGGAACGCCTCGGCTCCGCGCCGGCTGTCGTGGCCCTGGCCGCCACCGTGGCGGACAAGCCCGTCGTGATCGTCGCAACCAATGCCGCGGCCCGCGACGCCGGTGCGAAGGCCGGCGCGCTGGCCAAGCAGCTGGCCGGCATCCTCGGTGGTGGCGGCGGCGGCAAGGACGACCTGGCGCAGGGCGGCGGAACGAACGTGGCCGCGATCCCCGAGGCGCTCAGCACGCTCCGCACGCTGGTGGCCCGCTAAGCCATGCGAACGGGTGTGCGGGTGGGAGTCGATGTCGGAACCGTGCGGATCGGCGTTGCCCGCAGCGACTTCCACGGCATGCTCGCCACCCCCGTCGAGACCGTGCCGCGGCAACGCGGCACGGCAGCGCCGGACGACCTCGCTCGCCTCACCGCGATCGTGACCGAGCTGGACGCCGTCGAAGTCATCGTGGGGCTGCCGCTGGGGCTGTCCGGGCGTCACACCGCCTCCACCGAGGACGCCGTCGCCTTTGCCGCTGCGCTGGCCGGGGCGCTGACGGTCCCCGTGCGCCTCGTCGACGAGCGACTGTCCACGGTGTCCGCCCAGGCCGCGCTCCGCACGAGCGGCCGCAGCACCCGCACCCAGCGTCCAGTCGTCGATCAGGTCGCCGCGACTATCATTTTGCAGCACGCTCTTGATACGGAACGGGCCTCGGGCAAACCAGCCGGCGCGCCTGTCGACACCACCGGAAGGCCGTAATCGTGGCAGTTAGTCCGCCGGAATCACCCGACAGCAATCTGTCGGGCGCCCAGGGCGACCGCCCGCCGACCAGCAGGCGCGCACTGCGTGAGGCTCAGGCGGCCCGGGACGCGCAGGCGGCCCGAGAGGCTCAGCCCGGTATGTCTGACGGCGCGGATGCCGCTTCAGCGGCCGGCGCGCAGGCGCCTGCAGACCCAGCGCCTGCAGACTCAGCGCCTGCAGACTCAGCGCCTGCAGACCCAGCGCCCGTCGCGCAGGCGCCTGAAGACCCAGCTCCTGCAGACCCAGCGCCTGCCGACACCTCATCCGCCGCGTGGGCGGCGGAGAACAACCCGTTCGCCGGTCTCGGCTTCGGCGTCCCGGCCGGCGCTGCTGACATGCCCCCCACCCCTGCATCCGGCACTGCCGCGGCGGGGCCTAGCACGGCTCCTCCCGCAGACCCGGCCGCCGGGCGGACCGGGCGCGAGAGCCGCGCGAACCGCCGGGCACAGCTGTCCGGCCTTCCCGCCGAGAAGAAGCCCCGGCGCAAGGGTGCCTGGGGCTGCCTGATCGTCCTCGTCGTGCTCCTCGCCCTGATGGGCGCGGCCGCCTTCGCCCTGCAGGGGCCCATCAGCCAGCTGATCGCGGCGACGCAGGGCCCGGAGGACTACGAGGGATCGGGTTCCGGTGAAGTGCTCGTCATGATCCACGACGGCGACACCGGCTCCGATATCGCCAACACCCTGGTGGACCAGGACGTCGTCAAGAGCTACGACGCCTTCTACAACCTTCTCCTCGCCCAGGCGACAGACCCGGTCTTCCAGCCCGGCGCCTACCAGCTCGCGTCGCAGATGAGCGCCCAGGCCGCACTCACGGCCCTGCAGGACCCGGAGTCCCGTCAGGAGCTCACTGTGGTCATCCCCGAGGGCACAGCGGCAGTTGATGTGCTCACCTCGATGTCCGAGGGCACCGATATTCCTCTGGCCGACCTGCAGGCGGCCGCGGCCGACCTGTCCGGGTTCGGACTCCCCGCCGAGGCCACGAGCCTGGAGGGATTCCTCTTCCCCGCCACGTACACGTTCCAGCCGGGAACGACCGCTCATGATGCGATCAAGACGCTCGTCGACCGCCAGTTCCAGGCCCTCGATACGGCCGGTGTCGCGCCGGCCGACCGGTGGAAGACCATCGTGATGGCGTCGCTGATCCAGCGTGAGGCGGGCCTGAAGGACGACTACTTCAAGGTGTCGCGGGTGTTCTACAACCGTCTCGACCCGGCCCAGTGGGAGAGCGGGCTGCTGCAGTCCGACGCCACCGTGGCCTACGGCACCGGGAACACCCACCTGGTCACCACGACGGATGCCGAACGCGCCGACGCCAACAACGCGTACAACACCTACGTGCACCCGGGCCCGCCGGTCGGGCCGATCAGCAACCCCGGCGACCTCGCCATCGATGCGGCCCTGCACCCCGCGGACGGAACCTGGCTATTCTTCGTGACGTGGAACCTGGACACCGGCGAGACCATCTTCTCCACCACCGTGGAAGAGCACGACGCCGGCGTCGCCAAGTGGCTGGCCTGGATGGATGAACACCCCGAATATGGCTGATCAGAGCGGAACCGACCCTGACACGACGAGGCCGAGCGGCCGGCGCCGGCTGGCCGTGCTCGGCTCGCCGATCGGTCATTCGCTCTCGCCGGCCCTGCACCAGGCGGCCTACCGGGCTCTCGGGCTGGACTGGGAGTACACCGCGATTGAGGTCGGTGCTTTGGAGGTCGGTGCCGCCGAGGTCGGTGCGCGCGAGCTCGACACATTCCTGGACGGCCTCGGCCCGGACTGGCTGGGCCTGTCCCTCACGATGCCGCTCAAGCACGAGATCCAGCACCGCCTCAGCGACCTCGACCGGGTCGCCGCCCTGACCGGAGCGGTCAACACCGTTCGTTTCAGTGACACGCCCGGGCAGGGCCGCACCCTGTCCGGGTACAACACGGATGTGCCCGGCCTCGTGCGTGCCCTGGCCGAGGCCGGAGTCGACCGGGCCAACCGGGTCACCCTGCTCGGAGCCGGCGCCACCGCGGCATCCGCTCTGGTCGCCGCCGCCGAGCTCGGCGCCGAATTCGTGGACGTGATCGCCCGTACCCCGGGCAAGGCCGAAACCCTGGAGACCCTGGGTCGTGGACTCGGACTCGTCGTGACGGTCACCGGCCTCGACGCCGTCGACGCGGCCGACCGGGAGAGCGACCTCGTGATCAGCACCCTGCCCGGCGGAACGGCGCTGCCCACCGAATTCCCCTCGCGCCTGCGGGCGGGCACCCCGTTGTTCGACGTGGGCTACGCCCCCTGGCCGAGCGCCCTGGCCTCCTCCTGGGCGGCGGCCGGCGGAACGGCGTACTCCGGACTGGCCATGCTGCTGCACCAGGCCCTGATCCAGGTGCGCATCTTCGTGGCAAACGACCCGTTCCAGCCGCTCCCCGACGAAGACAGCGTGCTGAGCGCCATGCGCGCGGCCCTGGCCGCCGCTTCGCCAGCCCCGGCTGTGGAAGGATAGTACCCATGCTTCGTTGGCTCACCGCCGGAGAGTCCCACGGCCCCGAACTCCTCGCCATTGTCGAGGGTTTGCCCGCTGGGATCCCGGTCACACTAGATGAGATCCGCCTCGACCTTGCGCGCCGCAAACTCGGCTACGGCCGGGGTGCCCGCATGAAGTTCGAGCAGGACGAACTGAACATTTCCGGCGGCGTGCGCCACGGACTCACCCTCGGCGGCCCTGTGGCCCTGCGGATCGGCAACACCGAATGGCCCAAGTGGGCCGACGTGATGAGCCCAGAGCCCGTTGACCCCGCCCTGCTCACCCGCGGCCGCGGCGCGCCCCTGGTGCGCCCGCGCCCCGGCCACGCCGACCTCGTCGGCATGCAGAAATACGACTTCGACGAGGCCCGGCCGGTCTTGGAGCGCGCGAGCGCCCGCGAAACCGCCGCCCGCGTCGCGCTCGGCGCCGTCGCCCGCGCCTTCCTGGCCGGTCTCGGCATCGAGCTGGTCAGCCACACCCTGTCGATCGGGCCCGTGCGCGTGCCAGAGGGCTCGCCACTGCCGCATCCGAGCGATGTCGACACCCTCGACGCCGACCCGCTGCGCTGCTTCGACCCCGCCACCAGCGCACTGATGGTGGCCGAGGTGGATGCCGCCCACAAGGACGGCGACACCCTCGGCGGCATCGTCGAGGTGCTCGCGTACAACCTCCCGCCCGGGCTCGGTTCGTTCGTGCACTGGGACCGGCGGCTGGACTCCCAGCTCGCCGCCGCCCTGATGGGCATCCAGGCGATCAAGGGCGTCGAGGTGGGCGACGGCTTCCTCACCACCACCCGTCGCGGCTCAGAGGCCCACGATGAGCTCGTGCAGGTGGACGACGAGATCGTGCGCGCCAGCGACAAGGCCGGCGGCACCGAGGGCGGCATGAGCACGGGAACGGTCCTGCGTGTGCGGGCCGGGATGAAGCCCATCGCGACGATTCCCCGCGCCCTGCGCACGGTCGACGTCACGACCAGCGAGGCCGCACCCGCACACCACCAGCGGTCCGATGTCTGTGCCGTTCCGGCGGCCGGCGTCGTCGCCGAAGCCATGGTCGCGCTCGTGCTCGCCAATTCGGTGCTGGAGAAGTTCGGTGGCGACTCGCTCACCGAGACCAAGCGCAACCTGGACTCCTACCTGGCCAGCATCCCGGCCAATCTGCGCACCGGGGCGTCCAGCGACGCGACCGTCTAGCGTGCTGTTCCTGAGCCCGGAGGCCTCCCGGCCGCCGGAGGGATGGCCGGCAGCGGTTCGGAGGGAGCCGGTTCGGAATGAGCCGGCAGAGGTGCCTCAAACGGCGCGGACGAGGCTGCCCGCCGGCAGTTCGTCCGAGGACGGTGCCCAGCACGGCGCCGCCTCTCCCGTGCGGGAGCCGGAGCGGGATTCGGACGCCCCCCTGTTTCCGCTCGTCTTCATCGGGCCGATGGCGTCGGGCAAGTCCAAGATCGGCCGCCGGGTCGCCCGACTGCTCCGCGTGCCGTTCATCGACACTGACAAGACCATCGTTGCCGCGCACGGGCCGATCACCGAGATCTTCGCCAGGCACGGCGAGCCGCACTTCCGGGCGCTCGAGCGCGACGCGGTGGCCGACGCCCTCGGGCGCGGGCGCGCCGTGGTGTCGCTCGGCGGGGGAGCCGTGCTCGACCCCGCCACCAGGGAACGCCTCCGCGGCACCACGGTGGTGTCGCTGAGCACCACAGCCGAGGCCGTGCGCTCGCGCACCAGGAACGCCAAACGGCCGCTGCTTGCGGCCGGCCCCGACGCCTGGCAGCGCATCTACGACGAGCGGCGCCCGCTCTACGACGCGCTGGCCAGCATCCACTTCGACACGTCGACCAGACCGGTCGACGCCATCGCCGACGACATCGTGAAATGGGTACGACGACACCATGACTGACCTGCATCCCGAAGACCCCACTGCCGAATCCGGCACCGAGAACGGGTCCACCACGACCATCACCGTGAGCGGGGTGGACAGCTACCCCGTCTACATCGGGCGCGGCATCGTTGCCGACGTCGCCGAGCAGCTGGGTGACACCGTCAAGAAGGTGCTCATCGTGCACACCTCGCACCTGGGCGCCCGTGCGGTGGCGCTGCGTGAGAGCCTGCTCGACCGCTATGAGGTCCTCATCGCCGAGGTGCCCGACGCCGAGCCCGCCAAACGCGTGGAGGTGGCCGCGTTCTGCTGGCAGGTGATGGGGCAGGCCGACTTCACCCGCACGGATGCCGTGATCGGCTTCGGCGGCGGCGCGGTGACGGATCTGGCCGGGTTCGTCGCCGCCACCTGGCTGCGCGGCGTGAAACTCGTGCAGATCCCCACCAGCGTGCTCGGGATGGTCGACGCGGCAGTTGGCGGCAAGAACGGCATCAACACCGCCGAGGGCAAGAACCTTGTCGGAACCTTCTACGCCCCGGCTGCCGTGGTCTGCGACCTGGACATCCTGGCCGACCTGCCCCGCAACGAGATCCTGGCGGGCTTCGCCGAGATCGTCAAGGCGGGCTTCATCCAGGTCCCCGAGATCCTCGACATCGTCGAAGCCGACGTCGCCGCGGTGACCGACCCGACCACCCCGCAGTTCCGCCGGGTGCTCGAGCTGGCGATCGCCATGAAGGCTCGCGTGGTGGGCGCCGACTTCAAGGAGGCGGGCCTGCGCGAGATCCTCAATTACGGGCACACGCTCGGCCACGCCGTCGAGCACGCCGAACGCTACGGCTGGCGCCACGGGGCCGCCGTGGCCGTTGGCATGATGTTCGCCGCCGAACTCGCCCGTCTCAGCGGTCGGCTCTCGGACGAGGCCGTCGACCGGCACCGCCGCATCCTGGAATCGCTCACGTTGCCGATCAGCTACCCGGTGGGCCGCTGGCCTACGCTGCTGGCGACCATGCAGCGCGATAAGAAGACCCGCAGCGGCATGCTGCGTTTCATCGTGCTCGACGACATCGGCAAGCCCACGGTTCTCGAAGCGCCCGATGCGTCCCTCCTGTTCGCCGCGTACCAGGAGATCGGGTCCTAAGCCGGTCGAACACCGACCAGCAGATCTCGTTCCGCAGCCGCTGATCGTCGAGCACAGGCCCGCGTGCCGAGCTCCACGCTTTCTCGCAGACTGTGCCTAGAATGAAGCACCCGACCGGCCGCTGGCGCAGGTCGCCTACGACCAGCGTTGATCGGAGGTGTTGTGAGCAGCCCGTGGACCGTGACGCCTGCCGTTTCAACCGTGCGCGCGTCGACTCTGCGCTCGTTCGCCGCGCAGGAGCGCCTGCACGAGGCCACCATCGGTGACCGAAGCAACCTCGGCGCGGACGCCATGCAGGGGGGAATGCGCGCGCTCGTGCGGGAGTCCTGGCAGCGCTCCATCTCGCTGAGGCTCGACCCGCTCACCGCCCAGGCGGACCCGACGCTGAGCAGCGACGAGGTGGCCCGCTTACGGGCCCGAAACCCTCTGGCCGGCGTGCTGCCGGTGATCAACACCCTGCTCGTGCGACATGCCACCGAGTTCGGTTTGATCGTGGCCGTCGCGGACGAGGCGGGGCGGCTGCTCTGGATCGACGGCGACAGCGCGGTTCGCACGAGCGCCGAGGAGATGCGCTTCGTGGTGGGTGCCGACTGGTCGGAGGCCCGGGTGGGCACGAGCGCCCCTGGCACGGCGTTGAAGCTCGATCACGGCATCCAGATCCAGCGCGCCGAGCATTTCAGCCAGCTTGCCCACCAGTTCAGTTGCACGGCCGTTCCCATTCACGACCCGGTCACCGGGGCCGTGCTCGGGGTCATCGATATCACCGGGGGAGACCAGGCGGTGGCCCCGCAGACATTGCCCCTGGTGGAGGCGGCGGTGGCGGCGCTCGAAGCCGAGCTGCGCATCCAGAGCCTCAGCGCGCCTCGACGGCCGGCCCCTCGGCCGTCCGGTTTCACCGCACCGGGGATGCTGCTCAGCGTGCTCGGCACCGAGAACGGCAGCCTGCGCGGCCACTCCGGCAGCGCCCCGCTCAGCCCGCGCCATGCCGAAATACTCCTGCTGCTCGCCTGGCACCGGCAGGGTCTGTCCGCCGAACGCCTCGCAGCGGCCCTGAGCGAGGACCAGCCGCACGCGGTGGAGAACCTGCGCGCGGAACTGGTGCGGTTGCGCAGGGTCCTGGCCGTCGACCATCCGCGGCTGCGCATCGGGTCACGCCCGTACCGGCTCGAGACCGACATCGACACGGATGCCGGGCGCCTTCTGGCGCTGCTGCGGCGCGGCGCGCACCGGATGGCCCTGGCCGCGTACCGAGGGCCGGTGCTCCCGGGCTCGGTGGCCCCTGGCGTCGTGGAAATCCGCACCGAGGTGACTCGCCGGCTGAGGGAGACCCTGCTCAGTGACGCATCCGTGGAGGTGCTGCTCGACTATGCAGCGACAGACGAGGCGGCCTGGGACAGCGAGGTCTGGCGTGCGTGCCGGGAGCTGCTGCCGGCCCGGTCACCGCAACGGGCCGCGGTGCTCGCCCGGCTCGTCCGTATCGAGCAGGAGGTCGGAACCGCTTCCGTGCGGTGAGCTGCGCTGTCAGCTCAGGATGCCGACGATCACGCCGATGTAGGCCAGGGTTCCCACCAGCCATACGCACACCACCACCGGGATCACCCGCGGCTCGAGGCGGCAGCGGAGGACCGCCGCCAGCAGGAAGACCACCGACAGCACGATCTCCAGCGACCAGTACACCGGGCTGGTGGTGTCGGCGACGGTGGTGAGCGCCCAGAGGCCCTCGCCCAGGAGGACTGCGCAGAGCGGAGTGACCGCGAGGGCCCGCCAGAGCGGTGGAGCATGGCGAACCAGGCCGGCGGTGGCACCGAGGAGCGGACCGCCGCCAGACCGGCCACGGTCCACACCGACGTGAACGGATCACCGTCGTCGAAGCCGCGCCACTCGCTCACAACACTGTAGGACTCGACCAGCAGCTGGAACACGAGCACGCCCAGAACCGCGGCGAAGACCGCGCGGGCACTACCCAGCCAGACGATCAGGAAGCAGAACATCGTCCAGCCGCCCACCGAGTTGCTCAGGGAATTCACCCACTCCGGGAGGTGCCCCTGGCCGAAACTGGTCAGACCGCCGATCAGTGCACCGCCGATCACCGCGATCAGGATGGCGTACAGCGATGACCTGAGGCTCTCGCGGTACCACCAGCCGGGCTCTCGTCTGTCCGCTGTGACGGTGCGGGAGGCTTCGAGGGTGACCATTCTCCCGACGTTAGACGGGGCATCCTCGGGTGTCGTCCTCCCTGCGGATGACGGGGTTGGGCCGGCCGGGTGACTTCCGCAACGTTTCGCAACCCTCACGTCCCTAGGCTCACAGCACGGTCCGCGCAGACGCGGACAGCCATCGACAGAGTCGTCGAACAAGGAGCGAAATGACCGTTTACGCCGCCCCCGGCACGCCGGGCGCCAAAGTCACCTTCAAGTCCCGCTACGAGAACTGGATCGGAGGCGAATGGGTGCCGCCGGTCAGGGGCCAGTATTTCGAAGACATCTCCCCGGTCAACGGCAAGCCCTTCACCGAAGTCGCCCGCAGCACGCACGAGGACATCGACCTCGCCCTCGACGCGGCGCACAAGGCCGCTCCGGCCTGGGGCAAGACGACGGCCACCCAGCGGGCCGCAGTGCTCAACAAGATGGCGGATGTCATCGACAAGAATCTCGAACTGCTGGCCGTGGCCGAGAGCTGGGACAACGGCAAGCCCATCCGGGAGCCGCTGAACGCCGACCTGCCGCTGGCTGCGGACCACTTCCGTTACTTCGCCGCCGCCATCCGCGCACAGGACGGCGACCACGCCGAACTCGACAACGACACCGTCTCGTATCAGTTCCACGAGCCGCTCGGCGTGGTCGGGCAGATCATCCCGTGGAACTTCCCGATCCTGATGGCAGTGTGGAAGCTGGCCCCGGCCCTCGCCGCCGGCAACGCGGTGGTGCTCAAGCCCGCCGAGCAGACCCCCGCGTCGATCCTGGTGCTCATCGAGCTGATCGGCGACATCCTGCCGCCCGGCGTGCTGAACATCGTCAACGGCTTCGGCATCGAGGCCGGCAAGCCGCTGGCGTCGTCGAACCGTATCCGCAAGATCGCGTTCACCGGGGAGACCACCACGGGCCGGCTGATCCTGCAGTACGCCAGCGCCAACATCATCCCCTCCACCGTGGAGCTGGGTGGCAAGAGCGCGAACATCTTCTTCGACGACGTGGCCCAGAAGGACGACAGCTACTACGACAAGGCCCAGGAGGGCTTCGTGCTGTTCGCCTTCAACCAGGGCGAGGTGTGCACCTGCCCGAGCCGGGCCCTCCTGCACAAGCCCATCTACGACAGCTTCCTCGGCGGCGCCATCGAGCGCACCAAGCTCGCGATCCAGGGCAACCCGCTGGACACCGACACGCAGGTGGGAGCGCAGGCCAGCAACGACCAGCTCGAGAAGATCCTCTCCTACATCGACATCGGCAAGAAGGAGGGCGCCAAGCTGCTGCTCGGTGGCGAACAGCTCGATCTGGGCGGTGACCTGGCCGGCGGCTACTACGTGCAGCCGACGATCTTCGAGGGCCAGAACAAGATGCGCATCTTCCAGGAGGAGATCTTCGGCCCGGTCGTGGCCGTGACCAGCTTCGAGGACTACGACGACGCCATCTCCATCGCCAACGACACCCTGTACGGTCTCGGTGCCGGCGTGTGGTCGCGCAACGGGAACATCGCCTACCGGGCCGGCCGCGACCTGCATGCCGGCCGGGTCTGGGTGAACAACTACCACAACTACCCGGCTGGAGCCGCTTTCGGCGGATACAAGAGCTCCGGTATCGGCCGAGAGAACAACAAGCTCGCCCTGGGGCACTACCAGCAGACGAAGAACCTGCTCGTGTCCTACTCCGAAGACGCCCTGGGCTTCTTCTAAGCCGTACCCCGGTGCCGGCCGGGACGGCCACCCGAAGGCCATCCCGGTCGGCACCACCACCCGCACACCCACCCGCAGCACACACCACCTCCGGAGGGACCCCTGATGACCGACCTCATCACGCCCGAACCCGATGCGCCGACCACGCCCGCCAGCGCCGTCGACGCCACCATCACCATCCCGGGGGAGACCCGGTCACGGGTGGCGCTCACCCAGGCCACGGTCGACCTGCTGCGCAGCCTCTGGGAGGAGCACGGACCGCTCATGTTCCACCAGTCCGGCGGATGTTGCGACGGGAGCTCACCCATGTGCTTCCCGGCGGGGGAGTTCATCACCTCAGATCAGGACGTCCTGCTCGGCCGGTTGGACATCGCACCGGCCGGTGACCCCGAGCAGGTCATCGACTTCTGGATCTCGGCCGAACAGTTCGAGTACTGGAGCCACACCGCTCTGCTGATCGACACCGTGCCCGGTCGCGGCGGGGGATTCTCGGCCGAGGCTCCGCGCGGGGTGCGTTTCATCATCCGTTCGGAGCTGATGGAGTCCTTCGCCGATTGACCCTGCAACAGGCCGGGCCGCACGCCGGGCCTAGGCTGGGTGCATGCGCACAGTCCTCGTCCTGAACGGTCCCAACCTCGGCCGCCTCGGCAGCCGTGAACCGGATGTCTACGGATCCGCCAACCTCGACGACCTGCGTGCGCTGCTCACCGCGGCCACCCCTGACGACGTCACCGTGGACCTCCGGCAGACCGACGACGAGGCCGAACTCATCCACTGGCTCTACGAGGCCGTGGACACCGGCACCCCCGTGGTGCTGAACCCCGCCGCGTTCACGCACTACAGCTACGCGCTGCGCGACGCCGCGGCCCTGGTCACCAAGGCGGGGATCCCGCTCGTCGAGGTGCACATCTCCAACCCGCACGCCCGCGAAACCTTCCGGCACACGAGCGTGGTCAGCGCCGTGGCCACCGGTGTCATCGCCGGCTTCGGCTTCGATTCCTACCGTCTGGCCGTGGACTACATCGTCCGGCTCGGCTGAGCCTGAAGCCACCGGCCGGTTTCGAATCGGCCATTCCCGGCGTGTCGGCTACACTCGTCTGAGGCCTTTGGCCATGCACCTTCCCAATTGAATCGAACGGAACACCTCTTCATGGCATCTACCGCCGACATTCGAAATGGCGTCGTCCTCAACATCGACAAGCAGCTGTGGGCCGTCATCGAGTTCCAGCACGTCAAGCCCGGCAAGGGTGGCGCCTTCGTGCGCACCAAGCTGAAGAACGTCGTCACCGGCAAGACGGTCGACCGTACCTTCAACGCCGGCGCGAAAATCGAGACCGAGAACGTCGACCGCCGCGACTTCCAGTACCTCTACGCGGATGGCGACTCCTACGTCTTCATGGACGTCGCGGACTACGACCAGCTCACCGTCTCCTCCACCGTGGTCGGCGACGCCGCCAACTTCATGCTGGAGAACCAGGCCGTGACTGTCGCGCTGCACGACGGCAACCCGCTCTACGTCGAGCTGCCTGCTTCCGTGACCCTCGAGATCACCTACACCGAGCCGGGCCTGCAGGGCGACCGCTCCACCGGCGGCACCAAGCCTGCCACCGTCGAAACCGGTTACCAGATCCAGGTGCCGCTGTTCCTCGAGCAGGGCACCAAGGTCAAGGTCGACACCCGCACCGGTGACTACCTCGGCCGCGTCAACTAGTGAGCGCCCGAACCAAAGCGCGCAAGCGCGCGATCGACATCCTGTACGCCGCGGACATCCGCCAGTCGACGATTCAGCAGTCGCTGGCGATGGAAGCCGAACGTGCCGCGAGCGAACCCGCCCGCATGGCGTCGTGGCTGTACGCCCGGGACATCGTGGACGGCGTGGTCGACCACCGCGACGAGATCGACGAACTGATCGAGACGTATTCGCAGGGCTGGACGCTCTCGCGGATGCCCACGATCGACCGGGCCATCCTGCGTATCGGCATCTGGGAGATCCTGTACAACGACGCCGTGCCGCACGCCGTCGCGATCGACGAAGCCGTCGAGGCTGCCAAGGTGCTCTCGACGGATGACTCCGCCGGGTTCGTCAACGGACTGCTCGGCCGGATCGCCCAGACGGCTCCGTCCGTTTAGAGCCGTCCGTTTAGAGCCGTCCGTTTAGAATTCTCGATCGCCCGTACCGGGCGTCGTGGATGCCGGGTGGGTGACGGCAGGTCACGTGAAGCGCACTGCCGGACCGGCCGCCATCGCGGCCGGTCCGGACATACGAGGGGGAGACCATGACCGAGCACACTGATCCTGAACAGATTGGCGTTGAACCGACTGGGGTTGAGCGCACTGCCCAGACAGGTACCGGAGCCGGGTACACCGGCGGCGCCAACCAACCGGTGACCTACCCCGGTGCCCCCCACGTGCCGGCCATCCCGCCCCGCACCAACACCCTCGCCATCGTCTCGCTGGTCACCGGGTTCTGCTGCTCTCTCGCTGCCGTGATCACCGGGCACATCGCCCTGGCGCAGGTGAAGCGCACGGGCGAGGCGGGCCGCAATCTGGCCATCGCCGGCCTGGTCCTCGGCTACATCGGAATCGGGATCACGACCCTGATCCTGGTCCTGGCCCTGACCTTCGCCGCAGCCTTCAGCACGCTGTTCGGGGTCCTCGGCGGGATCAACGGGAACAACGGCTCCTCGTCGAGCATCGTCGCCGGACAGGTCGGTGCCGCCTACCTCGATGACGGCTACCTCCTGGTGGGTACCGGCAACACCGTGGTGGACCTCTACATCGACCCGATGTGCCCCTACTGCGGCCAGTTCGACGCCGCGAACGGAGCCACCCTCGCCGCTCTCGTGGACAACGGCGCCATCACGCTGCGCCTGCACGCTCTCACCTTCCTCGACCAGGCATCCGCGGGCAGCGAGTACTCGTCGCGGGCGTCAGCCGCTCTCACGTGTGTGGCCGCGACCAACCCGGATTCGACGCTGGACTACCTCACCGCCCTGTTCGGCGACCAGCCCATCGAGGGAACCACCGGGCTCACCGACGACGAGCTGATCGCCCTGTCCGTGGGCGCGGACTCAATCAGCGATTGCGTCACGAGCGGGCGCTACCTGGCCTGGTCGCAGCAGAACACCGACAACGCCCTGAACGGCCCGATCCCCGGGTCCGACCTTCCCTCGCTGCAGGGCACGCCGACCGCCCTCGTCGACGGGCGTCAGTACCTGGGAGCCATCGACGACCCGCAGGCGTTCGCCGACTTCGTTCTCGGCGTCACGTCCTGACCAGGCCGGTCGGACATCAGGTGTCCAGGGTGATGCTGGGCACAAAGCCCGCGATGGATGCCCACAGCTTCACGTCATCGCCGGCCTGACGCACGTACGCGGCACCGGATCGATCCCGGCATTCGAACGAGATCTGCGCCTCCAGCGCCACGCCGATGGCGTAGGTGTGCCCACCCCGCAACTGCAGCGTGGTGCTGAGGTCGGTGAACGCGTGGCGCTGTGAGCTGATCGGGGACCCGCCCCGCCCGCTTTCGTCGAAAGCGAAGAGGGTGCGTGACCCGAACGGGCTGAGCAGGTCCCAGGCGCCCGTCACCGGATCGATCTCCCACCCGCCGATATAGGCCGTGCCCCGGTAGGAGAAGGCCGCGTAACCGATCGGTCCGGCCGGAAGGAACCACCACCGGCTTTCCGCCACCAACTCGACCGCAGCCGTGGCGGTGACCGACGACAGGCTCGCCCGCGGAACGAGCGTCACCCCGGTGCCGGCGAAGCCGATATAGCCGACGTCCATCGGCGAGGCGTTGACCCAGCTGAAGAGCTGGCCGGTCTTCTCGGATGCGTCACTGCCGTCGGGCGCGCCGTCCCGACCGTTCGCCCAGCGGTACCGATAGCGGTGGTCGTCGGGTGGCGGAGAGCTCCAATAGGAGCGATAGTCGGCCGCCGCGGGAATGTAGAGGTCTTCCGGCCAGGACACGACGAACGGGGCCCGGGGACGGAAGTAGTGGTCGAAGAGGGCCTGTCGATACTGTTTCACTCCGGTCAGGGTGCGGTCGAGGTCGCCGGAATCGACCTCGATCTCCCGGTGGATCGCCTCGATCTCCCGACGCCGCACAAAACTGATGGGCCCCGCGGGCGCGCTCACTTCCGACTCGACGGCGGATGGCCGGCGGGGCTCGGTCTGCCCGGTCGCGGCCGTCTCGGTGGGCTCCCGCCGGTTCTGCCGGTGGGTTCCCGCGGGTTCGCCTGGAGCGCTGCCTGGATTGGCTCGCTCTGGGTCCGGATCCACGACATCACCTTCCTCTGTCGCCCTCGCCCCTCTGTCGCCCTCATCGGAGCGGGAGGCGTTCGCCCAGCAGCGTAATCGGGCAGCCGCCATCGCGCGAGGTGCCCTCGGGCCGGCCCGGGCGAAGTGGCCGCTCTCGTCGGTCGACCTGCTCGTCGGTCGGGTCGTCGAGACCCGGTGACTCGTCCTGCGGAAGGTTCCCGCCTCGTCGGTCGAGCCTGTCGAGACCCGGTTAGCGGATCTCGAGGCACGTCACGAGGTCTCCTCAGGAAGCGCGGGTCGGGCGGAAGCGGGGGCAGTGTGGCGGGATGCTAGGGTCGTAGGGTACTAAGACCTACTTTAAGAGCCGTCCTGTGAGACGGGAAAGGAGGTTGGTTTGACGGAGCGCACTGTGCTCACCCAGGCTGACATCACCCGTGCGTTGACTCGGATCTCTCACGAGATCCTGGAGTCCAATCGAGGAGCGGAGAACCTGGTCATTCTGGGCATCCCCACCAGGGGAGTCGCCCTGGCCCGGCGCATCGCCGAAATCATCCAGCGCATCGAGCCCACCTCGGCCGCCGTGCGGGTCGGTTCGCTCGACGTGACGATGTACCGCGACGACCTCGCCCACACCCGCACCCGCACGCCCTCGCCCACGCAGGTTCCCGGCAGCATCGACGGCGCCACTGTGGTGCTCGTCGACGACGTGCTCTACTCCGGCCGCACCATCCGCGCCGCACTCGACGCCCTCGGCGACCACGGCCGGCCCAGTGTGGTGCGCCTCGCGGTGCTCGTCGACCGCGGCCACCGCGAACTTCCGATCCGCGCCGACTTCGTGGGCAAGAACCTGCCCAGCGCCAGCCACGAACGCATCAACGTGCACGTCACCGAGATCGACGGTGACGAGTTCGTGAGCATCGACGGCGGCAGCGACGACGGCGACGGTAGCCACGGCGACAGCGACAGCACCGACACCCGCGCAGCAACCGACGGGGGCACCCAGTGAAGCACCTGCTCTCCACCAAGGCCCTGAGCCGCGACGAGGCCGTCGGCCTGCTCGACATCGCCGAAGACATGGCGGATGTGGCCAACCGCGAGGTGAAAAAGCTCCCGACCCTGCGCGGCAAGACGGTGGTGAACCTGTTCTTCGAGGACTCCACCCGCACCCGTATCTCGTTCGAGGCCGCCGCCAAGCGTCTCAGCGCCGACGTGATCAACTTCAGCGCCAAGGGCTCCAGCGTCTCCAAAGGCGAAAGCCTCAAGGACACCGCGCAGACCCTGGCCGCGATGGGCGCCGACGGCGTCGTCATCCGCCACCCCGCCTCCGGCGCCCCGCAGGTGCTGGCCGGCAGCGGCTGGATCGACGCCGGCATCATCAACGCGGGCGACGGCACCCACGAGCACCCCACCCAGGCGCTGCTCGACGCCTTCACCATCCGCCGTCGCCTGCACGGCAGTGCGTCCCGCGGCCGTGGCCTCGACGGCGTCACCGTCACCATCGTCGGCGACATCCTGCACTCCCGTGTCGCCCGCTCCAACCTGTGGCTGCTCGACACCCTGGGCGCCCAGGTCACCTTCGTCGCCCCGCCCACGCTGGTGCCGGCCGACACATCCGCCTGGCCCGCCACCATCGGCTACGACCTGGACGCCGCCATCGACGCCGGCCCCGATGTCGTGATGATGCTGCGCATCCAGGCCGAACGGATGAACGCCGCGTTCTTCCCGAACAGCCGCGAATACTCCCGCCGCTGGGGCCTGGACGACGAGCGCTTCGCCCGGCTGTCGTCGCATAGCATTGTCATGCACCCCGGACCGATGAACCGCGGCCTGGAGATCTCCTCCGCCGCGGCAGACTCTGAACGGTCCACCGTGCGCGAACAGGTCGCAAACGGGGTCTCCGTGCGCATGGCGGCGTTGTACTTGCTGTTATCGGGCGACCGAGAGGATCACTGAATGTCGAGCGAACGAATGTCCAGCGAACGTTACCTCCTGCGCGGAGCCCAGCTCAGCGACGGAACCAGCACCGACCTGCTGCTGGCCGACGGTGTCATCACCGAAACCGGCCTGGGACTCTCGGATGTCGGTGCGACCGTGATCGACGCCGACGGCCTGATCGCCCTCCCCGGCCTGGTCGACCTGCACACCCACCTCCGTGAACCCGGTTACGAGCAGAGCGAAACCGTGCTCACCGGAAGCCACGCGGCGGCCATCGGCGGCTTCACGACGGTGTTCGCCATGGCCAACACCTCGCCGGTGCAGGACACCGCCGGCGTCGTCGAGCAGGTCCTCGCGCTCGGCGAGCGGGCCGGCTACGTCACCGTGCAGCCCATCGGAGCCGTCACCGTGGGTCTGGCCGGTGAACGACTCGCCGAACTCGGCGCCATGGCCGCCAGCCGCGCCCAGGTGCGCGTCTTCTCCGACGACGGCTTCTGCGTCTCCGACCCCCTGCTCATGCGCAGGGCCCTCGAGTACGTCAAGGCCTTCGACGGCGTCGTCGCCCAGCACTCCCAAGAACCGCGCCTCACCGTCGGCGCCCAGATGAACGAGGGCGCCCTGTCCGGCGAGCTCGGACTCACGGGCTGGCCGGCCGTGGCCGAGGAATCGATCATCGCCCGCGACGTGCTGCTGGCCGAACACGTCGGCTCGCGGCTGCACGTCTGCCACGTCTCCACGGCCGGCGCCGTCGACGTGGTGCGCTGGGCCAAGGCCCGGGGCATCAACGTCACCGCCGAGGTCACCCCGCACCACCTGCTGCTCACCGAGGAACTGGTCGCCGGTTACGACGCCCGGTACAAGGTCAACCCGCCGCTCCGCCGCCGGGAAGACGTGGACGCGCTGCGCCAGGGCCTGGCCGACGGCACCATCGACATCATCGCCACCGACCACGCACCCCACCCCACCGAGTCCAAGGACTGCGAATGGGATGCCGCCGCCAACGGGATGGTCGGCCTCGAATCCGCCCTCTCCGTGGCCCACGCCTCCGTGGTCGAGTCCGGCTACCTGAACTGGGCCGACCTGGTGCGGGTGTTCTCCACCACGCCGGCGCGCATCGGCCGCATCTCGGGTCACACCGGTCAGCTCACGGTCGGCTCCGCCGCCGAGATCACCCTGTACGACCCGAACGCCCGCCGGGTCTTCGGTCGCGAGAACCTCGTGGGCAAGGGCATCAACTCGCCCTACCTCGAGATGACCCTGCCCGGACAGGTCATGGCGACCTTCCACAACGGTTACGCCACCGTCCTGGACGGTGTGCTCCGCAGCCCGGCCGAGGTCCTCTCCGCACGGGGCACCGCAGCACGGAGCGCGCATGAGTAGCCGCACCGTCGCGACGCTCATCACCGCGCTGGTCCTGGTCGTCGTGCTGCTGCTGATGCTGCGCTCCTGGCGCCGCCGCAGCCGCCGGGATGCCGCTCTGCCCGCCGGCTACCCGCAGCCGGCCACCGGCAGCCACGAACTCGCCTCGGCCGCGGCCCTCTATGTGGCCACGACGCCCAGGGACCAACCGCTTGAGCGCCTCAACATCCCCGGGCTCGGCTTCCGCGCGCGCGGGGGAGTGTCCGTCACCGAACAGGGTGTGCTCCTCGAGCTCGCGGGCTCTGCGGCACTCTTCATCCCCGCGGATGCCGTCGAGCTCGTCACCCATGCCACCTGGGCCATCGACCGCGCCGTCGAACCCGGCGGGCTGCTGCTGCTCGGCTGGCGGTTGAACCGGACGGACGGCCAGGACGGTCCGGCCGGCACCGCAGACCCTGACGCCCCCGCGAGCGTCGACAGCTACTTCCGTTTCAGCGACCCCGCCGATCGCACAGCGATCAGCGAGGCCATCACCACTCTCACCGGGCGTGCCACTGGCACCCCCGGCAGTACAGCATTCGGCACCGAAGAAAGTGAGGTGTAGCCCGTGAGCTACCCAACAAACACACCGGCCCCGGCCGTGCTCGTCCTCGAAGACGGCAGCCGCTACGTGGGACGCGCCTACGGCAGCCGTGGCCAGACCCTCGGTGAGATCGTCTTCGCCACCGGCATGACCGGTTACCAGGAGACCCTCACCGACCCGTCCTACGCCGGCCAGATCGTCCTCATGACGGCCCCGCACATCGGCAACACCGGTGCGAACGACGAAGACATGGAATCATCCAGAATCTGGGTCTCCGGCTTCGTGGTGCGCGAGCCCGCCCGCACGCCCTCCAACTTCCGGTCCCAGCGCAGCCTCGACACCGACCTCGAGTCGAACGGCGTCGTGGGCATCAGCGGCATCGACACCCGCGCGATCACCCGGCACATCAGGTCGCTCGGCGCCATGCGCAGCGGCATCTTCTCGGGCGACCGCTACGACATCTCCGAGGGCGAACAGCTCGAACTCGTCCGCGGCGGCGCGAGCATGCGCGGCCGCAACCTCTCCGACGAGGTCTCCACCGTCGAGCCCTACTCCCTGCCCGCGCAGGGCGAGCGCATCGGCTCCGTCGCCGTGCTCGACCTCGGCGTGAAGACCTCCACCCTCAACTACCTCGCCGCTCAAGGCTTCGAGGTGTTCGTGCTGCCCCAGTCGGTCACCGCCGAGCACGTTCTCTCGCTCAACCCGTCCGCCCTGTTCTTCTCGAACGGACCCGGCGACCCCGCCGCCAGCGACGCCCACGTCACGCTCCTGCAGGAGGTGCTGCGCGCCGGGGTGCCGTACTTCGGCATCTGCTTCGGCAACCAGCTGCTCGGCCGGGCCCTCGGCTTCAGCACCTACAAGCTGCCCTTCGGCCACCGCGGCATCAACCAGCCGGTGCTCGACAAGGCCACCGGCCGGGTGGAGATCACCTCGCAGAACCACGGTTTCGCCGTGGACATGCCCATCGAGGGCATCAGCGAGTCCCGCACCGGCTTCGGCCGGGTGGAAGTGAGCCATTACAGCCTCAACGACCAGGTCGTCGAGGGCATCCGGTGCCTGGACATCCCGGCATTCTCGGTGCAGTACCACCCGGAGTCCGCGGCCGGCCCGCACGACGCCAACTATCTTTTCGACAGGTTCAGGGATGTGGTTGTCGCGCACGCGGCGGCCGGAGCAGGAGACGCCAAGTAATGCCCAAGCGCGACGATATCAACAGCGTCCTCGTCATCGGAAGCGGCCCGATCGTCATCGGTCAGGCCTGCGAGTTCGACTACTCGGGCACCCAGGCCTGCCGGGTCCTGCGCGAGGAAGGCGTCCGCGTCATCCTGGTCAACTCCAACCCCGCAACCATCATGACCGACCCCGACTTCGCCGACGCGACGTACATCGAGCCGATCACCCCGGAGATCCTCGAGACCATCATCGCCAAGGAACGCCCGGATGCGATCCTGCCGACACTGGGCGGCCAGACCGCCCTCAACGCGGCCATCGCCCTGCACGAGCGCGGCATCCTGGAGAAGTACAACGTCGAACTGATCGGCGCCAAGTTCGAGGCCATCCAGAAGGGTGAGGACCGCCAGATCTTCAAGCAGCTGGTCCTCGACGCCGGCGCGGATGTGGCCAAGTCCTACATCGCCCACACCGTGGAAGAGGCCGTCGGCTTCGCCGAAGACCTCGGCTACCCGCTTGTGGTGCGCCCGTCCTTCACCATGGGCGGCCTCGGCTCCGGCTTCGCGTACACCGAGGAGGAGCTCCGCCGCATCGTCGGCGACGGCCTGCACCAAAGCCCGACCACCGAGGTGCTCCTCGAGGAGTCCATCCTGGGCTGGAAGGAATACGAGCTCGAGATGATGCGCGACACCGCCGACAACACGGTGGTCGTCTGCTCGATCGAGAACGTCGACCCCGTCGGCGTGCACACCGGCGACTCGATCACCGTCGCCCCCGCGCTCACCCTCACCGACCGCGAGTACCAGAAGCTGCGCGACATCGGCATCGACATCATCCGCGCCGTCGGCGTCGACACCGGTGGCTGCAACATCCAGTTCGCCATCGACCCGGCCAACGGCCGCATCATCGTCATCGAGATGAACCCGCGGGTCTCCCGCTCGTCCGCCCTGGCCAGCAAGGCCACCGGCTTCCCGATCGCCAAGATCGCCGCGAAGCTGGCCCTCGGCTACCGGCTCGACGAGATCCCCAACGACATCACCGGCGTCACCCCGGCCAGCTTCGAGCCCACGCTCGACTACGTCGTCGTCAAGGTGCCCCGGTTCGCGTTCGAGAAGTTCCCCAAGGCGGACCCGCGCCTGACCACCACCATGAAGTCGGTCGGCGAGGCCATGGCCATCGGCCGCAACTACGCCTCCGCCCTGCAGAAGGCGCTCCGCTCGCTCGAGAAGCGCGGCTCCTCGTTCCACTGGGGCGTGGAGAACCGCTCGGTCGAGGAGCTCCTCGAGATCGCCGAGGTGCCCACCGACGGGCGCATCGTCACCGTGCAGCAGGCGCTCCGCAAGGGCGCCACCATCGAGCAGCTCTTCGAAGCCACCAAGATCGACCCGTGGTTCCTCGACCAGATCGTGCTCATCAACGAGATCGCCGACGCCGTCGCCTCCTCGGACACCCTCGACACCGAGATCCTGCGCACCGCCAAGGACCACGGTTTCTCCGACGCTCAGATCGGCGAACTCCGCGGTTTCGGCGAAGCGGATGTGCGCAAGGTCCGGCACATCCTCGGGGTGCGCCCGGTCTTCAAGACCGTGGACACCTGCGCGGGCGAATTCCCCGCCCTCACCCCGTACCACTACTCGAGCTACGACCAGGAGACCGAGGTGATCCCGAGCGACCGCCGCAAGGTGGTCATCCTCGGATCCGGACCGAACCGCATCGGCCAGGGCGTCGAATTCGACTACTCCTGCGTGCACGCGTCCTTCGCCCTCTCCGAGGCCGGCTACGAGACAATCATGATCAACTGCAACCCGGAGACGGTCTCGACCGACTACGACACCAGCGACAGGCTCTACTTCGAGCCGCTCACCCTGGAGGACGTGCTGGAGATCATCCACGCCGAGAGCCAGAGCGGCGAGCTCGTGGGCGTCGTCGTGCAGCTCGGCGGCCAGACCGCGCTGGGCCTGGCCAAGGGCCTCGAGGCCGAGGGCATCCCGATCCTGGGCACCTCGCCGACCGCGATCGACCTGGCGGAGGAGCGCGGCCTGTTCAGCGGCATCCTCGCCGACGCGGGCCTGCTCGCTCCCCGCAACGGCACCGCCACCGACTACTCGGGTGCCGTCGTGGTGGCCGAGGAGATCGGCTACCCGGTGCTCGTGCGCCCCAGCTACGTGCTCGGCGGCCGCGGCATGGAGATCATCTACGACAGCGCCAGCCTGGCCGACTACTTCACCCGCATGCAGGGCCAGGGCATCATCGGCCCGTCGCACCCGCTGCTGGTGGACCGCTTCCTCGACGACGCCATCGAGATCGATGTGGACGCCATCTACGACGGTCACGAG